>CAYOGL010000010.1:0-98481 GCA_964403515.1 uncultured Burkholderiales bacterium | reverse complement strand
CGCCGATCTACCACCGCTTCGTGCCGCTGGTGAAGCCCGAGCGCGACTAGCGCGCTCCGGAGCCCTGCGAGCGCCGGCCGCCATTCATGTCGACGCACGCCGGTCGCGCGACGCGCGAGGCCGGATGACGAGTGGTGCCGCGCGCGGTGAATTCGAGCGCCTGCGTCGCGTCAAACCCGCTTGGCGCGCGCTTTCGACTGCGCCGGTGACCATGATCATGGAAAGCAGCGGACGCGGCCGAGAGCCGCCGAAGACCCAGGACGCCGCGCTCCCGGCGCCCGCCCCGAGGCAAGATGCGCACGAGGAATGGCTCATCGACGAGGCCGACGAGGAGAGCTTTCCCGCGAGCGATCCTTCCTCGATCGCGCAACCGCATCCCACACCCCGCAGGAAATCGCAGCGTCGATCGCGCTGAGGGGCGCCGGTCACCAACCGCTTCGAGCGCGCAACGGGTAGAGTTCGTTCCGGCGCTGCAGCCATGCAGTGACGCGCGTCGAGACCGCGCAGAATGACTCGCACCCGGAGATCGATTAGGCCGTGAACGACGAGAAACTGGAGCGCCTCACGCGCCTCGACTGTTGCGCGGTCTCCGACGCGCTCGACAAGCTGAAGCTCGCCGGCGTCGTGACCGGCCTCGCGCAACTGTCCGCGCCTCGGCGCATCGCCGGTCGCGCCGTCACCGTGAAGCTCGGCGTCGGAACGCCGCCGCCCGGGCCGGTGCGCCATCTCGGGACGGCAGCCGTCGAAGCGGCGGGTCCCGGCAACGTGATCGTGGTCGAGCAGAGGAGCGGCATCGAGGCGGGAAGCTGGGGCGGCATCCTCACGCTCGGCGCGAAGCTGCGCGGGGTGGCGGGCGTGATCGCGGACGGGCCGGTGCGCGACATCGACGAGGCGCGCTCGTACGACTTTCCGATCTACGCGCGCATGTGCACCTCGCGCACCGCGCGCGGCCGCATCGTCGAGCTCGGCACGCACGTGCCGGTCCACGTGGGCGACGTCGAGGTGCGTCCGGACGACTACGTGATCGCCGACGGCAGCGCGGTGATCTTCATCCGCCCCGAGCACATTGCCCGCGTTCTCGAATCCGCGGAGCTCATCGCCGCGAAGGAAGCCGCGATGGCCGAGGCTCTACGCGCCGGCACGCCGATCGGCGAGGTCATGGGCGCGAACTACGAGCACCTGCTCAAGTAGCGCACCGGCTCGCCTACCCGCAAGCCCCGACCCAACCGCACGCGCTGCAGAAATCGCAGCCGTCCTTGCGGATGACGGTGAAGTTGCCGCACTCGCGGCAGCGCGCGCCCTTCATCACCGCGGGCTCCTCGCCCGCGCGCGGCGCCTCGAGGATGCCCATCTCGCGCGTGGGATAGCCGCGCTCGTCGAGCACCCCGAGCATCGCGTAGCGGTGGATCACGAGGCGCGCGACGTAGGCCACGGTCGAGGGCCAGTTCTGCTGCCGGCGCTCGCCGGGCACGAACGCCATGAAGTCGCCGAAGGGCTCCGAGTAGTCGAGGAGCTTCCTCAGCTTCATGCCGATCCACGCGGGGTCGACCACGCGCATGTCGAGCGAGAGGATGCGCGTGAGTCCATCGAGCGCGCGCGGATAGTGGCCCGAGAGCCACATCGAGTACGGGCGCGTGGTGCCGTCGGGAAGCAGGATCTCCTTCAGGCCGAGGACGAACTCGTCGCCGGAGGACGGGTTCGCGATGTCGACCGTCCACGAGAGCGTGCCCTCGGTGCCCGTGCGCGGCTCCTCCACGCTGAACATGTGGTCGAGCACGGGTGTGGCGCCCTCCGCTTCGAACGCGCGCAACTGCTCGCAGCGCCAGCGCACGACCTGCGCGACGGCGGAGACCACGCCCGGCACGCGGCGCATCTCGCCGTGGGGCGGGAAGCGCATGTCGAACGAGTCGTCGCCCACGGTGCTCGCCAGCACGTCGAGCTTCATCTTGAGCCACGCGCGGTCGTCGGCGCGCATGTCCATCGAGAGCGTCTTGGCGACCGCGCCGAGCCCGCGCGGCTGCTCGGCGCCGTTGATCCACACCTCGAACGGGAACGAGCGCCCGCCCTCGTCGACCTGGCCCACGAAGAGCGCGAAGCGGCCCGAGGGCGAATCGATCATGTACGTCCACGCGAGGTTGCCTTCGGGAAGCTCGGGGCGCCCCGGCCAGCGCAGGCTCGTGAGCACGGGCTGCGGCAGCGCCTTGATCGTGATGCGCCGGTTCGCCTCGTCGCCGTTGCCGCTCGCGCCGGCCGCCGGCTCCTTCACCGCGGGCTTCGCCGAATCGGGCGTGAGCACGGCACCGAGCACCGTGTTCGGCCGGTAGGTGGCGAGTCCCTTGAGCCCGGACTTCCACGCCTTCATGTAGAGGTCCTCGAAGTCCGTGTACGGATAGTCCTCGGCCACGTTCACGGTCTTCGAGATGCTGGTGTCGACGAACGGCGCGACCGCCGCGACCATCGCCTCGTGCGCGTCGGCGGAGATGTCGAGCGCGGTCACGAAATAATCCGGCAGCTTCGCGTCCTCGCCGAACATGTGGCGGTACAGGCGCCACGCGTGATCCTCGACGCGGAACTCCTTGTGCGTGCCGTCGGCCATGCGCTTCTTGCGCGTGTACGTCCACGAGAACGCGGGCTCGATGCCGTTGGAGGCGTTGTCGGCGAAGGCGAGGCTGATGGTGCCGGTCGGCGCGATCGCGAGCAGGTGCGAGTTCCTGATGCCGTGGCGGCGGACCGCGTCCTTGATCTCGGCGGGCAGGCGCGAGGCGAAGTTGCCGCCGGACAGATAGAGGTCGGCGTTGAACATCGGGAACGCGCCGCGCTCGCGCGCGAGCTCCACCGAGGCGAGATACGAGCGGTCGCGCAGGAACTCCATGATGCGCGCGGCCATCGCGCGCGCCTGCTCGGTGTCGTAGCGCAGCTTCAGCATGAGCAGCGCATCGCCCAGGCCCGTGAAGCCGAGGCCCACGCGCCGCTTCGCCTTCGACTCCGCGTCCTGCTGCGCGAGCGGCCAGGGCGTGACGGTGAGCACGTTGTCGAGCATGCGCACGGCCGCGGCGACGACGGTCGCGAAACTGTCGAAGTCGAAGCGCGCGTTCTTGCCGAACGGATCGACCACAAAGCGCGTGAGGTCCACCGAGCCCAGGCAGCAGCAGCCGTAGGAGGGCAGGAATTCCTCGGCGCACGGATTGCTAGCCTCGAGCGTCTCGCAGTAGTAGAGGTTGTTCTCGCGGTTCACGCGATCGAGGAAGAGCACGCCCGGCTCCGCATGGTCGTAGGTCGAGCGCATGATCTGGTCCCACAGCTCGCGCGCCGGGATCTTGCGATAGACCCAGAGCCCGTCGCCGCGCTGGTACGCGCCCGATTCCTTCACGTCGGGCGAGGGCTCGGCCTTGTGCACGAGCTCCACCGCTTCGCCCGCCGCGACCGCGCGCATGAACGCATCAGTCACGCCCACCGAGATGTTGAAGTTCGTGAGCGATCCCGAGTCCTTCGCGTGGATGAAGCGCTCGATGTCGGGATGGTCGCAGCGCAGCACGCCCATCTGCGCGCCGCGCCGGCTGCCCGCCGACTCGACCGTCTCGCACGACTGGTCGAACACGCGCATGTACGAGACCGGCCCGCTCGCGCGCGAATGCGTGCCGCGCACGTACGCGCCCTCGGGGCGGATCGAGGAGAAGTCGTAGCCCACGCCGCCGCCGCGCCGCATCGTCTCGGCCGCTTCCGCGAGCGCGGTGTAGATGCCCGGCTTGCCGTCGACGATCTCGGTGATCGAATCGCCCACCGGCTGCACGAAGCAGTTGATGAGGGTCGCCGTGAGCGACGTGCCGGCCGCCGAGTTGATGCGGCCCGCGGGAATGAAGCCGTGCTCCTGCGCCTCGACGAAGCGCTGCTCCCAATGGGCGCGCCGCGCCTCGGGCTCGACGGAGGCGAGCGCCCGCGCCACGCGCGCGCGCACCTCGGCGAGGGAGGACTCGCCGCCCTTCGCGTACTTCTCGAGCAGGACTTCGCGGGAGATCTCCTGCGCGGGCAGGGTCTCGGCGGTGCGCGGGCGGCGCGAGGGACGAACGGTCTGTGCCATGATCTCTAGGCTCTCGAAATTCCCGGTTGGAGTTGTCGGCTCGAACTTAGCCGCAACTGCACGACCTCCAGTTTGATCCTAAATACTTGACACTGCCAATAGTGGTTTGGATCCGTCGATGACACAAGAGATTGCGACTTTGGCCGGCGGCTGCTTCTGGTGCCTCGAGGCGGTGTACGACCAGCTCGAGGGCGTGGCGGCGGTCGAATCGGGCTACATGGGCGGGCGCACGCCGAACCCCTCGTACGAGGATGTATGTGGGGGCGACACGGGCCACGCGGAAGTCGTGCGCATCGCCTTCGACCCCGCCGTGCTGAGCTACGGGGACCTGCTCGAGGTGTTCTTCGCGATCCACGACCCGACCACGAAGGACCGCCAGGGCAACGACGTGGGCAGCCAGTACCGCTCGGCCATCTTCTTCCACTCGCCCGAGCAGGAGCGCACGGCGCGCGCGCTCGTGGCGCGCCTGCAGGACGAGCACGTGTTCGCCGATCCCATCGTGACCGAGATCGCGCCCGCCGCGCCGTTCTACCCCGCCGAGGACTACCACCAGGAGTACTACGAGCGCGTGGGTGGCCGCAATCCGTACTGCACCTACGTCATCGACCCGAAGGTCGCGAAGTTCCGCAAGCGCTTCGGCGAGCGGCTCAAGAAGAGCGCGTGAGGCGCTAGCGCGGCGTCGTGGCCGGAGCGTTCGCCGCGGCGACCGTGCCGCTCGCCCCGCTCACGGCGGCACCCGCATTCGCGGCGAGCGCGCTCGCCTTCGCCTTGGGATTCACCAGCTCGGCGTAGTTGAACATCGCGAGCGGCGGCGGCATCTTCAGCTGCTCGGCGACGTCCATGCGCACCTGCAGCGTGAAGCGCGTGAGGGTCTCGATCGGGATGCGCGCGGGCGGCACCTTGTTCACGAGGACCTGCTCGGCCTTGTACGCGGTGAACTGGCCGATCGCGTAGTAGTGGCTGATGAGCCCGGTGAGCGCGCCCGTGTCCATCAGCTGCTCGGTCGAGGCGAACGTCGGCAGGTGCTCGGCCATGGCCGCGGGGATGATGATCTTCTCGGCCTGGGTGCCGAGGAACGAGTCGGGCGGCAGGTAGAGCCAGTCGACCTTCTGCTGCTTGAGCTCGTGGATCATCTCCGGCGCGCCTTCGGCGGTCACCTGCTTCTGCGCGTTGAGCTTCAGGGGCTTCGCGACGACCTGGAAGCCGAGGCGCCTGGCCACGTCGCGCACCTCGTCGACCACCACCACCGAGTTCTGCTCCGTGGGCGTGTAGAGGATGCCGATCGACTTGAACGGCCGGTACGAGGCCATCGCGCGGATCTGGGCCTCGGTCGGCGCGACGTGGTAGACGCCGGTCACGTTGCGCCGCGAGCTCTTGAGGTCGGGGACGATCTTCGCGAGCACCGGCGCGGCCACCAGCGTGAAGACGACGGGCGTGTCGGTGATGTGCGTCTGGGGATCGTAGCCGTCGTAGGTGCCGACCACGCCCAGCGTCACCGAGGTGCCCCACGTGTACACGAGGTCGGGGCGCGTGCGACGGATCTCCTCGAGGAAGCCGGGCATGCGCGTGGGATCGCGGTTCAGGTCGCGCCACGTGATCTGCACCGGGATGCGGCGCGCGGCGAAGTAATCGGTGAAGCCGCGCTCGACGTCGGTCATGCCGCGGAACGTGATCGCGTAGATGCGGAACGCCCGGCCGGAGAATTGCGCCGACGCGTCGCGGTCGCCGCCGAGGAGCGCCGCGACCATCACGGCGGCGAGGAAGAGGACGCGCGCGATCATGTGCCCTTCACCGTTTCCGGCTCCCATTCGGCGCCGCGCGTGGCGAGCGTGAACGCGATGCCGCAGATCAGCACGAGGCCCGAGAGCGCGACGAACGCCCCCTGGTAGCCCCAGAACACCACGAGCAGGCTCGCCATCAGCGGGCCGAGCGCGTTGCCCAGGCGCTCGAGCAGCCGGTAGACGCCGTAGACCGCGTCGTGGCCGTAGATGCGGATCTCTTCCTGGCAGTGCTCGGCGACCAGCGCGCTCTGCGCGGCGATCGACAGCGCCTGGCCCAGGCCGAGGAGGAACACGGTGCCGAAGAGCACGAGGATGCTGTCGGACAGGAGCAGCAGCAGGCCCGACAGCCCCGAGACGATGAGGCCCACCGAGACGTAGCGGTCGCGGTGCATGCTCGCGTCGGACAGGCGCGCGGACAGCGGCACGATCACCACCATCATCACCGCGTACACCATGAGCATGCGCCCGGCCATCGCCGAGGTGTTCCCGAGGGAGACGATGTAGAGCGGCACCAGGTAGAAGCACACGCCGGTGAGGATGACCTTGGCCGGCATCGCCGCGAGCCCCGTGAGCGTCATGAAGCGCCGGTTCACGAGCAGGGCCATGATCTCGCGCATCCGCGGGCCGCGCGTCGGCTTGGTCGACACCGGCCGGATCTCGACGCTGGGCAGGCGCAGGATCGCGAGGATCGACAGGAACGACATGATCGCGGACACGCCGAACGCGAGCCGGAAGCCGATGTTGTCGGCGAGGATGCCGCCGATCGACGGGCCGCACACCGTGGCCACCATGATCGCGCCGATGAAGAGCGCGAAGCCCTGGGCGCGGTTCTGCTGTCCGGTGCGATCGAGCACGTAGCCCTGCGCCGCGACGAACACCATCGCGTAGCCGAGCGCGCACAGCGACCGCCACACGAGCAGGTCGTAGAGGTTGTATGCGAGCGCGGTGGCGAGGAAGCCCACGGTCGCGATGCCCGCGCCGATCAGCATCGCCTTGCGCCGGCCCACGCGCTCGCTCCAGCTGCCGAGGTACGGCTGGCCGAGGGCGACGATGAGCATGAACAGCATGATGGGCAACCCGATCACGACCTGCGGGGAGATGCCGGGGACGGTGACCAGCAGCTGGTTCACGTAGCTCGGCAGGTACGAGCGCGTGAGTTCCTCGGCGATGATGAACGCGAAGAGCGGCGCGCGGATGCGGTTCAGGTTCATCTCGTCGAGGTCGGCGCCCTTCGGCGCGGAGCCGAAGCGGAAGCGCTTGCCGATCGCCTCGAGCGTGGAGACCGCCGGGCGCAGCGCCTCGCGGCGCGCGGCGTTCGCGGTGCGCAGCTTCTCCTGCAGCTCGCCGGCGAGGAACTCGTAGCGCACGTTCAGGTGGTCGACCGCGGCGTCGATGCGCCGCAGCAGCCGCCCGATCTCGTCGTTCGCGCGGATGCGCGCGGTCGCGGTGAAGTCGCCGGCGCGCATGCGCTCGACCTGCTTGCCGAACTCGCCGAGACCCGAGGCGAGCCGCGCGCCCGCCATGAAGTTGAGCAGCTCGAGGGTGAAGAAGAGCGAGACCACGAGCACGACGAGGACGTCGAGCATCACCTCGAGCAGCACGCGGTCGACGAAGACCGCGTCGATGCCCATGTGCAGCACCCCGAGCGCCTTGCCTTCGGAGATGATCGGCACCGACACGATGTATTGCGTGCCCACGTGGGCCACCTGCCAGGGCACCGTCGGATCCCGCATCGCGGCGAGCAGCGCGGGGCTGTGGAAGTGCACGAGCGCGCCCTGGGGCTCCTTGCCGTACTGGTAGAGCAGCGTGCCGTCGGAGTTGGTCACGCCGGCGTAGGAGAACTCCGGGTTCTCGGAGAAGATCTCCTCGAACGTGCGGTCGACGCCGTACAGGCTCTCGAACGGGATGCCGTAGCTCACGGCCTTCAGCATCAGGGCGCGCACGCTCGCCGCCTCGGTCGCGGCCTTCGCCTCGGTCTCGGGCACGAGCTCGCGGTCGAACACGCGGTGCGAGAAGTACGACACCACGGCGAGCGCGATCACCACGCACACCATGATCACCCCGGCGAGCTGCCAGTAGATGCGCCAGAGATAGTTCTTCTCGAACATGGGCTAGGAAGCCGCGTCGAGCTTCGCGCGCAGCTCGTCGAGCGCGGCGTTCGCCTCGCGCAGCGACGAACGCAGGTGGCTGATGGCCTTGTCGAAGGCGGAGCCCACCACGGGCGCGGCCTGGCTGCGGTCCTCGAGGTGGCTCGCGGCGGTCTCGAGCGTGAGCAGGTCGCGCTCGAAGCGGCGGATCACGACGATGAGCGCGAGCGGCGCGATGAGCGCGATGCCCGCGAACGCGCCGAGGGCGGCGAGCGTGATCTCGCGCGCGGCGCCGGCCGCGGCGCGGTCGACGTAGTCGCGCGAATAGCGCAGCGCGAGGTAGCCGACGGTCAGGTCGAAGTTGTTCTTGAGCGAGATGCCGGCGACGTACTCGTCGGGCGCCTCGCCGTTCCACTCGGTCGATTTCGCGCGCGAGGCGGCGTCGGTCCAGCCGCGCAACACGCGCTGTCCCACGCGCGAGGGCTCGGTGCTGTAGATGATCTGGCCGGTGTCGTCGAAGACGTCGATCCCCTGGATCAGCCGGTCGCTCGCCTTCTCGCGCTGCAGCTGCGCCGGCAGCGTGGTGAGCTCGGTGAACTGCATGCCGAGCGAGAGGGAGGCCTGGACGCTGTTCTCGATGCTGCGCCCGACCACGAGCACGCGCGACTTGATGATGCCGCCGATGGTGCTCTTGTACTTGAAGTAATTGAGGAAGGCCGCCATGCCGACGGCGAAGAAGCTCACCACGAGCGCTACCGTGATGAACCTGACCCTGATGGTTCCCATCCCCAAGCCCCACTCCCCAGTTAGGCTCGGAGCATGTTACCACGCGTTACGTCGGCCCTTGCGTAATTCCTAAAATTTCGTTCGTAACTCCCTGTGCCTTCTGGCCTTTCGCCTCGGCGGCCGGGGGGTGGCCGGAACGGCCGTTCAGGCGATTGCAAGCTCCCGGCGGGGCAGCGGCGGCGGCGGATGGGCCTGCTCGCGCGGCGGGGCGTGCAGGACGCTCCACTCCCGGCTGTCCGCGTGGCCGAGGAGCCACTCCTGGATGAACCAGTTCTGGTTGCGGTCCGAGAGCACCGGCGTGTGGCCCGTGTCCGGCACGTGCATGACCCAGACGCGATCCGAGCGCTGCATGCGGCGGATGGTCGGCTCGAGCAGCGCGTCGGACAGCAGGCCGTGGATCAGCAGCACCGGGCAGGCCACGCGCTTCCACAGCTTCCATTGATCGAGGCTCTTCTGCGCGTCGCTGCGGAACGCCTGCAGCGCGCGCACGTCGTGGCGATAGACGCGCCCGCCTTCCTCGTCGGACCACTTGGTCTGGTGGAAGGTGACGTTGAAGCGGATGTCGTCGCTGATCGGGCCGTCGTTCTTCTGCGAGGCGCCGATCTTGCGCAGCAGGTCGGCCGGGTCGCGGAAGACGTAGTGGCGCGCGAGCGTATCGGCGCGGCGGCGGCGGCGCGAGCGCGGGATGTACGGGCCGATGTCGTTCAGCACGAGGCGCTCGACCAGCGCGGGATATCGCGCGGCCAGCTCGATCGCCGCGCTGCCCCCGAGCGAGGAGCCGAGCACGGTGACCGGGCCGCCGCCCAGGTGGTCGATCATCTGGCGCAGCTGCTCGACGTAGGTGCCGAGGGAATAGTCGCTTTCGTTGGCCATCCAGCCGGAGCGGCCGCGCCCCACCCAGTCCATGCACACGACGTGGAAGTGGCTCGCGAGGTCCGAGGCGAGGTAGTTGAAGCGCATCGCGGTGTTGGCCACGCCGCCGCAGCACAGCAGCGTCGGATGGGCCGCATCGCCCCACTCGGTGTAGGCGACCTTCACGAGATAGGCCTTGCGGAAGCGCCGCGGTCCCCTCTGCAGGCGCACCGGGTGCTGGTAGTCGAAGTGGCGCAGGTCGAACTGGTGGTCGAAGCGGTCGACGATGCGCTGGGCGAGCGCCATGTACTCGTCCCAGTTGTGCAGGATGCGCCGGCGCCCCGGGATCGGCGGCTCCCAGTCGGGATCGTGGCGATGGAAGCGCAGCTCGGCCGCGCCGCGCGTGCCCTTCGTGGTCATGCCTGGTGGGGGCGGCTCACCAGCAGCTCCGCCCGCCCCGCGTTGGGCGCGACCGCGAACTCGACGATCTCGCCGTTGCCGACCGCCATGCGGCCCTCGCCGCCGAGGAGCAGGTGGATCATGCGCCCGACGCCCTTGCTGCTCACGATGAGCGGCCGGCGCTCGACATAGGGACGCAGCTGGCCGAGACCCTCGAAGACGCGCCGCTCGAAATCGGCCTCGGTCTCGCCGCCCGGCGGCGCGACCTTGCGCTTGATGAGCTCCTCGGTCTCGCCGATCGGCCGGTTGTTCCACTCGCCCAGGCGCCGCTCGTTGAGCAGGGGCTCGATCACGACCGGCACCTCGCCCAGCACGCCGCTGATGATCGACGCGGTCTGGCGGGTGCGCAGCAGCGAGCCGGCGACGATCACGCCGATGCCGAGCTTCATGCGCTCGATCTGCTTGGCGAGGAGAAAAGCCTGGTCGCAGCCGATGTCCATCATCGGCAGGTCGACGTCGCCGCCGCATCGCAGCCCGCGGAAGTTGGGCTCGGTGATGCCGTGGCGCACGAAATAGAGCGTGAAAGGGCGATCGGCCTGGTACGTCATGTCGCGTCACCGTTTGCGAAAACCCGGCCCCGCTCCTTGCCCGGGGCGAGCGCAGATTAGCACCGGCCCCCCCGCAGGCAGAAGGGTCGGCCCGCTACACCCGTAACCGCGGGGCCCCGGCGCGCGGCCCGGTAAAATGCCGGTCTCCATGCGCGCGCTCCGCCTCTTCCGCATCCTGCACACCGTCGGGCGCTACGGGCTCGACGAGTTCGTTCCGCGCCGCGGCGGGGCGGTGCTGCGCCTCGCGTTCGGGGCCGCGTACTTCTGGCGCGATCGCTCCCGCCCGCGCGCCGAGCGCCTGCGCCTCGCGCTCGAATCCCTCGGCCCGATCTTCGTGAAGTTCGGCCAGCTGCTGTCGGTGCGCCCGGACCTCATCCCCGAGGACGTGGCCGAGGAGCTCGCGCGGCTGCAGGACGCGGTGCCGCCCTTCCCGTGGCCCGAGGTGGTCGCCACCCTCGAGCGCGCCTACCGCCGCCCGCACACCGAGGTGTTCCGCACCTTCAATTCCGTGCCGATCGCGAGCGCCTCGGTGGCGCAGGTGCACTTCGCCACGCTGCCCGACGAGCGCGAGGTCGCGGTGAAGATCCTGCGGCCGGGCATCCGCGAGGTCATCGCCCAGGACGTGGCGCTGCTGCGCGTGGTCGCGGGGCTGGTCGCGCGCGTGTTCCCCGAGGGCCGGCGGCTGCGGCCGCGCGAGGTGGTCGACGAGTTCGAGAAGACGGTGGCGGTCGAGCTCGACCTCGTGCACGAGGCGGCGAACGCGAGCCAGCTGCGGCGCAACTTCGCCGACGCGCGCCTGCTCGTGGTCCCCGAGGTCTACTGGGACTGGACCAACCGCGACGTGATGGTGATGCAGCGCATCGACGGCATCCCGGTCGACGCGGTCGAGCAGCTGCGCGCGAGCGGCATCGACATCAAGCGCCTGGCGCGCGACGGGGTCGAGATCTTCTTCACGCAGGTCTTCCGCGACGGCTTCTTCCATGCGGACATGCACCCGGGCAACATCTTCGTGGCGCGCGACGGGCGCTATTGCGGGGTCGACTTCGGGATCATGGGCACGCTCTCCGACGCGGACAAGAACTACCTCGCGATCAACTTCATGGCGTTCTTCCGCCGCGACTACCACCGCGTCGCCACCGCGTACATCGAGGCGGGGTGGGTGCCGCCCGACACGCGCGTCGACGATTTCGAGGGCGCCATCCGCTCGGTGTGCGAGCCGATCTTCGACCGCCCGCTGAAGGAGATCTACTTCGGCAAGCTGCTGCTGCGCCTGTTCGAGGTGTCGCGGCGCTTCCGCATGCAGATCCAGCCGCAGCTGGTGCTGCTGCAGAAGACGCTGCTGCAGATCGAGGGGCTGGGGCGCCAGCTCGATCCGGACCTCGACCTGCGGCGCACGGCGCAGCCGATCCTCGAGCGCTGGATGAACGAGCAGGTCGGCTGGCGCGCGCTCCTGCGCCAGGTGCGCGAGGAGGCGCCGTTCTGGGCGCGCAACGTACCGCAGCTGCCGCGCCTGGTGCACAAGCGGCTCACCGACGATTCGGGCGACCGCATCGAGGCCGCGCTCGGGCGCCTCGAGCGCGCCCAGGCGCGCCAGAACCTGCTGCTCGCGGCGATCGTCGCGGTGCTCGCGCTCGTCGCCGGCGTGATCTTCCTCGGCTGAGCCCGCGCCGCGGAAGAACCGCGATCTCGAATGCCCTAGCGCTTGCGCGCGAGCGTCACGCCATCGCCCACGGTGAGGAGGGCCACGTCGACGCGCTCGTCGGCATGCAGCCGCGCGTTGAAGGCGCGGATCGCGGCGGTGTCCTCGCTCGTGTCCGCCGGATCGATCACGCGCCCGCTCCACAGCGTGTTGTCGATCGCGATGAGGCCGTTCGCGCGCACCAGCACGAGGCAGCGCTCGAAGTAGTCGGCGTAGGAAGCCTTGTCGGCGTCGATGAACGCGAAGTCGAAGCGACCCGCCTCGCCCGCCGCGATGAGCCCGTCGAGGGTGCGCGATGCGCGCGCGAGCCGCAGGTCGATCTTGTGCGCGACCCCCGCCTTCTCCCAGAAGCGGCGCGCGACCGACGTCCACTCGTCGCTGATGTCGCAGGCGACGAGCTGCCCGTCGTCGGGCAAGGCGAGCGCGACCGCGAGGCTGCTGTAACCGGTGAAGACGCCGATCTCGAGGGCGCGGCGCGCGCCCGTGAGCCGCACCAGGAGCTGCATGAGCGCGCCCTGGTCCGCGCCGATCTGCATCTGCGCGTGGGGCATCGGCGCGGTGGCCGCGCGCAGCTCGGCGAGCACCGGATGCTCGCGCGCGCCCTGCTCGCGCACGTAGGCGTCGAGCTCGGGCGTGAGCAGGAACGAGTGGCCGCCCATCGCCTCAGTGGTCGTCCAGCTCGAGCAGCACGGGCTGGTGATCGGAGGCGCGCGTCGCGCCGTCGACCTGCACGTCGCGCAGGCGCCGGGCGAGCGATTCCGAGGCGAACACGAAGTCGCAGCAGTACGGCGCGTCGCCGTACTTGCGCTCGGCCACGCAGAAGGTGGGCGGATGGGGCTGGTTCCCGTTCAGGCGCACCCACGAATCCACGTAGCGCGGGCCGCCCCCGGGAAGCGGCCGCTGGATCGCGCTCCACGCGTCGTCCTGCGCCGGGAAGTTGAAGTCGCCGCACAGCAGGGCGTCGGTGGTCTGCGGCGTGGCGTCGAGCGCGCCGGGCTCCGACGCATGGGGGTGCAGCGCGCGGTTGCACGCCTCGTCGTGCAGCTCGCGCAACCGCTCGGCCTGCGCGCGCCGCTGGTGCTCGGAGTAGTACTCGAGGTGCGTGGTGGTCACGCGGATCGGGCCCATCGGCGCGCCGAGCGTGGCCTCGAGCGCCACCCGCGGCATCGAGGGGTGATCCGGGTCGGCGGGCCAGGGCAGCGCATGGCGGCGCACGGCGAGCACGTCGTAGCGCGTGAAGAGCACGTTACCGAAGCGCCGCCGGCGTCCGCCGTCGCCGAGCACGTCGACCGAGTACGCCTCCACGCGCCGGTAGCCGGGCAGCAGCTGCTCGAGCTCGGCGAACTCGTCGCGCCCGTCGTTGCCGTCGAGATCGGCAAAGTTGTCCGCGACCTCCTGCAGGCACAGCACGTCGAAGTCGGCGAGCGCGCGCGCGGCCGCCGCAATGCGCTCGAGGTCGACGCGGCCATCGACGCCGCGGCCCCACTGGATATTCCAGGTGATGAGCCTCATCGCAATTCTTCTCGTGATCGCCCGGATTTTGCCAGAATCGCGCGCCATGCTCGGCAGGGTCGACCGCTGCCTCCGCCGCCATGGACCGCCTGCCCAACCCGCTCCTCGCGCTCTTCGCCAACCTCGGCGCCGCCGGCGTCGAGACGGTCGCGCGACCCGAGTGGCAGCGGCACTTCGAGGCGCGTGGCGTGAAGGGCACGTTCGTGCTCTTCGAGCCGGGCCGCGACCGCTACCTGGTGCTCGACGAGGCGCGCGCGCGGCGCCGCTTCCTCCCCGCCTCGACGTTCAAGATCGCCAACGCCCTCATCGGCCTCGAGGTCGGCTCCATCGGCGACGAGCACGAGGTGTTCCGCTGGGACGGCAAGCCGAAGATGATCCCCGCGTGGGAGCGCGACCAGACGCTCGCCACGGGCATGCGCCACAGCGTGGTGTGGATGTTCCAGGAGATCGCGCGCCGCACGGGCAAGTCGCGCATGCGCGAATGGCTCGACCGCCTCGGCTACGGCAACGGCGACATCGGCGGCGGCATCGACCTGTTCTGGCTGCAGGGGTCGCTGCGCATCGGCGCGTACGAGCAGGTGCGCTTCCTGCACCGCCTGGCCGAGGGGCGCCTGCCGATGACGCAGCGCTCGCAACGCCTCGTGCGCCAGGCGCTCGTGCTCGAGAAGACGCGCGACTACACGCTCTACGGCAAGGCGGGCACGGTGCCCAGCGGCCGCGAGGCGGTGACGTGGTGGGTCGGCTGGGTCGAGCGCAAGGGGCGGCCCCAGGCGTTCTTCGCGCTCAACTTCGCCCCCGGCGCGCACAGCGCCTTCGCCGACCGCTTCGCCATCGGCCGCGCGATCCTCGCCGAGGCCGCGGCCCTGCCCGGGGCGACCGGCGCGCATTGAAGCGCCCGCCCGCGCTGGTCATCTTCGATTGCGACGGCGTGCTCGTGGACACCGAGCCCGTCGCCAACCGCGTGCTGCACGAGCGGCTTTCGGCCATCGGCATCGACCTCGGCTACGACGAGGTGCTGCGGCGCTTCGTGGGCCGCTCGCGCGCCGATTGCCTGCGCATGATCGAGGCGCTCGCCGGTGGCGCGCTCCCCGAGCAGTTCGGGGAGGAATGGGATCGCGCCTTCGATGCGGCGCTGCGCGAGGACGTGCGCCCCGTCGAGGGCATTCCCGAGCTGTTGCGCGACTTCCCGTTGCCCTACTGCGTGGCCTCCAACGGCGAGCCCGACCGCATGCGCCTCGCGCTCGCGGCCGCCGGGCTGCTGCCGCTCGTGGGCGAGCGCCTGTTCACCGCCTCCGAGGTGGCGCGGCCGAAGCCGGCGCCCGATCTGTTCCTGCACGCGGCGCGGACCCTGGGCTTCGAGCCGGCGCGCACCGCGGTGGTCGAGGACACCACGACAGGCGTGCGCGCGGCCGTGGCGGCAGGAATGATCGCGTTCGCGTACGCGGGCGCGTCGCATGCCGATGCGCGTGCGCTCGCGGCCGAGGGCGCGGCCGTGTTCGAGGACATGCGCGCGCTCCCCGGCCTGCTCGGCCTCGCGTGAGCGCCTACTTGATGCCGGCGTGCATGAACGACTGCATGAACTGGCGCTGGAAGAGCAGGAAGGCGACGAGCAGCGGGGCGACCGCGATCAGGGTGCCGGCGCTGATCACGGCCCAGTCCACGCCCGATTCCGGCGCGCCGAAGATCGCCAGCCCGACGGTGAGCGGGCGCGTGTTGACCGAGTTCGTGATCACGAGCGGCCAGAGGAAGTTGTTCCAGTGGTAGCTCACCGACACCAGCGCGTAGGCGAGATAGGTCGGGCGCGCGAGCGGCACGTAGACGCGCCATAGCACGCCGAGCATCGAGCAGCCCTCGACGCGCGCGGCCTCCTCGAGCTCGCGCGGGATGGTCTTGAACGTCTGGCGCAGCAGGAAGATGCCGAACGCGCTCGCCATGTAGGGCAGCCCGATGCCGAGGATCGTGTCGACCAGGCCGAGCCGCGCCATCGTGCGGTAGTTCTCGACGATGAGCACCTCGGGCATCACCATCAGCTGCACGAGCACCAGGCCGAACGCGACGTCGCGGCCGAAGAAGTCGAAGCGGGCGAACGCGAACCCGGCGAGCGTGCACAGCACGAGCTGCGCCGCTAGGATCATCGTGACCAGCATCACCGTGTTCGCGAGATGCCGCGGGAACGGCGCGAACGTCCACGCCTTGCGGAAGTTGTCGAGGGTGAGCGGGGCGAGGGGGGCGAAGTGGGTGGCGAGCGCGGCCGGGTGCACCGACGCCCAGAACGCATAGAGGAGCGGCGCGACCCACACGAGCGCGAGCAGCCACGCGGCGCCCGTCTCGAGCAGCGGCAGGCGGACGTCGCGCACCCTCATCGGTAATGCACCCGCCGCTCGACGAGCTGGAACTGCACGATCGCGAGCCCCGCGAGCAGCACGAGCAGCACGACCGTGAGCGTGGAGGCGTAGGCCGTGTCGAAGAAGCTGAACGCGACCTGGTAGATGTAGTAGAGCAGCAGGTTCGACGCGTTGTCCGGCCCGCCCTTGGTGAGGATGAAGAGGTGGTCGACCAGCTTGAACGAGTTGATGGTCGCGTTCACCAGCACGAAGAGCGTGGTCGGCATGAGCAGCGGGAACGTGACGCGGCGGAAGAAGTACCAGCGCGAGGCGCCCTCGACCTTCGCCGCCTCCTCGAGCTCCGGCGGCAGCGACTGCAGCGCGGCGAGGTAGAAGATCATGAAGAACCCGGCCTCCTTCCAGATGGTCATCACCGCCAGGCACGCCATCACGGTGTGCGGATCGCCGAGCCAGTTGCGGCTGCGCGCGCCGAAGAGGGCCGTGAGCTGGTCGAGCAGCCCGATCTGCGGCGTGTAGAAGAACAGCCAGAGGTTGGCCACCGCGATCATCGGCAGGATGGTCGGCGTGAAGTAGCTCATGCGCACCAGCGCGCGCGCCGGCAACCGGTCGTTCACCCAGATCGCCATCAGCATCGCGACCGCCATCGAGGTGGGGATCGTGCCGAGCGCGAACGCGACGTTGTTCTTCAGCACCTGCCAGAAGATCGGGTCGTCGGCGAGCGCGGCGTAATTGGCCAGTCCCACGAAGCGCGACGGCCGCACCACCGTTCCCGTGGAGAAGAAGCTCGCGAGGAAGGTGGCCGCGGCCGGGTAATGCGTGAAGCCGACGAGAAGGATGGCCGCCGGCGTGAGCAGCAGCCATCCGTAGACGTGCTTCATCGAGCGCTCCCTCTCCCTGGGGAGAGGGTCGGGGTAAGGCTCACGCTTCAGCGATACGGCTTCAGCAACCTCTCGGCCTCCGCCTGCGCGGCCTTGAGCGCATCGGCCGGTTGCTTCTGGCCGGTGAGCGAGGCCTGGATCGCGTCGTCGAGGAGCTTGCGCACGCGGCCGGTCTGGAACGTCGACAGCTCCGGCGTCGCGTACTGGAACTGGTCGCGCGCGACCACCGCCTGTGGGAACGCCGCCGCGTATTCCTTGAGCTTCGGCGTGTCGTAGGCATCGGGGCGGGTGGCGACGTAGCCGGTGGCGATGCTCCATTCCGCCGCGCGCTCGGGGGTCGTCATGAACTTCACGAACGCGAGCGCGGCCTTGCGCTCCTCGGGCGTGGTCTTCTTGAACAGATAGAAGTTGCCGCCGCCGGTGGGCGAGCCGCGCTGCTTGGAGGCGGGCAGCATCGCCACGCCGAACGGGAACTTCGCGCTGTCCTTGACCGCGGTGAGGTTGCCCGTCGTGTGCCACATCATCGCGGTCTTGCCCTCGGTGAACGCCTGGCGCAGCGTCCCCCACTCGACCGTGCCCTCGGGCATCACCCGGTACTTCGCGCCGAGATCGCGCCAGTACTCGAGCGCCTTCACGACGTCCGGGTTGTCGTAGTTGGTCTTGTTGCCGTCGCGGTTCATGAGGTCCTGGCCGTTCTGGCGCGCGAAGGCCTGGAACATCCAGTACGCGTAGCCCGTGGAAGGCACCTCCACGCCCCAGCGCGCGACGTTGCCGCTCGCGTCCTTCTTCACCAGCTTCTCGCCCATCTTCACCATCTCGTCCCAGTTGGCCGGCGGCTTGTTCGGGTCGAGGCCGGCGTCCTTGAACGCGTCCTTGTTCCAGTACAGGACGATGGTCGAGCGCTGGAAGGGAATGCCGTACACCTTGCCCTTGTAGGTGCCGTTCATCATCAGCGCCGGGTAGAACGACTTGAGCCACGCCTTGTCCTCGGCGGACGTGGCGACCTCGTCCCACGGCATGATCACGTCCTGCTCGAGCAGCTCGTAGAGGTCGATCGAGAAGAGCACCGAGATCTGCGCCGGCTGCCCGGCCTTCAACGCCGCGAGCGCCTTGATGCGCGCGTCGTCGTAGTTGCCCGCGTAGATCGGGTGCACCTTCACGCCGGGATTCTGCTTCTCGAATTCCGCGGCGAGGCCGTCGATCACCTTGGTGAGCGGGCCGCCGACGGCGATGGGGTAGTAGAACGTGAGCTCGGTGGCGGCCCACGCGGGCTGCGCGAAGCCGATCAGCGCAGCGAGGACGATGCCGAATAGCGAACGCATTTGGATTCTCCCTGGTCGTTCAGAACGGACTTCCTCCGATGCGCCCGGACGCTCCGGGCGGTTGCTGCCTTTCAACCCGCCGCGGCCACGGCCCGGCCGGGCTCCACCGCGTCGGGCACGCGTGCCCCGCTCGCGGCGTCGAACAGATGCATCGATTCGGGCTTCCACGCGAGCCGCACCGGCGTGCCGGCGGCGAGCGCGAGCTGGCCCGGCGAGCGCACGAGCAGCGTCTCTTCGCCCACGCGCACGGTGAGGATCGTGTCGGCCCCGTGGTATTCGGAGCTCGCGACCGTGCCGCCGATGCCGCCGCTTTCCGCGAGCGTCACGTGCTCGGGCCGCACGCCGAGCGTGAGCCCCGCGCCGGCACCGGGCAGCAGCGCGTCCTGCGAGCCGCGCACGACCGCGCCGCGCGGGCCGTTGGCGAGCGCGACGAGGTTCATGCCGGGCGTGCCGATGAAGCGCGCGGCGAAGGTGGTCGCGGGGCGCGCGTACAGCTCCTCGGGCGATCCCTCCTGCTCGATGCGGCCCTCGCGGATCAGCACCACGCGATCGGCCATGCTCATCGCCTCGACCTGGTCGTGGGTCACGTACACGACGGTCATGCCGAGGCGCTGCTGCAACGCGCGGATCTCGACGCGCATGCCGTGGCGCAGCTGCGCGTCGAGATTCGAGAGCGGCTCGTCCATGAGGCAGATCGGGTTCTCGGCGATGATCGCGCGCGCGAGCGCCACGCGCTGGCGCTGCCCGCCGGACAGCTCCTGCGGCTTGCGCTCGAGGTACTCGGCGAGACCCACGAGCCCGGCCACGCGCGCGAGACGGCGGCGGCGCTCGGCTTCGGCGATCCGCCGCACCTTCAGGCCGAAGACGATGTTCTCGGCGACGGTGAGGTGCGGGAACAGCGCATAGGACTGGAACACCATCGAGATGCGCCGCTTCTCGGGGCTCGCGCGCGTCACGTCGCGCCCGTCGATGAGGATGCGGCCCGCGGTCGGATCCTCGAGCCCGGCGATGAGCCGCAGCACGGTGGACTTGCCGCAGCCCGAGGGGCCGAGCAGCACGACGAACTTCCCCGCTTCGGCGCGAAAGCTGACGTCGTCGACCGCGGTCACGCGGCCGAAGCGCTTCGTCACCCGCTCGAGCACGATCTGCGCCACGCGCCTCCCTTGCGCCTGGGGTTGCTGCCGTTCGCATTATGCCCGGCGCGCGCGCTTTTTCTCCTAAAATGTCGCATTGCCCTCACGCCGCGCGCGCCGCCGCCATGCTGCTCTGGTTCGTCATCTCGTACTGGGTCGTCTCCGTGGCGATCGGCCTTTACGCCGCGCGGTGGGTCCACAACACCAAGGACTTCGCGGTGGCCGGCCGGCGCCTGCCGATGTACATCGTGACGGCGACGGTGTTCGCGACCTGGTTCGGCAGCGAGACGGTGCTCGGCATCCCCGCCACCTTCATCCGCGACGGCTTCGCGGGCGTGGTCGCCGACCCGTTCGGCTCGTCGCTGTGCCTGGTGATCGTGGGCCTGTTCTTCGCCCGCCCGCTCTACCGCATGAACCTGCTCACGATCGGCGACTACTACCGCAAGCGCTTCAGCCGCCCGGTGGAGATGCTGACCACGCTGTGCATCGTGATCTCGTACCTCGGCTGGGTGGGCGCGCAGATCAAGGCGCTCGGGCTGGTGTTCAACGTGGTTTCCGACGGCGCCATCGCCCAGCCCACCGGCATGATCATCGGCGCGACGACGGTGCTGGTCTACACGATGCTGGGCGGCATGTTCTCGGTGGCGATCACCGACTTCATCCAGATGATCATCATCGTGCTCGGCATGCTCTACATCGGCTGGGAGGTGAGCGGGCTCGCCGGCGGCGTGACCGGCGTGATCCGGCACGCGGCCGCCCACGGCAAGTTCCACATGTTCCCCGCGGCGAACATCGCCGACATCCTCGGGTTCGTCGCCGCCGGCATCACGATGATGCTGGGCTCGGTGCCGCAGCAGGACGTGTTCCAGCGCGTGCAGTCGTCGAAGGACGAGAACACCGCCGGGCGCTCGTCGGTCCTGGGCGGCGTGCTGTACTTCTGCTTCGCCTTCATCCCGATGTTCCTCGCCTATTCGGCGCTGCTCATCGACCCGAAGATGGTGCAGGGCTACCTCGATTCCGACCCGCAGCAGATCCTGCCCTCGCTCATCAAGTCGCCGATCGTGCCGGTGTTCGCGCAGATCATGTTCTTCGGCGCGCTGATGTCCGCGATCAAGAGCTGCGCGTCGGCCACGCTGCTCGCTCCTTCGGTCACGTTCAGCGAGAACATCCTCAAGGGTTTCTTCCCCCACATGGGCGAGCGCCAGCACCTGCGCCTCATGCAGATCGTCACCGTGTGCTTCACGGTCCTGGTGACGTTCTTCGCGCTCAACTCGCACGCGAGCATCTACAAGATGGTCGAGAACGCGTACAAGGTGACGCTGGTGGCGGCGTTCGTGCCGCTCGTCTGCGGCCTGTACTGGAAGCGCGCCACGAACCTCGGGGCGATGCTCTCGATGATCCTCGGGCTCACGGTGTGGATCTGGATGGAGGTGCTCAATCCCGAAGGCGCGTTGCCCCCGCAGCTCGCAGGGCTGGTCGCGAGCTTCGCCGGGATGATCGGGGGATCGCTCGTGCGCGCCCCGGCCGCCGCGCACGCCGAGGCCGCCGCCCACCGCCAGTAGCGCCGCACCCGGGGCCGCCCGGGCGCATTTCGCCCCGCCTTTTCCGCGTTTCGTCGCTTTCCGCTCGCCCGGCGCGGGCGGCGCCCCTAGTCTTCGCTCCAGTAGCAGGCCGCACCTCGCGGCCATCGCCCAAAGGAGAGAAGAAAATGTCCGCCTTCCGCTTCGACGCCCTGCCGGGAAACGCCGCGGTCTCGTCGTTCCTCACCCTGATCGTCGGCGCGTGGTTCCTCGTGGCCGCCGGCGCGATCCTCGCCGACACGCGTCCCGTCGCTCCCGCACGCCCGATCACGGTCGGTGCGAGCGGGTGCGACACGGGGCTGTCGACCGCCACGGCGACCGTGTTCGCGGCGAGCCCGGCGAGCGGGCAACGCGCATGACGCCGGGCTCGCCCGCCGCTTTGCCAAGCGCGGGCGCATTGGTTACCGTGGCGGCGTGATCAACCGCGTCCACCTGTTCGAGGGCCTCAACGCGCGGCGCGTGCTCGCGGTGACCGCGCTTTCGGGAACGGTCGCGGTGGTCCTCGGGTTCCTCGGGTTGTTCATCAACCCCTCGTGGGAGCTCGTCGTGATCGGCCTTTGCGTGGGCTACACCAGCATGGCGCTCTTCACCGTCGCGGGCAACGTGCCGCAAAGCCGCATCCCGCGCCCGGCGATGCAGCTCATCGGCATCGCGCTCGGCTCGGTGATCGGCACCGTGCTCGGCGCCGTGGTGCGTGGCCGAAGCCTCTCGGACATCGCGAGCGAACGGCTGATGGGCGCGGCCATCACCATCGGGCTCGGGATCGGCATCGGCTGCGTGATCATCGCCGCCGGTCGCCGGCGCGAGAGCCGCGCGCGCGACGCCGCGCGCCTCGCGCAAGCCGAGGCGGAGCGCGAGCGCCTCGAGAAGAACGTGCTGCAGGCGCGGCTGCAGCTGCTGCAGGCGCAGGTCGAGCCGCACTTCCTCTTCAATACGCTCGCCAACGTCCAGCACCTCGTGGCGACCGATCCGCCGGCCGCCGAGCGCGTGCTCGCGAGCCTCATCCGTTACCTGCGCGCGGCGCTGCCGCGCATGCGCGAGAGCGACAGCAGCCTCGGGCGCGAGATCGACATGGCGCGCGCGTTCCTCGAGATCCACCAGGTGCGCATGGGCGCGCGCCTGGAATTCGCCATCGACGTTCCCGATCCCCTGCGCGAGCGGCCCTTCCCGCCGATGATGCTGATCTCGCTCGTCGAGAACGCCGTCAAGCACGGCGTCGATCCGTGCTGCGAATGCGGCCGCATCGAGATCCGCGCGCGCGAGGACACCGGCCGGCTGCGCGTGTCCGTCGGGGACACGGGCGAGGGCATCGGCGGCACGGCCGGCGGCGGCGTGGGCCTCGCCAACATCCGCGAGCGGCTGAAGGCGCTCTACGGCAGCGCCGCGCAGCTCGTGCTCGAGGAGAACCGGCCGCGCGGCGTCGTGGCCTCGATCGAGGTTCCCGCGTGATCGCGCTCGCCGAATCGGCCGCGACGCCTTCGGCCGTGGACACGGGCGCGCCGACCGCGGTCATCGCCGACGACGAGCCGCTGTTGCGCGCGCAGCTCAAGGCGCGGCTCGCGCGCCTGTGGCCCGAGCTCGCGATCGTGCACGAGATGGAGAACGGCCGCGACGTCGAGGCGGTGATCGAGCGCCATCGCCCGAGCCTGTTCTTCCTCGACATCCACATGCCCGGCGTGAACGGCCTGGATGCCGCGCGCACCATCGGGGCGCGCGCGCACGTCGTGTTCGTCACCGCCTACGACGAGTACGCGGTCGAGGCGTTCGAGCGCGGGGCGATCGACTACGTGCTCAAGCCCTTCGACGAGGAGCGCCTCGCGGTCACCGTGCAGCGCCTGCAGGAGCGGCTGCGCGGCGCGCCGCCCGCGCTCGAGGCGCTGGTCGCCTCGCTCGCCGCGCGCCTCGCGCCCGCCGCGGCGCAGCACCTGCGCTGGATCCGCGCCTCCGTCGGGCAGAACGTGCGCCTCATCCCGGTCGAGGACGTGCTGTTCTTCCACGCCGACGACAAGTACACGCGCGTGGTGGCCTCCCAGGGCGAGGCGCTCATCCGCAAGCCGATCCGCGAGCTCCTCGCCGAGCTCGATCCGGCCAAGTTCTGGCAGGTCCATCGCTCGACCATCGTGAACGTCGACCACATCGCGGCGGTGCGCCGCGGCGCGCGCGAG
Organism: uncultured Burkholderiales bacterium; assembly: GCA_964403515.1. Taxonomy (GTDB): domain Bacteria; phylum Pseudomonadota; class Gammaproteobacteria; order Burkholderiales; family Usitatibacteraceae; genus Usitatibacter. Next base: position 75,256 of record CAYOGL010000010.1, on the reverse strand, counting down.
CAGTCGGAGATCGTCCTGCGCGGCCACGACGAGACGCTCGTCGTCTCGCGCGCCTTCACCCACCTGTTCAAGCAGATGTGACGCCGCCCGTCGCGGCGAGCGGCGTTTCGTCGCCCGGGTTCTGCATTTCGTGCCGCGGCGGTGGAGCGGCGGCGCCCGAGCGCCTAGAGTAGCGGCCGTGGCTCTATCGCGTGCGTGAAATGACCGTCGGCGACCTTCTGCACAAGACCCCCTGGTGGGCCCTGCTGCTCACCGGGGCCGCGATGCTGCTCGCGCTCGGCGTGCTGGTCACGCCCGTGCACGTGATGCGGCTCGAGAAGAGCGGGGCGACCGCGGCGGAGAACCGCGCCATCCAGCGCGAGATCCACGATACCGTCTCCCAGGGCGCGCTCGAGCTCGCGCGTCGCATCGTCACGGCGATCCGCGACGAGGCGAGCGACCCGGCGCAGCGCGCGGACCTCGAGCGGGCGCTCGCCGAGATCGAGCGCGAGCGCGCCGACCTCGGGCTGGCGGCGGCCGATGCCGAAGTCGAGCGTGCGCGGCGCGAGGCGCGGGGCGCGGGTGCGCCCGAGATCCCGCCGCTGCCCCCGGACGTGCGCGCGCGCATCCGCGACAAGGTGGCCTCGGACATCTATCACGTCGGCCTCGGCGCGGCGCTCTTCCTGGTGCTCGTGCCGCTCTTCATCCTCGTGGTGGTGGCGAAGATCTTCATCGACCGCTCGCGCGCGGCGCAGCGCGAGGCCGACACCGAGCGGCGCGAGGCGGAGTACCAGCGCATGAGCCGGCAGGTGACCGAGGCGAAGCTGTCGGCGCTGCAGGCGCAGATCGAGCCGCACTTCCTCTACAACACGCTCGCGAGCGTCCAGGCGCTCACCGAGGTCGATCCGGCGCGCGCGAACGCGATGACCGGCCACCTCATCCAGTACCTGCGCAACGCGCTGCCGAAGATGCGCGATTCCACCTCGACGCTCGGCCAGGAGATGGAGCTGGTGCGCGCGTACCTGTCGATCCTGCAGATGCGCATGGGCGAGCGCCTCGCCTTCGAGATCGCCTTGCCGCCGGAGCTGGCCGAGGTGCCGTTCCCGCCGCTCATGCTGCCCTCGCTGGTCGAGAACGCGATCAAGCACGGGCTCGAGCCGCTGCGCGAGGGCGGGCACGTGCGCGTGAGCGCGAGCGCGGTCGACGGCAAGGTGCGCGTGCGCGTGAGCGACACCGGCCGCGGCTTCGGCGAGACGCCGGGACAAGGCGTGGGGCTCGCCAACATCCGCGAGCGCCTCGCGGCGCTCTACGGCGAGGACGCGCATCTCGTGCTCGAGCCGAGCGAGCCGCGCGGCGTGACGGCGACGATCGAGGTGCCGCGCAAGGGATTGCGCGGCGCGCCGTCGAGCGCGTCCGCGGGCGAGGCGCCGCAGCCGGCGCGCGGGGCCGCGCGGCGCACGCTCGAGGTCGTGGGCACGGCCGAGCGCGCGTGGCGCCGCGGCCTGTCCTTCGCGTTCGTCGTGCTGGTCTCGGTGTGCGCCGTGGTCGCCGGGCTCGGCGTGGTCGCGCTCGCCACCGGGCTGATGCACGCGAGCGTCGGCGGCCACACCATCGGCGGAGCGACCGGCGCGATGCTCGGCACCGCGGGCATCGCCGTGGCGTTCGCCGTCGTGGTCCTGGTGCTCGCCATCGGCTTCGCGCTCGTCTACGGGCTGGGGCTGCTGTTCGTCGGGCTCGCGCTCTTCATCCCGCTCGCGATCCTGGTGTCGCTCTTCCCGGCGCTCGCGCCCTTCATCCTCGTCGGCCTCGTCGTGTGGTGGGTGGTGCGGCGCACCCAACGCAAGCAGGGAGCCGCCGCGCCGGGCGCGCCCGCGCCGCCGCACGCAGGCTCGTAGAATCGCGCCATGCCGACCGCCATCCTCGCCGAAGACGAGCCGATCCTGCGCGAGCAGCTCGCGGGCAAGCTCGCGCGGCTGTGGCCCGAGCTCGAGCTCCTGGCGTGCGTCGGCGACGGCGCGGCGGCGCTCGAGGCGCTCGCGCGCCGGGCGCCGGATTTCCTCTTCCTCGACATCCGCATGCCGGAGGCGAGCGGCGTGGAGGTCGCCCTCGCCGCCGCCGGGCGCTGCCACGTGGTGTTCGTGACGGCCTACGACGAGTACGCGATCGAGGCGTTCGAGACGGGTGCGGTCGACTACATCCTCAAGCCCGCGAGCGACGAGCGCCTCGCGAAGGCGATCGCGCGGCTGAAATCGCGGCTCGCCTCGCCGCCGGCCGACGTGGGCGATGCCCTCGCGCGGCTCGCCGAGCGGCTCGCCCCGTCGCGCGAGCGGCTGCGCTGGATCAAGGCGAGCGTGGGCGCGAGCCTGCGCCTCATCCCCGTGGCCGACGTGCTCTTCTTCCAGTCCGACGAGAAGTACACGCGCGTGGTGACCGCCGAGGGCGAGGCGCTCATCAAGACGCCGATCCGCGAGCTGCTCGAGGGCCTCGACCCCGACGCCTTCTGGCAGATCCATCGCTCGACCGTCGTGAACGTGAACGCGATCGCCGGCGTCTCGCGCGACTTCCGCGGGCAGGCGCACGTGAAGGTGCGCGGCCGCGAGGAGACGCTCGCGGTCTCGCGCGTCTACTCGCATCTCTTCCGCCAGATGTGAGGCGGGCGGCCGCGCCCCGCTGCGCCTCGCTCGCGCCATGCGAGAATGACGCTCCGCGACAAACGAAAACGAACCGAAGGACGCGCATGATCTACGAGCTCGGCGATCGCAGGCCCGTGTTCAAGGGCGACTACTACGTGGCGCCCAACGCCGCGGTGATCGGCTCCGTGGTGATGGAGCCCAACTCGAGCGTGTGGTGGGGCGTCACGATCCGCGCCGACAACGACGTGGTCACGCTCGGCGAGAACGTGAACGTGCAGGACGGCAGCGTGATCCACACCGACCACGGCGCGCCCGTGCTGCTCGAGCGCAACGTGAGCCTGGGCCACCTCGTCATGCTGCACGGCTGCACGGTGCGCGAGAACACGCTCATCGGCATCGGCGCGATCGTGCTCGACGGCGCGGTGATCGGCCGCAACTGCCTGGTCGGCGCCGGCGCCATCGTCACGCCGAACAAGGTGATCCCCGACGGCTCGCTCGTGCTCGGCACGCCGGGACGCGTGGTGCGCGCGCTCACGCCCGAGGAGATCGCGCTCAACACGCACGTCGCGCAGCACTACGTCGAACGCTCGTCGATCTACCGCCAGGGGTTGAAGCCGGTCGGATGAGCACGCGCCGCTACCGCGGATCGCTCGCGGTATGGGTGCTGCTCATCGCCTACGCGAGCCTGTATCCGTTCTGGCCCCTGCGGCTGCCGGGGCCGGATGCGCTGGCCGAGATGTTCCTGCGCCCGCGCTACATCACGGCCTTCGACGTCGGGCTCAACTTCGTCGCCTACATCCCGCTCGGCATGCTGGGCAGCCTCTACTACGCCGAGGGCGAGAACCGCATGCCGGGGGCGCTGCGCGCGGTGCTGTTCGGCACGGTGTTGAGCTTCACCATGGAGGTGTGCCAGCTCTTCATTCCGTACCGCGTCTCGTCGATCTTCGACGTGATGGCCAATGCCGGCGGCGCGCTCGCCGGCGCGCTCCTGTTCTCCGATCCGTTCTACTCGGTGGTGGTGCGGCCGCTCGGCGCGTGGCGGGAGAGCGCGCTCGTGCCGGGGATGTGGGGCGACACGGGCGTGATGCTGCTCGTGCTGTGGCTGATCGCGCAGCTCAACCCGGCGCTGCCGTTCTTCGGCGCGGGCGACATCGCCGAGACCGGGCTCCAGGGCACGGGCGCGGACGTGCTGCAGGTCGCCGCCGTGGCGCTCGGCATCTGCGGCTTCGGCCTCTTCGTCTCGGCGCTGCTGCGCGGCGCGGCGGGCAGCCTTCGCATCACGCTGATCCTGCTGTCGGTCGCGCTCTGGCTCAAGTTCGTGAGTGCCACTTTCATGCTGCAGCCGCACTTCTCGGCCGATTGGGTGAGCGTCGGGCGCATCGCCGGGCTCGCCGCGGGTCTGGTCGCGCTCTACCCGCTGCGGCGGTTGCCCCGCTCGGGCCGCATCTATGCCGCGATCGTCACGATGCTCGCCGGCGCGTTGCTCGCGAAGATCTTCGGCGCCTACAGCGGCCTCGACACGCTGCTGCGCCTCTTCCGCTGGCCCTACGGGCAGCTCGCCGGCTTCACCACGCTCACGCGCTTCCTGCACGAACTTTGGCCGCTCGCCGCGCTCACATTCCTCATCGCGCTCTTCCTGCGGCTGCGGCGCGGGCCCATGCCATAATCCCCCCGCTTTCCGCCGGCGCCCCGCGTCCTTCCATGGCTTTCTACCGACACCACGTCTTCTTCTGCGTCAACCGCCGCGCCGCGCCCGAGGCGTGCTGCGCCTGCCACAACTCCGAGGCGATGCGCGAGTACGCGAAGAAGCGCGTGAAGGAGCTCGGCCTGTCGGGTCCCGGAAAGGTGCGCATCAACACCGCCGGTTGCCTCGATCGCTGCGAGGAGGGCCCCGTGGTCGTCGTCTATCCCGAGGAGGTCTGGTACACGTACGTCGACCGCCAGGACATCGACGAGATCATCGACGAGCACCTCGTGAACGGCCGCGTCGTGGAGCGGCTGCGCATCTGATGGCGCCGCACGGGTCGATCGCGGGCGCGGTCGGCCGCATCGAGATCGCCGCCGCCGCACCCGCCGATCCGCGCGCGGTCGCGGTGATCGCGCATCCGCACCCGCTCTTCGGCGGGACCATGGACAACAAGGTCGTCACCACGCTGGCGCGCGCCTTCCAGGACGCGGGCGCGGCGACCTTCCGCTTCAACTTCCGCGGTGTGGGCGCCACCCAAGGCAAGCACGACGAGGGGCGCGGCGAGACCGACGACATGGTCGCGGTGATCGAGCATGCGCGGTCGCGGTATCCGGGACTGCCGCTGCGGCTGGCCGGGTTCTCGTTCGGCGGCGCGGTGGCCACGCGCGCGAGCTGCCGCGTCGAGTTCGAGCAGCTCGTGCTCGCCGCGCCCGGCTTTCGCCGGCTGACCGCCGAAGGCATGGGGGCGGCGCCGGACCCGCACGATCCCGCGCTCGGGCCGCCGGGACGCCACGGCACGGCGAACACGCTCATCGTGCACGGCGATCGCGACGACACCGTGCCGCTCTCCGACTCGATCGCGTGGGCCGAGCCGCGCGAGGTCGCCGTGATCGTCGTGCCCGGCGGCGAGCACTTCTTCCATCGCAAGCTGCCGTTCCTGCGCCACATCGTGACCCGCTGGGTGCGATGACCATCCTCGCCGCGCGCGGCATCCGCAAGTCGTACGGCGGGCGCGAGGTGGTCGCCGGCATCGACCTGGAGCTCGCGCGCGGCGAATGCTACGGACTGCTCGGGCCGAACGGCGCGGGCAAGACCACGACGCTGCGCATGCTGCTCGGCCTCACGGCGCCGGACGCGGGCACGATCTCGCTGCTCGGATACCCGGTGCCGCAGGCGGCGCGCGAGGGTCGCGTGCGCGTGGGCGTCGTGCCGCAGATCGACAACCTCGATCCGGACTTCACCGTGCGCGAGAACCTGCTGGTGTACGCGCGCTACTTCGGCCTGCGCGAGGAGGCGATGCGCGATCGCCTTGCGCAGCTCCTCGCCTTCGCCGCGCTCGAGTCGCGCGCCGACAGCCGCATCCAGGAGCTCTCCGGCGGCATGAAGCGCCGCCTGGTGCTCGCACGCGCGCTGGTGAACGACCCGGAGCTCATCTTCCTCGACGAGCCGACGACGGGCCTCGATCCGCAGGCGCGCCACCTGATGTGGGAGAAGCTGCGCCAGCTGCTGCGGCAGGGAAAGACGATCCTCCTCACGACGCACTTCATGGACGAGGCCGAGCGCCTGTGCGACCGCCTGAAGATCATCGATCACGGCGTGACGCTCGCCGAAGGGGAGCCGCGCGCGTTGATCGCGCGGCACATCGAGCCGGAGGTCGTGGAGGTGTACGGCGAGGGCGCCGATGCCTGGCTCGACTCGCAGGGACGCGCGCTTTGCGAGCGCGGCGAGCTGCACGGGGAGACCGCGTTCTGCTACGTCACCGATGCGGCGCCGGCCGTGGCGCAACTGCGCGCCCAGGGGCATCTGCGCTTCCTCCATCGCCGCGCGAACCTCGAGGACCTTTTCCTCAAGCTCACCGGCAGGGAGATCCGGGATGAATGATGCGGCGAGGCGCTTCGCGCTGCCGGTCTCGTGGGCTTGGCTCGCGGTGTGGCGCCGCAACTACCTCGTGTGGCGCAAGCTCGCGCGCGAATCGGTGCTCGGCAACATCATCGAGCCGCTCTTCTACCTCGCCGGCTTCGGCATGGGATTCGGCGCGATGGTCCCCGAGATCGACGGCGTGCGCTACATCGCCTACCTCGCCGGCGGCACGGTGTGCTACTCGACGATGATGTCGGCCTCCTTCGAGACGCTCTACTCGGGCTTCTCGCGCATGCACGTGCAGCGCACGTGGGAAGGCATCCTCAACGCGCCGGTGAGCCTCGAGGACGTCGTGGTCGCCGAATGGGTGTGGGCGGCATCGAAGAGCTTCCTCTCGGGCATGGCGGTGCTGCTCGTCGCCATCGCGCTCGGGCTCGGGCGCTCGTGGACGATGGTCTTCATCGTGCCGCTCGCGTTCCTCATCGGGCTGTGCTTCTCGGGCCTGGGGCTGGTGATGACCGGGCTGGCGAAGTCGTACGACTTCTTCATGTACTGGTTCACCCTCGCGATCACGCCGATGATGCTGCTGTGCGGCGTCTTCTACCCGATCGCCAACATGCCCGCATGGCTGCAGGCGCTCGCGCAGGCGCTGCCGCTCACGCACGCGGTGGCGCTCGGCCGCCCGCTCCTGCTCGGGCGCTGGCCCGATGCGCCGCTGCTGCACGTCGCGGTGCTGCTCGCCTACGCAGTGGCGGGGTTCGCGATCGCGCTCGCGCTCTTCCGCCGCCGGTTGATGAGCTGAGTGGGTTGTTCTGCCTCCGCTCGGCGCGCGCCGAGGGGATTGCTCAGCGCTGCGTGAGCGCGGTCGCGTTCGCGGCCGGCAGCTTCTCCACGTGTGCGAGCACGATCGAGGGCGTGAGCACCTCGGGCAGCAGTTGCGGCTCGGGATCGCCCGGCGTGTAGAGCGCGTAGACGGGCACGGCGTTGCGCCCGAGCGTGGCGAGCGCCGACGTGATGCGCGGGTCCATGCGCGTCCAGTCCGCCTCGAGCAGCGCGACGTTGCGCCCGGCGAACGCCTTCATCACCTCGTCGTTGCCGAGCGCCACGCGCTTGTTCACCTGGCACGAGACGCACCACGCGGCGGTGAAGTCGACGAACACGGGCCGGCCCTGCGCGAGGTAAGCGGAGACCTTCTCGGGCGACCACGCTTCCCATGCGTCCTGCGTCGCGGCCTTCGAGCCGGCGCCGGGATGCGAGGGCGCGGGCCACGCGACGAACAGGCCGAGCGCGGCGAGGCCCGCGGCCACCGCCGGCTCCCAGCGCGAGCCGGCGTGCGGCCAGCGGCCGTACAGCCACGCGCCGAGCGCGAGCAGCACGAGGCCGAGCAGCAGCGCGAGCACCGCGTCGTTGCCCGCCTGCGCGCCGAGCACCCACGCGAGCCACGCCGTGGTCGCGAAGAGCGGGAACGCGAGCACCTGCTTGAACGTTTCCATCCAGCGCCCGGGCTTCGGCAGGCGCCTGAGCAGCGACGGGAAGAGCGCGAGCGTCATGACCGGCACCGCCATGCCGATCCCGATCATGACGAACACCGCGAGCGCAAGCGCCGCGGTCTGCGTCATCGTGAAGCCGACGGCCGCGCCCATGAACGGCGCCGTGCACGGTGTCGCGACGACGGTGGCGAGCACGCCGGACAGGAGCGCGTCCGCATACCGCCCGCGCGCCGAGAGGTTCGACGTCATCGACTGCGCGAAGCCGCCCCACTCGAACAGGCCCGCGAGGTTCAGCGCGAGCACGAAGAACAGGCACGCGAGCGCCGCGACCACGACCGGCGACTGCAGCTGGAAGCCCCAGCCGAGCTGCGCGCCACCCGCCCGCAACGCGAGCATGAGCCCGGCGAGCGCCGCGAACGAGGCGATCACGCCGGCGGAGAAGATCGCGCCCTGCAGGCGCATCGCGCGCGGATGGCCGTGCGCGTGGCGCACGAAGCCCATCACCTTGATGCCGAGCACCGGGAAGACGCACGGCATGAGGTTCAGGATCAGGCCGCCCACGAAGGCGAACGCGAGCGCGGCGAGCGCGCTGCCGCCGATGGCGCCGTCGCCGCCCGTCGTCGCCGCGACGGCGGGCAGCGCCGCGACCGCGGGCGCGTCCACCGCGAGCGCCTTGCGCCCGTCGGTGCCCGGCCATCCCGACTCGGCGACCGCCACGCCGCGCACCTCGCGCACGTCCTTCGGCGGCGGATCCGCGAGCGGCATCTCGAACGTGAGCGCGCCGCCCGCGCGTCCGACCTTCTGCGGCGCGGCGGGATTGATGAGCTCGGCCTGCTCGGGAAAGAAGGCGACGTTCGCGGGCACCGCCGCACCGGGCGGCGAGGTCATGCGTACGCGCAGCGCGTTGCCCGCGATCGCGGATTCGAACTTCCAGCCCTTGGCGTCCACCGGCCACTGGTTGCGCGCGCGCTCGAAGTCGTCGGCCCATTTCGCGTCCGGCTTCGGCGCCGCGTCGGCCACGGGGAGCGCGAGCTCGAGCTCGCCCTTCTCGGGGACGCAGATCTCCTTGCACACCAGCCATTGCGCCGCCGCGCGGATGTCGGCGGTTCCCGCGGGCGCATGCGCGGGCGGGGTGAGCTCGGTGGCGAGCAGCACGTCGTCCTCGTAGCCGTAGTTCATCAGCGGGCCGACGGGCAGGCGCTTGGGATAGGGCCAGCGGATCTCGCCCGCCTTCCATCCGGGCGGCAGCGTCCACGCGATGCGCGTGGGCAGCCCCGAGTCGCCCGGGTTCTTCCAGTACGTGTGCCACTGCGGCGCCATCGTGAGCTTGAGGCCCACGAGCACCGGATGGCCGGGTTGCGCCGAGGCCGATTCGGCGACGAGGCGCGCCTCCACGTGCTCGGTCTTCACGACGGGCGCGCCGGAGGCGGGAAGGAGGAAGCCGGCGAGCGCGACGAACGCGGCGGCGGCCGGAAGGCGCGGGAACATCGCCTAGAATGATACCCCTATGCCCTGGGTGAAAGCGTTGCACATCGTCTTCGTGGTGTCCTGGTTCGCCGGGCTCTTCTACCTGCCGCGCCTGTTCGTCTACCACGCGCAGGCGACGGACGCGCCGTCGAACGCGCGCTTCAAGGTGATGGAGCGGCGCCTGTACCGCGGCATCATGACGCCGGCCATGATCCTCACGCTCGCCTCCGGCCTGTGGCTCATGATCGGCTGGGGCTTCCGCGGCGGCTGGCTCGACGCCAAGCTCGCCCTCGTCGCGCTCCTCGTCGCCTACCACTTCTGGCTGCGCGCCATGGTCCGCGACTTCGCGCGCGATGCGAACCGCCGCTCGCATCGCTTCTACCGCGTGGTGAACGAGCTGCCCACCGTCCTCCTGGTGGCGGTCGTGATCCTCGTCGTCGTCAAGCCGTTTTAGATGAGCGCTCCCGCGCCCCGCATCCTGCACAAACAGGAAAGCGCCGCCCATTATTTCTTCGCGCCGTGCCCGCGCGGCCTCGCCCCGGCGCTCGCCGAGGAGCTGCGCGCGCTCGAGGTGACGCCCGGCGAGAGCGCCGAGGCGGGTGTGGCGTTCAGCGGCCCCTTCGAGCTCGTCTACACGGTCAACCTGCGCTCGCGCATCGCCAGCCGCGTGCTGTGGCGCGTGGCGCGCTTCCCGTACGCCAACGAGAACGACATCTACGAGGCGGCGAAACAGGTGCGCTGGCGCGAGCTCTTCTCCGCCGAGCGCACGTTCAAGGTCGAGACCAACGCGCACCGCAGCCCGGTGAAGAGCCTCGACTTCGTGACGCTGCGCGTGAAGGACGCGATCGCGGATCACTTCCGCGATGCCCTCGGCCGGCGCCCGTCGGTGGCGCCGCGCGAGCCCGACGTGCGCGTGCACGCGTTCCTCGATGCGAAGGTGTGCACCCTCTATCTCGACACGAGCGGCGAGCCGCTCTTCAAGCGCGGACGCCGCGACCACGTGGGCGAGGCGCCGCTCAAGAAGAACCTCGCGGCAGGCATCCTGCGGCTGGCCGGTTGGCGGCCGGGGATCGCGCTGCTCGACCCGATGTGCGGCGGCGGCACGTTCCTCTCGGAGGCGGCGGAGATCGCGCTCGGGCGCGCCGCCGGGCGCGCGCGCGACTTCGGCTTCCGCAAGCTCGCGCGCTTCAACGCGGCATTCTGGGAACGCGAGCTCGCGCGCGCGCAGCGCGAGGAGAAGCCGCTCGCTCCGCTCGCCATCTTCGGCTCGGACCTCTATGGCCGCATGCTCGACCAGGCGCGCATGAACCTGCGCGACGCGGGGCTCGAGGAGGCGGTCACGCTCAAGCAGGCGAACCTCCTCGAGATCAAGGCGCCGGCCGCGACGGGGCTGATCGTGACGAACCCGCCCTACGGCGTGCGCCTCGGCGACAAGGAGCGGCTCGCGCGCTTCTACCCCGAGCTCGGCGACGTGCTCAAGAAGCGCTTTCCGGGCTGGACCGCGTTCATCTTCTCGGGCGATCCGGATCTCGCGCGCCGCATCCGCCTGCAGCCGTCGCGCCGCACGGTGCTCTTCAACGGCGCGCTCGAGTGCCGCCTCTACGAGTACCGCATGGTGAGCGGCGGCAACCGCCCGCGCCCGCGCACGCCTCCGGCGCCCGTCCGGCGGTGATGCCCGCGCTGGCCGAGCTCGGCGATGCGCGCCTGTGGCTGCGCCTCGCGCTCGTGCCCGCCGCGGTGTGGGCCGCGAGCCTCGCCGCGCGCCGCTGGGGCCATGCGGTGTCGGGATACCTCGGTGGGCTGCCGTTCATCGGCGGCCCGATCACGCTCTATCTCGCGCTCGACTACGGGCCGGCGTTCGCGGCGCGCTCGGCCACCCTCACCCTCGCCGCCATCCTCGGGCAGGCCGCGCACCTGCTCGCGTTCGCGCACGCGGCGCGGCGCGCGCGCTGGCCGCTCGCGCTCGCAGCCGGCTGGGCGAGCTGCGGCATGGTGGCGTTGGGCCTCGCGATCGCGCAGCCTTCCGCGCCGCTCGCTTTCGTGCTCGGAGCCGGCGGGCTCGCCGCGGCGTGGCGATTCCTTCCCCGCAGCCGCGCTCCGGCGACGCCGGCGCTCGTGCCGCGCGCGGAGCTCTCGCTGCGCCTCGGTGCAGCGTTCGCGCTCGCGGTCGCGATCGTGCTCGGCGCGCGCGCGTTCGGCCCGGTGGTGAGCGGCCTGCTGCTCTCCGTGCCGGTCACGGGCTCGATCCTGCCGCCGTTCACGCTCGCCCTCTACGGGCCGGACGCGGTCGCGCGCCTCACGCGCGGCTTCGTCGTGGGCCTCTCGGGCTTCACCGCGTTCTTCACCGCCCTCGCGCTGGCGCTCGCACCGCTCGGCATCGTGGGCGCGTTCGCGCTGGCGGTCGTCGCCGCCCTGCTGGCAGTCGCCGCGGCCGTCGCGCTGGCGCGCCGCACCGACGCGCCGTAGGAGCGCGCCGACAGACTTCAGGGACCTCGCCTGATTTGCGGGACGCGACGGGTCGTTCACCATGGAGGAGCGTTTGGCGGGACGGCCGCGGGCCTCTCGCGACAATCAAGCGACACCCCCCAAGGTCCACAACGGAGGCAACAATGAAAGCAATCATCGCGATGATCCTCGGCGCGTTCGTGCTCACTGCCTGCAACACCATGGAAGGCTTCGGCCGCGACGTTTCCAACGGCGGGCAGAAGATCGAGAAGTCGGCCGAGCAGCACAAGTAATCCCCGGTAGCCCGCTCGTGGCCGCCAACTTCCCGAGCAACGACGCGGTGGCCGGCGACGGCCCCGCCGATGTGCGGGACCGGTTGCGCCAGGACCACGAGGACCTCCTCGCGCAGGTCGAGCGCCTGCGCGCGGAGGCCGAAAGCGGCCGCGCGCTGCGCGGCCTGCGCGAGCTGCGCCGCGGGTGGGTGATCCACGCGCTCGCGGAGGAGACGGTCGTGTACTCGGCGCTCGAACCCGCCGATGCGCTCTCGGCTTCCGAGGCGCGCGCCGGCGAGCGCTTCGTCGAGCACGAGATCGTCGAGAGCCTGTTCGGCAAGCTCGAGCGCGTGCGGCCGGGAAGCCTGGAATGGCGCGCGCGGCTTTCGGTCGCGCGCGATCTCATCGCGCGCCACATCGATTCCGAGCACGACCTGCTCTTCCCGCGCATCGAGCGGCGCTTCGACGCGGCCGGACGCGCGGAGCTCGCGCGCCGCTTCGAGCTCGCGCGCGACAAGCTCGCCCTGCTCGAGGAGGCGAAAGCGGCCTGAGCCGCCTCAGCGGCGTACGCCGAGGCTGCTCGTCCACTCCACCAGCGCGTCGAGCGCGGGCTGCGCGCGGTCGGCGTTCGCGTCGTTCACCATCATCACCACGATCCAGCGCCGGTGCGCCATGTCGCGTACGTAGCCGGCGAGCGCGCGCACGCCGTCGAGCAGGCCGTCCTTCAGGTGCGCGTGGCCGATCGCATTGTCGCCGGGGCGCCGCGCGAACGTGCCGTCGACGGCGAACAGCGGCAGCGAGGCGGCGAGCTCGGGCATCGTGCCGCTTTCCCAGCCGTGGCGCAGCAATGCGGCGAGGGTGGCGGCGCTCGCCTGCTCGGTGCGCGACAGCCCCGACCCGTTCTCGACCACGAGCTCCGGCGCCGCGATGCCGCTCGCCTCGAGCCACGCGCGCACCCGCTCCGCGCTCGCCTGCGCGCTTCCCGGTCCCGGCCCGAGCTCGGCCGAGAGCGCGAGGAACACGTTGCGCGTCATCACGTTGCTCGAGAACTTGTTCATGTCGCGCAGGAGCTCCGCGAGCGGCGGCGAGAAATGGCGATGGAAAAGGCGCGCCGTGGCGGGCGTCGTCCCCGCACGCACGCGGCCGCGCAGGACGCCGCCCGATTCGCTCCAGAGCCAGCGGAACAGGGATTCGAAGTAGCGCGGTCCGTCGAACACGCTCAAGGGGAGCGAGCGTTCGCCGCATTCGGTCGGGTAGTCGCCGCTGAAGACGACGGTTGCGAGCAGGCCGTCATCGGCGACGTCGTAGCGCAGGTCGCGGCGCCACGCCTTGCACGGCGCGCCGGTCGCCGCCACGTGGCTGACCACCTGGACGTTCGGCAGCTCGGGCTCGGGCACCACGCGCACGCCCTCGCCAGCGGGCACGAACGTGAAGTCGATCGCGCCGAAGTTCGCGAGCAGCGCATCGGGCGCGGCGTTGTACGCGCGCCGCGGCTCGTTGTCGAAGCGCCCCGGATCGTAGGCGAACGGCGCGAAGTACGAGCGGTCGAGCACGACGTCGCCGCGGATCTCGCGCAGCCCGCGCGCGCGCAACTGCTTCACCATCATCCACAGGCGATCGAACGTGAGCGCCGGATCGCCGCCGCCGCGGATCACGAGGTCGCCGTCGAGCACGCCTTCGCGCAGCTCGCCCGCGACGAGCGCGTCGGTGCGGAAGCGGAACGCGGGTCCGAGGAGGTCGAGCGCGGCCTCGCTCGTGACGAGCTTCATGACCGACGCGGGATGCATCGGCGCCTGCGCGCGGTGGGAGACGATCGGCGCGCCGCCATCGGCCGGCTCGACCACCACGGCCACCGAAGCGGGCGGCACGCGGGCTCGCGCGAGCGCGTCGCGCACCGGCGGGGGCAGCTCGCGCGCCGCGTGCGCTGCGAGCGAGGCGGTGGCGAGCAGCGCGGCGACGAGCGTGCGCATCACCGGCGCCCGAGCGTGTCGGCGATGGCGAGCCCCGCTTCCACGAGCAGTGCGAATTCCGCGTCGTCGATCACATACGGCGGCATGAAGTAGACCGTGTGCCCGATCGGGCGCAGCACCACGCCATGCGCGAGCGCGATGGCGAAGGCGCGCGCGGCAAACGCCGGCTGCTCGCTGTCCACCTCGAAGGCCCAGATCATGCCCAGGTGGCGGAAATCGCGCACCGCCGGATGGTGCGCGAGCCGTTCGGCCGCGGCGAAGAAGCGCGCGGCCTTGCGCTCGTTCGCGGCGATCACGTGCTCGCGTTCGAAGAGGTCGAGCACGGTGCACGCGGCGCGGCACGCGAGTGGATTGCCGGTGTACGAGTGGGAGTGCAGGAAGCCGCGCGCGATGTCCTCGTCGTAGAACGCCTCGTACACGGCATCGGTGGCGAGCACGCAGGACAGCGGCAGGTAGCCGCCGGTGATGCCCTTCGACAGGCACAGGAGGTCGGGCGCGATCCCCGCCTGCTCGCACGCGAAGAGCGTGCCGGTGCGGCCGAAGCCGGTCATGATCTCGTCGGCCACGAGCAGCACCTCGTGGCGGTCGCACAGGGCGCGCGCGCGGCGCAGGTACTCGGGATGGTAGAAGCGCATGCCGCTCGCGCCCTGCACCAGCGGCTCGACGATGAGCGCGGCGATCTCGTGCGCGCGTTCGGCGAAGAGCCGCTCGAGCGCGTCGGCCGCGGCCTGCGCGCCGTGCTGCCCCGTGAAGTGGTGGTCGCCCGGTGCGGCGGCGGGAAACGGTGCGACGATCGCGCCGCGCACCAGGGGCGCATAGGCGTCACGGAAGATCGGCACGTCCGTGACGGCGAGCGCGCCCACGGTCTCGCCGTGATAGCCGCCCTCGAGCGAGACGAAGCGGTTCTTGCCGGAACGGCCGCGATTCGCCCAGGCGTGGAACGCCATCTTCAAGGCGATCTCGGTGGCGGAGGCGCCGTCGGAGGCGAAGAAGGCGTGGCCGAGGCGGCCGGGAGCGAGCGCCTTCAATCGCTCGGCGAGCTCGATCGCGGGCGCGTGCGTGAACCCGGCGAGCATCACGTGCTCGAGCGTGTCGAGCTGCGCGCGCAGCGCCGCGTTGATCGCGGGATGCCCGTGCCCGAACAGGTTCACCCACCACGAGCTCACGCCGTCGAGGTAGCGGCGGCCCTCGAAGTCGTAGAGCCAGGGCCCGTGCGCGCGCGCCACCGGCACCAGCGGCACGCGCTCGTGCGTCTTCATCTGCGTGCACGGGTGCCAGATCGCCGCGAGGCTGCGCCGAATCGCCTCGTCGTTGGTCATCGCGCGCGCCCGAGGCGGTTGATCTGCGCGGCGGTCGCGCTCGCCGCCTCGCTCGCCAGCGATGCCAGCGCCTCGCCCGGCAGCGAAGGCGCCGCATCGTCGCGATAGCACAGCGCCGTGAAGAGCGTGCGCACCTCGACCGCCGCGAGGGGATCGCGCGTTTCGCCGCGGTCGATCGCCACGCCGTCGCCGCGCACCACGACGCGCAATCCCTGCCCGAGCAGGGCGGCTTTTCCGTGCGCCTCGTAGTGCTGCGTGAGCTCGCGCAGGATGAGCGCCTCGAGCTCCGCTTTTTCGGCATTCCCCAGCAACGGCACGCGGCGCGGCTCCCCGATCCGGTTTGGTGGCGTGCCCCAATTCTAGCGGCTCGTCCACGCCCCGAAGTGGGACGACGTTACCGGCGGTGTGGGACGCCGGCCCGTATTGGCATCCGTGCGCCTCGAGTGCTAGCAACACGGGCGCTTGATTCCGTGGGAAAAACCCGCTGAGCACGCAAGTTGCTTCGTGGGGAAGCAGGGACGTGGAACTTCCCCATCGGAAAACTCTTCTGAACCATGGAGGACCGAGGAATGCAACTCTTGGATCGGATCGAGACGCAGCTCATCTCCAATCGCCTTCCGCTGGTGGGCATCACGCTCGCCGCGGTGCCGTACGCGAACACACCGATCGTGCTCACGCTGCACTGGCACGGCTTCGTGGAGACGCGGCTGGCCGAGGTGGCCGACGCCGACGTGGTCGCGTACCAGTCCGTTCCCAGCTCGGCGCTGCAGATCAACGAGCGCTGGGACCGGCTCGAGGAGCTCGAGAACGCGCTGCTCGACGTCGCGTGGGAGCTCGGCTCGTGGGACCTGGCGCGCACCGAGGCGCTGCCATTCGTGCGGCCGGGCGCGAGCGAGCAGGAATCGATCGAGTGCCGCGGCGCGTTCGGCGCGCTCCCCATCGCACTCGAGGGACAGCCGCCGGTCGTCGCCGAGGTGCCCGACGGCGACGAGCTGATCGGGGCCGCGGCGCGCGCGGGTTACGTTTCGTGGCTCTTCCGGCCCGTTCGCGGCGGGCTGTGGGCGGAAGTCACCGAGGACGAGACGCTCGAGGAAGGCGGCTATCGCAATCCGCCGTGCCCGTACATCGCGGCACCCGTGAAGGTCGGCCGCACGCCGCGGCCGCGCCGCCTCGTCTACCAGTTCGGCCGCTGCTCGCGGCTCGCACACTGATGTTCGCGCGGCCCCCATGATCCCGCTTCGGGGGGCCGCACGCGGCATCGCCTTCGCGCTCGTCGCGCTCGTCGCGGCGTGCGCCACCGTTCCCGAGCTCGATCGCTACCTCGAGGACGCGCGGCCGCAGCCGGTGCGCGTCGACGGGCCGCGCGGGCCGCTCTCCCACGCGCAGGCGCAGAAGATCCTCGCCGACCTGCGCCAGCGCTCGCCCGACACGAGCATCTTCGATCGCCACGTCGCGGTCGAGCAGGCGCTCACCGGCACGCCGCTGTCGGCGGGCAACCACGTCACGCTGCTCGAGGACGGCGGACCGACCTACGAAGCGATGCTCGACGCGATCCACGCCGCGCGCGACAGCATCCACCTCGAGGTCTACATCTTCGAGGGCGGCAAGGTCGGCCGCACGTTCGCCGATGCGCTGATCGAGCGCTGCCGCGCCGGCGTGCAGGTGCGCGTGATCTACGACAGCGTCGGATCGCTCGACACGCCGAAGGAGTTCTTCCAGCAGATGCGCGACGCGGGAGTGCAGGTGGTCGGCTACAACCCGATCTCGCCGGGCAACGTGCTGCAGAAAGGCGCCGCGCTCGACCATCGCGATCATCGCAAGCTCCTCGTCGTCGACGGCCGCGTGGCCTTCCTCGGCGGCATCAACATCAGCAAGGTGTACGGCCCGCTCGAGCGCGGGCCCGCGGGATCGAGGCCCTCGCAAAGCGCGATCTCCGGATCCTCCGAGGCGAAGGAGGAGGATCCGACGAGCGGCCACGAGAAGAGCCGGGTCGATTCGGGCAACCCGCCGTGGCGCGACACGCAGGTGCGCGTCGATGGCCCGGTGGTGGCGGACCTGCAGCGCATCTTCCTCGCGCAGTGGGCGCTGCAGCGCCACGAGCCCGCGCTCACCGACAAGCGCTTCTATCCGCAACTGAAGGCGTCGGGCAACGAGGTCGTGCGTCCCATCGCCTCCTCGCCCGATTCCGGCGCGAATCCGCTCTACGTCGGGCTGATCTCGGCGATCGAGAGCGCGGAGACCGAGGTGCGCATCATGAACGCGTACTTCGTGCCGCACGACCTGCTGCTCGCCGCGCTCGAGAGCGCCGCGCGGCGCGGCGTCGACGTGAAGCTCATCCTGCCGAGCGTGAGCGACAGCGGGCTGGTGTTGCATGCCACGCGCTCGTACTACGGCGAGCTGCTCGAAGCGGGGGTGAAGATCTACGAGCGCAAGAACCGGCCGCTGCACGCGAAGACCGCGACCATCGACGGTGTGTGGTCGACGGTGGGCTCGACCAACCTCGACTGGCGCAGCCTGGTGCACAACGACGAGCTGAACGTCGTGGTGTTGAGCCCGGTCTTCGCCGAGCGCATGAACCGCGACTTCGACGCCGACCTCGCCAACTCCCGGGCGATCACGCGCGAGGTCTGGGCGCACCGCTCGCTGCTCGAGCGGGTGAAGGAGCTTTCCGGCCGGGTGTGGGCGCTCATGCTCTGAGCGGAAGTGGCTGTTCCGGCGGCAAAAAATTCCAGCAGGGCGCGCATGTAAGCGGTTACTTCTTTCCGCGCGCTTCCGTTCGTCCGGCACTTGAAATGCCGTTCGTCCGAGCCTATTATTAGCACTCGTCGCGGGTGAGTGCTAAGCCCGCAACTACCCCGTTTATCCGGAGCCGCCTTCGTCCCGAGGAGGGGAGAGGGATGGACTCCAATCTCCAAGACCAATCAGGAGCAAAGCTATGAAACTGCGTCCGTTGCACGATCGCGTGATCATCAAGCGCCTCGAAGAGGAGCGGAAGACCGCCTCCGGCATCGTCATCCCCGACACCGCCGCCGAGAAACCCGACCAGGGCGAAGTGCTCGCCGTCGGCCCCGGCAAGAAGAACGAGGAAGGCAAGGTCACTCCCGTCGACCTCAAGGTCGGCGACAAGGTGCTCTTCGGCAAGTACTCGGGCACGACCGTCAAGATCGACGGCGACGAGCTGCTCGTGATGCGCGAAGAAGACATCATGGCCGTCGTCAACGCCTGACGCCCACTTCGAATCGAGAGGAAATATCCATGGCAGCCAAAGACGTCAAGTTCAAGGAATTCGCGCGTACGCGCATGATCACCGGCGTGAACATCCTGGCCGACGCGGTCAAGGTCACGCTCGGCCCGAAGGGTCGCAACGTCGTGCTCGAGCGCTCGTTCGGCGCCCCCACCGTCACCAAGGACGGCGTGTCGGTCGCGAAGGAGATCGAGCTCAAGGACAAGTTCGAGAACATGGGCGCGCAGCTCGTGAAGGAAGTCGCCTCCAAGACTTCCGACGTGGCCGGTGACGGCACCACGACCGCGACCGTGCTCGCCCAGGCCATCGTCACCGAAGGCATGAAGTACGTCGCCGCCGGCATGAACCCGATGGACCTGAAGCGCGGCATCGACAAGGCCGTGCACACCTCGGTCGAGGAGCTGAAGAAGATCTCCAAGCCGTGCACGACCTCCAAGGAGATCGCCCAGGTCGGCGCGATCTCCGCCAACGCGGACAGCGAGATCGGCAAGACGATCGCCGACGCGATGGACAAGGTCGGCAAGGAAGGCGTGATCACGGTCGAGGACGGCAAGGGCCTCGAGAACGAGCTCGAGCTGGTCGAGGGCATGCAGTTCGACCGCGGCTACATCTCGCCGTACTTCATCAACAACCCCGACAAGCAGGTCGCCGTGCTCGACGACCCGTTCATCCTGCTGCACGACAAGAAGATCTCGAACATCCGCGATCTCCTGCCGGTGCTCGAGCAGGTCGCCAAGGCCGGCCGTCCGCTGCTGATCATCGCCGAGGACGTGGACGGCGAGGCGCTCGCGACGCTCGTCGTGAACAACCTGCGCGGCATCCTCAAGACCTGCGCCGTGAAGGCCCCGGGCTTCGGCGACCGCCGCAAGGCGATGCTCGAGGACATCGCGATCCTCACCGGCGGCACCGTGATCGCGGAAGAGCTCGGCCTCAAGCTCGAGAACACGCAGATCAAGGACCTCGGCCGCGCCAAGCGCGTCGAGATCGGCAAGGAAGAGACCACGATCATCGACGGCGCCGGCAAGGAAGAAGGCATCAAGGCGCGCGTCGAGGCGATCCGCAAGCAGATCGACGAGGCGACCAGCGACTACGACCGCGAGAAGCTGCAGGAGCGCGTGGCGAAGCTCGCCGGCGGCGTGGCGGTGATCAAGGTCGGCGCCGCGACCGAAGTCGAGATGAAGGAGAAGAAGGCCCGCGTGGAAGACGCGCTGCACGCCACCCGCGCCGCGGTCGAGGAAGGCATCGTCCCGGGCGGCGGCGTGGCGCTGCTGCGCGCGCGCGAGGCGGTGGCCAAGATCAAGGCCGAGAACGAGGACCAGGCCGCCGGCGTGAAGATCGTGCTGCGTGCGCTCGAGCAGCCGCTGCGCGAGATCGCCCGCAACGCCGGCGAGGAGCCGAGCGTCGTCATCAACAAGGTGCTCGAGGGCAAGGGCGTGAACTTCGGCTTCAACGCCCAGACCGCCGAGTACGGCGACATGGTCTCCATGGGCGTGCTCGATCCCACGAAGGTCACGCGCACCGCGCTGCAGAACGCGGCCTCCGTGGCCTCGCTCATCCTCACCACCGACGCGATGGTCGCGGAGCTGCCGAAGGACGAGAAGGCGCCGATGCCCGGCGGTCCCGGCATGGGCGGCATGGGCGACATGGACATGTAATGTCCGCCCTCTCCCTTGGGGGAGGGCCCGGGTGAGGGTCGACCTCTCCCATGCTTCAAGCAAAAGCCCCGCTTCGGCGGGGCTTTTCTTTTGCGCTGGCGGCGAACGCTCGGCGCTTTTGATGCGCGGCGCGGGCGAGGGTAGATTAGGGCCACGACCGCCCCCGGCCCGACCTTGATCCTCGCGCTGCTCGCCGATGTCCACGCCAATCTCGAGGCCCTGCGGGCGTGCCTGGCCCATGCATCCCAGCATGGCGCGGAGCGTTGCGTCTTCCTCGGTGACCTCGTCGGTTACGGCGCGGATCCTGGTGCCGTGGTGGAGCTCGCGGCGGAGCATTGCGCGCGCGGGGGGCTCGCGGTGAAAGGCAACCACGACGACGCGGCGTGCGGCGCGACCGACTACCTGAACGAAGCGGCGGCCGCGGCGATCCGCTGGACCATCGCGCGCCTGGCGCCGGCGCAGCGCGATTTCCTCGCCTCGCTGCCGCTCGCGGTGACCGAAGGCGAGCTGTGCTTCGTGCATGCGTCCGCCGCGCAACCCGAGCGCTGGGAGTACATCGACAGCCCGGCGGCCGCGCAGCGCAGCGCGGTGGCGGCGGGCGTGCCGTACACGTTCTGCGGACACGTGCACGACCCGATGCTCTACGTCTCGGGCGCCGACAGCCGCATGGTCGCGTTCAGCCCGCGGGCCGGCCTGCCGATTCCGTTCGCGCCGCACCGGCGCTGGCTCGCGATCGCAGGCTCGGTGGGCCAGCCGCGCGACGGCAATCCCGCCGCGGCCTACGCGATCGTCGATCTGCAGCTTCGCACGCTCACGTTCCATCGCGTCCCCTACGACAACCAGGCGGCGGCGCGCAAGGTGCGCGCGGCCGGATTGCCCGAGTCGCTCGCCTATCGCCTCGAGCGGGGCATCTGAGATGAAGGTCGCCGACGTCGCGCCCGGCGTCGCCGTCGACGGCTTCGAGGTCGGCGCATGCGTGCACCAGGGCGCGATGGGGCTGATGTTCGAGGTGCGGCGCGCGGGCATCGATTTCCCGATGCTCATGAAGATCCCGCGCCTGGGCGCGGTCGACTCCGCCGAGCTCATGCTCGCGTTCGAGACCGAGGCGCTGATCCTGCCGCGCTTGCACGGGCCGCACGTGCCGCGCTTCGTCGCGGCCGGCGACGTGACCACCATCCCGTATCTCGTCATCGAGCGCGTGGCGGGCGAGAGCCTCGATCGGCGCGCGCGCCCGCCGCTCGCTCCCGGGGAAGTCGCCACGCTCGGCGCAGCGATCGCCGACGCGCTGCACAGCATCCACGCGCAGGACGTGATCCACTTCGACCTCAAGCCCGACAACGTGATCGTGCGCCCCGACGGCCGCGCGGTGCTGGTCGACTTCGCGCTCGCGCATCATCGCCACCTGCCCGATCTCGTCTCGCAGGAGCGCCGCTACACGGCGGGCTCGGCACCCTACATCTCCCCCGAACAGGTGCGGGGCGTGCGCTCCGATGCGCGGAGCGATCTCTTCGCCCTCGGCGTCCTGCTCTACGAGCTCGCGACCGGCAAGCTTCCCTTCGGGACGCCGGCGACTTTCGCGGGACTGCGCGACCGTCTCTGGATCGATCCCGCGCCGCCCATCGCGCTCGAGCGCGAGGTGCCCGAATGGCTGCAGGAAATCGTCCTGCGCTGCCTCGAGCCGGAGGCGGAGCAGCGCTACCAGACCGCGGCGCTCGTCGCCTTCGACCTGCGCCATCCCGAGCAGGTGCGCGTCAGCGAGCGCGGCGCGAAGCGCTTGCGCGACGGCTTTCTCGCGCAGGCCGGACGCTGGTGGCGCGCGCGCGGGCTCGGCGTGCTGCCCGGCGGCGCGAAGGAAGAGCCCGGCGCCGCGCCCGTCGTCATGGTCGCGGTCGATACGCGCCATCCCGACGATCCACGCCAGCCCGAGCTGCAGCGCGCCGCGCGACGCATCCTCTCGCTGTCGCGCGACTTCCGTCTCATCTGCGTGTCGGTCGTGCCGTCGCGACTGCCGCTGCCGGGCCACGAGGCGGACGACGTGCAGGTGGAGCACCGCGTGCGCCTGCGCCACTGGATCGGGCCGCTCGACGTCGAGCCGCACCGGGTCTCGCTGCACGTGCTCGAGGCGCCCGATCCGGCCGCCGCGCTGGTCGACTTCGCGGCCGCAAACAACGTCGACATGATCGTGCTCGGCGCACCCGGGCCCGACGAGCGCACGCTCGCGTGGTGGCGTTCGGTCGCGTCGTCGGTCACGGCGAACGCGCCGTGCAGCGTGCACGTCGTGCGCCGCTCGGGCGAGCCGCCGCAATGAGGAGGCTCGCCGCCATCCTCGCGGTGCCAATGCTTGCCGCGTGCGGCGGCGGAGGCGGGGGCGCGAGCGATTCCGGCGGCTCGAGCGCGCCTTCCGGCGGCAGCGCATTCACCGACCCCACGGTCTATTCGTCGTCCGCGACCGCGTCTCTCGCGAGCCCGCAGGAGATCGCCGCGGTCACGCATCATCAGCTCGTCGTGGACGGCGCGACGCTCGGCTACACCTCCACGGTGGGCCATCTCACCGCGCTCGCGCTCACGGACGCGGCGCCGGAAGCGTCGTTCTTCTACGTCGCATACACGCTCGACGGCGCCGACCCCGCGACCCGGCCGGTCACGTTCTTCTACAACGGCGGTCCCGGATCGGCGAGCGTCTGGCTGCATCTCGGCTCGTTCGGGCCGAAGCGCCTCGTCACCCACGCGCCCACGACGACGCTGCCCACGCCGCTCGAATTCGCCGACAACGCGGAGAGCCTGCTCGACGTGACCGACCTGGTATTCGTCGATGCGGTCGGAACCGGATTCTCGGAGGCGATTGCGCCCAACGTGAACGGCACGTTCTGGAGCGTCGATGCCGACGCGGCGATCTTCCGCGACTTCGTGATGCGCTACGTCGCCGCGAACCATCGCGACGCGTCGCCGCGATTCCTGTTCGGCGAGTCCTACGGCACGCCGAGGAGCGCCGTCCTCGCGAGCCTGCTCGAGAGCGCCGGCAGCCCGCTCGCGGGCGTGGTGCTGCAGTCCTCGATCCTGAACTACAACACCAATTGCGGCGTCTTCGACCGGCCGGTCGTCAGCTGCTCCGGCTTTCTGCCGAGCTACGCCGCGATCGGAGCGTGGCTCTCGCTCGTGCAACCGCCCGAGCCGGTGGCGCAGCTTCCCGCGTACATGGACCGCATGCGCGCGTTCGCGAGCACCGTGTACGATCCGGCCGTGCATGCGTTGCTCGGTTCGTTCACGCAGCCCGCGCCGGAGCTTGCGGGCGAGCTCGCCGCGGACACCGGTCTCGGCGCAGCGTCGTGGGCCACGCACTTCAACATGGATCCCGGTTTCTTCCACGACAACCTGGTGCCCGGCTCGGTGATCGGCTACTACGACGGCCGCATGGTGGCGCCGCGCGGCACGCCGCTCGCGCAGCAAGGCGATCCTTCGTCCACGTACTACGACTCGTCGTTCGCCACGACGATCGTCTCGTACCTCGCCAACGACCTGCGCTACACGACCCCTTCGGCGTACACGATGCTCGGCAACCAGGTCCAGTCGTGGAATTTTTCCCACGCGGGCCTGGCGTTTCCCGACACCGTGCCCGATCTCGCGGCGGCGATGGCGCTCGATCCGAAGCTGCGGGTCTTCTCCGCCAACGGCTATCACGACATCGTGACGCCGTTCTTCCAGACCGAGGGCGACCTCGCACGACTGAACGCCGGCGCGCGGCTCACGGTGCGCTCCTACCAGGGCGGCCACATGACGTACCTCGACGACGTCGGGCGCGTCGCGGAGAAGGCGGACCTCGCGGCGTTCTATCACGCGGCGGCGGGAAAGTCCGTCGTGCCCACGCCGCCCGCAGCGCCGCGCATCGCGACCGCGC
This sequence comes from uncultured Burkholderiales bacterium, assembly GCA_964403515.1. Classification (GTDB taxonomy): domain Bacteria; phylum Pseudomonadota; class Gammaproteobacteria; order Burkholderiales; family Usitatibacteraceae; genus Usitatibacter. The sequence continues at coordinate 51,340 of CAYOGL010000010.1, read as the reverse complement.
GATCGGGCGCCACCATGCCGCCGGCCGTGTTCGAGACCGTGGTGCGCGATCCGGCGCTGCCCGAATCCCTGCGCCATCTCGCGCCGACGCCGCCGTCGCAGGGCAAGGCATTCCGCAGCGAGGTCACGCGGCGACTGCGCGACCTGTTCGAGGCCGCGCACGGCGCGCAGCCGGGACGCGTGACCCGGGACGAGGCCCGCGCCGCGGGGCTCGGCTTCATCGCGTCGCATTTCGAGGCGATCGACGCGGCGCGCCGCGGCTCGGTGAGCTTCGAGGACGTCGAGCGCTATCTCGACCAGCGGGCGGCGGACGCGGCGCGATAGCGCCGCGCCGCGCTCAGTGGATCTCCGGCTCCTGCGTGTTCGCGCCGGCCTCGAGGAAGTCGAAATCGCAGCCCTTGTCCGCCTGCATCACGTGCTGCTGGTAGAGCGCGCCGAAGCCGCGATGGAAGTGCGGTTGCGCCGGCTTCCATGCGGCGCGGCGGCGCGCGAGCTCGGGTGCGTCCACGAGCAGCTCGAGCTTGCGTCCCGGCACGTCGAGGGCGATGCGGTCGCCGTCGCGCACGAGCGCGAGCGGGCCGCCGACGAACGACTCGGGCGTGACGTGCAGCACGCACGCGCCGTAGCTCGTGCCGCTCATGCGCGCGTCCGAGATGCGCACCATGTCGCGCACGCCCCGCTGCAGCAGCTTCTTCGGGATCGGCAGCTGCCCCCACTCGGGCATGCCCGGCGCGCCTTGCGGCCCGGCGTTCTGCAGCACGATGACGCTGTCGGCGTCGACGTCGAGCGCGGGGTCGTCGATGCGCCTGGCCATGTCGTCGTAGTTGCGGAACACGACCGCGCGACCCACGTGCTTTTGCAGCCGCGCTTCCATCGCAGGCGGCTTGATCACCGCGCCGTCGGGGGCGAGGTTGCCGCGCAGCACCGCGAGCCCGTCGGAAGCCACGAGCGGGTTGGCGCGTGAGCGGATCACGTCGTCGTTCCACACCCGCGCCCCGGCGATGTTCTCGCCCAGGGTGCGCCCGTTCACGGTCATCGCCGAGCCGTCGAGAAGATCGCCGAGCTGCACGAGCAGCGCCGGCAGCCCGCCCGCGTAGAAGAAATCCTCCATGAGGTACTTGCCCGACGGGCGCACGTTCGCGAGCACGGGCGTGGTGCGCGCGAGCGCGTCGAAGCGATCGATGTCGAGCGCGACGCCGGCGCGCCGCGCGAGCGCCACCAGGTGCACGAGCGCGTTGGTCGATCCGGCGAGCGCGAGCACGGTGCGCACCGCGTTGTCGAAGGCGGCCGGTGTGGCGATGTCGAGCGGCCTCACGTCCTCCCACACCATGTCGACGATGCGCTTGCCGGTCAGCGTCGCCATCTGCGCGTGGCGCGAATCCGGCGCGGGAATCGAGGCCGCGCCGGGCAGCGTGAAGCCGAGCGCTTCGACGGCCGACGTCATCGTCGAGGCGGTGCCCATGGTCATGCAGTGGCCGGGCGAGCGCGCGATGCCGTCCTCCACGCCCTTCCACTCGGCCTCGGTGATGTTGCCCGCGCGCAGCTCCGCCCAGTATTTCCACGTGTCGCTGCCGCTGCCGAGGTACTGGCCCTGGAAGTCGCCGCGCAGCATCGGGCCCGCGGGCAGGAAGATCGCGGGCAGGTTCATCGAGAAGGCGCCCATGAGCAGCGCCGGCGTGGTCTTGTCGCAGCCGCCCATCAACACGCAGCCGTCGGCGGGATAGCTCCTCAGCAGCTCCTCGGTCTCCATCGCGAGCAGGTTGCGATAGAGCATCGTGGTGGGCTTCTGGAACGGCTCCGACAGCGACATCGCCGGCATCTCGATCGGGAAGCCGCCCGCCTGCCAGATGCCGCGCTTCACTTCCTCGGCGCGCTGGCGGAAGTGCGTGTGGCAGGGATTGATCTCGCTCCACGTGTTCACGATCGCGATCACCGGCTTGCCGGCGTAATCGGAGCGCGTGTAGCCCATCTGCGCGGTGCGCGAGCGGTGCCCGAAGCTGCGCAGGTCGTTCACGCCGTACCAGCGGTGGCTGCGCAGCTCGTCGGGTTTCTTGCGGGTCTTTGCCATGGTCCTTCTCAATCGGTCTCGATGTGGCCCTGGTCCACGACGGTCTTCCAGCGCGCCAGCTCGCCGGCCAGGAATTGCTGGAACTCGGGCGACGAGTTGGCCACGACTTCGAAGCCGATGTCGTTGAAGCGTTTCACGACGTCCGGTTGCTTGAGCGCCGCGATGAGCGCGCCTTCCACCTTGGCGTGCACGTCGTGCGGCAGGCCCTTGGGCGCGACGAACGCCTGCCACGAATACACCTCGATCCCGGGCACGCCGGCTTCGGCCATCGTGGGCGCATCGGGGAACGTGGGATCGCGCTTCACCCCGGTGACGGCGAGCAGCTTCAGGCGCCCCGCGCGGATGTGTTGCGTGACAGCGCCCAGGTTCTGGAACGAGACGTTCGACGTGCCGCCGATGAGGTCGGCGATCGCCTGACTGCCGCCCTTGTACGGGACGTGGATGCCGCTCGTGCCCGTCTTCTGCCAGAAGAGCTCCGCCGTGAGGTGGTCGGAGGACCCGGTGCCCGACGATGCGAACGACACCTCGTTCGGATGCTTCTTGCAGTACGCGATGAGCTCCTGCACGGTGTTCGCCGGGAAGCCCGGCGTCGCGACGAGCGCATTGGGGGTGCGCACGGCCACGGTGAGGAGGTCGAAATCGCGCCGCGGCTCGTACGCGAGATGCTTGTAGAGCACGGGGTTGATGGCGTAGGTGCCGATCGAGCCCACGAGCAGCGTGTAGCCGTCGTTCTTCGCCTTCGCCACGTAGCCCGCGGCGAGCGCGCCGTTGGCTCCCGGCTTGTTGTCGACGACGATGGTCTGGCCGAGCTTCTCGCTGAAGCGCTGCTGGATGCCGCGCGCGACGATGTCCGACGAGCCGCCGGCGGTGAACGGCACGATGATCGTGACCGGGCGCTCCGGGTACTGCGCGAACGCGGAAGCGGACAGCAGCACGGCCGCCGCGAAGGTTGCGAGCTTCATCACTCTCCTCCCTGTTTGAGTCAGGCGGCGACGGATTCGCCGGCGAGCTTGCGGTCGTGTGCGAGGAGCGCGGCGGCGGCGGGCCGCACGGCGCTGCGCTCCTTCGCATCGAGGTTCGAGACCATGGGCAGCATCGGGCCCATGTCGGCGATGCCGGCGAGCGTGACCGCGTCGTGCAGGACGCGGATCGGCCCGAGCGCGTCGCGCTGGTCCTCGAGCGGCAGGTAGGCGGCGCGGATCGCGTTCGCCTCGTCGTACTTGCCGGCCTTGAGCAGCGCGAGGATCTTCGTCGAGCCGCGCGGGGCGACGCACACCGATCCGGACGTGAACGCCTTCAGCCCGAACTCGCGGAAGTGGGTGACGGCGGGGCGCTCGCCGATGCCGCTGATCACGAGCTCGCGGCTCACGTGCTGCAGCAGCTCCTTCAGGTACGGATCGCTCGCGGGATCGTCGCGCACGACCGCGTACTTGATCGCGCAGATCACGCCGTCGCGCGCGAGCGCGCCCAGCGTCGCGGGCTCGAGATAGCCGAGGCCCTTCACGTAGGCGATCACCGGCTTGCCGAAGCGATCGGCGAAATGGCGCAGCGCCGTGGCCACGCCCGAATCGTTCGACGGCTTGCCGAAGGGCAGCGCCATCGCCGTGGGAAACGCCCGCGAGCGCAGGATCGCGGCCTGGTCGAGCAGCTTGCCGTAGTCGGCGCCCGCGGACGGAATGACCCAGGTGTCGCGGCCCGCCGACTCGGCGATGAAGTCGAGCGTCGCCGCGTACTCGGAAAGGGGGAGGTGGTAGAAGTTGGCGTTGCCGCCGTACATCAGCGTGCGCACCCCGCCGTCCTCGAGGTGGCGCACGAGCTTGCGCTGCGCCTCGCGCTGGATGAGCAGGCTCGCGTCGCGCGCGAGCGGCGGCACGGCGAGGACGGAAGCGGACAGGTCGGCGGCGGTGACGGGCGTGGTCTTCATGGGCGCGGTCGGGTGGGAAACGATCGTCTCGATGGTAGCGCTACCATCGGCGGCCTGTCAAAACGGCGCTCAGGCGCTCGCGCGCGGCACCAGTGCGAATCCGAGGTCGACGACGCGCGCCTCGACCGCGTGGCCGGCCGCGCGGTCGAGCAGGAAGCGCGCGGCCTGCCGCCCGATCGCCGTTCCGTCGATGCGCACCGTGGACAGCGCCGGTTGCGCGTCGGCCGCGAAGTTGTTGTCGCCGAAGCCGAACACCCGCAGCCGCTTCGGCACCGCGATGCCGCGCACGCCCGCCTCGATCAGCACGCCGAGGGCGAGGATGTCGGAGCTGCAGAACACCGCGTCCGTCGCGGGGCGACCCTCGAGCAGACGCGCGAGCGCGCGGCGCCCCGCCCCGAGCGTCGTGGGCGTGCCGACTCTCTCGACCGCGACATGGGCGACGCCATGCCGGCGCGCCGCCTCGGCGAAGGCGCGCTGGCGCACGAGCGCGCGCTCGTCATCGGCGGTGATCACGGCCGAAGCGCGTGCGCCGCGCCCGTGCAGGTAATCGGCCACCGCGATGCCCACCTTCTCGTGCGAGAAGCCCACCGCCATGTCGATCGGCGTCGCCGTGAGGTCCCACGTCTCGACCACCGGGATGCCCGCGGCGGCGAGCCGGCGCCGACCCGCGGGCGAGTGCGCGACTCCGGTGACGATGATGCCGTCGGGACGGCGGCCGAGGATCGCGTCGATCAGCGCGTCCTCGCGCGATTCTCCATAGCCGCTCTGCCCGAGCATGACCTGGTAGCCCTCGGCGGCGAGCGCCTCGGTGAGCGCCTGGATGGTCTCCAGGAACATCGGGCTCGCGATCGTCGGCACGAGCGCGGCGACGAGGCGGCTGCGGTTCGAGGCGAGCCCGCCCGCGACCCGGTTCGGCACGTAGCCGGTACGCTCGACCGCGCGCTTCACGCGCGCCAGCGTCTCGGCGGTCACCTGCTCGGGCGTGTTGAGCGCGCGCGAGACCGTGATCGGCGCGACACCGGCGAGGCGCGCGACGTCGGCGAGCGTGAGGCTCGCGCCGCGCCGCCGCGTGCGCTTCGGGGGAATGCGGATGCCGGACATCGCGCCATGTTACCCGCGCGATGGTAACGCTACCATCAGGCGGGCACGGGCTTGGGCCCGAAGAGGCGGAACACGGGCCCGGTCAGCAGCACCACGACGAGATAGCGCACGATGTGCGCCGCCGTCACGAACGCCACGCCGATGTGCAGCACCTGGGCCGTGATCGACATCTCCGCGATGCCACCGGGCGCTGAGGCGAGCAGGCCGCTGCCGAGGTAGGCGCCGCTGCCCGCGGCGATCGCCCAGCCGACCAGCGCCGCGGCGACGAGCGTCACCGCGACCGAGGGAACGAGCGCGGCGGCGAAGCGCGGCGCGGTGGTGAGGAACGTGCGGTCGAAGCGCACGCCGAGCGCGGCTCCGAGCAGCACCTGCGCGCCGCTCGAGAACGGCTTCGGCACCGACGAGAACGTGGCGCCCGAGGCGGTGAGCGCGATCGTCACCAGCAATGCGCCCATCATGTACGCGGTCGGAAGCCCGATGCGGCGCGCGAACCATCCGGACGCGGCCGTGATCGCGAAGAGCCCCGCCAGGCGCAGCGGGTCGAACGGCACCACCATCGGGTGGTACTCGTCGGTGGACGAGAACCCGGCGAACGTGATCGCGAGCGGGAAGATCGTGACGGTGAGCATGATGCGCACCGAATGCGCGAAGGCCACGCGGTCGGCGAGCGCGCCGTGACGCTCGCCCATCATCGCCATCTCGGAGGCGCCGCCCGGCATGCTGCCGAAATACGCGGTCGCGATGTCGATGCGCGCGAGCCGCGCGAGCACGATGCCGCTCAGGGCGCCGAATCCGATGGCCGCGAAGCCGAGGGCGAGAAACCACGGCCAGTACGACGCGACCTGGTGCAGCACGCTAGCCGTGAAGTAGAGGCCGAGGTTCGTGCCGACGATGAGCATGCCGAGGTCGCGTCCGAACGGCAGCGGCAGCAGGCGCGCGCCGAGCATCTGCGATGCGGCCATCGCGGCCATCGAGCCCAGCATCCACGCGAGCGGGACGCGGGCCCACGAGAAGAGCGCTCCACCGAGCGCGCAGACGGCCAGCCCCGCGAGCACGCGCAGGGCCTCGTTGCGGTTTTCCACGAACGGGATTGGCTAAGGAAGGCCTGAAACGCTATAATTTTATGCTTTACCGGCCCGCTTCATCGAGGGGTCCGGCTCAAGCGCGCTTCACGGCGGCCTGGTAGCTCAGTTGGTAGAGCAGAGGACTGAAAATCCTTGTGTCGGTGGTTCGATTCCGCCCCAGGCCACCAATCCTTCAAGGACTTAGCACAACGCTTGGGCCGCGCAAGACACGCGGGGTTAGGCGGGGGTTATGGTAGCTCGGGGCAGCGACTCCATTCAAACCGCTGTCGCGGGCGTCGAACCACCGCCGCCACCAGACGGGCTGGCGCCCCTTATAGGGACCAAGAACGAAGACCCCCCGGGGCTTGAGCCTCCGGCACACCGCCTATGCGCTCGCGGTGCCTAACTAGCGATCAAGGCTCGTCATCTGTCGGCCAGTCACTCTCCGGCTTGCCTTCTTCTCTGCGCTTCATCGCGCGTTCAAACGCATCGACCGCCATGCGGCCCTCTTCATCCAAAGATGAACGGTCAATGCCCGCTAGCTCTTTTTTGAGCGACGCGAGGTCGAAGAACGGCTCAAGATCGCTCAGCTTGATGTTCCTATGGATTCTGGCCACACGGTCGCTGAAGCCTTGGCTCGTAGACTTTAAAACAAACGTCTTGAGGAGTTCCACCTTCGCGTCACTGTGACGCGCAAATGAATCGACCCAAACGCGAGGGCGATCAGGCGACGACCAAGAAGACCACGCGAACAGAATCTTTGGCAGTTTTGGTATTGGCTTGAGCTTTCCATCCGCTGCGGCACTTTCAATTTTGCTCACGCCAAGCTTCTTCAGCTCGTCCAACTGTTCCTCGTGGAAAATAGATCGACCCGGGTATTTGGCGCGGGCTTCCTTATCTAGCTCGCTACTGATCACGTCGAGCGGCACGACGATTCCTGACGATTGCTCCACGGCGGTCCGGAACGTTCTCCAACGCTTCTCGAGGTTAGGCTCTCGTTTCAGCATCGCCCTCGCAATTCGAAAGACCGTCCATTCGTATCCCCATCCAACAAATGTGCCTGGCACATCAGGCAGGTCATCACCGATATCGAACAACGCGGTAATGAATGTTGCTGCATTGTCTAATGGGACTTGTCCCTGAAACGCCTCTAGTCGTTCCAGTGCAGGGCCAATCAGGCCGCGACCTCGAATGGATTGCAGCGCCGCTGCCAGTGCTGTTCTGTCTCCCGCCTTTTCGATAAGGCCCTTGGTTTCATTTTCAGACAGATCGCTCTGAGGCACCGCTAGGAAGAAGTACTTGTCGAATAGCTGCTCGTGGGCGATCAGCAGATCCTTGAACCAGCCTTCCTTGAAATCCGAACCGTAGCTGCTGCCGCCAAACACCCATTCGATTGCCGGAAATAGTTCAGATAACAATTCGCTCGCTTGACTCCGCCGCGCCTCAGGCACAAGAGAAACCAGCGCCTTCACCGCATTACTCCTCTTATGCTCCGCATCATCCTTCTCTGTCGAAGTGAGCAGCTCCTTTGAGTCTCTTATCGCCAGGTAAAGCGGCGAATCGAACACGCGGATCGCTTCGATAGCGATGAGATCAACGGGATTAACTTCAAACGCTGCTTGCCCTGAGAAGATTCCGATGTGAAAGGACAAAGACCCAATAAACCGATTGACGTCTCGAATGTTCGTGAAGTAGTGCTTCAGTCCTCCGTGAAACACATTTCCCCAACGGACTGGATCAAATAATCTCTGAGCGTCTGGATGCGTAAGTAATCGGTCAAGCCCTTCAAATAGGAGTTTATGGACTTGGGCGGGGTCAATGCCGGGGACGTGGAGTCCCACCTGAACAATCTTCGACAGGAATTCCGAACCCTTGGAGTCGACTACCCTGTCCAGTGCCTTGGAAACAACATCGCGGTCAAAGAGCAAGAGGAAAATGAGGTTTGGGAAGTCGGCGTTGGCCTTTACCAATTGAAATAGCAGTGCGATTTCGCCCGACGTTAGCCGGTCAATGTCGTCAATCACCAATAAGAGGGGGCGGTCGAGTGCGGTCAGCGCATCGAACAGTTTTTTTCTTTGAAGCTTGATCGGCACGTCAAGAGTTGACGCCCGCGCCTCGATTGCTTTGCCAACTTTTTCTAGAAGTCCCGACGACCAGCTCAGTACGCCAGCCAACAGCATCGCGATGATGCCAACAGCAATCAGCACCCCATTGAGTTGGGGGATTACGCCTCCAGCGAGGTTCAGAGCGCCAAGAATCGCTAGCGCGACCGGAACGGCCTTGCGAACGCCCGTAGTTACATGAGAGCCGATCTTTAGATATTGGCCATATTCGAGCCATTCTTTGGCGGCTTGCCTCGCCTTATCGCCGTCCTGCTCCTGGCCTAGAGAGGCCCCCACCTGCTCGAAGAAAGCCTGAGCCACCTTTTCTTGAGCGGTCCACTGCCAAGGATTAAATTCGACTACATACGGCGCATTCGGTCCCTCAAGAGACTCGAGGGTCATGTTCTTTATGGACGACTTTCCACTCCCCCAACTACCGAAGAGCGCCAAAACCAAACTGTCCTTACCGCGCCAATTGCGGATTGCGGATGCGAGGTCGTCTGAAAACTTGGTACGACCAAGGCGATCCTCGGACCTGCTGGCGATCGGCCTATCGGAAGAAAAAGGATGGGCCGAGGAAGGCATTGCGGAAGACTCGCTCATCGCGGTGCGGACTGCTCTACGCCGCTACATTCGCTCTAGCAAACTTCTCGAGAATGCGCGTACTTGGATGGGCAGACAAACTTACGAGTTTGTTAACTAGGGCCACGGGAATAAGCGCAGAGTCGTACATGTCGCAATTAAGCGCCTCGACTAGCGACAAGACTTCATGCAGGTTCGGAATATCCGCCGCTGCGGGCTTCTTAAGAAGTTGCCGCACCGGCAGCGAAACCACGTGCATCTGTCCTCCACGCGTCTTGAAGATCACCTTTTGCCCGTAATTCGATGTTGCTGCATAAGGTCGATTTGGATCCGCCGTACCCGGGAGTATGTTTCCGTAGATGTAGTCATCTGTAAGCACGATGATGGTTCCCGGCTTCATTCGTTGCGCAATTTCACGCGCGTGATCCACGAACGCCCCGCTCTTTTCCAAACCGGCCATGCATAACCCATGATGATCGAGAAGCCAGCCAACTAGCTCCGACATGAGGGCGCTAAGGCGAGCCGTTTCACCGAAGAATCCCGTGGGGCCATCCTTTATGAACAACAGCTTTGAAACGGTATCCGGAGACGTGTCGAGAAGTTGCCGGATGATGTGGAGTATGACGACATGTTCCACCACGTTCATCAAATAACCTAGCGTCCCGCCCGCGCCTCGCTCCTCGTCGATCGCTTCGTGAAGCCGGAAGATGTCAGTTAAATAAATGTCCTTTCCCGTAACAGGACAAGGGAAGGTGAAATTAGTCCGCATCGCCGACTCGTCCAACGAAAGGCCGGTGGCGGAGCCAAACAGACGAGGATTTGAGGACAGGAACCACTTACCGTCCTCAGGGCCTCGCTCAGTTCCTTGCTTGTATCTTCGGAAAACGAACCAAGCCAATGTGTCGAGAAGACTTTGCGACTCGCCTAGCGTTTCCTGTTTGAAGAACTCATAGACAGCCCTCAGGTATGTTTCCCTGAGGTACACGTCGTTCTTTCCTCTAACGCCCTTTGTCGGCAAGGCCAGCTTCAGTCGCTCAATGTTCTTGAGACGCGCCATATCTTCCGGCGAAATGAACTTTGCTTCATCTAGCTTCGCCAGATCATCTCGCTTGAATAGAAGTGCGCCAAATTGCAGAAAGTGCAGCGTTGCAGACGGAAATTCCTTGCGGATGAACACCTCGCTATAGCCGCCGTCCACTGCAACAAAGGTTTCGACACGCCCCTCGGCAGGAGGAACGTGGTCTATGCACACCTCCTCGAGAGGAATCGTTGATGCGCCAGGGGGAATCCAATAGCCGTCAATTGCCTGAGCTACCTTGGCATCATTGATGATGTGGTGGTGCGACGACTTGCTTGCATATTCGAAGGGGCGATTTCCTACGCTGGAATATCCCATGGCCTACGCCTCTGCTGCCGCCACCTTCTTCGTCTCGGCCACTGCGGTGGGAGCTGGAGTTTCCGGCGGGAATCGGTCGATTTGTACTGGGACGACGAATGCATTGCTATACGTCTTCATTCGCACAAAGCCTTTATCGGTATCTTGGCTAAAGCGAATCAGAGCTTCTGTGAAGTCGGAGAAGTCGTAATACTTTCGAAGTTCTTTGATTTCGTCTTCGTTATTCAGGTGGGAGATAAACCAGTTCTGAGTCGCCTTCAAGATATTGCTGCTAATAGAGCTGACTTCTTGCGTCGCGTAAATCAGTCCCAAATGTAGCTTCGCCCCCTCCTTCGCCAAACGGTTGTAGATCTGCGACAGATCTTTGTCTTCCTTCTTGGGGAAAAGGTTGTGCGCTTCTTCAAAGTAAAACTGAATGAAGTTGTTCGGCTTCGTTGACGTGAAGCGTTGCATTGCGTCCTGGAAAATCCGCCGGGTAATCCGTTCCGAAAACATCCGCTGCACATCCTCGTCACCTAAGGACAGATCCACGATGACGATGTGTCCTTTGCGCAGTTGCTCCAAGATGTCGTCGTCAAAAGGCGCTTGCTGGACGGCTGTATGTTGCTCGGCAATTGGCGTGAGCATGCTGTAGCCGGTCACGTCGGGCGGTCTCCCGCTCTTCTTTCTGCGTGTGAGCATGGCCAGTAACGCCTTGAGTTCATCATCTGCCCATTCCTTGTTTGTCTTCTTGTCGCGAAATCCGCCGTTGTCGTCGTAAACGCTCCAGAGTTTCTCGAACCAACTTGCCGCGTCCTCCAGAGTTATTGGCTTAGAAAGATCGATTGATGGATCGACTGCGTCCCGAATTTCTTGTCTTGCCGTAAACGACACCTTGAATTTGGGTGGCACCTCAAACCTTGCCTTGTACAGCACAGACAGATAGGCGGCTAAGCGTCGGTCGTATCGTTGTTTTTCGGAAAAATCTGTGTCGTAGTCCTCGGGTTTCTGTAGATCAACGCTTAGAAAGTTGATTAGGTAGTCACCACCTCGCGCCACAATTGCGGGGTACGAGCGGATTAAGTCGAACCCTGATTCAATCTCTTTGTAGAAGTTGACCTTCATCACCCGAAACCCAGGCTTCTGCAGAGTTGAGTAGCGGACGGTGCGGTCCTGATACATATCGAATATCGCCGTCCCGGCGTCCTGCAAGTTGGCATTTGCGTACTCGCCGTTGATGTCGAAGATGATTTGACCAACCGGGTACTTTGGCAGTCCTGCTGAGGTAAACGGCTGCAATATCTCGTCGCTTGCCTCCGTCGATTTATCCAGGACGAGAGGGGCCTTCTCGCTCATCTCGACACACGCTTGGATGATCTTCTTTACCGTGTTGGACTTGCCGGTCCTCGTCATACCGAACAACGCTGTCCGCTTACCAGCGAAGTCTTGTGCGGTTACGTAAACGGGTACATCGGGGTCGGAGAACGCGTAGTGCCTGCTTGAGCTATACCGAACCTTGCCAACGCGAATATCGCTTGGGCTTCCGGGTACGCCGCTGGTCCGATAGTTCACAATGAACCGCAGAATCTCAGCTGATGGCTTAACCACCGAATAGTTGTGGGCGCTGAAAAAGTTCTCGACGTCAGCGCCAAAACGCACAACTTGTGAACTGTCCAGATAGAACGACCCAAGGATGCTGCAACGAAGCCCACTAAAAGAAAACTCGTAACGGGTGAAGGAGTCGAGCTGCGATGTGGAATTGGAGCCGGTCCTGATGTTGTCCTTGTAATACTCGACCATGCTGCTAATCACTTCCGGCTCGGTTGGGAGCGCCGTTGGCTCAATCACTCGTAGCAGTAGCGCCTCTAACTCAGCAGTATCGCCAAGGTTGTTGTCGTAATACGCCAAGAGGAAGCAGCCCTGAGGAATTCCGCCCGCCTCTTGCTTCCACGCGTCAGCGACAAGCAATTCCGCCTTTGAGTAACTGAGTCGGAACGGGCGTCCTATGAAGTGGCCGGTCCGCCACTCCATTTGTCCGTTTGCGCCCTTTCCCCGTTTGAACATGTTCACTTGCGTAATCTGCTTAACGAGGCTCATGAGCGCGTTCCTTCCTATCTGTGGCTACCGCCTTGCGGAGAACCGTAGTTTGGACTGGTGTGCGTAGTCGTCCTGCACGTCGAGAGAGAGCCATCGACGCCCGAGCATGGATGCGGCATAGCCTGTGGTGTTGCTGCCGGCAAACGGGTCAACGACGATGTCGCCCGGATCCGTCAAGAACTCAATGAAGAAGGCGGCGAGGCCCATCGGCATTCGCGCGGGATGAGGAGCTAGACCGGCGGCCTTACACGTTTTCGTGAATTGATCGCTGGAGGCGGTATTGGCAAACGCGAACGCATTCGGCAGGCGCGGCTGTCTATGCGCGTCTAGCGCGTCCAACTCGAAGAAGTTGTGCGCTATTGCGCCGCCATTGTCCTTGAGAAATCCGGTCTCGCTGACGTTGTGATGAGATGGGCGCTTCCCGTTGTTGTAACGCTTTCGCTTGATGAGTGAGCGCATTGCCTCGCTATATGGGCGAAGCACCCGAGAAACGTCAGCCTTTGGATTGTCCGTCTTAGAAAGCCACCAGACGTGGGTGAAACTATCGACCGTGCGGATCTTTTGAACGGTCACCCACTGCGCCGGAGACGGAAGCCTGGAGGGGTTGTAGCAAGCGAACTGCTGAATTAACCGAAGTGATGAGCCTCTTGCCTTTGTGAGCGCAATAAGCGTCTCAAGGTGAAGTAGTGATTGGACTGGCCGATTCGGTTCCCAAGCATTTCCAATCTCAATAACTAGGGAGCCGTCGTCGGCGAGAAGCCGCTCGAACGTGGGGACGAGCGAAACCAGCCAGCTCTTATAGGCTTCACCGACGAGGTTTCCGTAGCTCTTTTTTGCGTTGAGAGGATACGGCGGTGAGGTGAGGATAAGCCGAACCTTGCCGTGAATTGGCGAGAGTTCGGGGGACTTTAGGAGTTGGGCTGAGTCGCCCACGAGAAAGACGCCATCTTGTTCCTCGTGAGCTGCATACGCCCGAAGGCTGGCTATGCGATCTTGCCCATCGGCAGTACCCACCTTCGGCCCGCCGTTGGTTCGCGAATGCGCGCGGCCCCCTTCTGTACTGACCTTCTTCGCTCTCCTGGCCATTCAGCCAAGGCTCCCCGGCCATTCATTCGTTTTTCGCTCGAACGAAGTGTAAGAGATTAACGGCCATTAGAAAACCGTCGCCGAGCGCACCCTACCTAACGAGGTGGGGCCGCCCGGCTGTCCGGCCAATCACGCCCCTTTATCGACGTGCGGCCTATCGATCAAGACAAAACTCGCCACGCTGCGCCCGATCCGATTTTCCCGCAGCCCGAGCCGCGCAAGTTCTCGAATGAATCCGGCATGGTCGCGAATGCGAGTCTTGAAGTTGGGCGCATCGTTTACGCCGATCGCAGCTTGAACGTCCGAGAACTTAATCTCGGCATAACCCGATTCCACGCGCTTCCTTAGAAAATCAATTGCGAGCGCCCGCTTTCCGCGCAAGGGCTTTTCGATCGGCGCCCACGGTTCCACGACGCATCCCGGAAAAATGTTTGGGAGATCTTCCGCAATGCCACTTGCCGGGCTAGCAATGATGTACGCAATGCACGGGCGACAGCCGACTTCGCTCGCCGATTAGGCGATAAAGATCGTCAGATCAAGCGGTTGTACATCGCCACGCATCGGCAAGAATCATCGTGCATCGTTGCCGGTGAGACTGAAAATCCTTGTGTCGGTGGTTCGATTCCGCCCCAGGCCACCAATTCGCAGCCCTCAGTTCGTGGACCGGACACCCGGCATGGGGCCGCGCACCGCGACCACCTTTTCCATGGGCATCTCGTTCAGCTGCATGGCTGCGCTCATCATCACCGCCGCCTCCGTCACCATGTCGTCGATCAATACGAATTCGCCCTCCTTGGCTCGCAGATCGCCGGAACCGGGCGGTGCGCGCCGGCTTGTTCCGCCGGAGCCGTAGACGCAGGTCGGGATGCCGAAGCGATTGGCGTCGATGGCATCGGTGCAATACGGCGGGCAGAACATGGCCGGGACTGTTACCCCGGTTGTTCTTTGATGCGCGTCGACGACCGCCTGCATGACCGGATGCGTTTCCGGAAGCTCGGTCCCGGGCCGTGACATGTAGTACTCGATTTCCACGGGCCTCTGCAGCTTCTTCTTCGCGATTCGCTGGACCGCTTCGGTGAACTCGCGCTGAACGTCGATCGGATAGCGCTGCGGCGGAAAGCGGATGTCGACATAGAGCTGCGCGAGATTGCACGTCCGCGCGGCCCTCCACGGCAGACCTCCGCGCATGCACGCCCGATTTACCGAGGGGACCACGCCGGCGTAGGTGTGGCGCTTCTTGTAGTCGTCGATCCAGCCCGTCAGCTCGTTCCACAGGGCCCACATCTCGTCGAGCGCGCTCAGCGTGGAATCGTGGAACGCGCTATGCGCGAAGTCGCCGTGAACCGACACTTTCGCCCAAGTGGTTCCCATCATTCCCGTGGACGGCACCTGCCCGGTGGGCTCGCCGAGGAAGTGGAAGTCCGCCGTCACGCCATGAATCAGGAGGTAGCGCAATCCCATTCCATAGCCGTGGTAATGCTTCCCCTGGAATTCGTCGACGGCGGCCATCTCGATTTCCCCGGCCGTGCCGGCGATGACGAGCTCACCGGGCAGCTTGATTCCCGCCCGGCGCATCGCGTCGATGCCTGCGATATAGGACACGAAGGCATTTTTCATGTTGCAGATGCCATTCCCCCAGACGCGATCCGGCTCCACGACGGCCTGATTCTTCCAGCCCTTGCCCACGAGGTAGTCCTCGTCACCGCGCACGGAGGTGTCCATGTGCCCGCTCATCAGGATCGTGGGGCCTGCACCGCTGCCTGGAAGCCTTCCAATGCAATTGAAGCGATCGTCATAGATGTTCTGCAACTGGGTGCGGCAGCCCACCTCCTTGAGCATCCGCTCGAGGACGCGCGCCATCGCGCCTTCTTCGCCTGTCGGGCTGGGCGTGTTGACCAGCTCGGTCGCAAGGTCCACGACGAGCTTTCGGTCGACGAGATGCAGAAGCTTCTCCGCGTTCATTGGCGCCATCCTCCCTGTCTGATGTCTTGTGCCGCCGGCGCGTCTGCCTAGACGTCGCCGAAGAACTGCATGTAGCGCCGCAGGCTCTTCGCCAGGAGAATGCGGAAGATCCGGTCGACGATCAGCCCGACCACGCCCAGGGTGAGCAAGCCGACGAAAAGCTGGTCGGTCTGCAACAACATCTGCGAGTTCATGATGAGGAAGCCGAGGCCGGCATTCGCCCCGATCAGCTCGGCGGCGACGATTCCCATGAAAGAAAAGCCGAGGGCGACCCGCATCCCGGTGAGAATGTACGGAACGGCCGACGGCAATATCACCTTGACCAGCACCTCGTATTCGCTGGCCCCGAGGCATCGGGCCGCCCTGATGCGCGTGACCGGTGTCCGCGCTACGCCCGCGGCGGTATTCAGGAGGATGACGATGACCGTCGCGTAGACGATCACGAAGAACTTGGAAGTCTCGCCGATGCCGAACCAGAGCATCGCCAGGGGAACGATCGCCACCGGGGATATCGGCCGGATCAGCTCCAGGAGCGGATCGGCAAACTCCCGAACCACGCGAACCCGACCGACGACGGCGCCGATCAGGATGCCGATCACGGAGCCGACGACGTATCCGACGAGGACGCGCTTGAGGCTCACGCCGACGTGCATGAAGAGCTCGCCGGTTCGAATCATCTGCCATGCCTTCGCAAATGTCTGGCCGGGGGTCGGCACGAGCACGGGGTTGAATATCCGGCCCACCGACCATTGCCACAGCAACAGCACGCAGACGATCGAGATGGCTCCCATGAGGAAGCGGCGCGCCGATCCGCGCAGCGCCACGGTTCGCCGCAGGGCGGACGAGCCCGGGCTCGAACCGGCCGGCGTGGAGTTCTTCATGACATCGCCGCGCGCCATGATGGATCTCACCAGCTCCGTGCACCCGGACGGTCGGGGCGATCGATCGAAACGTCATGTCCGGGCCGCGATGGGTCCACTTCCTCGTGAAGCAGATCCTCGAGGACGCGCGTCAATTCCACGAACTTCGGGTCCGTCGTTCGTCTCGGCCGGGGCAGATCGACGGCTATCTCCCGCTTGATCCGCGCTGCGGGACCGCTCGTCATGACGGCGACGTGCGTGCCGAGCAACAGAGCCTCGACGATATCGTGAGTGACGTAGAGAACGGTCTTGCGGGTCTGCTGCCAGATCCTGGACACTTCCCCCTGCAGCAGTCGCTTGGTGATCGCGTCGAGAGCGGCGAACGGCTCGTCCATGACCAGGATGTCGGGCTCCATGATGAGCGCGCGGGCGATCTGGACTCTCTGTTTCATGCCCCCCGAGAGCTCGTAGGGAAACTTGTGGGCATGATCCTGCAGGCCGACCATGCGCAAGTACTTCGAGGCCTCGCGTTCGCGTCCCGCCTTCTTCTGCGCCCTCAGCCGGGGTCCGAAGAGGACGTTTTCCTCGACGCTCAACCACGGAAACAGCGCTTCGGCGGCGTCCTGGAAGATCATCGCGCGCTCGATCCCCGCCTCGAGCAGAGGCTTGGCCCATTCATGGCCGGCCGGGCCGCCCGAGATGACGATGCTGCCGGCAGTCGGAGGCTCGAAGCCGGCCACCAGGCTCAGCAGCGTGCTCTTGCCGCAGCCACTCGGACCCAGCAGGCAGTAGAAATCGCCCCGCGCGATGGCGACCGATATGTCGCGCGCGGCGACGTATTCGCCACCGCGACTGTCGACGTAAGCCTTGCTGACGCCGTCGAACTGCAGCTTGGCCCATTCTCCGGCGTCAGAGCCCAGGCGTGCGTCGGCTGGGTTCTGGGAAGGCATGCCGGCTCGGCCCTCTAGCCGACGAAGCTCTTGCCGACCTTGGAGAGATAGTCGCTTTCGAACATCGTCGGCCAGTTGATCCTGGCGGCGAAGAAGTTGGCAACCCGGTCCATGTCGGAGCGGAAGCCGGGAGTGTAGGCGATGCTCCAGTCGATCAACGACAGCATGTCGCGCGTCATCTTGACGTCATCGAAGCGGATTTCCTTCGCGACGATGCGGGCCGCCTCGTCGAGATTGTCCGGGATCCACTTTCCCGCCGCGTCGAGTCCGCGCAGGAACCCGACCAGCTCGGCACCATGCGAGGCGGCGTAGTCCTTGCTCGTGGTGACGGCCTGCCACTCTTCGAAGTAGCCCTTGCCCGTGGTCAGGATATGAGCGCCCTTCACGGCCGCGAGAGCGCGCCAGCCGAACGGTTGCCAGATGACGAACGCGTCGATGTCACCTCGCGCCAGCCCCGTGACCATCTCGGCCGGGCGCAAGTTGACCATCTCGATGTCGGTCGGCTTCAGTGCGTTCTTCGCCAGGTACAGCTTGATGAAGTACTCGGACGTCGATCCGAGGAGGACGCCAACCTTCTTTCCCTTCATGTCGGCCGCTTGCTTGACGGTATCGCGCCCGACGATGATCGACAGGGAGTCGTAGTGGGCCTGGGGGGAAATCCCGATGAAGCCCTGTTGCCAGAGACGGATCGACGGCAAATCGCCCGCGACGAGCACCGATCCCTTCCCGGTCTTGAACGCGTCCGCGGCCACCGAGCCGCTCGCGAAGTTCGTGATCTTCACGGCGAGGCCTTCCTTCGCGAAGAAGCCCTTCTCCGCCCCGACGATGACGTTGCCGAAGTGCGGCGTGGTGCCTATGTAGGCATCCATCTCCTTGAGGCCGCCTTGTCCGAGAGCCGCCTTCGGGAGCAGGCCGGAAAACGCGAGCGCAGCCGCGCCCGTGGCCTGCAGCATCAAGCGCCGTGATGTGGCCTGCTTGCGTTTCGCTGACATCGCCTCTCCCTCCGGTGATAGGCCGCCTACGAGACCTGTTCGCGACGATACTGGTTGCCTTGACATAGATCAAATCGTCGAAATCTATGTCACCCATGCGCCGCATCTATCGGATTCCGGTCGGATCGCGCAGCGCGACGGGCTGCGTCCTTGCCGATCCTCAACGCCTTGCCGCGCGGTTCGGGCATCGTTCGCTTTCCTCCTCCACGAAGCGCCCGACGATGCTGCGCCCGATCGATTCCCTCCCGCTTTTCTTCGCGCACGCGCTCGCCATCGAGCACGAGGCCGCCGATCGCCTCTCGGAGTTCGAGGGCTACTTCAAGGATCGCGGCGAGGACGCGCTCGCGGGGCTGTGCCGCGAGCTGTCGCACGAGGAGGGCGAGCGCTTCGACTTCCTGCTCAAGGCGTGCGAGGGCGCGAGCCTGCCGTCGATCACGGCCGGCGTCCACGGCTGGCTCGACGTCGGCGCGCCCGAGGCGCCCGCGCACGAGCTCTTCTATCGCGTCGTGGGGCCGCGCGAGCTGCTCGGCATCGCGGCCACGGGCGAGCGCAAGGCGGCGCGCTTCTATCGCTGGGTCGCGCGCACCTCGAGCGAGCCGGTGGTGCGCGAGCTGGCCGTCACGCTCGCGCGCGACGAGAAGGCCCACGAGCGCATCCTCGACGAGGCGCTCGCCTATCGCGCTCCCGCCGCGGACTGGGAAGCGCTCCTCGCGCAGGGGATCGGTCCCGGAATCGTCGCCCCGGTCTGATCGCGTCGCGGCGCCCCGAAGCCGGTTCTTCGGAGCACATCGCTGTGACACAATAGGCGCGCTTGCGCCACCGGGTGCCCCATGAACGTCTCTTCGCGCCGCCACGCCTCGGCGACCATCGTGCAGATCGCCGGGCGCCTCGACCAGGACAGCTGCGAGTCCTTCCGGGCGCGGCTCGCCCACGAGGTGCAGGAAGCGGCCGCGCGCGGCGGCTGCGTCGTGCTCGACCTTTCCGCCCTCGATTACGTGTCGAGCGCGGGGCTGCGCTGCTTCATGATCGGCGCGCGCGAGGCGCGGGAGCAGGCGATCCGCGTGGTCGCGGCCGCGCCGCAACCGATGGTGCGCGAGATCTTCGAGATCAGCCACTTCAACCTGGTGTTCCAGGTGTTCCCGACGCTGGCCGAGGCCTTGTCCGTGGCCGCGCCCGAGGCGAGCGCCGCCGAAGGCGGCTGACGTGCGGGTGCGCTTCTGGGGCACGCGCGGCTCGATCCCCGTCGCGCTCACCGCCGCCGACATCCGCGACCGGCTCGCGCAGGCGCTCGTGCGCGCATCGGGGCGCACCTTCGCGAGCTACGAGGAAGCGCACGCGTTCGCCGGCCGCGAGCTCGCGTTCTCGCTCACCCACACGTTCGGCGGCCACACGCCGTGCGTCGAGCTCGAGCCGGGCGGCGACGAGTACTTCGTGTGCGACATGGGCAGCGGCGCGCGCCCGCTGGGCGCCCACGTGCTCGCCCGGCAGGCGGGCCGCCCGGCGACGGTGAACGTGTTCATGTCGCACGTGCACTGGGACCACATCATGGGCTTTCCCTTCTTCGGGCCCGCGTACGTCCCCGGCACGCGCATCCGCATCCATGGGTGCCACGACGTGCTCGAGCACGCGTTCCGGCTGCAGCAGTCCCCGCCGTGCTTTCCGGTCGCGTTCGACCAGCTCGGCGCGGCCATCGAGTTCGTGCGGCTCGAGCCGGGGCGCGCGCACGTGGTGAGCGGTGTGGCCGTCACGCCGCGCCTGCAGCTGCACTCGGGCGACTCCTACGGCTATCGCTTCGAGAAGGACGGCAAGTCGGTGGTGTACTCGACGGACTCCGAGCACAAGCTCGAGAACCGTGCCGAGGCCGAGGGATTCGCCACGTTCTTCCGCGAGGCCGACGTGGTGATCTTCGACGCGATGTACGCGCTCGCCGAGGCGATCAGCGTGAAGGCGGACTGGGGCCACTCGAGCAACATCGTCGGCGTGGAGCTTTGCCAGATGGCGCGCGCACGCCACCTCGTGCTCTTCCACCACGAGCCGGCCAACAGCGATGCGACGCTCGAGGGGTTGCTGCGCGAAGCGCAGCGCTTCGAGGAGCTCACGCGCGGCGACCACGTGCTGCGCGTGTCGGCGGCCTACGACGGCCTGGAGATCGATCTCTGAACGCGCTGCGGGGCTTCCGTGTCCTCGCCCTGCTGCTCGCCGCCGCGCTCTCGCTCCTCCTCGTCGCCGATCCGCCGCTCGTGCGCGCGGCCCGCGGCATCGTTTTCGACGGCTACCAGCGCCTTTATCCGTTGCCGCGCACGACGCAACCCGCCACGATCGTCGCCATCGACGAGGCGACGTTGCAGCGCTATGGGCAGTGGCCGTGGCCGCGCACGCGCCTCGCCGAGCTGATCGAGCGCATCGCGGCGGCACGCCCTGCGGCGATCGGCCTCGATCTCTTCTTCCCCGAGGCCGACCGGTTCTCGCCCTCCGCGCTCGCCGAGGAGATGCCGCTGCTGCCCTCGAACCTCGCGCACGCGCTCGCGGCATTGCCGTCGAACGATGCGCGGCTCGGCGCGGCACTGCACGGCCGGCGCGTGGTCCTCGGCATCGCGCTCGCCCGCGAGCGCGACCCGCGCTTCGCGCAGCCGCCGCGCGCCGCGCCGGTCGTCGTCGGAGGCACGGTGCCGCTCGCGCTCGTGAGCTCGCCCGGCTACGTCGGCAACGTCGCGGAGATCGACGCGCAGGCGGCCGGACGCGGGCTCCTCGACAGCGGCGTGCAGGATGCGACGGTGCGCACCATTGCCCTGGTCGCCGACGTGGAGGGCGCGATCGTGCCCACGCTCGCGCTCGAGGCGTTGCGTGTGGCCACCGGCGAGGGCTTGCGTCTCGATGCGCGCGGGCCCGGCGGCCTCGAGGTGCGCTTCGGCGGCATGCGCATCCCGCTGCAGCGGGACGGCCGCGCGTGGGTGCGCTTCGGCCACCACGACGAACGCCGCTTCGTCTCCGCGTCCGACGTGCTCTCGGGCTCGGTCGATCCGGAAATGCTGCGCGGGAAAGTCGCGCTCGTGGGCATCGTCGGCCTCGGCTTGCGCGATTTCCGCACCACGCCGCTCGGCGATTTCGTGCCCGGCGTGGAGGTCCACGCGCAGATGGTGGAGAACCTGTTCGACGGCGCATGGCTGGTACGGCCGCGCGGGGCCCGCTGGGCCGAGGCGGCGGTGTTGCTCGCCGCGGCGCTCGTGCTCGTGCTGGCGCTGCCGCGGCTTGCGACGACCGGCGGCGCCTTGCTCGTGCTCGCCATTCTCGGTCTCTTCGCCGCGCTCGGCCTCGTCGCATTCGCGCGCTGGCACCTGCTGCTCGATGCGGTCGGTCCCGCGCTCGGTACGCTCGCCGCGTATGGCGCGCTCGTGGTGGGATCGCTCGCGGAAGCGGAAAGCCAGCGTCGCCTCATGCGCGAGCAGGCGGCGCGGGTGGCGGGCGAGATCGGCGCCGCCCGGCGCATCCAGCTCGGGCTGCTCCCCGACCCGGCGCTCGTCGTCGCGGACGAGCCGCGCGTGCGCGTGGCGGCGCTGCTCGAGCCGGCGCGCTCCGTGGGCGGCGATTTCTACGACGTCTTCCGGCTCGACGCGCGCCGGCTCGCGTTCCTCGTGGCCGACGTGTCGGGCAAGGGCCTGCCCGCCGCGCTCTTCATGGCCGCGGTCAAATCGCAGTTGAAGAGCGCGACGCTGCGCGGCGCCACCCTCGGCGAAGCGCTCGCGCGCGCCGATGCGGAGATCGCCGCGCACAATCCGGAGCAGCTCTTCGTGACCGTGTTCATCGCCGCGCTGGATGCGGCCACCGGCGAGCTCGAGTACGCGGCGGCCGGACACGACCGGCCGTTCGTCGCGCGCCCGGGGGCGATGCCCGACCGCCTCACGGGCGCGGGCGGCCCGCCGCTCGCCGTGGTCGAGCGCTTCGCCTACGCGAGCGCTACGCGAACGCTCGTCCCGGGCGAATGGGTGCTGCTCTTCACGGACGGGGTGACGGAGGCGACCAACGCCCGCGGCGAATTCTTCGGCGCGGAGCGGTTGCGCACCGCGCTCGCCTCGGCCGCGCCGCGCGCCGATCCGGGCGCGCTCGTCGAGCGGGTGCGCGAGGCGGTGAACGCCTTCGCCGGCGCCGCGGAGCTGCCGGACGATCTCACGCTGGTGGCGCTGCGCTGGGACGGTCCTAGCGGACGGTGATCTCGACGCGGCGGTTGCGCGGCTCGTGCACCTCGTCGGCGGTGGGCACCAGCAGCTCGCGCTCGCCGCGTCCCGCGGCGCGGATGCGCTCGCCGGGCAGGCCCATCGCGATCAGCATCTCGCGCAGGCGCTCGGCGCGCGCGAGCGAAAGCTGGTCGTTGTACGCGCGCGTTCCCACCGTGTCGGTGTGGCCGACCACGACGATGTCCGGCAGCGGCCGGCGCTTGAGCTCGGCGAGCACGCGGCGCAGCTCGTGCTTCGACGACGCGGTGAGCTCGTCGCGGCCCTCGAGGAAATAGAGCCTGAAGGTCGCGGGCGGGGCGGGCAGGGCGTCGAGCGTCGAGCCGAAGGCCGCCTGCACCTGCTCGCGCGTGAGCTGCAGGCTCTCGGTGGTGCCGTCGCGCCGCACGCGTTGCGCGCGGTACGCGGAGTTCACGACATGCCGGTCGCCGTCGCGCTCCACCACGATGGCGCCGATGTGGCCGTCGGGCGCGGGCAGCACCGCGAAGAGCGTGGGCGCGACCGGTTGCGGCGCGGTCGCGCACGCGGCGAGCAGGGCCGCGGCGAGCGCGGCGGGGACACGCGCGAGGAACATCGGTCAGGGCTTGGCTTCGGCCTCGCCCACCTGCACCACGAACTCGGTGCCCCGCACGCCCATGATCGCGGACGGCGTGCGGATGCGCATCGACTCGGGCTTCTGCTGCACCATCTTGCCGGAGACGGCGGCGAGCCGGCCCTTGCGCAGGTCGCCCTCGAACGTGCCGGCGTTGGTCGTGCTGTCGAAGGCGTAGCGGTCGATCGCGAACACGCTGTCGGGACCGATCGACACCAGGCTGTTGTCGCTGAAGGTGATGCCGGCCGCGCCATCCGGACCCGTCACGATGACGTCCGAGGTTTGCAGCGCGCTGCCCACGTGCACGGGCAGCACCGCGCCCGCGCGCTCGAGGCGCACCTCGCCCCGCGCGACCTTCACCAGCCCGATGTCGCCCGCGACCGCCGTCCCCGCGGCGAACGCGAGCGATGCGACGATCCATCGCTTGCTCATTGCGGCCTCCCTGGCCGGTGCCTTCCGGTCCCTATAATGCGCATACGCCGAGGGAGGGACAGTGAACGCCGTCACACCGCGCATGACGATGTTTCCGTCGCGGCTCGACGCCTGGCGCGAGGCGCGCGCGTTCGTCGAGGGGTTCTGCGCCGATGCCGCGGTCGATCGCGAGCGCGCGCTCAAGGCGAGCCTGGTGCTCGAGGAGCTGTTCCTGAACAGCGTGAAACACGGCCACGCCGGCGGCAGCGACGCGCCGATCTGGATCACGCTCGCGGTGCACGACGGGCGCATCGCGCTCGCCTTCGAGGACCAGGCGCCGCCGTTCAATCCCTTCGCGCAGGCGCGCCGCGAGCTGCTCGCCGCCCTCGCGCCGCAGCGCCGCGAGGGCGGGCTCGGCCTGCTGCTCGCCCACGGCCTGGCCGTCTCCTCCGATTACGCGTACCTCTACGGGCGCAACCGCATCCGCCTCACGCTCGCGTGACGGGCATCAGCTTTCGGTCACGCGCTCTTCGAGACCGAAAAACCGCCGGATGCGCTGGAGAATGTCGCCGTGGTGCGGGCTCGCCGCCGCCTGCAGCCCCGCGTCGCGGCGCCAGCGCAGCTGCGCCTCGCGCGCAGAAAGCACTTTCGAGAGCGCCTCGGCGATGTCGGGGCGGTGCTGCAGGATCGCCGCGAAGCCGGACTTGTCGAGGCGATAGCAGACGACGTCGCTGCGCGCGGTGACCGTGGCGCGTCGCGGCTCGCCGGTCATCATTCCCATCTCGCCGAACACGTCGCCGCTCTTCAACGTGCCCACGAGCTGGCGCCCGGTTGGCGTCTCGAACCAGACATCCGCCTCGCCCGACACGATGAGATACAGCCAGTGCGCCATCGCGCCCTGGCGCGTCATGACGTCGCCGCCCACGAACGGCGCATACACGAGGTGCGCCGCGAGCGTCTCGCGCTCGGCGGCGGACAAGGCCGCGAAGAGATCGACCCGGCTCAACGCGGCGATGCGCCGGTCGCGCTCGTGCGTGCGCTGCGCCTCGTGGTGCGCCTCGTCGTCGCGCACCGAGAGCTCTTCCTGGTACGGCACCGCGAGCTTCATGCCGTGGCGCGTGAGCGCGGCGAGCAGGTGCATGCGCACGCGGCTGTCGGTGGCGTCGTCGGGGGCGCGATCGCGCATCCAGTAGCGCAAGCCGTAGGTGCCCTGCCGCGGGCCGAGCTCGAGCAGCACCGCGCTCGGCGCCGGCGTGGCGAGCACGTTGTCGATCTCGGCGCTGCGCACCGCCTCCTCGAGCACGCGGCAGACGTCGGCCGGCTGCGCGTCGAGGTCGATGTTGACGCGGATCCAGCGCCGCCACGGGGCGTTCGGGTCGGCGCGCGTGCCGATCACCGTGAAGCGGTTGGTCATCATCCAGCCATTGGGCACGATCACCGTCTCGCCGTTGCGCGTCTCGATCGCCGTATGGCGCCAGGTGATCTCGACCACGCGCCCGTTCACGTCGTCGATGCGCACCCAGTCGCCGGCGCGCACCGTGCGGTCGAGCTGCAGCACGATGCCGCCCAGCACGTTGCCGAGCGTCTGCTGCATCGAGAACGCGACCACGGCGGTGATGATCGCGGAGGTGGTGACGAGGCTCGCGAGGTCGAGCCCGACCAGGCGCAACCACGCGAGGCCCCACGTGACGATGAGCCCGGTGGAGAAGAGCTCCTCGACGATGCGCGCGGGCTCCACGCCGAGCGCGCGCAGCACCACGCGGAACGCGAGCAGCGCGGCGAGCCGGATGAGGACGACGCCCACGAGCAGCTCGGCGGCCTGGCTCGCCATCGTCGCGGCGGCGAGGGCGCCTGCGGCCCCGGCGATCGCGTCGATGGCGAGCGCGAGCGCGCCGGCGGCGAGCATGAGCATCGAGTTGCGCACGCTCGCGCGCTCGGCCGGGCGCAGCACGAGGAGGGCCAGCGCGAGCACGAGCGCCCCGGTCATCGCCAGCGCCATGCGCAGGTCGATCATGGCCTCCACGCCGGCGCGCGCGTCACAGGCTCGCCTTGAGCAGGTCGCGCAGCCGCTCGAGCACCTCGATGCGCGAGAAGAGCTTGTCGTCGGAGGCGATCACGTTCCACGGCGCCGGCTCGGTGGACGTGCGCTCGATCATGTCGTTCACCGCGCGCTCGTAGGCCGGCCACTTCTTGCGGTTGCGCCAGTCCTCGGCCGTGATCTTGAAGCGCTTGTACGGCGTGTTCTCGCGCGCCTTGAAGCGGCGCAGCTGCTCGGCCGGGGTGATGGCGAGCCAGAACTTCGCCACGATCGCGCCGGCTTCGACCAGCTGCTCCTCGAAGTCGTTGATCTCGTGGTAGGCGCGCATCCAGTCGTTCTCGCTGCAGAACTTCTCCACGCGCTCGACGAGCACGCGCCCGTACCACGAGCGGTCGAAGATCACCGCGCGCCCCTGCGCGGGGACGTGGCGCCAGAAGCGCCACAGGTAGGGCTGCGCGCGCTCCTCGTCCGTGGGCGCCGCGATCGGCACCACGTGGTAGAAGCGCGCGTCCATCGCCTGCGTGATGCGCCGGATCGTGCTGCCCTTGCCGGCGGCGTCCATGCCCTCGAACACCATGACGAGCGCGCGCTGGGCCATCTTCTTCGAGCGCGTGAACGCGTTGATCTCGGCCTGCAGCACCGCGAGGCGTTTCGCGTAGGCCTTGCGGTCGAGCGTGCGCTTGTAGTCGAACGAGGCCATGAGCGTGCGCCCGTCGATCGGCGGGGCGGGCGGCGGCGCGGGCGGCGCGACGGTGCGATGCTCCCCCTTCAGGCGCGCGGCGATCGCATCCTCGAGCAGGCGCCCGGCGGTGAGCGAGCGGTACTCGTGGTCGCTGCCCTCGATCACGTCCCACGGCGCCTCGCCCGTGCTGGTCTCGCGCAGCGCGTCCTCGCACACGTCGACGAACTCGTCGTAGTGCTTGAAGCGCTCCCAGTCGCCGGGGCCCACGCGCCATGCGGTCGCCTTGTGCGCGGAGAGGTCCTTCAGCCGCTTCTTCTGCGCCTTCTTGGACAGGTGGAACCACAGCTTGAGCAGCACCGCGCCCTCGGAGACCAGCATGCGCTCGAAGCGGCGGATGCGCCCGAGGCGCCGCTCGAACTGCGCCCGCTTCTCGTGGCCCATCACGCGCATGAGGATCGGATCGGTGTACCAGGAGCCGAAGAGGATGCCGATGCGCCCCTTGGGCGGCAGGGCGCGCCAGAAGCGCCACATCTCGGGACGCGCGCGCTCCGCATCGGCGAGCGCGCCGAACGCGTGCGTGTGGATGTGGCGCGGGTCCATCCACTCGTTGAACAGGTTCACCGTCTCGCCCTTGCCCGCGCCGTCGACGCCGTTCACGAGGATGACGACCGGGAACTCGCCCTTGTCGAGCAGCTTGTACTGCAGGTCGAGCAGCCGCTGGCGCAGCTTGGGCTCTTCGCGCTTGAACTCGGTCTTGCCGAGCTTGTGGCCGATCTCCGCGGATTCGAACACGCTTTCCTCCCGCGCTTCGCGCTTCGGGCCCGCGGGCGGCGCGCTTCAGCGCGCTTGCGGTCGCGTCATGGAGACCACGCCGCAGTCGGGCGCGTCGCAGGCGAAGCGATAGTAAGTGGCGTTCAGGTAGGCCGCAACATCGGCCACTTCCTCGTGGCCCCAGCCGAGGTGCAGCTGGTCGCTCCAGCGCCGCACCCACTGGCGCACCTCCCCGAGGTCGCGGGCGACGCGATGGGCGCGCCCATGCACGCTTTCCGCATGGCATTCGCCGCAGCGCAGCTCGTAGAGGCTGCGGCCGCGCTCGGGGTCCGGCATCGCGCGCTCGACCGGCGCGGCGAAGGCCGATGCCGCGGCGAGCGACGCGAGGAGCAGGGCGAATCGACGCACGGACATCGGAACTCCCACGGCCGGGACAATGCAGTCTTGCACCGCGGGGTGCCGCGCCCGTTGCGAAAGATCAACCGCTCCCGGCGGGCTGCGGGCGGGGCCAGAAGCGCTTGCGGCGCGCAAGCCGCTCGGCCAGCGCGCGCAACAGCATCGGGTCGCCCTGCATGCGCGCCGCGAACCAGCCGCGCGCGAAGGCGGCGAACGGCTCCGGCGGCGCGAGCTCCGGGAGGAGCCGGGCGGCGGTGGCCGCGTCGTTGGCGCGCCCCAACGCGTCCTGCAGCCGGCCGAGGCTCGCGGCGTAGCGATGCGCGCGCTTGCTAGGGAAGAGCGAGGCGAGGCTGTCCACGCCGTAGCGCAGGCGTTTCGCGTCGATGCGCACGCGGTGGCGCTCCTCGGGCGAGAGCCCGGGCAGGCGGTCGGCGCCTTCGCGAACGCGGCGGTGGCGCTTGCGCAGGATGCGCGCGGCAAAGAGGAGCAGCGGCGGGGCTTCGGCCACGGCCTCGGCAGGCTCGACGATCGCGATCCAGCGCGAGAGCGCGAGCAGCGTGCGTGCATGCTCCTCGGAGACGACGGCCGCGCGTGCGGCCCTGCGTGCCGCGCGCCGCGCCCGTGTCGCGCGCCCCGCGAGCCGGCGCGCGAGCGCCGCGTCGCCATATGCGGCGAGCACCTCGCGCAGCGATTCGCCCGCGAAGACATCCCAATCGCGCGCTCCACCCAGGAGCGCCGCCGTGCGACCGAGCGCCTCGCGCCAGGGCCCGGCGCGCTCGCGGCCCACGACGTCGCGGAACATGCGCAGCGCCGAGCGCATCCGCCGCAGCGCCACGCGCGCCTGGTGCACGAACTCCGGATCGGAGCTCTCGAGCACGCCCGCTTCGTTCGCCTGCAGCTGCGCGAGCGCAGCCGCCACGATCGCCCGTGCCGCCTGCGCGGGGCTCATCGCCGCCTCGAGGTGCACCGCTGCCGCTTTGACCGGACGCGCGCGCTCGCCGCGGAACAGGCGGTAGCCGCGCTCGGCCTTGCTCACCGCGCTCGGGCGCAGCACCACCGTATCGAGCAGGCGCTCGGCGAGATCGAATGCGGCCTCGAGGGGGCCGGCGATGCATTCGATCTCGACCTCGCAGATCGCCTCGCGCCGTCCGCCGCCCGCGACCGCCCCCATGTCGAGCGCGACCTCGAGCATGCTGCCGGGCGCCGGCTCCACGTTCCAGGTGGTGCGCGCGAACTCGACCTCGAAGGCGGGAGCGAGCCGCTCGTGCAGGTGGGCGGCATCCTCGAGCTGCGCGAGCGGCGTGCCGGCGAAGAGCGCGAGATCGAGGCACGCGCCGGGGCGCTCGTATTCCCATTCGTCGCGCGCATGCAGCCCGCCGGTGCCGCTCGCGCCCGCCTTGAGGGTCTGGAACCAGCGCTTGCCCGCGCGCCGCAGGCGCAGCGCCATCGCGTGCGCGGACAATTCGAGCGCGGGCGTGTCGAAGTAGATGTTCGACAGGCGCGTGCGCCGCTGCCGCAGGCCGGCGAGCGCCGCCGCGCGCACGAAGCGCGGGCGGTCGTTCGGGTCCAGGGCGAACTTGAGCTCGATCTCGGGCATGGGCACGCTCGCGGGCGCCTCGCCAGTCTAGCCCCGTTTGCTAAGATGGATCGGTGCGCATGCGGCACGCGCGCCATCCTTCACCGAGGACCGCATTCGCGATGCACGCCACCCTGCCCCTGCTCGCCGCGACCGATTTCCCCGCCATCGCGCGCGGGCGCCTGGACACGGTTCAGGTGAATCTCGGCTACGTGTGCAACCAGGCGTGCCTGCATTGCCACGTGAACGCCGGGCCCACGCGCACCGAGACGATGAGCGAGGCGACCGCGCGCCAGGTGCTCGAGTTCCTGATCGCGACCGGCGCGCGCACGCTCGACCTCACCGGCGGCGCGCCCGAGCTGCACGCGCAATTCCGTCCACTGGTGCGGGCCGCGCGCGTGCATCGCGTGCAGGTGATCGACCGCTGCAACCTCACCGTGCTCCTCGAGCCGGGGCAGGAGGATCTCGCCGCGTTCCTCGCCGAGCACGCCGTATCGATCGTGGCGTCGCTGCCGTGCTACACCCGCGAGCTCGTCGACCGCCAGCGCGGAGACGGCGTCTACGGGCGCAGCCTCGAGGCGATCGCGCGGCTGAACGCGCTCGGCTACGGCCGCGAAGGCAGCCCGCTCACGCTCGACCTGGTCTACAACCCGCAGGGCCCGGCGCTGCCGCCGCCGCAACGCGCGCTCGAGGCCGACTACAGGCGCGTGCTCGGCGAGCGCGGCCTCGCGTTCAACCGCCTGCTCACGCTCGCCAACATGCCGATCCAGCGCTTCGGCTCCACGCTGGTGTCCCGCGGCCAGTTCGCCGGCTACATGCGGCTGCTGCGCGAATCGCATCGCGCGGAGAACCTCGAGGCGGTGATGTGCCGCTCGCTCGTCTCGGTCGACTGGCAGGGCTATCTCTACGACTGCGACTTCAACCAGATGCTCGGCCTGCCGCTGCGCGTGGCCGGCCGGCCGCGCACGCACATCTCCCAGCGCCTCGCG
Source organism: uncultured Burkholderiales bacterium (assembly GCA_964403515.1). Classification (GTDB taxonomy): domain Bacteria; phylum Pseudomonadota; class Gammaproteobacteria; order Burkholderiales; family Usitatibacteraceae; genus Usitatibacter. The sequence continues at coordinate 21,494 of CAYOGL010000010.1, read as the reverse complement.
CGCGATCTCGAGGGCAACCCGATCGCGGTGGCCGACCACTGCTACGGCTGCACCGCGGGACAGGGCTCGAGCTGCGGGGGCGCGCTCGCGTGAACGCCGCGCCCGCGCGCCGCGCGGCGTGAGGCACGCCCGCACCGGCGTGAAGCGCCCATGACCCGGGGACGCGTCGCGCTCGCGCTGGTTCTCGCCGCCGCCGTGGCGGCGTTTTTCGCGCTCGGCTTCGGGCGCTACGTCTCGCTCGACGCCTTCCAGGCGCGGCGCGCCGCGATCGACGCGCTGGTGGCCGCGCACCCGGTCGGCGCGGCGGCCGCCTTCTTCGCGGTCTACGTCGCGATCACCGCGCTCTCCTTGCCGGGCGCAGCGCTGATGACGCTCGTGGCCGGCGCGATGTTCGGCCTGCTCGAGGCGACGCTGATCGTGAGTTTCGCCTCGAGCATCGGCGCGACCCTCGCGTTCCTGGCCGCACGCTATGTGTTGCGCGACTGGGTGCAGTCGCGCTTCGGCGAGAAGCTCGCGCGCGTGAACCGCGGCATCGCGCGCGAGGGCGGCTTCTACCTTTTCGCGCTGCGGCTGATGCCGCTTTTCCCCTTCTTCCTCGTGAACCTCGCGATGGGCGTGACGCCGATCCGCACGCGCACCTTCTACGCCGTGAGCCAGGCGGGCATGCTGCCGGGGACGATCGCTTATGTCTACGCAGGCACGCAGCTCGCGGCCCTGCGCCTTTCCGCGGGGCTGGTCGTCGCGTTCGTGATCCTCGGGCTCTTCCCGCTCGCCGCCAAGCGCGCGCTCGAGGCGCTCGCCGCGCGCCGGCGCTACGCGCGCTGGCCACGACCGCGCCGTTTCGAGCGCAACGTCGTCGTGATCGGCGCCGGCTCCGCCGGCCTCGTCGCCGCGTACATCGCCGCCGCGGTGAAGGCCAAGGTGACGCTCGTCGAGCGCGACCGCATGGGCGGCGATTGCCTGAACACCGGCTGCGTGCCGTCGAAGGCGCTGATCCGCACCACCCGGCTGCTCGATCGCATGCGCCGCGCGAGCGATTACGGCATCCGCGCCACGGCACCCGAAATCGACTTCTCGCAGGTCATGGAGCGCGTGCGCGCGGTGGTCCGCGCGGTCGAGCCGCACGACTCGGTCGCGCGCTATACCGCGCTCGGCGTCGAGTGCGTGCACGGCGAGGCGCGCATCGCCACGCCGTGGAGCGTGGAGGTCGCGCTCGCGGGTGGCGGCACGCGCACCATCACCACGCGCAACGTCATCATCGCCGCCGGCGCGCGCCCGCTCGTGCCGCCCATCCCCGGGCTCGCCGAGGCGCGACCCCTCACTTCCGACACCGTGTGGGACCTGCGCGCGCTGCCGCCGCGCCTCGTCGTGCTCGGCGGCGGTCCCATCGGCTGCGAGCTCGCGCAGTGCTTCGCGCGGCTCGGCAGCCACGTCACGCTGGTCGAGATGGCGCCGCGCCTGCTCGCGCGCGAGGACGAAGAGTTCTCCGCGATGGTCGCCGAACGCTTCACCGCGGAGGGCATCGCCGTGCTCGCGGGCCACAGGGCGAGGGAAGTGCGCCGCACGGGCGATGCGAAGCTCGTGGCGCTCGAGGGCGACGGCGGCGGGCGCGAGATCGCGTGCGACGCGATCCTGTGCGCCCTCGGGCGCGTCGCGAACACCACCGGCTACGGCCTCGAGGCGCTCGGCGTTCCCATCGCCGCGGGCGGCACCGTCGAGGTCGACGAGTACTTGCGCGCGGGCTACCCGAACATCTTCGCGTGTGGCGACGTGGCCGGCCCCTACCAGTTCACGCACACCGCCTCGCACACCGCCTGGTACGCCGCGGTGAACGCGCTCTTCGGACGCTTGCGCCGCTTTCGCGTCGACTACTCGGTCGTGCCGTGGGCCACGTTCACCGATCCGGAGGTGGCGCGCGTGGGATTGAACGAGCAGGAGGCGCGCGCGCGCAACATCGCCTACGAGGTGGCCACGTTCGACCTCGCGGAGCTCGATCGCGCGATCGCCGACGGCGAGGCGAGCGGCCGCGTGAAGGTGCTCACGCGCCCGGGCAGCGATCGCATCCTCGGGGCGACGATCGCGGGCGAGCATGCGGGCGACATCCTCGTGGAGTTCGTCACCGCCATGCGCCACGGCTTCGGGTTGAAGCGGATCCTCGGCACGATCCACGTCTATCCGACGCTCGCCGAGGCGAACAAGGCGGTCGCGGGCGCGTGGAAGCGCGCGCACGCCACGCGCGGCCAGCTCGCCTTCGCGAGCCGCTTCCACGCGTGGACGCGCGGCGAGACCGGGTGGGCCGCGGTGCTCGCCGGCGCGTTGTCGCTCGCCGATCGCCGGGCGCCGGTCCCGGATGCGGCCGCGCGCGAGCCCCATGCCTGATCGCTACAATCGCGCCATGCCGTCGTTTTCCATCGTGGTGCCGGTGCTCGACGAGGCCGCGGGCATCGAGGCGACGCTCGCGCCCCTGCAGGCGTGGCGCGGCGCCCGCGCCGAGGTGATCGTCGTCGACGGCGGCAGCCGCGACGCGACGGTCGCGCTCGCCGCGCCGCTCGCCGACCGCGTGCTGCGCGCCCCGCGCGGGCGCGCCGCGCAGATGAACGCCGGGGCGCAGGCGAGCGCCGGGGCGATCCTCGTCTTCCTCCACGCGGATACCCGCCTGCCCCGCGGCGCGCTCGACGCGATCGAACGCGCGCTCGCGCAGCCGCGTCGCGCATGGGGGCGCTTCGACGTGCGCATCGACGGGCGCGGCGCTTTGCTGCGCGTGGTCGCGGCGCTCATGAACGCCCGCTCGCGCGCGAGCGGCATCGCCACGGGCGACCAGGCGATCTTCGTGCGCCGCGAAGCGTTCGAGGCCGTGGGCGGGTTCCCGCCGATCGCGCTGATGGAAGACCTCGCGCTCTCCGCGCGCCTGAAGCGCCGGTCGCGCCCGGCGTGCCTGCGCGAGCGCGTGGTCACGTCGGGCCGGCGCTGGGAACGCGACGGCGCGTTGCGCACCATCGCGCTCATGTGGCGGCTGCGCCTCGCGTATGCGCTCGGCGCCGATCCGCGTCGCCTCGCCCGCCGCTATGACGGACGCTGAGCGCGCGGCGGTCGCCGTGTTCGCGAAGGCGCCGACGCCGGGCGCGGTGAAGACGCGGCTCGCCTCGGTGCTCGGGGCCGACGCCGCCGCGAGCCTGCACGCGGGCCTGGTGCGCCATGCGTTGTCCGCCGCGGTGCAGGCGCGCATCGGCCCGGTCACGCTGTGGTGCGCCCCCGATGCGAGCCATCCGTTCTTCGCGCGCTGCGGCGAGCAGTTCGGCGTGGCGCTCGCCGGCCAGGGCGACGGCGACCTGGGCGCGCGCATGCAGTCGGCGTTCGCGCAGGCCGCGCGCGACGAGCGGCGCCTCGTGCTGATCGGATCCGATTGCCCGGTGCTCGCCGCCCCGCACGTGCGCCGCGCGCTCGAGGCGCTCGCCGCGCACGACGCGGTGTTCGTTCCCGCGGAAGACGGCGGCTACGTGCTCGTCGGGCTCGCGCGCCCGGTCCCCGGACTGTTCGATGGCATCGCGTGGGGCACGGCGGCGGTCATGACGCAGACGCGCGAGCGGCTCGCCGCGGCGAAGGCCTCGTGGCTCGAGCTCGAGACGCTGTGGGATGTCGATCGCCCGGAGGACTACGTGCGCCTGCAGCGCGAAGGACTGTTGGGCGAGGTGCTGTCGTAGGCGACGGAAAGCGCGATGCGCCCATGAATCCACGCGAACGCGAAGCGATCGAGGCGCTGGCCGGCCCGGGCGCGGCGCCGCCGTGGGGGACGCGCTCGTGAAGCGGCTGGTGCTGGCGGGCGGCGGGCACGCGCACGTCGAGGTGCTGCGCGATCTCGGCGCGCGGCCGGACCCGCGCCTCGAGCTGGTGCTCGTCACGCCGTATCCCTGGCTCACGTACTCGGCGATGCTGCCGGGGTTCGTGGCGGGGCATTACGAGATCGATGCGTGCATGATCGACCTGCGGCCTCTCGTGGTCCGCGCGAACGCGCGATTGATCGCCACGAGCGTCGTCGGGCTCGACCCCGAGACGCGCGAGGTGCGTTGCGCGAACGGCGAGGCCGTGCGCTACGACATGCTCTCGCTCGATGTCGGCGTGCGCCCGGCGATCGACGGCACGCGCGGGGTGGAGCGCCACGCCGTCTGGTTGCGGCCGCTCGAGAACTTGGTGAAGGGCTGGAGCGACGTGCTGGTGCGCGCGCGCGAGGGCGGCATCGCGGCGGTCACCGTGGCGGGCGGCGGCGCCGCCGGCGTGGAGCTCGCGCTCGCCATGGAGCATCGCCTGTGCAACGAGCTCGGGCTCGCCTCGACCCACGTGCGCGTGATCTCCGACGGGCGGCTGCTCGTGCCCGAGTTCCCCGGCACGGCGCGTCGCCGGCTGCAGCGCATGCTGGCGCGGCGCAACATCGGCGTGCACCTCGGCGGCGCCGTGACCGAGGTCGGTCCTGATTACGTGCGCCTCGAGCAGGGACTCGAATTCGCGTCGGACGCCGTGTTCTGGGCCACGGGCGGATTGGCTCCCGGGTGGCTGCGCGCCGCCGGGCTCGCCACCGATCCCGACGGTTTCGTGCTCACCGATGCGCAGTTGCGCTCGGTCTCGCATCCGGACGTCTTCGCCGCCGGCGATTGCGCGACGCAACGCGACGCGCCGCACGCGCGCGCCGGCGTCTTCGCGGTGCGGGCGGGCCCGCCGCTCGCGGCGAACCTGCGCGCCACGGCGAGCGGCGGCGCGCTCGTGAGCCATCGTCCCGGGCGGCGCTATCTCGCGCTCGTGTCCACCGGGCGCAAGCACGCGGTCGCGGTGTGGGACCGCCTGGCGTGGCAGGGCGATTGGGTATGGCGATGGAAGGACCGCATCGACCGCGCGTTCGTCGCGCGCTACCGTCCCGACGCGGCGCTCGCCAGGACCCACGCCGGCGTCCGGCGCCGCTAGGCGGCCTTCGCCTCGCGCGGCGCGGCGCGCTTCGGCAACAGGCGCACGACCTTCACCATGCGGTCCTGCACCTGAAGGATCTCGACCGTGTGACCCGCGATGTCGAGGTGCGTGCCCGCCTCGGGGATGTCCTCGAGCTCCTCGAGCAGCAGCCCGTTGATCGTCTTCGGCCCCTCGAGCGGGAAGTTGAAGCCCGCCTTGCGGTTGAGCACCCGCAGCGAGCACGTGCCGTCGGCGATGATGCTGCCGTCGGGCTCCCGGTGGAAGAGCGAGCCGCTGCCGATCGCCTGGCTGGTGAACTCGCCCACGATCTCCTCGAGGATGTCCTTCATGGTGACCAGCCCGAGGATCTCGCCGTACTCGTCGACCACGAGCCCCATGTGGCGCTGGTTGTCCTGGAAGTGCGTGAGCTGCGTGAGCAGCGGCGTGCCCTCGGGGACGAAGTACGGCTCGCGGATGATCGCGCGCAGGTCCTCGAGCTCGATCGGCTCGCGCCGCATGGCGGAGAGCACCTTGCGCACGTGCACCATGCCGAGCACGTTGTCGAGCCCGCCCTCGCAGACGATGAGCCGGGTGTGGTGCGCGGTGGCGAGCGCGTTGCGGATGTCCTCGATGTCGTCCTCGAGGTCGATGTACTCGATCTGCCCGCGCGGCGTCATGGTGTCGTCGACCGTGAGGTCCTCGAGCTCGAACAGGTTGAGGAAGATCGACTGGTGCTTCTTGGGGATGAACTTGCCGCCCTCGAGCACGAGCGTGCGCAGCTCCTCCATGCTCAGCGGCTGCGCGCCGTGCTCGCCTTCGCGACGCACGTGCAGCACGCGCAGGATGCCGCGCACGAACACGTTCACGAACCACATCGGCAGGCGCGTGATGCGGATGAGCGGCGCGAGGATGTACGAGGCGGCGAGCGCGATCGGCTCGGCGTAGGTGGCGCCGATGATCTTGGGCAGGATCTCCGCGAACACGAGGATGAAGAAGCCGGCGGCGATCGTGGCCACCGCGAGCACGTAATCCTCGGCTCCGAGCAGGCGCCGGCAGATCTCAGCCACGAGGATGGTGATCGCGGCGTTGATGATCGTGTTGCCGGCGAGGATGAAGGCGAGCAGCTCGTCCGTGCGCCCGAGCAGCGTGCCGGCGAGCCGCGCGCCGCGGCTGCCCTCGTGGATGAGGTGCTTCAGGCGGTAGCGGTTCACCGCCATGAGGCAGGTCTCGGACATCGCGAAGAAGCCCGAGAGCGCGAGCAGCGCCGCCAGCGCGAAGAACAGCAGCCTTATCGGAACGGAGTCGGTCACGGCCGCGCGGCTCAGGCGCGGTGCAGGATCAGCTCGAGCACCGCCTTGCTGCCGATGTAGGCGAGCATGAGCGCCGTGAATCCGGCGAGCGTCCAGTACACCGCGGTGCGCCCGCGCCAGCCGCGGAAGAAGTGGCCGGCGAGGAGCCCGCCGAAGATGAACCAGGACAGGATCGAGAACACGTTCTTGTGCGTGAACTCGAAGGGCTTGTGGAACAGCTCCTCCGAGAAGAACACGCCGCTCACGACGGTGAGCGTGAGCAGGACGAACGCGGCGAGCAGGATGCGGAAGAGCAGCGCCTCCATCTCGAGGAGCGGCGGCAGGGTGCGGATGAAGGGCGGCAGCACGCCGCGATGCAGCCACTTCTCCTCGGCGAGCATCACGACCGCGTGCACCGTCGCCACGAAGAACAGGCTGTAGGCGAGCATCGCGATCGCGAAGTGCAGCGCGAACAGCGGGTCGCCGCCGTATTTCACGACGTGGCGCGCGCTGATGATGCCCAGCAGCGCGACCGACCCCAGCGCGATCGGCGCCATGAGCCCCATGATGCCCGACAGCCCCTGGAAGGCGAGGCCCGCGAGCCAGTAGATGAGCACGGTGAGCCAGGTGAGCATCGCGATCGCGTTGCCGAGGCCGAGGTCCAGGCCGTCGGGAGCGACCACGCGGCGGTAGAGCAGCATCCCGTGCAGGACGAGGGCCACGGGTACCAGGGCCGCCTCCACGCGCAGGTCGTCGCGCGCCACGGCGCCGCCCGCCAGCGCCGGCCGGGTGCCGCGCCACGCCAGCGCCGAGAGCGCGAGCCACGCCAGCGCGGTGCTAAAATACAAAAGCAAATCAGGCATTTCGGTGCCGCTCTCCAGAACGTCCTCCAGTTTACCAATTCCGCATGCTCGACGCCCTGACGCAACGCCTTTCCTCCGTCGTGAAGACCCTGCGGGGCCACGCGCGCATCACCGAAGAAAACGTCCAGGAGATGCTGCGCGAGGTACGCCTCGCCCTGCTCGACGCGGACGCCGGCCTGCCGGTGGTGAAGGACTTCGTGGCCAAGGTGAAGGACAAGGCGCTGGGCCAGGAGGTGGTCGGCAGCCTCACGCCGGGCCAGGCGCTGGTCGGCGTGGTCTACAACGAGCTCGTCGCCCTCATGGGCGGCCATGGCGCGGGCCTCGATTTCGCCACCCAGCCGCCGGCCGTGATCCTGCTCGCGGGCCTGCAGGGCTCGGGGAAGACGACGAGCGCGGGCAAGCTCGCGCGGCTGATCCGCAACACCACGAAGAAGAAGGTGCTCATGGTCTCGACCGACGTCTACCGTCCGGCGGCCATCGAGCAGCTCGCCACGCTCGGGCGCAACCTCGAGGTGGAGGTGTTCCCGTCGCAGTCCGGGCAGAAGCCGGTCGACATCGCCCGCGCCGCCCTCGACCACGCGCGGCGCCATTTCTTCGACGCGCTCATCGTCGACACCGCCGGGCGGCTCGCGATCGACGAGGCGATGATGGACGAGGTGAAGTCGCTGCACGCGGCCGTGAAGCCGATCGAGACGCTGTTCGTCGTCGACTCGATGCAGGGCCAGGACGCCGTGAACGTCGCGAAGGCTTTCAGCGAGGCGCTGCCGCTCACCGGCATCGTGCTCACCAAGCTCGACGGCGATGCGCGCGGCGGTGCGGCCCTCTCGGTGCGCCACGTGACCGGCAAGCCGATCAAGTTCGTCGGCGTGTCGGAGAAGATGGACGGCCTCGAGCCCTTCCATCCCGAGCGCATGGCCTCGCGCATCCTCGGCATGGGCGACATCCTCTCGCTGGTCGAGGAGGCGCGCGCCAAGGTCGACGAGAAGGAGGCGCAGAAGCTCGCCGACAAGCTCAAGAAGGGCAAGGACTTCGACCTCGAGGACTTCAAGGCGCAGCTCGCGCAGATGAAGAAGATGGGCGGCATCGCGAGCCTCGCCGAGAAGCTGCCGTTCCAGGTGAACCAGCTCGCGCAGCAGTCGCCGGACCTGCAGGAGAAGGCGCTGCGGCGCACCGAGGGCATCATCAACGCGATGACGCCGCTCGAGCGGCGCAAGCCCGAGCTGCTCAAGGCCTCCCGCAAGCGGCGCATCGCGGCCGGGGCCGGGGTGCAGGTGCAGGAAGTGAACCGCCTGCTCGCGCAGTTCGAGCAGATGCAGAAGATGATGAAGATGATGCGCAGCGGCTCGCTCGCCAAGATGATGCGCGGCATGAAGGGCATGCTCCCGCGCATGCGCTGAACGCAAAACGGTTGACCGCGCCGCCGGGGGCGTGGGTATATTCACGGCACCATCGCCCGCAGGAGCCGCACCAGCATGTGCTACACGAAAATCCCTTGCCTCGCCGCCGCCGTGGCGCTCGCCGTCTCGCTCGCCGCCGGTGCGGCCGACAAGATCGTCATCGGCCAGTCCGCCCCGCTCACCGGCTCGAACGCCGAGATCGGCAAGGACATCCGCGACGGAGCCGCTGCCTACTTCCGCAAGGTGAACGCCGCGGGCGGCATCCACGGCCGCATGCTCGAGCTGGTCACCCTCGACGACAGGAACGACCGCAAGACCGCGGGCGTGAACGCGCAGAAGCTCGTGAACGAGAACAACGCCGTCGCACTCTTCGGCTTCGCCTCCACGACCTTGTCGCTCGACGCGATGCCGCTCGTGAAGGAGAAGCACGTGCCGTTCTTCGCGCCGTTCACCGGGGCGGACGCGATCTTCAAGCAGGGACCGTACGTCTTCGTGCTGCGCGCCTCCTACGCCGACGAGCTCGGCAAGATCCTGCAGCACTGGCAGGCGTTGGGCGTGACGCGCGTGACCGTCATCCACTACGACGACGAGATCGGCAACCAGAACTACGCGACCGTCGAGCGCATCATGAAGGCGGCCGGCAAGACCGCGGCGAGCGTGAAGCTCAACCGCAACGGCAAGGTGGAGCCCGCGCAGGTGCAGGCGATCATCAAGAGCGACCCCGAGGTGATCATCGCGACCACGCTGTACGGGGCGACCTCGCAGGTGCTGAAGATGCTGCACCAGGCCAACCGGCCGTACAACATGACATCGCTCTCGTTCGTCGGCCCGAGCCAGCTCGCCAAGGCCGCGGGCGCGGACGGCGTCGGCGTGTCGGTCGCGGGCGTGGTGCCGCCGCCCGCGAAGACGATCCTGCCCGTGGTGAAGGAATGCGGCGACGCGATGCGCGAGGCGGGAATCGCCGACCTCAACTACACCAACCTCGAGGCGTGCATCTCGGCCAAGGTGCTGGTCGAGGCGATCCGCCGCACGGGCAAGGACCTCACCCGCGACAACCTCTACAAGACGCTCGCGAACTTCGGAGCCTACGACGCGGGCGGCTACCGGGTGAGCTTCGGCCCGGACTCGCGCGAGGGCAGCCACTACGTGGAGCTCGCGGTGATCTCGAAGCACGGCCAGTTCCTCTTTTAGGAAGATGCGGACGCACCCCGATCACCGTCGCGCGGCAATTGGAGTACGTCCCTGTTTTTCGTATATAATTTAGGGCTTTCGTATTTTCGTTTCCCGTTCTCAACGGGCAAGGAGCCAACATGGTCGTCATCAGGATGGCGCGCGGCGGCGCGAAGAACCGCCCTTTCTACAACATCGTCGTCGCCGACTCGCGCATGCCGCGCGACGGGCGCTTCATCGAGCGCATCGGCTTCTACAACCCCAAGGCCGCCGAGCACGAGCCGAAGTACCGCCTCGCGCTCGATCGCGTCGCCCACTGGGTGGGCCGCGGCGCGCAGCCCTCGGACGCCGTGAAGAAGCTGATCAAGCGTGGCAAGGCCGAAGCCGCCGGCAAGACCGAAGCCGCCCCGGCGAAGTAATTCCCCCGAGGCGGCCGGCGCGCCGCCGTCCCTGGTCGTGATGGGCCGCATCGTCGGCGCGTTCGGCGTGCAGGGATGGGTCAAGGTGAAGCCGTTCACGCAGTCGCCCGAAAACCTCGGCCGGTACGGCCGCTGGTGGATCGCGGCGCAGGCGGGATGGCGCGAGGCCGAGGTGCTCGGGTTCGACGTGCACGGCAAGGGACCGGTGGCGCGGCTCGAGGGCGTGGCCGACCGCACCGCCGCCGAGGGCCTGCGCGGCGCCGACATCGCCGTGACGCGCGAGACGCTCGGCGAGGCGGAGGAAGGAACGTTGTACTGGGCCGATCTGGTCGGCCTCGAGGTGGTGGACGAGCGGGGCGCGGCGCTCGGCCGGGTCGAGGGACTCTTCGAGACGGGCGCGAGCGCGGTGATGGTGGTGAAGGGCGAGCGCGAGCGGCTGATCCCGTTCGTGCCCGACTACGTCCTCGCGGTCGATCGCGGGGCCGGGCGCATCACGGTGGACTGGAAGCCGGATTACGACGCGTGAAGCGCTTCGACGTGATCACGATCTTCCCGGAGATGTTCGACGCGATCGCGGATCACGGCATCACGCGGCGCGCGCTGGACGCGGGGCTGTTCGAGCTGCACACGTGGGATCCGCGCTCGTTCACGGCCGACGCCTACCGGCGCGTGGACGACCGGCCCTACGGCGGCGGGCCCGGCATGGTGATGCTGGCGCAGCCGCTCGAGGACGCGATCGTGGCGGCGAAGGGCCGGCAGCGGGCGGCCGGCGTCGCGGCGCCGCAGGTGTTGCTGATGTCGCCGCAGGGCGAGCGCCTCGACGACGCGTTGGTGCGCAGCCTCGCCGCGGCCGAAGGGCTGGTGATCGTCGCCGGGCGCTACGAGGGCGTGGACGAGCGCCTGGTCGAGCGCGCGGTCGACCGCGAGGTGTCGATCGGGGACTACGTGACCTCGGGCGGGGAGCTGCCGGCGATGGTGCTGATCGATTGCGTCGTGAGGAAGCTCCCGGGCGTCCTCAACGACGCGCAGAGCGCGGCGCAGGATTCGTTCGCCTGCGATCCCGGGTTCGCGCGCGGGCTCCTCGACTGCCCGCATTACACGCGGCCCGAGGAGTGGAAGGACGCGCGGGTGCCCGAGGTGCTGCTGTCGGGCGACCACGCGGCGATTCGGCGCTGGCGCCGCAAGCAGGCGCTGGGGCGCACGTGGGAGCGGCGGCCCGATCTGGTGGACGAGCCGAAGCTCACGAAGGAAGACCGCGCCCTGCTCGAGGAATACCGGCGGGAGCGGAAGGAGTAGAGTGGCGTTCCGCCCGCGGTCCGGGGCGGCAATGACGACAAACCTCGTGCATCCGACGCGTTCGGCTCTGCGCGAAAGGCCGGAAGGCCGGAACCGAAAGGAAAGCGACATGAATCTGATCCAGAAGCTCGAACAGGAAGAGATCGCGCGGCTCAACCGCAAGATCCCGGCGTTCGCCCCGGGCGACACCGTCGTCGTGAAGGTGACCGTGGTCGAGGGCGACAAGAAGCGCGAGCAGGCCTACGAGGGCGTGGTCATCGCCAAGCGCAACCGCGGCCTCAACTCGTCGTTCATCGTGCGCAAGATGTCGAGCGGCGAGGGCGTGGAGCGCACTTTCCAGACCTATTCCCCGGGGCTCGCCTCGATCGAGGTGAAGCGCAAGGGCGCCGTGGCGCGCGCCAAGCTCTACTACCTGCGCGGCCGCACCGGCAAGGCGGCGCGCATCCGCGAGAAGCTCGCCGGCGTCGAGAGCCGCGAGGTGCTGCCGCCGCTGGAGGAGGACGCCGCGGCCGCCGAGCCGGCGAAGAGCTGAGGCGCGCCTCATCCCGCTGACCGCGGCCCCGCAGTCGATACGGCTCCGGGGCCGTTTTGCATTCCGCTTCGCCCCGCAGGAGGACGCCATGGATGCGCGCACGAAGGCCACCCGCACTGCCCTCGAGAGCAACGACCGCGTCACGATCACCGAGTGGCGCTTCGCCCCCGGCGCGGAGACCGGCTGGCACCGCCACGAGCTCGACTACGTGGTGGTCTATCGCACCGCGGGCGAGATGATCGTGCAGACGCGGGATGGCGCGAAGCCGGTGCGCATCGCCGAGGGCGAGTCGTTCTTCCGCCGCGCGCCGATCGAGCACAACGTCATCAACTCGGGCGAGCGCGAGGTCGTCTTCGTGGAGACCGAGCTCAAGTAGCCGCAGGCCGCGCGCCGCCTCAGAGGGCGCGCGCCGAGAAGGTGTTGCAGTCCTCCATGCGCCCCGACTCGATGCCGCGGCTGAACCAGCGCACGCGCTGCTCGGAGGAGCCGTGCGTGAACGAGTCCGGCACGACGTAGCCCTGCGACTCGCGCTGCAGGCGGTCGTCGCCGATGGCCGCTGCGGCCGTGAGCCCCTGGCGGATGTCGTCCTGCGTGATGTGCGCGCGGTCCATCGCGTGGTGCGCCCACACGCCGGCGAAGCAGTCGGCCTGCAGCTCGAGGCGCACCGAGGCGCGGTTGTACTCGGTGCTCGACACGTGCTCGCGCAGCTGCTCCATCTTGCGCGAGATGCCGAGCAGCTTCTGCACGTGGTGGCCCACCTCGTGCGCGATCACGTAGGCCTCGGGGAAGTTGCCCGGCGCGTGGAAGCGCACGCGCAGGTCGCGGAAGAACGCGAGGTCGAGGTAGACGCGCTCGTCGGGCGGGCAGTAGAACGGCCCCATCGCCGCGCGGCCGAGGCCGCACGAGGTCTGCGTCGCCCCGTCGTAGAGCACGAGGTGCGGATCGCGGTAGGTCTGGCCCGCGTCCGCGAAGATCCGCGTCCACACCCGCTCGGTGCTGCCGAGGGCCTTCGCGACGAACTGCTCCATCGGATCCGGGGACGGCGCGGCGCGCTGCTGCGCCGGGGCGGGCGCCGGCGACGACGTCTGCTGCAGCAGCCCGAGCAGCTGCGACGGATCCACGCCGAGGAAGTAGCCGATGACGAGCACCGCGATGCCGCCCAGGCCGATGCCGCCCATCCCGACGGGTCCCAGGCCGCGGCGGTCCTCGACGTTGCTGCTCGCTTCCTCGTTCTCGAAGTCCATTTGCCGTCCTCCAGCCCGCTAGACCGGCCCGTTCGGACCGAGTTGCATTCCGGGATTCCTACAGCCGGGCGTGGGCGAGCGCCATCCACACCGGCAGCGTGACCATGGACAGGATCGTCCCGACCGTGATCTGCAGCGCGACCGCGCGCCCCTCGCCGCCCATGCGCACCGCGAGGATGTAGGCCGTCGTCGCGCACGGCAGCGCGGCGCACAGCACGAGCACCTGCGCCTCGATCCCGCGGATGCCCAGGGCGCGCGCGAGCGCCCAGGCGATCGCGGGCGCCAGCGCCATCTTCACGACGAGCCACCACGCGTGCCCGCGTGCCGGTCCCTGGCCGGGCTCCAGGCGCATCGCCGCGCCGACGGTGAGCAGCCCCGCGGGCAGCGACGCCTGCCCGAGGAGCGCGAGCGTCTGGTCGGTGAATGCGGGCAGCGGCAGTCCCGCGGCGTTCCACGCGAAGCCCGCGACGCTCGAAACCACGAGCGGGTTGCGCACGAGCTCGGCCGCGAAGCCGCGGCGGCCGTGGCGCGCGAGCATCGCCACGGCGGCGAAGTTGACCGGCGGGATCATCGCGCCGAGCATCAGCGCGGCGAGGGCGACGCCGCGCGTCCCGTAGAGGCTCCCGGCCACCGCGAGCCCGACGTACGTGTTGAAGCGATAGCCGCATTGCGACGCGGAGGCCACGAGCCGCGGCTCGAGGCCGAGCGGGGCTCGCGCGGCGACCGAGAGCGCGATCGCCGCGAGCGTGAACGCCCACGCGGCGGCGACCAGCTCGCCCGCGGCGGCGAAGTCGATGTGCTGCGTGGCGAGCGAGCGGAAGAGCAGCGCCGGGAAGAGCACGTAGTAGACGAGCTTCTCGAGGCCGCCCCAGAACTCGCGCGCGTAGCCGAAGCGACGCGCGAGCGCCAGGCCTGCCACGATCAGCGCGAAGTTCGGCAGGATGACGAGCGCGGTCGCCATCTACGCCGCCACGTCGCCCACGGGCGGCGCGCCGACCAGGTCCTTGCCGATCGTGTTGTGGTAGTCGTGGCGCGTGGTGTCCACGTGCGACAGGCGCAGCTCCACGGGCCGGTCGCGGAACGTGAGCGCCACGCGGCGGATCTCGAGCAGCGGCGCCCCGGGCGCCACGCCGAGCAGGTCGACGAAGCCGCGCGAGGCGACGACCGCGCGCAGCCGCTCGTCGGTGCGCAGCACGTTGATGCCGTAGCGGCTCTGGTAGAGGTGGTAGATGGTGTTGCCGCGCGCGAGGAAGATCTTCTCGGTGAGGCCGGGGAAGAGCGCGGCGGGCAGCGTGATGTCGTCGACGATCACCGGGCGGCCGTCGAGCGCTAGCACGTTGCGGATGCGGATCACCTTGTCGAGCGGGGCGATGGCGAGCGCCGCCGCCTCGGCCGCGTCGGCGCGCGCGCGGCGGAAATCGACCGTGCGCACCTCGGGATAGTCGCGCTCGCCGTCGCGCCCGACGATGTGGAAGAAGTGGAACATCAGGCGCGGGGCGTCGTGCGCCGTGACGAAGGTGCCCTTGCCCTGGCGGCGCACCAGCGCCTGGGCGGCCACCAGGCTGTCGACCGCCTTGCGGATCGTGCCGACCGCCACCCCGAAGCCGCGCGCGAGCCGGCCTTCCGAGGGGATCGCCTCGCCCGGGCGCCACTGCCCGGTGGAGATCGCCTCGATCAGGCGCGCGCGCACGTCCTCGTAGAGCGGCCGCTCGGAGGGGGCGAGGCGGCGCAGGAGGTCGCGGCGGGCGGCGGGCATGGGCGCACGATACCATGCCGAAGCAGACATTCAACTCATATAGTTGACTTAGATGGGTCGCCGGCCGCATGCTGGACCATCGGCAATTCTTTCAGCGGGGGCGACGATGATCCATTTCGTGGTCCACGACGAGAACGACTCGGTCGGCGTCGTCGTGGTGGAAGGCGTGAAGGCGGGGCAGAAGCTGAACGGCTGGGTGATGGACCAGGACAAGAGCCTGGACATGACCGCCAAGTCCGACATCCCCATCGGCCACAAGCTCGCGATCAAGCCGCTCAAGAGCGGCGCGACCGTCATCAAGTACGGCGTGGACATCGGCAAGGCGATCGCCGACATCCAGGTGGGCGAGCACACGCACGTCCAGAACCTGCGCACCAAGCGCTGGTAACCATACGGAGCAAGCAATGGATCTGAGCAAGGCAACCTTCTGGGGCTACAAGCGCGAGAACGGCCGCGTCGGCGTGCGCAACCACGTCGTCATCCTGCCGGTCGACGACCTTTCGTGCGCCGCGGCGCAGGCCGTCGAGAACAACGTCAAGGGCACGCTGGCGCTGCCCCACCCGTACGGGCGGCTGCAGTTCGGCGCCGACCTCGAGCTGCACTTCCGCACGCTGATCGGCACGGGGTCGAACCCGAACGTCGCCGCGGTGGTGGTGATCTGCATCGAGGAAGGCTGGGCGAAGAAGGTCGCCGACGGCATCGCCGCCACCGGCAAGCCCGTCGCCCACTTCGGCATCGAGCAGCACGGCGACCACGACACGATCATGCGCGCCTCGAAGAAGGCGAAGGAATTCGTGCAGTGGGCGAGCGAGCTGCGGCGCGAGGAGCGCCCGCTCAAGGACCTGTGGGTCTCGACCAAGTGCGGCGAGTCGGACACGACCTCCGGCTGCGCGTCGAACCCGACCGTCGGCAACGCGTTCGACAAGCTCTACCCGCACGGCGTGACGCTCGTGTTCGGCGAGACCACCGAGCTCACCGGCGGCGAGCACCTGGTCGCGGCGCGCTGCCGCAACGACGAGGTGCGCAAGAAGTTCCAGTTCATGTTCGACCGCTACCAGGACATCATCGAGAAGCACAAGACGAGCGACCTGCGCGACTCGCAGCCGACCAAGGGCAACATCGAGGGCGGGCTCACGACGATCGAGGAGAAGGCGCTCGGCAACATCCAGAAGATCGGGCGCAAGTGCGTCGTCGACGGCGTGCTCGACAAGGCCGAGACGCCCACGGGCCCCGGCCTGTGGTTCATGGACTCGTCGTCGGCCGCCGCCGAGATGGTGACGCTGGTCGCCGCCGCGGGCTACGTCGTGCACTTCTTCCCGACCGGCCAGGGCAACGTGATCGGCAACCCGATCCTGCCGGTGATCAAGCTGTGCGCGAACCCGCGCACGGTGCGCACGATGAGCGAGCACATCGACGTGGACGTGACCGGGTTGCTGCGCCGGGAATTGACGCCGGACCAGGCGGGCGACAAGCTGCTGGAATGCATGTTCCGCACGGCCAACGGGCGGCTGACCGCCGCCGAGGCGCTGGGCCATCGCGAGTTCGTCCTCACCCGCCTCTACGAGAGCGCCTGAGCAGCGGAGCCCTCCCGTGAATCGCGAACGGGACGTGAAGAGCATCCTCGGTGTGGCCGTGTGGAGAGGCGGCGCCGACGGGCGCTTCGAGCGCTTCGAGGTGCCGCGGCGCGCGAGCCAGACCGTGCTCGACGTCGTCACCTACATCCAGCGCCATCTCGACCGCACGCTCGCCTACCGCTTCGCGTGCCGCGTCGGCATGTGCGGCTCGTGCGCCATGACGGTGAACGGCAAGCCACGCTGGACGTGCCGCACCCACGTGGACAAGGTGGCGCACGACGACGAGCTCACGCTCGCCCCGCTCGGCAACATGCCGGTGGTGAAGGACCTCGTCGCCGACATGGGCGAGTTCTTCGACAAGTGGGCGCGCGCCAAGGGGCAGTTCCATGCGACCGCCCGCCGGGCCGACGACTTCGCGAAGGTCGATCCGAAGTCGGCGGCCCGGCAGGAGGCGGACGCGGGCATCGAGTGCATCGGCTGCGGCGTGTGCTATGCCGCGTGCGACGTGGTGACGTGGAACCGCGACTATCTCGGGCCGGCCGCGTTGAACCGCGCGTGGACGCTGCAGAGCGACGTGCGCGACGGCGCCCATGCCGCGCGGCTCGCCGCGGTGTCGGGCGACGCCGGCTGCCACTCGTGCCACACGCTCATGAGCTGCACCGAGCTTTGCCCGAAGAAGCTCTCGCCCACGCGCTCGATCGCCGGCCTCAAGCGCGCGTCGCTGCGCGCGTGGCTCGGGGGCAAGGAGGACGAATGAGCGGCCGCACCGAGGTCATGCTGTGGGCCGTGCAGCGCATCACCGCGGCCTTCCTCGCGGTTTTCGTCCTGGTGCACCTCGCGACCATGATCTACGCGGTGCATGCGGGCCTCACCGCGGCGAACATCCTCGCGCGCACCCACGCGAGCCTCGCGTGGCCCGCCTTCTACGCGCTGTTCGTGGTCGCGGCCTCCAGCCACGCCGCGATCGGCCTGCGCACCATCGCCGGCGAATGGCTCGCGTGGCGCGGACGCAGTGCGGACGTGGCGGCCGGTGCGATCGCGCTCGCGCTGCTCGCGCTCGGGCTGCGCGCCGTCTGGGCGGTGGCGTCATGATGCGCCGCGCCCGCAATCATCCCGCGTGGTGGGCGTTCCTGGTCCATCGCCTGTCGGGCATCGCGCTCGCGTTCTTCCTGCCGGCGCACTTCCTGGCCATGGGCACGGCGCTCAACGGCGCCGCGGCGCTCGACCGGTTCCTGTGCTGGACCGACCAGCCGCTCGTGATCGCGGGCGAGTGGGGCCTGGTGATCCTGCTCGCCGCGCACCTGGCCGGCGGGCTGCGCCTGCTCGTGCTCGAGTTCCTCCCGTGGCGCGAATGGCAGAAGGTCCTCGCCGCCGTCGCCGCCGGATTCGCCTTGCTCGCGGGGCTCGTGTTCGCGCTCGCCCGCTGAGCGTTATGCTGGACTGGACAGACATAGATCCTGGAGATTCCCGATGAAGCGCCTGTTCCGCGGCCTGTGGTTGCCGCTGCTGCTCGCGATCGCGCCGGCGGCCGCGCACGCCGACACCTATCCGAGCCACGCCGTGAAGATGGTGGTGCCGTTCAACGCCGGCGGGGCGACCGACGTGGTCGCGCGGCTGCTCGCCAAGTCGCTCGGCGAGGCGTGGGGACAATCGGTGATCGTCGACAACCGCCCGGGCGCCGGCGGCAACATCGGCGCCGAGGTCGTCGCCCATTCGCAGCCCGACGGCTACACGCTGCTCATGGCCTCGGGCTCGATCGTCACGGCCAACCAGTTCATCTACCAGAAGATGCCGTTCAGCCCCGAGAAGGACCTGGTCGCGATCACCAACGTCGCGACCGGCCCGCAGGTGATCGCCGTCGGCCCGAACGTGCAGGCGAAGACGCTGCAGGAGTTCATCGCATACGCGAAGGCGAACCCGGGCAAGATCAACTTCGGCAGCGCCGGCGTCGGCACGCAGGTGCACCTCGCGGGCGAGAACTTCGCCAACGCCGCGGGCATCGACATCACCCACGTGCCGTACAAGGGCGAGGCCGCCGCGATGACCGACCTCATGGGCGGGCAGATCCAGATGGTGCCCGCGAACCTCGGGGCGGCGATCAACTTCGTCAAGCAGGGCAAGCTGCGCGCGCTCGCCGTGACGAGCCGCAAGCGCAGCGCCGAGCTGCCCGACGTTCCCGCGGTGGCCGAGGTGCTGCCGGGGTTCGACAACGAGGGCTGGTTCGGGCTGCTCGCTCCCGCAGGCACGCCGAGGGAGATCGTCGACAAGATCGCGCGCGACACGGCGAAGATCGTGAGCTCGCCGGCGTTCCGAGCGGCCCTCGACAAGCAGGGCATGACGCCCGTCGGCAACTCGCCCGCCGATTTCAACAAGGCGATCGTCGCCGAGCGCGCCCACTGGCAGAAGGTGGTCGAGCAACGCCACCTGATGGCCCACTAGGAACGAACGGAGCGATCCGCATGAAAGTCGATCCCGCGCAAGTCGAGGAAGTGGCGCGCGAGCTGTACGTGCGCGCGTTGAAGGTGCTCCCGCCCGACATCAAGGAAGGCTTCGCGCGCCTGGTCGGCTCGGAGACGAACGCGACCGCGCGCAAGGTGCTCGACACCATGGTCACCAACATCAGGGTGGCCGAGGACACCAACAACCTGCTCTGCCAGGACACCGGCATCCCGATCTACAACGTGGTGCTCGGGCGCGGCGTCGACATCGCGGGGACCGAGCTCAAGCGCGCGATCCGCAAGGGTTGCGAGCGCGCGACGCGCGAGCATCCCCTGCGCTCCTCGGTCGTGCACCCGCTCACGCGCAAGAACGAGCAGACGTCGTGCGGGCCCGGCGTGCCGCCGATCCACATCGACTTCAGCGACGAGCCGGACACGCTGGTGATCGAGATGATCCCCAAGGGCAGCGGCTCCGAGAACCAGTCGTGGCTCAAGATGGCGCTTCCCGCCGAGGGCGTGAACGCGATCAAGACGTTCGTGGTCGATTGCGTGCTCGAGGCCGGCGGCAAGACCTGCCCGCCCACCATCGTCGGCGTGGGCATCGGCGGGACCTCGGACATGTGCGTCGCCCTCGCCAAGCGCGCGGCCACGCGGGCGCTCGGATCGAAGTGCGCGGACCCGGAAGGCGCCAAGCTCGAGCGCGAGCTGGGCGAGGCGGTCAACACGCTGGGCGTCGGCCCGCAGGGCCTCGGCGGCGACTCGACCGCGTTCGCGGTGCACGTCGAGGTCGCGGCCACGCACATCACGCTGAACCCGGTCGCGGTGAACATGCAATGCCACTCGGCGCGCCGCGCCTCGGCGAGCATCACGCCGCGCGGCGTGGCCTACGGTTTCTAGGACGCGCCATGACCCACTACGTACTCAAGCCGCCGATCACCGAGGAGCAGGCACGGCAACTGCGCGTGAACGACACCGTGACGCTCGAGGGCACGCTCTTCGGCATCCGCGACGCGAACCTGATCGCGCTCTTCGACAGGGGTCGCAAGACCCGCTTCGACCTGCGCGGCCAGGTCGCGATCCATACCGCGCCCAACGTGAAGAAGGTCCCGGTCTCGCCCGAGAATCCGACCGGCTACGCCTCGGTGTGCGTGGGCACGACGACTTCCGCGCGCATGGAGCGCTTCACCCGCCCGATCATGGAACTCGGCCTGCGCCTGATCATCGGCAAGGGCGGCCTCGGCGCCGGGTCCGCGCAGGCGTTCCGCGACCTCGGCGGCGCCTATCTCGCGATCATCGGCGGCACGGCGGCGCTCGAGACCACGTGGATCGAGGCGATCGAGGACGTGGACCTCGACGACCTCAATCCCGAGTCGATCTGGAAATTCCGCGTGCACGGCTTCGGCCCGCTGCTGGTCGCCATGGACAGCCACGGCGGCAGCCTGTACGACGCGGTCGACCGCGAGGCGCGCGCGCGGCGGGAGAAAACTTTGGCGCGGCTCGGTGTCCAATCGCCCGCTTCAGGCCGTTGACGCGCGCGACTTGGCCAACCCGGGCAGAATTACGCTACACTCGCGCGTTTTGCGAATGGAAACAGGGATAATCCCCTAGGTTCCGGACAATTCTTGCGTCTCCCACGAGGGGGCGCGGCGCGGGGCGCCCTCCGAGGGCCCGCCTCGGGGCAACATGGAGGTCTGAGAGTGGATTACGCACAACAGCAGAGAAGCTGGGGACGCCATTTGCCCAGCATTCTCGCCGTCGCTGCGCTGCATCTCCTCCTCGGGTGGGCGCTCGTGAACGGGCTGGCCCGCCGCGTCGTCGAGGTGATCAAGCAGCCGATCGAGACGAAGATCATCCAGGAAATCAAGAAGCCGCCGCCGGACGCGCCGCCGCCGCCGCCGCCGAAGCTCGCGGCGCCGCCTCCCCCGTTCATCCCGCCGCCCGAGATCAACATCCAGGTGCCGGTGACGACCGCGCCGACGATCACCACGGTGACCACGACGCCGCCGCCCGCGCCGCAACCGGTGTATCGGGCGCCGCCCGCGCCGCCGGCCCCGGCGAAGCCCGCCGTCCGCAAGGAGTACAAGGCGAGCTATCGCGTCGATCCGACCTATCCGCGCCGCGCGCTGCAGCAGGGACTGACGGGCCACGTCGTCGCGTGGGTGCACGTCGCGGCCGCGGGCAACGTCACGAGCGTCGAGATCCGCCAATCCACCAACCACGTGTTCGACAGCGAGGTCGAGCGGGCGCTTTCGCAATGGAAGTTCAGGCCCGAGAGCGACCCCTGGATCGGCGAATACGACATCGTCTTCAACCTCAAGGACTGAGCGGCCGCTGCCCCGCCGCATACAACAGGAGAACCCCAATGAAAATCCCCAACCGCCTGACCGCGCTCCTCGCCACGAGCGGCCTGGCCATCGCCCTGGCGGCGGTCCTCGCGACGCCGCTCGCCGCGACCGCCCAGTCGCAGGAAGCCGCGCAACCGGCCGCCGCGCAGCCGGCCGCCAACGCGCCCGCCGCAAACGCGCCCGCGGCCAACGCGCCGGCGCCCGATGCCGCGAAGGCCGCCACGCCCACGCCCCCG
>CAYOGL010000009.1:0-147268 GCA_964403515.1 uncultured Burkholderiales bacterium | reverse complement strand
CCGAACTCGCTATAATACCGGAAATTCTTCGTAAGGTCAAAGACTTGTCCGGGGCCTCCCGGGCGCGGCTGGGCCACCCGCCGGCTTCCAAGCGCATGAACCTTCCCCTCGCCGCCCCCAACCTCGAATCGATCCGCGCGCCCATCGCCGAAGACCTGAAGCGGGTCGACGGCGTGATCCGCGAACGGCTCGCCTCGGACGTCGTCCTCATCCGCACCATCGGCAACTACATCATCGAGAGCGGGGGCAAGCGGCTGCGTCCCGCGCTGGTGCTGCTCGCGGCCAATGCGTTCGGCGCGCGCGGCCCGGCCAAGCACGAGCTCGCCGCGGTGATCGAGTTCATCCACACCGCGACGCTGCTCCACGACGACGTGGTCGACGAGTCGAGCCTGCGTCGCGGCCGCAAGACCGCCAACGCCGAGTTCGGCAACGCCGCCTCGGTGCTGGTCGGCGATTTTCTCTACTCGCGCGCGTTCCAGATGATCGTGGACGCCGGCAGCTTGCGCATCATGGAGGTGCTCGCCGACGCGACCAACGTGATCGCCGAGGGCGAGGTTCTGCAGCTGCTGAACGTGCACGACGCGGACACCGACGAGGACAGCTACCTGCGCGTGATCCGCTACAAGACGGCGAAGCTGTTCGAGGCGGCCACGCAGGTGGGCGCGATCCTGGGCGGCGCGGGCGCCGAGGCCGAACGTGCGCTCGCCGAGTACGGCATGCACCTGGGCACCGCCTTCCAGCTCGTCGACGACGTGCTCGACTACTCGGGCGACCTGCACGAGACCGGCAAGAACCTCGGCGACGACCTCGCGGAGGGCAAGCCCACGTTGCCGCTCATCCATGCGATGAACGCCGGCACCGAGGACGAGCGGCGCGTGATCCGCCACGCCATCGAGCAGGGCGGCAAGTCGGACCTCGAGGCGGTGGTGGCGGCCATCCACCGCGTCGGCGCCCTCGACTATGCCCGCGAGCGCGCCCGGGAGGAAGCCGCGTTGGCGAGCGCGCGCCTGAAGGCGCTCGGCGATTCCCCCTGCCGCGACAGTCTGCTACAATTGGCGCACTTCTCGGTCGAACGCAAGTTCTGATCCGATTTCCTCGAAGGGGCGCGCTCGCGCCCCTTTTGTCCTCGGGGTGTAGCTTAGCCTGGTAGAGCGCTACGTTCGGGACGTAGAGGCCGGAGGTTCGAATCCTCTCACCCCGACCAATTTCCGCGCATGCCCGCAATGGCGCGCATGCTCGCGGCGGGCATAATGGCGCCCGCCAGTCCGTTCGCACGGCGCCGGAGTTCGGGATGATCGCGCGCACCCTGTTCCGCATCGCCGTGTGTCCGGTCGCCATCGCCTACGCCATGTCCGTCCAGGCCGCCCCGGTTTCCTTCGACGTCGTCGAGAGCTCGATCGCGCAACTGCAGGACGCGATGATCCAGGGCCGCACGACGTCGCGGGCCCTCGTCGCGAGCTATCTCGCCCGCATCCGGCGCATCGACCGGTCCGGTCCGCGCCTGAATTCCGTGATCGAGGTGAACCCGCAGGCCCGCGCGATCGCCGCACGGCTCGATCGCGCGCGCGACAAGAAAGGGGCGCACGGGCCGCTGTACGGCATTCCCGTGCTCGTGAAGGACAACATCGCGACCGCCGACCGCATGGAGACGACGGCGGGATCGCTCGCGTTGCTCGGATCGAAGCCGCCGCGCGACGCCTTCGTCGTCGAGAAGCTGCGTGCCGCCGGCGCGGTGATCCTCGGCAAGACGAATCTTTCGGAATGGGCCAACTTCCGCTCGACGCGTTCGACATCCGGATGGAGCGCGCGCGGCGGCCTCACGCGCAATCCCTATGCGCTCGACCGCAATGCGAGCGGTTCCAGCTCCGGGTCGGGTGCCGCGATCGCCGCGAGCCTCGCCGCGGCGGCCCTGGGAACCGAGACGGACGGATCGATCGTCTCGCCTGCATCGGCGAACGGGCTGGTCGGCATCAAGCCCACGCTCGGGCTTGTGAGCCGCGCGGGAATCGTGCCGATCGCGCATTCGCAGGACACCGCGGGGCCGATGGCGCGCACGGTCTCCGACGCGGTGGCGCTCCTCACGGCGATCGCGGGCACCGATCCGCGCGACGCGGCCACGGCTGAGGCATCCGCGCATGCGACCGATTACACGAAGTTCCTCGACCGCGACGCGCTGAAGGGCGCGCGCATCGGCGTGGTGCGCAGCCAGTTCTCGGCGCCGCGCAACGACCTGGTCGCCGCGGAGATCGAGAAGGCGCTCGCGGTGCTGCGTGCGCAAGGCGCGACCCTTGTCGACATCGCCGAGCTGCCGAACGCGGGCAAGTACGCGAGCACCGAGCTCGACGTGCTGAGCTACGAGATCAAGGCGGACATGGCTGCGTACCTCGCGGAGTACGCGCCGGGCGCTCGCGCGCGCACGCTCGCCGATCTCATCGCGTTCAACGAGGCGAACCGCGAGCGGGAAATGCCGTACTTCGGCCAGGAGCTGTTCCTGCGCGCCGAGGCGAAGGGCGGCCTGGATAGCGACGAGTACCGCCAGGCGCTCGCAGCGAATCGCCGCCTGGCGCGCGAGGACATCGACAAGGTCCTCGCCGACCAGCATCTCGATGCCCTCGTGGCACCGACGGGCCAGCCCGCATGGCTCACCGACTTCATCAAGGGCGATGCGAGCGGCGGCAGCTTCGCGCAGCCGGCCGCCGTGGCGGGCTATCCGCACATCACCGTTCCGGCCGGCTTCGTGCAGGGATTGCCGTGCGGGCTGTCCTTCGTGGGCACCGCCTGGAGCGAGGGGCGGCTCATCGCGCTCGCCTACGCCTTCGAGCAAGCGTCGCATGCGCGCCGTGCGCCGACCTACCCGAGGACCGTCAACACGTGGTAGCGGGCGGTCGCGCTTAAGCTTCGCGCAAGCTTCGGGCCGCTCGTCGATTTATTCCCGGCGGTTCAAAAAAAATCGGCTCTGCCCGGCGATTCGCCTCCTATACGATGCGCGAAACCCACAAGAGGGGAGGCGCGCATGGACAAGAGGATTGCCGTCGTCGCGATGGGTATCGTCCTGGGGTTCGCAGCGCTTGCGCCGGCCGGGGCGCAGGAGCAACCCGCGACGCGGGAGAAGGTGGAGATCACCGGCTCGTCGATCAAGCGCATCGAGGGCGAGACGGCGCTGCCCGTGCAGGTGCTGACGCGGCGCGACATCGACCAGATCGCCGCGACCAGCACCGAGGAGCTGATGCAGCACGTGAGCGCCGCGATGAGCGCCGGCAGCATCACGGTCTCGCAGGCCAACGGCACGATCACCACCTCGCAGTCGACGATCTCGCTGCGCGCGCTGGGCAGCACTCGCACGCTCGTGCTCGTGAACGGCCGCCGCGTCGCGGTCTTCGGCGGGACGACGAGCACCGCGGTCGACGTGAACAGCATCCCACTCGCCGCGATCGAGCGCATCGAGATCCTCAAGGAAGGCGCCTCCTCGCTCTACGGCAGCGACGCGATCGCGGGTGTGGTGAACTTCATCCTGCGTCGCGACTTCAAGGGCGCGGACGTGCGCGCGATGTACGGGACACCGACCCGCAGCGGCGGCGGCAACACGTACGAGGCGTCCGGCTTCTTCGGCTTCGGCGATCTCGACCGCGACCGCTACAACGTCGACTTCGGGCTCGGCGACAAGAAGATCGACCCGATCCTGGGCAAGGACCGCTCCTTCGCGCACAACATCAACGTCGGCGAGCAGAACGACCTCAGCTCGACGATCGCATTCCCCGGTGTGGTCCTCTACGGGCCGGGCTTCTCGCGCATCGCCACCCCGTCGTTCCCCGACTGCGGCCCCGACAGCTTCGTGTCCCCGCTCAACTTGTCGAACCCGAACTCGGGCCACGCCTGCCGCTTCGAGAACAGCCCGTTCCTTTCGGTGCAGTCGGGCGAGCGGCAGAAGCATGCACTGCTCAACGCGCGCTATCGCTTCTCGCCGGCGCTCGAGACCTATCTCGAGACCGCCTACGTGCGCAACGAGACCTCGTACGTCACGCAACCGGTGCCGGTCGCCGAGAACACCAGCCTGCCCGCGTCCAACCCGTACAACGCCTACCTGCGTAACCTCATAGCGACCCAGTATCCGAACCTGCCGGCCGGGCTGCGCCGCTTCAGCACCCTGAACGACACGCTCGTGCTGTTGCCGACGACGAGCCCGTACTATCCGGCCGCGTTCGTCGCGTCGCTGGGGCTGCCCACGAACCAGCCGATCGCGTTCCGCTTCCGCGACTTCGTGAACGGCCAGCGCCATACCGAGGACGACGGCGACAACGCGCGCGTGGTGCTCGGCGCGCGGGGCACGATCGCCGCTTGGGACTACGACTCGGCTTTCCTGTACAGCGAGAGCAAGGCGAAGTCGAACCTGCTCGCGGGTTACCCGCAGTGGTCGCATTTCCTGCCGTTGCTTGACAGCGGTGTGTTGAACCCGTTCGGCCCGACCACCGATCCCAACGCGATCGCCGCCGCCCAAGCCGCCGAATTCCGCGGCGTCGTGTATTCCTCCAAGACCTCGATCACGAGCATCGACGCGAAGGCATCGCGCGAGATCATGCGCATGGCCGGCGGCGACTCGGCGCTCGCCGTCGGCGGCGAGCTGCGCGAGGAGGCCTTCCGCTTCGATCCCTCGGATGCGTTCATGGTGGGCGACATCGGCGGCTTCGGAGGCAACGTGCTGCCGGTCGATCGCCGCCGGCACGTGGGCTCGGTGTACGGCGAGTTCGACGCGCCGTTCCTGCGCACGCTCGAGGCCGACCTCGGCATCCGTTACGACAATTACCAGCGCGTGGGCTCGACCACCAACCCGAAGCTCTCCCTGCGCTGGCAGCCCAATCCGCAGGTGCTGTTGCGCGCCTCCACCGGCACCGGCTTCCGCGCGCCTTCGCTCACCGACCTGTACGCGGCCCAGGCGGCGAGCGTGACCGCGAACGGCACGCGCGATCCGATCCGCTGCCCCGATCCGCACACCGGCTTGCCCGCGGACTGCAGCAACCAGTTTCCGACCATCACCGGCGGCAACCCCGACCTCAAGCCGGAGAAGTCCCATTCGACCACCCTCGGCATCGTGATCGAGCCCAACCCCCAGGTCTCGGTCGCCCTCGACATGTTCTGGATCCGGCTCAAGGACTCCATCGTTCTCAACGGCCTGCCGTTCAACTTCATCCTCGCGAACGCGCAGAACGCGACCACCTACTCGCGCTTTCTGGTGCGTGGCGCGCCGGACGGCAACCCGAGCGGCGTCGGGCCGATCATCGACGTGATCCAGACCAACGCGAACCTCTTCAAGCGCAACGTCGAGGGCTGGGACGTGAGCTTCGTCGCGCGCCCGCTCGTCGCGGCCGGCCAGCACCTCACGCTGCGGCTCGACGGCACCTACCTCACCAAGTCGGACGTGCAGAACGCCGACGGAACCTTCACCTCGAACCTCGACCAGGAGCTCACCGCCACGGGCGGCATCGTGCCGCGCTGGCACCACGTGGCGAGCGCGACCTACGAGGTCGGGCCATGGATGGCGTCGGTGCTGCAGAACTTCCAGAAGGCCTACAACGACGTGCCGGGCAACTTCTCGGGGGGAACGCCGCGCAGCGTCGCCGCTTACGAGACCTACGACCTGCAGGGCACGTACAGCGGCATCCGCCACCTGCGCCTCACGCTCGGCGTGAAGAACGTCTTCGACCGCGATCCTCCCTACACGAACGGAGGCGGGCAATTCGCCGCCGGTTACGACGTGACGTACGCCGATGTGCGCGGCCGGTTCGTTTACGGGCAGGTCGAGTACATCTTCCGTTAGCGCCGCGAACGAATCGCCGCGGAACGGGACCAATACCCACCACTGCAGCGAGGTGCGTATGGCCACCGTCAAGGTCTACCAATTCGATTATTTCGACCGGCTCCTCAAGCGCGATCGCCGCTCGGTCGACTTCGCTACCGCGGAGGCCATCGTGGCGCGCGGCGGCACGATCCTCGCCGAGACCGAGCGCGTCGTCGACGAGGAGTTGCTGAACGACGAAGGCATGGTGCGCGCGGCCGACATGCCGCCGCGGCCGATCGATCCCGAGCGCGACGGGCGCACCCACTGGGTGCGACCCGACGACACGCGGTCCGGCCCGGGCTGACGGCCGCTACGCGCGCGGGAAGTCGACGTTGCGCCGCGCGGCCATGGACTGGCCGAGCGCGCGCAGGTCGTCCTGCGCGAGCCAGCGCTCCATGAGGGAGCGAAGGGCCGCCTCCTCGGCGGCGATGTGGCGCGTGTAGGCCTGTGCGAGGGCCTCGACGTCCGCTTCCGGCAGGCTGCGTGTGAGGCCCTCGGCGATTCCTTCGAGCGGCCTGCGCACCTTCGCCCATGCGGCTTCGAGCGTGCGGTGCTCGCCCTCGAGGCGCGTGCGCAGCTCACGGAAGCGCGCGTTTTCCTCGGGCGCCGAGATGCGCCGCTCGAGCAGCGGAAACACGTCCTTCTCCTCGTCCGCGTGGTGGTTCGCGGCCGCCTTCACGAAGTAGTTGAGCACCGCCTGGGCGGCGGCGGTCGCGTCCGCGTCGACGCCGTTCGCCTGCACGTGCGCGCGCAATCGCCTCAGGGTCTCGAGCTGCTTCTCGATCCGGCGATGGCAACCCAGCAGCATCTCGAGCGGCTCGTCGAAGCCCGCCGGGGTGTCGAAAAGGGCGCTTCTTGTCGTCTTGCCGTGCGGCTGCGAGATTCCCATCGCCATGCTCCGGCCGAACCGGGCGGGCCATGCCGGTGCGACCCCGGGGCACTCGAAAGGTTGCAGGCCCTCTTCATCGGCCCGAATGCGCCGCGGCCTGGGACGGCGCGGCTTCCGTAGCCTGCGCATTGTGCGCCAATACCAGCGTCGCGCACGCGAGCACGAGCGCCGCGGCGACCCCGCTCAGCAGCGCGCGCACCCCGAGCCCCGCGAAATCGGCGACGCCGGCGCGGACGGTGGGACGGGCGGTGGAAATCCTCGAAGCCATGCAAGTTCTCCGGTTGCCGATAGGGCTCCATTGCGCTCCCGCGGTGGGCCGGCGGCGCGGCCGAAACCGGGCAGCGAAGCGGCGACTTGTGGCGAAAAAATGGCAGCGCGGGTGGCCGCCAAAAGATGGCAAAATGGCCCGCCCATGGCCCGTCGCATCGCGCTCGTCGAAGACGACTCCACCATCCGCCAGAATTATTGCGACGCGTTGACGCGCGCCGGCTACGACGTGGTCGCTTTCGCCGATCGCGCGAGCGCCTCGCGCACGCTCGCCGCGCGCCTGCCCGAGCTCGCCATCATCGACGTAGGCCTGGGCGCGGACATCGACGGCGGATTCGAGCTGTGCCGCGAGCTGAGGAGCGCGAGCGCGCGGCTGCCGATCATCTTCCTGTCCGCGCGCGATTCCGACTTCGACATCGTCTCGGGGCTGCGCCTCGGCGCCGACGACTACCTCACCAAGGACGTGAGCCTGCCGCATTTGCTCGCGCGCATCGCGGCGCTCTTCCGGCGCATCGACGCGTTCGAGCAGGCGCCCGCCGCCGCCGAGGTGCTGCACCGCGGCCCGCTCGCGCTCGACGCGCAGCGCATGGTCGCCACCTGGCGCGGCGAGCCCGTCCACCTCACGGTCACCGAGTTCTGGATGGTCCATTCGCTCGCGCGCCACCCGGGCCACGTGAAGGACCGCGACCAGCTCATGCGCGACGCGGAGATGATCGTCGACGACGGCACGATCACCTCGCACGTGAAGCGCATCCGCAAGAAGTTCCTCGCGCTCGACGAGCGGTTCGACGCGATCGAGACGGTGTACGGCATGGGCTATCGCTGGCGGGAGAGTCCTTGAAGCGATGGCTCGCGCTCGCGGCCGCATGGGCCGCGATGGGCGCCGCCGGCCAGGAGGCGCGCTGGTACACCCAGGTCGACAACGACGTGTTCTTCCACACCGACCGCTGGTATACGAGCGGCGTGCGCATCGCGCGCGTGCAACCGCAGGGCGACCACGGCCTCGAGATCGGCATCCTGCAGGAGATCTACACGCCCGAGGCGAAGCGCAACAACCCGATCGATCGCCCGACGGCCGCGCGGCTGCTCGGCACGCTGGCATGGCATGACCTGCATCCGGGTGTTTGGCGCACCCTCGAGGCGGACGCGGGCATCGCCGGTCCGAGCGCGCTCGGCAAGCAAACGCAGGACTGGGTCCATCGCTTCGCGCCCGCGCCGCACGAGGACTGGACGCAGCAGCGCGGCGACCGGTTCGATGGCGCGCTCGTCTACTCGGAGTCCCGCACGCTGGTGAAGGTCCCGGAACGCTTTCCGGAGCTGCGAGCCAATTACGGCGCCACCCTGGGGACGGAGGTCGCGCTGGCGCACGCCGGCGTGGAGTTGCGCCTCGGCCGCGGCGTCGCGATGCAGGTCTCGAGCCCGGTGCTGCGATTCGCGGCCACGCCGCCGTCGACCTTCGGAGACTCCAGCGAGAGCGGCTCATGGAGCGCCTTCCTCGCCGCGAGCGTGCGCGACGTGATGCGCAACGAGCTTCTCGACCGCCGATCGGATTCGCCGCTGGCGCCGCTGGAACGGTATCGTTACGTAAGGCGCTTCAGCACGGGCGCCGCCTGGATCCATCCTTATGGCATCGTCACTTTCGCCATGGCGATCGATACCCGCGAATTCGTCGGCCAGCGACGCGACCAGGGCTTCGGCTCGCTCACCTTCGACGTCCCGTTCTGAGGCTGGCGTGGCGGCCCGCTTCCTCCACGGCATCCGCTTCCGGCTCCTCGTCGTGGCGCTCGCGCTGCTCGCGCTGCCCGTGCTCGCCGCGCATTTCATCTCGAGCATGGAGACGTTCCTGCGCGCGTCGCAGGAAAGCGCAAGCGCCGCGACCGCCCGCGCCCTGGCGGCGGCGCTGTCCGATCGCCCCACGCTCTTCGAGCGTCCGGTGCCGGGCGACGACGCCGGCGAGGAGCGTCGGCGCGTGGTCGCGCTGTTCGCCTCCGCCGATCCGGATGCGGCCGCGAGCCTCGGCGACGCGTACGTGCCCTCCGAGGAGATCGAGCGGCTGCTCGGCATCATGGGGCGGCCGGGCACGCGCCTGTGGGTCGTCGACAACCGCTCGCGCGTGCGCGGGCTCTCCGGCAGCCTGAAGGATCCGAACGCCTCGCGTGCGCTCTCGCGCTGGTTGAAGCCGGTCGCGGCGCTCGTGCTTCCGGAGCATCGGTTCCCGCGCGGCAACGAGAGCCTCCCGGTGCGCGTGCAGATCGACCGCGCGTTGATCGGCGTGAGCTCGACGCAATGGCGCGGCACCCACGACCGCGACGTGGCGATCCTCTCGGCCGCGCAGCCGATCTTCGTCGGCGACGATATCGTGGGCGCGGTCATCGTCGAGGAGACGACGGCCTCGATCCAGCTGCTCAAGCAGTCCGCGCTCGAGAAGCTGCTCGCCGTCACGCTCGGCGTGGTGGCCGCGGCGCTCGCCATCCTGCTCGCGTTCTCGACGCGGCTCACCACGCGCATCCGCCGGCTGCACGCCGAGGCGGAGGCGGCGATCGACGCGCAGGGACGCGTGCGCGGCACGGTGAGCACGACCAACGCGCGCGACGAGATCGGCGATCTCGCGCGCACCACGGCCGGCGTGCTCGCGCGGCTTCGCGACTACAACGCCTACCTCGAGGCGATGGCCGGCCGCCTCTCGCACGAGCTGCGCACACCGGTGGCCGTGGTGCGCTCGTCGCTCGACAACCTCGCGCAGCAGCGGCTTCCGGATGCCGCGCGCGTGTACGTCGAGCGTGCGGCCCATGGCGTGGAGCGCCTCGCGCGGCTCATCTCGCGCCTGTCGGAGGCCACGCGTCTCGAACGCATGCTCGAAAACGCCGAGCGCGAGCGCTTCGACCTGGGCGAGGTCGTGCGCGGCTGCGTGGAAGGCTATCGCATCGCCTACTCCGCGCGCCGCTTCGAGCTCGCGATCGTGCCGGCGGCGCTGCCGATGGAGGGCGTGCCGGACGCGTTCGCGCAGCTGCTCGACAAGCTGGTGGAGAACGCGAACGACTTTGCGCCGGCGGGAACGCCCATCCGCGTGGAGCTGCAATCGCCCGCGCCAGGCCGCGCGCTCCTCGCGGTGGAGAACGAAGGTCCGCCGTTGCCCGAGGGCATGGTGGGGCGCCTGTTCGACTCGATGGTGTCGATGCGCGCGCACATCGCGCCGCCCGGCGAGACGGCGGGCGCGCACCTCGGTCTCGGCCTGTACCTCGTGCGCCTCGTGGCCGAGTTCCACCGCGGCGAAGTGCGCGCCTCGAACCTGCCGGGCGGGCGCGGCGTGCGCTTCGAGGTCGACCTCCCGCTCGTCGGCTGATTTCGGCGCCCGGCACCTTTTGCCGTAAACTTCGACCGGTAACTTTCTCCGGTCCTCGCCTTGGGTCGCGTTCTCTTCTTCGTCCTCATCGGCCTGCTCGTTTGGCTCGTCGTGCGCGGCACGGCGCGCGCGGCGTCGCGAGCGCAGGCCGCGGCGCGACCGCGGGCCCAAGAGGCCGAGGACATGGTGCGTTGCGCACGCTGCGGCGTGAACATGCCACGCAGCGAGGCGCGCGACGAGGCGGGCGCGCTGGTGTGCCGGGACAATCCGGCCTGCCACTCGCGATCGTGAGCGCGGCTCCCGGCGGCACGGCGGTGCGTGCGCCCTCGCGCATGCCGGCGATGCCGCTCATCGCGGAGGCCGACGAGGCCACCTGGCGCACGCTGCTGGTCTTCTGCGCCTATCGCGTGCTGCTCGCGGGCCTGGTCGGCGTGGCGTTCGCGCGCTTCAACCATTTCTTCGCGCTCGGCGTGATGGAGCCCGCGCTCGTCGTGCCGACCGCCATCGTGTACACGCTCGGCGCGGTCGTGCTCATCGCGCCCGCGTTGCTGCGCGAGCCGAACCTGACGTTGCAGGTCACGGGCGGCGTGGTCCTCGACGTGGCCGCGATCGTCGTGCTCATGTACGCGAGCGGCGGGGTGAGGAGCGGCCTCGGCGTGATCCTGCTCGTGTCGCTCGCGGCCGCGGGGCTCATCACTCGCGGGCGCCTCGCCTTCTTCCACGCCGCCTTCGCCTCGATCGCGGTGCTCGTCGAGCAGACGTTCCAGTTCTGGCGCTTCGACGGCGCGGTGCAGGACTTCGTGCAGGCCGGGCTCACGAGCACGGCATTCTTCGCGACCGCGGGCCTCGCCTCGACGCTGGCGCAATACGCGCGCACGAGCGAGCGCATCGCCGAGGAGCGCGAGATCGACCTCGCCAACTTCTCGCAGATCAACGAGCTCGTGATCCGCGACATGCAGGACGGCATCCTCGTGGTCGACGGCGAGGGGCGCATCCGCCAGAGCAACCCGCGCGCCGCACAGCTGCTCGGTCCGCTGCCCCCCGGCAAGTGGCCGTCGATCGCGACCTACGCGCCGGAGATCGCGCGCCTGCTGGAAAGCTGGCGCCGCGGCTCGGAGACCACGTTCATGCAGCTGCGTGCGCCGCGCTCGGGCGGCGAGTTGCAGGTGCACTTCGTGCCCATCGGCACGGGAGATCCGCGGCCGGCGGTGATCTTCGTCGAGGACGTCGGGCGCATGCGCCAGCAGGCGCAGCAGATGAAGCTCGTCGCCCTCGGCCGGCTCACCGCGTCGATCGCGCACGAGATCCGCAACCCGCTCTCCTCGATCGGCCACGCGGCGCAGCTGCTCGAGGAGGACGGCACCATCGGCCACGGCGACAAGCGCCTGCTCGACATCATCCGCGGCAACGTCTACCGGCTCGACCGCATCGTGCAGGAAATCCTGTACCTGAACCGCCGCGATCGCGCGCAGCCCGAGGCGATCGATCCCGTCGCCTACCTCGCGCAATTCGCGCACGACTTCTCCGGGGCCGAGAAGGTCGAGCCGAGCGGCGTCGAGGTGCAGGTGCGCACGACGCAGCGGCTGTGGTTCGATCGCCAGCACCTCGACCAGGTGCTCTGGAACATCGTGCGCAATGCATGGCGCCACAGCCGGCGCGAGGTCGCCTCGGTGCGGATCGTCGTCGGCCCTGCCGCGACGCCCGGGCACCTGCTGCTCGAGGTGCTCGACGACGGCGTGGGCGTCGGCGCCGAGGCGCAGGCGCACCTCTTCGAGCCGTTCTTCACGACCGAGGCCCAGGGCACGGGCCTCGGCCTGTACATCGCCCGCGAGCTGTGCGAAGGCAATGGCGCGCGCCTCGAGTACGTCGAGGGATCGGGCGGCGGCCATTTCCGCATCACGTTGAAAGGAGCCTGATGAACCGCAAGTCCGTCCTCATCGTCGACGACGAGGCCGACATCCGCGAGCTGCTCGTGCTCACGCTCTCGCGCATGGGCGTGGAGCCCGACGCCGTCGGCTCGATCGGAGAAGCGAAGCAGGCGCTGCAGTCGAAGCCCTACGATCTTTGCCTCACGGACATGCGGCTTCCCGACGGCGAGGGCCTCGAGCTGCTGCGCTACATCGCCGAGCACCACGGCAACACGCCGGTCGCGGTGATCACCGCGTACGGATCGACCGAGAACGCGGTGGCCGCGCTCAAGGCCGGCGCGTTCGACTATCTCGCCAAGCCCATCAAGCTCGAGCAGCTGCGGCCGCTCGTGATGAGCGCGCTCAAGCTGCCGCGCCCGACGCAGGCGCGACGCGCCTCGGTGGGCGAGACCGCCACGCCCGGTGTGCCGAGGCTGCTCGGCGAGTCCGCGCCGATGCAGCGCGCGCGCGAGATGATCGCGAAGCTCGCGCGCTCCCAGGCCCCGGTCTACATCACCGGCGAATCGGGAAGCGGCAAGGAAGTGGCCGCGCGCCTGATCCACATGGGCTCGGCGCGCGCGGACGCGCCGTTCGTCGCGGTCAACTGCGGCGCGATTCCCGAGAACCTGATGGAGAGCGAGTTCTTCGGCTACAAGAAGGGCGCGTTCACCGGCGCGGACAACGACAAGATCGGCTACCTGCAGGCGGCGCAGAAGGGCACGCTCTTCCTCGACGAGGTGGGCGACCTGCCGCTCGCGATGCAGGTGAAGCTGCTGCGCGTGATCCAGGAGAAGAAGGTGCGCCGGCTCGGCGACACGGGCGAGGACCCGATCGACATGCGCGTGATCTCCGCCACCCATCGCAGCCTCTCGGAGCAGGTGGAAGCGGGGCAGTTCCGCCAGGACCTCTTCTACCGGCTGAACGTCATCGAGCTCAAGATGCCGAGCCTGCGCGAGATACCCGAGGACATCCCGCTCATGGTGAACGAGGTGGTGAATCGCCTCGCGCGCCAGGCGGGCAATGCGCCAGCCACGATCTCCGAGGAGGCGATGCTCGCGTTGCGCCGCTACGACTTCCCCGGCAACGTGCGCGAGCTCGAGAACATCCTCGAGCGCGCGATGGCGCTCTGCAGCAACAACACGATCCTCGAGAGCGACCTGTACCTCACGCAGGTCGCGCCCAAGGAGAAGGTCGCGCCCCTCGACGGCTCGCTCGGCACCCGCGGCCTGCCACTGCACGAGTTCCTCGACCAGGTCGAGCGCGAGGCGATCACCAAGGCGCTCGAGGCCACGCGCTTCAACAAGACCGCGGCCGCCAAGCTCCTCGGCATCACGTTCCGATCGCTGCGCTATCGCCTGGACCGGCTCGGCATCGATTGAGGCGATGCCGGGCGTGCCATCCATCACGCTGCGCTCCTCGCCGCATTGCGACGAGCGTCCGCCGGGCGAGCGCATCTCGCTGCTCGTGATCCACGCGATCTCGCTCCCGCCCGGGGATTTCGGCGGCCCGTGGATCGACGATCTCTTCATGGGCCGGCTCGATCCGCACGCGCATCCGTACTTCCGCGAGATCGCGGGCCCGAGGGTTTCGGCGCACTACCTCATCCGCCGCGATGGCGAGATCGTGCAATACGTGCCCGACGAGAAGCGCGCCTGGCATGCGGGCGTCTCGCAGTGGAAGGGCCGCAGCCGCTGCAACGATTTCTCGATCGGCGTGGAGCTCGAGGGCGCGGACGACGTGCCGTTCGCGGAGCCGCAATACGAAGCGCTCGTGCGACTCGCGCGCGCGCTCTTCGCGCGCCACGGCGTGCTCGATATCGCGGGCCACAGCGACGTCGCCCCCGGGCGCAAGACCGATCCGGGGCCGTACTTCGAGTGGGACCGCTTGCGGGCAGCGCTCGCGCCCAAGCAACTGGTTTGAAAAGAGTTTTCGCTACGCGAACCGGCGCGTAACGCTTACCGCCTAAAACGCAGGCAGGGCGCAGCCGCAAGGGCCTGATTCCAAAGGCGAAAAAAATTTGTCGCGCACCCGCTTGCGCGCCCGCGGGTCCTTTACTACAGTTTGTGCCCATGCCCTCCCTCGCCACTACATGTTGTGGGAAGGCGTGTGGATAACCTGTGAGCAAGCACCGGATCCACGCCGGGAAGCGCCGAAGAATCCGCGCGTTACGGGCCGCAGAGTCCCGGCGCGGTGGTTATCCCCGGGGAGCGCTTCCCCGGACCCTCTCGACAACAAAAGAAGGAGACGACCCATGCGCTTGGCATCCGACATCCATCCGGCGGCACCGTTGGCCCAACCCATTCTCGGAGAAGAGGGAAGCCAGCCGCAGGAAAGGTATGCGGATTACAAGATCATTCGTCGCAACGGCGCGGTGGTCGCGTTCGAGCCCGACAAGATCGCGGTGGCGATGACGAAGGCGTTCCTCGCCGTTTCGGGCAACACCGCCGCGGCGAGCGCGGCCGTGCGCGACAAGGTGCACCTGCTCACCGACTCCGTCGTCACTGCGCTGATGCGCCGGCGGCCCGCGGGCGGCACCTTCCACATCGAGGACGTCCAGGACCAGGTCGAGCTCGCGCTCATGCGCGCGGGCGAGCACCAGATCGCGCGCTCCTACGTGCTCTACCGCGAGGAGCGGGCGCGCGAGCGTGCGAAGAAGCTGCAAGAAGGCGGCGAGGCCGCGCATCCGACGATCCATGTGACCGTCGCCGGCGTGCGCCAGCCGCTCGACCCGGCGAAGCTCGCCGCGCTCATCGACAGCGCATGCGAGCACCTGCACGAGGGCGCCGAGGTCGAGCCGAAGAAGATCCTCGAGGCGACCCTGCGCGACCTCTACGACGGCGTGCCGCTCGAGGAGGTGCACAAGTGCGCGATCCTCGCCGCGCGCATGCTGATCGAGCAGGATCCCGACTACACGTACGTGACCGCGCGCCTGCTGCTGCACACGATCCGGCGCGAGGTGCTCGGCGAGGAGGTGACGCACGCCGAGATGTCCACGCGCTACGCCGAGTACTTTCCCGGCTTCATCCAGCGCGGCATCAAGGCCCAGCTCCTCGACGAGAAGCTCGCCAACTACGACCTCGAGCGCCTGGGCGCCGCGTTGAAGCCGAACCGCGACCTGCAGTTCAACTACCTCGGCCTGCAGACGCTCTACGACCGCTATTTCCTGCACGTCCACGAACGCCGCATCGAGCTGCCCCAGGCGTTCTTCATGCGCGTGGCGATGGGCCTCGCGCTGAACGAGATCGACCGCGAGGCGCGGGCGATCGAGTTCTACAACGTCCTGTCGACGTTCGACTTCATGTCCTCGACGCCGACGCTCTTCAACTCCGGGACGCAGCGTTCACAGCTCTCCTCGTGCTACCTCACGACCGTCGCCGACGATCTCGACGGCATCTACGAGGCGATCAAGGAGAACGCGCTGCTTTCCAAATTCGCGGGAGGACTGGGCAATGACTGGACGCCGGTGCGCGCGCTGGGTTCCTACATCAAGGGTACGAATGGGAAGTCGCAAGGTGTCGTCCCGTTTCTTAAGGTTGTCAACGATACTGCGGTAGCAGTGAACCAGGGCGGAAAGCGAAAGGGCGCGGTCTGCTGTTACCTCGAGACCTGGCACCTCGACATCGAGGAGTTCCTCGAGCTGCGCAAGAACACCGGCGACGACCGGCGTCGCACCCACGACATGAACACGGCGAACTGGATCCCCGACCTGTTCATGAAGCGCGTGATGGAAGGCGGCGACTGGACGCTCTTCTCGCCGTCGGATTGCCCGGACCTGCACGACAAGTTCGGCAAGGCCTTCGAGGAGGCCTACGTCGAGTACGAACGCAAGGCGGCGCGCGGCGAGCTCAAGCTGCACAAGAAGGTCCCCGCCACGACGCTGTGGCGCAAGATGCTCACGATGCTCTTCGAGACGGGCCATCCGTGGGTCACGTTCAAGGACGCCTGCAACATCAGGAGCCCCCAGCAGCACGTGGGCGTCGTGCATTCCTCCAATCTCTGTACCGAAATAACCCTGAACACGAACGCCTCCGAGATCGCGGTCTGCAATCTCGGCTCCGTGAACCTGCTCGCGCACATCAAGGACGGGCAGCTCGACCATGCGAAGCTGAAGCGCACGATCGCCACCGCGATGCGCATGCTCGACAACGTGATCGACATCAACTACTACGCGGTGAAGAAGGCGCGCGACTCGAACGCGCGGCACCGCCCCGTGGGCCTCGGCATCATGGGCTTCCAGGATGCCCTGCATGAGCTGCGCATCGCCTACGCGAGCGAGGCCGCCGTCGAGTTCGCGGACCGCTCGATGGAAGCGGTGTGCTACTACGCCTACTGGGCCTCGACGGAGCTCGCGGCCGAACGCGGGCGCTACTCGAGCTTCGCCGGCTCGCTCTGGGACAAGGGCGTGCTGCCCCAGGACAGCCTGAGGCTGCTCGCCGAGCAGCGCGGCGGCTACGTCGATGCGGACACGACCGAGACGCTCGACTGGGAGGCACTGCGCAAGCGCGTGAAGTCCTACGGCATGCGCAACTCGAACTGCGTGGCGATCGCGCCGACCGCGACGATCTCGAACATCATCGGCGTGTCGGCCTCGATCGAGCCGAACTACCAGAACCTCTTCGTGAAGTCGAACCTCTCGGGCGAGTTCACCGTCGTGAACGAGTACCTCGTGCGCGACCTGAAGAAGCGCGGCCTGTGGGACGCGGTGATGGTGAACGACCTCAAGCACTTCGACGGCTCGATCGGCAAGATCGACCGCGTGCCCCTGGAGCTGCGCTCGCTCTATGCGACAGCGTTCGAGGTCGAGCCCAAGTGGCTGGTCGAGGCCGGCGCGCGCCGCCAGAAGTGGATCGACCAGGCGCAGTCGCTCAACATCTACATGGCGGGCGCCTCGGGCAAGAAGCTCGACGAGTGCTACAAGCTCGCGTGGGTGCGGGGACTGAAGACGACGTACTACCTGCGCACGCTCGCGGCGACGTCGGCGGAGAAGTCGACCGGCAAGGGCGGCGAGCTCAACGCCGTGCCGGCATCGGGCGGGCTCGGCGGCATGAGCGCGGCCGGTGCGGGCGCGGGCGAGGGCTCGAGCGAGGAGGCGAAGTTCTGCTCGATCGACAACCCCGAGTGCGAGGCGTGCCAGTAGAGTGCTCCCTCCCCCTTGGGGGAGGGTTGGGGAGCGGGTCGGCGGCGCTACATTCGCGCGGCCTTTTGCCTTAAGACAACGGAAGGGAGGCGCCGGCGCCTCCCTTTCCTTTTCCGCGCGGCGTAGCATCGAGGGCGCCATGTCCTCGTCCGTTCGCCGTCTCGGCCTGTTCCTGCTTCTCGCGATGCTGTGCGCGAGCGCGATGGCGCAGCCCGCCGTGACGACGGAAGAGCGCGCCTATTCGCAGGGCCAGCTGGACAGTCTGCTCGCGCCGATCGCGCTCTATCCCGATCCGCTGCTCGCGCAGGTGCTGATGGCGGCCACCTATCCGCTCGAGGTCGTGCAGGCGGCGCGCTGGTCGCGTGCGAATCCGGAGCTCGTGGGCGAAGAGGCGGTGCGCGCCGTCGACGCCGAGAGCTGGGACCCGAGCGTGAAATCGCTCGTCGCGTTCCCGCAGCTCCTGCAGATGATGGACGAGCGCATCGGCTGGACGCAGCGGCTCGGCGAAGCATTCCTCGCCAGCTCCGACGCGGCGATGGACGCCGTGCAGCGCCTGCGCCATGCGGCCGAGCAGCGCGGCAATCTCGCGCCGGGCGACGAGGTGGTCGTCCAGCGCGACGGTGACGACATCGTGCTCGAGCCCGCCGCACCGGACGTGGTGTACGTGCCCTACTACGATCCGCGCACGGTGTACGGCGACTGGATGTGGCCGCAATATCCGCCGGTATGGTGGGCGCCGTGGCCGGGCTACTACTTCACGCCCG
The DNA here is from genome assembly GCA_964403515.1 of uncultured Burkholderiales bacterium. GTDB lineage: Bacteria > Pseudomonadota > Gammaproteobacteria > Burkholderiales > Usitatibacteraceae > Usitatibacter. The sequence continues at coordinate 129,128 of CAYOGL010000009.1, read as the reverse complement.
GGTTCGCGTTCGCATGGACGCTCGGCATTCCCGTCGGCTATTCGTTCTTCTACGGCACGTGCGACTGGCGCCATCACCACGTCGCGCACCGCGACCCTCGGCCCTTCTACTACCACGGACGCTACCCGCACGGTGAATGGCGCCACGATCCGCGCCATCGGCAGGGCGTCGCGTACCACGATCCGGCGCTGCGGCAGCGCTACGGCAGCGGGGCGCATTTCGCGCGGCCGGCGGAAGCCTCGCGCGGCGAGCGCGGACGCGCGTATGCGAATGCGAGTGGCGCTGCGCGTGGATCGAACAACGGGTTCTTCGCGCCGCAGGTTCCGGGCGCGCCGCGTGCGGGCCTCGCGTCGCCCGATCGCGCGCTTGCCCAGCCGGGCAGCAAGCCGGCGATGCCGGTCTATCGCGACGTGCCGCCGGGCGCGCAGCCGGCCGCGCCGCGCATCGCGCGTCCCGCGTACGCTCAGCCGGCGCCACGTGGTTACAACGCGCAGCCCTCGACCGTCGCGCCCCCGTACGCACCGGCGCAACCGCACGCGCGGGCAGTCGCGCCGGACGCTGCGCAGTTCGCGCGACCCGCGCCGCAAGCGCGAGCGCCCGCGATGCCGAGCGTGCCGCACGTGGCAGCGCCCGCGCACCCGGCGCCTTCGCATGCGCAGGCGCCCGCGCAGGGCATCGAAGCCGCTCGTACCCGCTGAGCGAGCGCGATCAGCGCGTCTGGAATCCGGGCCGCGCCGCGCCGTCGGGCCGCGATTCGCCGAAGATGCGTCGCGTGAGGGCGGGCGCGATGTGCGCGGGATCGAGCGACGCATCGGCGATGTGCGCGCGCGCGAGCATCTGCGTGGCATCGCGGAACGGCATGCCGTCGCGCGCCTGCACGATCAACGTGCCGCCCGCATCGTGGATCGCATGGCCGCCCTCGAGGCCGTCGGCGCCCCAGCCGCCGAGGATCAGCACGAGCGCGCTCGCGCCGTACGCGTTGGCGACCGACTGCAGGAAGTGATCGGCAGGACCGTTCGCGCGGCTGTTGGGTCCGAGCGGCGAAAGCATCCGTGCGACCGTGCCGGGGCCGGGGTTGCGTTCCGCGATCGCGATGCGACGCTCGGGCGTGACGAGCAGGCCGCGTCCCGGCGGCGAGAACATCACGCAACCGGGCTCGATGCGCTCGCCGTCGACCGCGTGGCGCGCGCACAGGGACGAGGAGCGGGGAATGATATCCTCCACGCCCACGCCGGGAACGAACTGCTGCAGGCAGACGACGGGAACGGGCAGCTGCTGGGGAAGCGCGGTGCAGATGCGCCTCAGGTTGCCCAGTCCGTCGGCGGGTGAAGCGATCGCCAGGATTGCATAGCTCATCGCCGCCTCCTCGGAATGTAGAGAAGACCCCGCGGAAAGGCCCGCGGTTCCTGGCAGAACTTTACGCCGTCTTCCCGCGTCTCAGCACCTTCGGGAGATCGAACAAGAAGCCGTTCCCATGGATCCGCGCCCCGGTACCGCCTTCCCCCTCGAAGTGAGCCCGCGCCTGCCGCCGGAATTGCGCCGGCTCGAGGAGCTCTCGAACAACCTCTGGTTCAGCTGGGATCGCACGACGCGCTCGCTCTTCGCGCGCCTCGACCCGGTGCTGTGGGAAGCCGTCGGCCACAATCCCAAGGCGCTGCTGAAAGCGGTCGACCAGCGCCGCCTGCAGGATGCCGCGCGCGACCCGGTGTTCCTGCACGACTTCGATCGCACGCTCGCCACCTACGACGCGTACCACGGCCGCATGCCCGTGACGGGCACCGAGATCGTGACGATGAAGGAAGGCGAGCTCGTCGCGTACTTCTGCGCGGAGTTCGGCTTCCACGAGAGCCTGCCGATCTACTCGGGCGGCCTCGGCATCCTCGCGGGCGACCACTGCAAGACCGCGAGCGACATGGCGTTGCCCTTCGTCGCCGTGGGCCTGCTCTATCGCCAGGGTTACTTCACGCAGGCGATCGACGGCGAGGGCCGCCAGCACGCGGCGTACTCGGACAACGATTTCGGCGACCTGCCCATCACGCCGATGATGCGCGACGGCCAGCCGCTCACCGTGAGCGTCGAGTTCGGCGACCGCGACGTGCACGCGAAGGTGTGGCAGGCGCGCATCGGGCGCGTCACGCTCTATCTCCTCGACACCGACCTCGAGTCGAACCGGCCGGAGGATCGCGCCACCGCGCACCGGCTCTACGGCGGCGATCGCGACACGCGCATCCAGCAGGAGATCGTGCTCGGCATGGGCGGGGCGCGCGCGTTGCGCGCGATGGGAATCCATCCGACCGCGTGGCACATGAACGAGGGCCACGCCGCGTTCCTCGTGCTCGAGCGCATGCGCGGGCTGATGAAGGAAGGCCTCGACCTGCCGAGCGCGCTCGAGGCGGTCGCGTCGAACACCGTCTTCACGACGCACACCGCGGTGGCCGCGGGACACGATCACTTCTCCGCGGACATGATCCGGCGCTACTTCTCGCGCTACTGCCACGAGCTCGGGCTCGACCCCGAGCAGCTGCTCGCGCTCGGACGCACGCCGCGCAACCACGACTTCAACATGACCGCGCTCGCCGCACGCGGCTCGCGGTTCCAGAACGGCGTGTCGCGCATCCACGGCGACGTCTCGGCGCTGATCCTCGGCGAGCTCTGGCCCGAGGTGCCCGAGCAGGAAAACCCGGTCATGTACGTCACCAACGGCGTGCACGTGCCGAGCTTCATGGCGCCCGAGTGGGGCGACGCGTTCGACCGTTTCTTCGGCAGCGGCTGGAGCCGGCACCTCGACGACCCCAACGTCCTCGAGCACATCATGGAGCTGCCGGACCACATCTTCTGGAGCATCCGCCAGCACCTGAAGGCGCGCATGCTGACGCTCGTGCAGCAGCGCGTGCGGCAGCAGAACTACCGCAACCAGGGCAGCGAGGCGCACGTCGACCGGCTGCTGAAGAACATGGATCCGGCGAACCCGAACGTGCTCACCATCGGGTTCGCGCGCCGCTTCGCGACCTACAAGCGCGCGACGCTCCTCTTCCAGAAGCTCGACTGGCTGCGCGACCTGGTGAACGATGCCGAGCGGCCCGTCGTGTTCATCTTCGCCGGCAAGGCGCACCCGGCCGACGAGCCGGGCAAGGAGATGATCCGGCGCGTGCACGAGGTGTCGTGGATGCGCGAGTTCGAGGGCAAGGTGCTCTTCGTCGAGGGCTACGACCTGCGGCTCGCGCGCCGGCTCGTCTCCGGCGTGGACGTGTGGCTGAACAACCCCATCTTCCCGATGGAAGCGTCGGGCACCTCCGGCATGAAGGCCGCCTTCAACGGCGTGATCAACCTGTCCGTGCTCGACGGCTGGTGGGCCGAAGGCTATCGCGGCGACAACGGCTGGGCGATCAAGCCCGCGCCCGAGACGCTCGACGACGAGCGCCGCAACGCCGAGGAGAGCCGCTCGCTCTACGAGATCCTGCAGGACCGCGTGGTGCCGCTCTACTACGATCGCGGCGCGATGGGCTTCTCGCCCGAATGGGTCAAGATGGCCAAGCGCTCGATCATGACGCTGCTGCCGCGCTTCAACAGCCAGCGCATGGTGCGCGAATACCTCACGCGCTTCTACGTGCCGGCCTCGGAGCGCCATCGCCAGTTCTGGTCGAACGGCTTTTCCGTGGCGCACGATCTGGCGGAGTGGAAGCGGCGCGTGCGCGAGGCGTGGCCGCGGATCACGGTGCGCGGCGTCGAAGTGCCCTCGGCGCACGCGAGCTTCGGCGACACGTTGCGCTTCGGCGTGGCGGTGCGCCTGCAGGGGCTGCGGCCCGAGGACGTCGCGGTCGAGCTGCTGCTCTCGAACGCCATCCGCGAGCTGAACGGGCGCCGCGCGCCCACGAGCTTCATGCTGCGGCCGCAGGGCGCGGCCGACGGCAACGGCGAGCAGCGCTACGTGCTCGACCTACCCGCCGAGATCTGCGGCAAGCTGCAGTTCCGCATCCGCGCCTATCCGTACCACGCGTCCCTCTCCCACCGCTTCGAGATGGGACTCATGAAGTGGATCTGATCCCGCGGTAGATTTCCACGTAGGCCCGCGCGGCCGGTCCCCAGCCGAAATCGCGCGCCATGCCGTTCGCCTGCAGCCGCCTCCATTGCGCGCCATCGCGGTACGCGCCGAGCGCGCGCCGCACGCCGTCGAGCAGCGCGGGCACCGTCGGCTCGTGGATGAGGAATCCGGTGGCGTCGCCGAGGTTGCCGTGTCCGGCGTCGAAGATCGTGTCGACCAGCCCGCCCGTCGCGCTCGCGATGGGCGGCGTGCCGTAGCGTTGGCTGTACATCTGGTTCATGCCGCACGGCTCGAAGCGCGAGGGCATGAGGAAAGCGTCGGCCCCGCCCTCGAGCAGGTGCGCCATCGCCTCGTCGAAGCCGATGAAGACGCCGACGTTCGCCGGGTCCTTCGCCTGCTGCGCCTTGAGCCGCGCGACCATGTCGCGATCGCCGGTGCCGATCACGACGACCTGCGCGCCGAGCGCGACGAGCTGCGGGAGCGCTTCGGCGAGCACGTCCATGCCCTTCTGGTGCGTGATGCGGCTCACCGTGCCGAGGAGCGGCGTGTCGTCGCCGCCCGCGATCGCCATGCGTTCGCGCAGCCGGCGCTTGTTCTCGAGCTTGCGCTCGAGGCTACGCGCCCCGTAGCGCGCGGCGAGATGAGGGTCGGTCTCGGGATTCCACGTGTCCGTGTCGATGCCGTTCAGCACGCCGTGCAGCGATGCGCGCCGGGGCCGCAGCACGTCCTCGAGCCCGAAGCCGAGCGCCTTCGTCTGGATCTCGCGCGCATAGGTCGGGCTCACGGTCGTCACGGCATCCGCGTAGACGATGCCGCCCTTGAGGAACGAGGCCTTGCCGTAGAACTCGACGCCGTCGGTGCCGCGCGCGGCCGCGGGAATCTTCAGCGGCTCGATGTCGCTGTAGGGAAAGAGCCCCTGGAAGGCGAGGTTGTGGATCGTGACCACGCTCGCCGCGCGCGGAGCGGGGGAGAAGCGCAGGTAGAGCGGCGCCCACGCGGTCGGCCAGTCGTTGCAATGCACGACGTCGGGGCGCCAATCGAGCGGGCTCGCGCGCGTTCCGAGGATCGCGGCCGCGTTGCCGAGAACGCCGAAGCGCACCGCGTTGTCTTTCCAGTCTTCGCCGTGATCGTCCTGGTACGGACCGCCGGCGCGCCGGAAGAGGGAAGCGCATTCGAGCACGAGGAGCGGAACGCCCGTCGGCAGCCGCGCCTCGAGCAGCCGCAGGCGGTAGCCGAGCACGTCGAAGCGCGCGAGCTCCTTCGCGCCCGGAGTCGCGTCGAGCACCTGCGGGTAGCCGGGGAGCAGGACGCGCACGTCGAGGCCTTCGGCGAGCAGGGCCGGCGGCAGCGCCGCGCTGACGTCCCCGAGGCCGCCCGTCTTCACCAGCGGTGCGCACTCGGGCGTGGCGAAGAGGACCTTCAGCGGGGAAGCATCGTGATGCGATGGAGGCAAGCGTGATCCTGGCGGGCGATGTGGGCGGGACCAAGATTCTGCTGGAAGTCGGCGATTCGCGCACCGGCCGCTGGGAGACGGCGTTCGCGCGCCGCTTCGCGACCGAAGGCGCGGCAAACTTTTCCGCGGTGCTCGCCGCCTTCCTCGAGGAGTGGGAGCGCAACCGGCCTGCCGGAGTTCGCATACGCGGCGCCGCGTTCGGCGTTGCGGGGCCGGCCGCGGGCAACAAGGTGAAGATGACGAACCGCCCGTGGGTCGTCGACGGCGACCTCATCTCGGAGCGCTTCGGCCTGCCGAACGTGCGCGTCGTGAACGATCTCGTCGCCGCGGCGCATGGCATCGAATGGGTGTCGCCGCGCAGCTGCGTGACGATCCAGCCCGGTCGCGCGGCGCCCAACGGGCCGCGCGTCGTGCTCGGCGTCGGGACCGGTCTCGGCATCTCGTATCTCATCCCGGTCGACGGGCGCATGCGCGACGTCGGAGGCGAGGGCGGGCACGCGGGCTTCGCGCCGTCCACGCCCGAGCAGGCGCAGCTGTGGCAGTCGATCTTCCGCGCCTATGGCCGGGTCTCGTGCGAGATGATCCTCTCCGGCCCCGGCCTCGCGAATTGCTATTCGTTCCTGCACGGCAAGGGCGTGCACGCCTCCAATGCGGGCGAGCGCCCACTGCCGGAGCGCATCTCGCAGGGCGCGCTCCAGGACGGCGATGCGCTGTGCAACGCCGCGCTCGACCTGTTCACCGAATGCCTCGGCACCGTGGCCGGCGATCACGCGCTCGCGGCCATGGCGCGCGGCGGCGTATATCTCACCGGCGGGATCGTCACGAAGATCGTCTCGCGGCTGCAGAGCGGACGCTTCCGCGAGGCGTTCTGCGCCAAGGCGCCGTTCGACGCGACGCTCATGCGCATTCCCGTGCGCGCGGTGACGAGCGAGCGCGTGGGCATCCTCGGCGCGGCTCGGCTCGCGCAACAGGGTCAGCAGTAAAGCATTCCGTGTGCCGGGCGACGTAGGACCTCTCCTACCCGGCGCAGGACGGCTCCTACTGACGCGGCGGACGCGTCTGGCCATCATCGATTCTGTTCGCCTTCGCGGTCACAACCACACGCTCGTAGGAGCGCGGCGCGGTTTCCCGTAGGCGCTTCGAACCACCCCCAAAAACCGATGTCAGCTCCGTGTCGTGCGCGTGCACCGCAAGCGGAGGGGAGAAGAAACGTGACGGTCCTGGAAGAACGCGTACGCATCAAACCGCAGCCGCGCACCACCACGCGCGGCACCGAGATGCGCTCGGCGGCACTCGCCACCCGCAACACCGTGGCGATGGTCCTCGCGGGCGGAAGAGGCACGCGCCTGAAGCAGCTCACCGACTGGCGCGCGAAGCCGTCGGTCGCTTTCGGCGGCAAGTTCCGCATCATCGACTTCACGTTGTCGAACTGCATCAACTCCGGCATCCGCCGCATCGACATCTGCACGCAGTACAAGGCGCACAGCCTGATCCGCCACGTCCAGCGCGGCTGGAATTTCCTCGACACGCGCTTCGACGAGTTCGTCGAGGTGCTGCCCGCGCAGCAGCGCATCAGCGGCGACTGGTACCAGGGCACGGCCGACGCGGTCTACCAGAACCTCGACATCCTGCGCCGCCAGGATCCGAAGCTCGTGCTGGTCCTCGCCGGCGACCACGTCTACAAGATGGATTACCGCACGATGATCGAGGACCACCTCGCGCGCGGGGCGAACCTCACGGTCGCGTGCGTGCCGGTGCCGATCGAGGAGTGCGCCTCGTACGGCGTGATGAAGGTGGGAAGCGATGCGCGCATCGAGGCGTTCCAGGAAAAGCCGAAGGTCGCGCCGTTCACCTCGCCGGGGCGGCCGGACCGCATCTGCGCGAGCATGGGCGTGTACGTGTTCGACGCCGCGTTCCTCTACGAGCAGCTGCTCATCGACGGCGAGGACCGCGAATCGTGCCACGATTTCGGCAAGGACATCATCCCGCGGCTGATCGCCGAGGGCGCGTCCGTGTACGCGCACGACTTCCGCCAGAGCTGCGTGAACATGATCGACGGCGAGCCGTACTGGCGCGACGTGGGCACGGTCGACGCCTACTACGAGGCCAACATCGACCTCACCAAGGTGCAGCCGGAGCTCAATCTCTACGACACGTCGTGGCCGGTGTTCACGTGCCAGGAGCAGATTCCGCCCGCGAAGTTCGTGTTCGACGATGACGACTGCCGCGGACTCGCGGTCGATTCGATCGTCTCGGGCGGCTGCATCGTGAGCGGCTCCGAGGTGCGCCGCTCGCTCATCTCGACCAACGTGCGCGTCTACAACCATTCGGTGATCCACGATTCGGTGATCCTGCCGAACGCGGAGATCGGCCCGCGCGCGATCGTGAAGAACGCGATCGTCGACAAGTACTGCCGCATCCCCGACGGCATGAGAATCGGCGTCGATCCCGCCGAGGATCGGCGCCGTTTCCACGTGACCGAGAGGGGCCGCGTGCTGGTCGTGCCCGAGATGCTCGGGCAGACGGTGCATCACTTCCGCTGACCGGCCCTGTCACGCGCCGCGCGCAGCCGAGGGGTCGATTCCTCGCCGCGCGGCTTGCTCACGGCGTGGGCGCCATTATCGTCTGGAACGGCAGGTCGGAATGACCGCCCGTGAAGGCGCACACGCATAGCCACCCGGGCGTATTCGGGGGCGAGTCGAAATAGAGATTGCCGCCGGCGTAGGAATCTCCCACCGGTCCCTGTTCGATGGAGCATCGGCCGGCGGCCTTGAGCACGATCGCGAACTCGCTGCCGGCCCGAAGATAGACCGGGGTGGCGATCTTCAAGCCGCGCAAGTACGTCGGGGACGGCCAGAAAGGCGGCAACTGCTCGTGTGTAAAGAGCTGGCTGCTGAGCACGATTCCGTTCGGGACGCCGCCCGTGACGGAATGGATCTCGAGCGTCAGGTCGCCTCCCGCGGCGCAAGTGACCGGCAGGTTCACCCGCGTCAACATGCCCGTCTGCCCGGCGGTCACGACCTGCGCGAGCTTCTGGCCCTCGCCTTCCAGGCCGCCGATCCACATGCCATTCGCGGTCGGGTCGATCGCGCTCTGCTGCTGGTCGAGGCAACCCGCGTCCGCCATCGAATGCACGCGCGCGGCGAACTCCGCGGAAGCGAGGAACGCGCGGCGCACGTCTTCGCGCGCGAGGTTGCCGTTGTCGAGCTGCCCGATCCATCCAAGCACGCCGCCGATTTCGCCGCCGCGGCGCAGGAAGGCGTTGTAGAGATCGCCGACGTACTGCGCATTGCTGCGACCGCGCGCGAGGTATTCGTGGCTGTTCACGAACGCGCCCGAGATCCGGTCGGCGGCCTCGACGACCGCTTGCGGGCCCTGGCACTGCGCCGTGCGCAACGCCGCCATCCATGCAGCGGAGCCGGCATCGTCCGGGAGGCGGCCGAGAATGCCCCGATAGAAGTCCACGACGACTTCGACTTCGGCGCGCGCCGAGCTGGCGCCGAAGATCGAGCGCGAGAAGCTTGCGGATTCCGGCGAAAACATGAAGGAGGAGAGGACGACTTCGCGCGGCATGCCCGCGGCCAGCGTGCCGGTCCAGTAAGCGAAGCCGTCCGCATCGGGTGCGCGATCGAAGAAGCTGCGGTACAGGTCGGTCACGTAGCCACCATCGTCGCGGCCGAAGCCCGCGTATTCCGCGCTCGCATAGAACGTCATCGCCATGGCGAACGAGGTCTCGTTCGGGTCGGCGCCGATTTGCGCGAGGCGCGCGGCCTCGCTCTCCCAGTACGCCTTGCCCGCGCCATCGGGATCGCGCCCGAGGATGGAGCGATAGTAGTGCGTGACGAGGGAGCGCTCGCCGACTCCTCTCATGTAGAGCGTGGTCGTACCCGGGCCGTAGAAGAACCACAACGTTCCCGTGATCGTCCCTTCGGTGCGCGGCCGGAAGACCACGCGCAGGTCACAAGAGGCGCCGGGCCCAAGGGTCGCGCACGCGTTCGACGAAGCGGCCGCGAAAGCGGGCGGCCAGATGAAAGGACCGAGCTTGACCGTTTCCGCGCTCGTGTTCGTGAGCGTGACCGTGAGTGGCGGCGACGTCGTGCCCATGGACTGGCCGCCGAAGTCGAGCATGTCGGGCGACGTCGCGACGACGCCCGCCCGGGCCGGCAGGGCGGCGAATAACAGGAATGCGATGGCGAAGAACGAGAGCGGAAGGCGACGACGAGGAATCCCTGCCGCGGGGCGCAGGCAGCCTCGGGATTCGTTCATGATGGTTCCATCCCGCAAGAGCGGACGCGGTTCACTATCGCCCGTGGTGCGAAGCCCTCGTTGATGGCCGTCAACGGCAGCCGGCGCGCGTTCCGGGAAGGGCTTCGTGCCGGCCCGGGATGGTTTCGCGCATCCCGACCCGCGTTTCGTCGCCGGGCGAGACTGGCGGCGGCCGCGCTTGCTATCCTTCGCGCCATGCATCCGGCCCTGTTCGTGGCGCGCGTCTTCGCGACCTGGTTCCTGTTCCTCATGTTCATCTGGATCGTGTGGACCCAGGGGATCGGCGCGCCGCTCTGGATCGTGATGCTGCCGTCGTTCTTCATTCTCGCCGCCATGACGGCGCAGGCAATGGCGCACGTGCACCGGGTGCGGCTCATCGCGGGCGACGCGGCCGGCGTGAGCCTCGGCGCACGCCATCGCCGCCAGGTCGAGGTGCCGTTCCCGGCGGAGGAAGCGTTCGACATGGTCGATGGCGCGATCCGCGAGCTGCCGCACCTGGAGACGGTCGAGAGCTCGCGCGACAGCCTGCAGGTCCATGCGCGCGTGCTGCGGCTTCGGCCGTACCGCCGCGTCGAGAACGCGAAGAAGAAGACGCGCCGCAACCTCGTCCATGCGATCGTGGCGCCCGGCGAGCGCACCGCGAGCGTGACGCTCGCCTGCGAGCCCGACGGCGGCCCGTTGCGCGACTGGCTCGTTCCCGACAACGGCACCAACCTCGAGAACGTCGAGGCGATCGTGCGCGCGCTGCGCCGGCGGATCGGCGAGCGGCGCAAGGGCGAGGAGGCGCAGGTGCGCGAGAGCGCCGCGGAGCGCGAGCTCTCCGAGGCGAAGCTGTCGCTGCTGCACGCGCAGGTCGAGCCGCATTTCCTCTACAACACGCTCGCGAGCGCGCAGGTGCTCACGCGCACGGATCCGCCGCGTGCCGACCAGATGCTCGGCAACCTCATCACGTACCTGCGCCGCTCGCTGCCGCGCACCGAGGCCGCGATGTCGACGCTCGGCGAGGAGCTCGAGCGCACGCGCGCCTATCTCGAGATCCTGAAGATCCGCATGGGCGAGCGGCTCGCGGTGCAGATCCAGGTCGCGCCGTCGCTCGAGAGCGTGCCGCTGCCCCCGATGATGCTGCAGACGCTCGCGGAGAACGCGATCAAGCACGGGCTCGAGCCGCTGCCGGGTGGCGGCAACGTGTGGATCACGGCGCGCCTGGCGAGCGGGCAGGTGTCGATCACCGTGGCCGACGACGGACGCGGCTTCAACGAGGATGGCGCCGGCACGGGCATCGGCCTCAGGAACGTGCGCGAGCGCCTGCGCCTCGCGTATGGAGAAGCCGCATCGCTCGCGATCATGGCGAACTTCCCGAAGGGCGTGGCCGCGACGATCACCGTGCCGTTCGCCGGCCCCGCGAAGGACGAAGCGCATGCCTAGCGCCGTCGTGGCCGAGGACGAGTCGCTGCTGCGTGACGAGCTGGTCGCGCTGCTGCGCCAGGAATGGCCCGGGCTGGAGATCGCGGCGGTGTGCGAGGACGGCGGCGCAGCGCTCGACGCGATCGTCGCGCACAAGCCCGACGTGGCCTTCCTCGACATCCGCATGCCCGGGCTCACCGGCCTCGACGTCGCGAGCGCGGCCGTCCCGTCGAGCCCCGCCACGCAGGTCGTCTTCGTGACCGCCTACGACAAGTACGCGATCGACGCCTTCGAGCGCGGCGCGGTCGATTACCTGCTCAAGCCGGTCGCGCGCGAGCGGCTCGCCGCGACGATCCAGCGCGTGAAGTCGCGCCTCGCCTCGGGCGGCGGTGGCGACGCGCTCGAGGCCGTGCTCGAGAAGTTGCGTTCGCAGCTCGCGAGCGAGCCCGCGCAGGCGCCGCTGCAGTGGATCACGGCGAGCGTCGGCAAGGAGACGCGGCTCATCATGGTCGAGGACGTCGCCTACTTCCGCTCCGAGGACAAGTACACCGCCGTCATGACCGCGGAAGGCGAGGCGCTCATCCGCAAGCCGTTGCGCGACCTGCTCGCGGTCCTCGACGCGCGCGTCTTCAAGCAGGTGCACCGCTCGACGGTGGTGAACATGCGCGCGATCGCCGGCGTCACGCGCGACGACTCGGGCCGCGGCACGCTGCGCCTGAAGAACCGCCCGGAGACGCTCACCGTGAGCATTCCCTACATGGCGCTCTTCAGGAACATGTAGGCCGCGGCGGCGCCATGGCCGGAAGCGACGAGGCCGGCAGAGCGCCGGCCTCGTCGCGCGAGCGAGCCGCCTCGTTCAGTCCTTGTAGTACACCGGATCGCTGCTGGCCGTTGCTTGCGGCGGCCGCGCCTGCGCCTTGTTGAACGTGTGCGTGCGCATGAACAGGCCCTGCGCCGTCTGCCCCGTTGCCGGCATGAACTTCTCGACCGTGAACGTGGCGTCATGGCAACCGGCGCACGAATCCTTCGCGACGATGCCGGACGGTCTGGCCTTCGTCGCGTGGGCGGAGTGACAGCCCGAGCAGCTCATGACCTGTTTCTGGTAGTGCGCCGATTGCACGAACTCCTGGTACTGCTGGTGGTGCTTGCCGGAATCGTAGAAGCCGGCCGCTTTCGCGAGCTCGTCCACCTTGAACATGCCGGCAAGGTCGCCCTTGTACGCCGCGTCGATGCGATCCTCGGCGTGCACGCCAGGAATGATCGCCTCCGCGTTGTACCACTTCGTCCAGTCATCCCCCGGCTGCCAGCTCTTGCCGATCTCCGGATGCGGCAGGTATTCGGAGTTGTTGCCCTGCGCGGTCTTGAATTTCTCGTTCTCGCCGCGGATGTGGCAGTAGCCGCACACGCGGGTCTGCTCGGCCGGCGGCTTGCCTTTGAAGCTGTAGATCGCTTTCTTGCCGAGGGAGCTCGCGTGCGCCGCGCCCGCACCGTGGCAGCTCTCGCAGCCGATGTTCATCTCGCTCATGGCCCACTTCTGCTCGGCAGGCTTGGCGGCGTCATAGGACGTGAGCCGGAAGCCGGTGGAGTGGCAGGTCGAGCAGTTGGTCTCCCAATCGTTCTTGTTGCCGTAGCTCTCCCACTGCTTCTTGACCGTATTCCACTGCTTGTCGAGGAAGAGGTGGCCGCCGGTGGCCGGATTCCTCACGAGGAAACGCTGCTTCCACTTCGAACCGATCACGAGCTCGACGTCGTCGAGGCTCGCCGGCGCGCCGGTGAGGACGACCTTCGTCGGCCCGCCCTTCGACCAGTTCTCCGCGACGTCCTTGAGGATCGCCTCGTGCTTCGGGCGAATCATCTTCGCGTGGTACGACTGCTTCCAGCTCTGGTATTCACGCGCGTGGCACTTGCCGCACTTTTCCGATCCCGCGTATTGCTGGTCCGCGGGTGCCGCGATGCCGGTGAATGCTACGGTCGCCGCGATAACCCCGAAGGCGAATGCGGCCCGAACGCTTCTTCGTTGCATGCGTGCCTCCCCATGAAGGCGGTGTGTGCCCCGCCATTGGCAAATCGAGCGTTGCGCTATCGAGCGCCGACGATCTTATTTGCGTGGGGAAATGCCGCGTTGAGAACCGTCAACCGCAGCCCGGGCTCGCGATCCGGGTCGTGGACCGTGACAGGGGTGCTTGGCGGTCAACCACTGCGCGATGTTTCGTAAGGCTCGACCTTGTCCTGTTCTTCCGAGTCGTTGCGGGCGACGATGGCGCGCGCGGGTTCGGTGGCGCTCAGGTTGATCGCCTCGTGCGGAATGCCGGGAGGCACGAACAGGAAATCGCCCGGCTCGCTCACCACCTCGTTCTCGAGCGAACGGCCCCAGCGCGTGAGCACGCGTCCTTCGAGCACGTAGATCCCGGTCTCGTAGCCGACGTGGCTGTGCGGCGCAGCGCGCGCGCCGGGCGGGATCACGACGATGTGCATCGCCAGTCCCCGCGCGCCCACGGTCCTGCCCGAGATGCCGATGAAGTAGGGCAGCCCTTGCCGGGTGATCACCTCGGTCTCGGGTCGCAGCGCCTGCACTTTGCGGTCGGCGACGTCCATGGCTGCTCCGTTCGCGAATGACGCGGATGATTCGCACAACGCTAGCACGGGCGACGCGCCGTGCACGCAAGAAAAAGGCGGGCCTCGCGGCCCGCCTCGTTCGCTGCATGAAGCTACGGGATCAGAAGACGGTGATGCCTCCGGTCGTGTAGCCGTTGTCGGCGCAATCGGCGCAGCCGGCCGGGTTCGTCGGGCCCGCATGGGGCACGTACACGTGTCCGGTCAGCGGGTCGACGGCGACCGAGTGCGCGTTGTTGCCCGTGTGCGCGGTCGCCACGATCTGGTGCGTCGTCGCGTCGATCTCGAACAGCATCGGGTTGCACGGGTTCTTCGCCGAGCAGCCGCCGCCCTGGTCGTTCACGCCCGAAGCATGCCAGCGGCTCGCCGCCACGTAGTAGCGATTGGTGGAGGCGTTGTAGGCGATCTGGTCGCCGCCGCCCGCGGGCAGCGTGGCGACGATCGCGCCGGTCGACCGGTTCATGATCAGCAACGTGAGCGCTTCGCCCTTGCCGCCTTGCCGGCATTCCGAGGCCATCTCGTTGTTCGGCCCGAGCGCGAGACCCGTCGGATCGCAGTTGCCGAGCGGAAAGCGCTTCACGCCGGGCAGCGAGAACACGTTCACGCTCGCGCCGCCGTTCAGCGCCACCAGGTCGACCGCCGGGATCACGTCCACCTCGCCGCGCGGGTTCGCGATCGTCCCGTCGTTGTTGACGAGAAAGCTCTTGCTCGCGGGATCGTACTGGCACTGCTCGTTGCCGCCGGCAGGCGTGGCGTTATCCGTGTCGACCCACACGACCATGCCCTTGAGCTTCTGCGTGTTGGTGTCGATGATCGCGGCGTAGGGAACGTCCGCATCCGGGATCGCGATCATGTACAGGTTGTCGTCGGCATCGAAGCAGCCTTCGTCCGCGCGGAACCCGGCCGTGCCGACCTGGATGCTCTTCACGACCGTGTTCGTGGACGGGTCGATGATGCGCACGTTGTTCACGTCGCCGACGTAGAGCAGGTAAGTGCCCTGGACCGGGCCGGGGACCGCGTTGATGCCGTTCGGCCCCGATTTGGCGTTGCTCGGGCCGACGCCGGTGAAGGCGTTGGCGCCCGTGCCGGTGATCTGGCTGACCGCGAAGGTGTTGGTGTCGACGACATCGACCGCCTTGTTGTTGCGGTCGGTCAGGTAGTACTTGCCGAAGGCTACCGTCCCGAGGTCGAACGAGAAGTTGGTCGTGGGGGAGATGCCGGGAATGGCCAATTCGCCGAATTTCGGCTGATCGCCCGTTCCACCGGGGGTCCCGCCGCCGCCACCGCCGCATGCTGCGAGGAACAGGGAGGCGAAAAGCGCAACGCCTCGAGAGATTCTTGTCATCGGTCTGGCTCCTTGTCGTTGTGGCGCCGCCGCGCCGCGCGCGGAACGGCGCACCCGTGGTTTCACCGATCGGGAATGACACCCCTCCAGAAACGTCCGCCTGCCGGCGGATGGCACGACTATGCGACCGAATCCATGGGTTTGGAAGTAGGAATCGTCCGACAGGGCGTGTTTCAATCCGCGAGCCGCGTGCCCCCCAGCGGGTCGTCAACGCGCGATCGTGATGATCGCCACTCCGAGCGCGAGCAGCGCCATGCCCGCGAGCTCGATGCGCGTGAGGTGCTCGCGGAAGATGCGTCGCGACACGATATATCCGAAGACGAGCTCGACCAGGCCGAGGGTGCGAACGTGCGCGACGGGCTCGATCGCGAACGCGGTGAACCAGCCGGCCGAGGCCGCGGCGCCCATGAAGCCGGCGAAGAGCGAGATGCGCCATGCGCCCAGCACGCGCGTGACCACGCCCGGCTCGCGCACGGCGAGCCATGCGGCGAGCAGCACGGTCTGCAGCACTTGCGCGACGAGCAGCGTGAACGCGGCCTTCGCGACGAACGAGCTTTCGCCCAATGTGAGCTCGCCGCCGCGATAGCCGACCGCGGAGATCGCGAAGAGGCCGCCGCACGCGATGCCCATGAGCGCGGTGCGCGCGCTCCATGTCGAGCGCCATCCGCCCGAGAGCAGGAAGACGCCCGCGCTGCCCGCCAGCACCGCGAGTCCCGCCGTGGCCGAGATCGGCTCGCCGAGGAAGATCAGGCCGAAGATCGCGACCTGCAGGACTTCCGTCTTCGAGTAGGCGATGCCGAGCGCGAAGTTGCGCTCCTGCATGATCGCGAGCAGGAGCGCGGTCGCCGCGATCTGTCCCACGCAGCCGACCAGGATCCACCCGACGAACGGAAGGTTCGCCGCGGGAATCGCCGCGTGGCCCACGCCGCGCACGCCGGCCAGCCACATCGCGGCGAAGGGCGCGCCGTACATGAAGCGCACGAGCGTCGCCCCGAGCGTGCCGAGCTGCGCCGTCAGGTGTCGCTGCGCCGCGTTGCGCACGGTCTGCGCGGCGGCGGCAAGGATCGAGATCGGGATCCAGAGCGAGGACATGGACGTGCTGCGGCCCAGGCGAAACCGGCATTTTGCGTCATATCGCCCCCGCGCCTTGTTTGCGCCAGCTCATCCCGCCAGGCGTATGAGCGTTGTTGAATGTAAGCGGGCCCATTGGCAACACACGGAGAGGACGATGAAGCTGTTTCGAGTCGCGGCGGTGACGATCACGGCAGGCCTGCTCGGCGTCGCGGGCGCCGCGCACGCGCAGTTCTTCGGCGGCATGGGCGGCGGCATGATGGGACCGGGCTTCGGGTCCGGAACGACTCCGTCGCGCATGATGGGATCGGGCATCGGGCGCGGCAGCGGCTACGGCTTCGGCATGAGCGTGGGAAGCTACTGCTACGGCATGATGGGTCCGGCGACCGGTTAGCTACGCCGATCCCGACGCGGCGGTGCAAGCGTGCCTTTCCGCATTGCACACGCAGCTCGCGATCACGGCGGCGCAGGAAGCGGCTTGGCAGGTCTTCGCGAGCGCGGTCGCCGAACAGGCGCGCGGGATGCTGCGCTTCGAGCAGCAGGTGTTGCAGACACCGGCGACGGTCCTTCAACGCGCGACGCAGTTCGCGCAGTTCATGCAGCAGCGCGCGGACGATGCGGCGGCGATCGCCCAGGCGCTCGGCGGCTTGTATGCGGTCCTCAGCCCCGGCCAGCAGGCGCTCTTCAACGGGTACTTCGCCTGGGGCGGTTGATCGGCGCGGCCGTTCGCTCGCGCAGAAGCGTCAATGCGCCAAACTGAAAGCCTTCGTGCTCGCGTTGTAGACGTAGAACGGGAAGCACTGGCTGGGAATGACCAGCGAAAGCACGATGTTGTGCGTTCCCACGACTGCGTTCGGCAGGATCACCTGGGCTGAGACTGGAACCAGCGCGCCGGCCGCCACAGTGGCCTTACCGCGGTACTCGGCGCCTTCACCATTGACGCGCAAATCGAATAGAACATCGCACGGCGAATTGCCCGCCTGTAGCTGTGCAGTTCCCATCGCCACGATGTCCGAATTGCCCGTCGTTTCGAGGTTGGAGCTCGAGATATCAGGGCCAATTTGGCCGGCTGAGGGATCGTATCCGGGGCTGCTCGTGAGATAAGGGCCCAGGACCGCCGTGACCCACTCTTGAGCAGTTGTCTGACCCGTCGTGCCTGCTGGACCCGCAGGTCCCGCGGGGCCTTGCGGCCCGGGCGTTCCATCCGCACCCGCGGGTCCCTGAGCTCCTTGTTGACCCTGGGGTCCCTGCGGCCCTTGCGGGCCCGCCGGGCCGGTCGATCCCGTTTGCCCAACCGGTCCTTGCGGTCCTTGCGGGCCCATCGGCCCTGTCAGCCCGGTCTGCCCTGCCGGACCCTGGGCTCCCTGGGGCCCCCGCGGTCCCATTGGACCAACCGCACCAAGTGTCACATCGAGCTCGGCCGATAATCCTCCCTTCAGGTTTTCGCTCACGACCAAGGCATAGGTTTGCGGCACGACGCCTGCCGGGAGCGCCGCTGTGATCACGTTGTCAGTCAAGCTGGTGATCACCAACGGTGCAGCAAAGCCTCCTAACGTCACCACGGCAGGCTTCGCAGCGAATCCCGCTCCGTAAATCGTGATCGTCGTAAGTTGTGTGTCCGCCTGCGCTGAATTGATGACCAACGAAGGTGCAGCGAGCGCTCGCTCGAACGCGACCGTGCTCAGCATTGCGAGGCCTACGCTCAGGACAGCTATGGGCTTGTTCATGGCTTCCTCGCTTTTCCCTGAAAAGGAAACGTCAGCGCCGTGGCGACATGGCGACGTGCGAGAACTTTGGTGCGAGCCGCTTGCGGAAGTCATCACCCGTTCAGGTGATGTTGCCGGTCGGGGCCGTGCGCATTGCGCGACTGGGTCCACGATGCGGCCGCCATGACGGGCGCGCAGACTTCGCCCTACCGGGCGGGGTCGTCCATCCTTCTGGATGCAAGCCCGTAGAGAAGCTTCACTAACTCGGCTTGGCGATGGGTGCGTGTCTTTTCGTAGATGGCGGCAAGCTGCGTCTTCGCCGTGTTCTCGCTCACGCGCAGGCGCTCGGCGGCCGCCGCGAGGCCATCGCCCCGAATCAATTCCCGTGCGAGGTTCGCTTCGGCGAGCGTCAACCCGTATACGGTGCGCAAGAGATGGATGCTGACGGTGGGGTTTTGCTCCGAGTCCGAGATGAACACGATCGCCCCAGCATTTGCCGGCTGCCCCTGGAATCGGTTCCCGGACGAAAGTGCAGATGCCTGCACCACGTACGGCCGCCTGCCGGAAGGACGCTCAACAAGCACCGCATGGTTGAAATGATCTGCGTCGGCAAGCGGGTCGAGGCAGTCCTTGAAGAAACGCGTCAGGCGCGCGTCGATTCTCGGATCCATCGCCGTGATCCACCCCTCCGCGTCGACGACCGGATTGCCCGCGCGCAGCTTCAGGCCGTCGCCATCGCGAAACACCGCGTGCGCGCTCTTGTTCGCGAAGAGCGCGTTGCCGCGGCTGCCGAGCAGGACGACCGCCGTGTCGAATCGGTCGAGCGACGCGAGCGTCGCCTGGACCTGCAGCTCGGCGTTGCGCAGCAGCAGCATCGTGCCGAGCGAGCGCGAGACATGGTTCACCGTGAGCTTGTAGAGCCGCCGATCCATGTCATCGAAGGGCTTCTGCTGCGGCCGGAACAGCGACATCGCCGTGAGCGGCGCATTCCTGCCGTCGAAGACGATGCCCGTGCAGAGGTGATAGATGTCCTGGTGCCTCAGGAACTCGCGATAGAAGTACGATCGCTCGAGCTCGTCGTCCGCAACCAGCTCGGAGCCCGTGAACACCGCGCCTTCCACGGCGAGCTTGTCCTTGACCACCCGTTGCGCCCAGACGTCGTGGGCGACGAACTTCGAGCCCCACAGCTGAAGCGCCGACTCCGGGATTCCGACGGAAAAGATGAACCCGCCCTCGGGCGGCGCAGTCGTGGGAGTGAGCAGGTTCGCCATCGGTGCGCGGTGCTGTTGGGCGATCGCTCCAACGGCGTTCTGCCACAGCTCCGGATTGAGGGATGCGGCATAGATCGCGTCGACGGTCTCGCTGAATCGCTCGAGCGCGCGCACGGCCATCACGCACCTCCTGTCGCCGCCTTCACCCGAATGGGTGATGAAGTATGCCGAACTTGGGAATATCAGTTAAGCGGCCGGAGTGAGCCGGCAAGCCTCTGGCTGGAGTGCTACGCTAGCCGCGCTCGCGCCTCCAATCTTTCGCCAAGCTGAACGACCCGCCATCACGCGGGCCGGCGAACGCACAAGAATCAAAAGGGGGGATGACCATGCACTCGCGCGCTCGTCGATTCCTGCTGTTTTTCGCCTTCTCGTTCTCCGCTGCCGCGCTCGCCGCGCCGGGAGACCCGGATTCCGCCTTCGGCAGTGGCGGAAAGATGCACCTGGACGACAGCTCCACGCCGCAGGAAGGCATCTCGCTCGCCGTGCAGTCGGACGGAAAGTACATCGTCGCCACGACCGCGAGCGGCTTCGGCATCAACAGCACCGCGCTCCTGCGTTTCACCATGCCGACCGCGGTCGATTCGACCTATGGCTATCAAGGCAGCGCCATCACGCCATACCCCGCCCAGACGCACGTCAGGATTTCCGGGACCAACGCGCTCGTGGCGATCAACCTCGGTATGACTGCATTTGCTCAAGGTCCGACGCAGGTGCAGTACGGCGACGTTCGCATCGCGCGCTACGACGCCACCGGCAGGCTCGACACGACCTTCGGCAGCCAGGGCCTGACGCCGACTTTCAACGCGACCTCGGGATCGTCCACGCAGGGTCTGCAGCAGCTCGACTCGCTCGCCGTCGGCGCGGATGGAAAGATCGTTGCCGTCGGATATGCCTCCGCCTCGAGCGGCACCAATCGGCACCTGCTCGTGGTGCGCTTCACCTCCTCGGGCGCGCTCGATACGAGCTTCGGCACCGGCGGCTGGTTCGCGTTCGACACGACGCTGGGCGCGTCGGTCCAGGAACTGCAGGACGTGGCCGTGAATGCGGACGGCTCGATCGTCGCGGCGGGCTACGCGGGCCCCACGCACAACGGCATCGTCGTGAGCGTGAATGCAGTCGGCACCACCGCCCAGCTGCTCTTCACGCACGTGGCGAACAGCCAATGCCAGTCGATCGCACCGGCGTCTTCGCGCTTCCTCGTCGGTTGCGGCGGAAGCCCGACCCTCTCGGCGCGCGCGTACCTCTTCGCGCTCACGAGCGCGGGAACCGTGGACAACACGTTCGCGGCCTCGACGACGAGCGCCGTGTACTCGTGGCGCAGCGTCGCCGTGGCAGGAGATGGCACGGTGTACGCGATCGGCAACGGCGCGACATCGTCCAGCCTGACCATCAACGCGTTCCTCTCGAACGGAACGCCCAATACCGCGTTCGCGAATGCGGGGCAGTACGTCGCTTCCGACACGCCGTCCACGGGTGCCGCCCTCGCGATCGACGGGTCGAGCCTCGTCTATACGGGCGGACGTTCGACGCAATCCCAGGTGATCGTGGGCTCGCTTTCCCTTCCGGGTGGGGGCGCGCCGTCGATCGCATACCCGCGTGCGACGTCGATGACGTTCATGGGCCGCGTGGCATCGACATCTGCGGGGATCATCGCCGCAGGAGTGAGCGGCATCGCGGGAATCGGCAATTACGTGGTTGCGCGCGTTGGATCGACCGGCGCGCTCGACACGACGTTCGGCAACGGCGGTTTCTCCACGCTCGCGATCCCGAACCTGGCCAGCGGCACGGGCGCGCGCGGCCTGGCTGTCCAGCCGGACGGCAAGGTGCTGGTGACCGGCGACTTCGGTGGGCTGAACACCAACCAGCTGCAACTGGGTGTCGCGCGGCTCGGGCCCACGGGTGCCGACGCGTCGTTCAATGCGTCGGGCACTCCGGGATACAGCGCCTTGTTCACCGGCAGCGGCGTGGGTTGGGGGCGCGGGGTGAAGCTCCTGCCCGACGGTCACATCCTCGTGGTCGGCAGCGCGGTGAGCAACCACGTACGGCAGACCGCGATCGCGCGCTTCAATGCGGACGGCACGCTCGATACGACGTTCGGTTCGAGCGGCCTCGCGCTCAGCGCGTTCTCGAGCTCGACCTCCGGCCGCAACATGGACGTGGCGCCCGACGGCAGGATCCTCGCGGTCGGGAGCCAGGCCGACGTGCGGGTCGCGCGTTTCTCCGCGAGCGGAAGCCTCGATTCGACGTTCGGCACGGGAGGCATGGTCTCGTTCGCCATGCCGACGGGATACAACCTGTTCCTGCCGTCGCAGATTTTCGCGACCTCGAACGGGAAGATCGTGGTCGTCGCTGCCGTCGGATCGTCGAATGCGTCCTCGCCGGGAGCCGGATTCATGACGATCCGGTTCAATGGCGACGGCTCGCTCGACACGAGCTATGGTGCCAACGGCGGCTGGACGTATCTGCAGACGGTTGCCGGATCATCCGCATCGACGCTCCCCTGGGACGCCGCCGTGGCCTCGAACGGCAAGCTCGTCATCGTCGGCGAGTCCGATGGAACGAGCACGATGTCCACGATCGTGCGATTCAACGCGGATGGATCGCCCGACGCGAGTTTCGGCACGAACGGCGCCTTGTCCTATCTGGAGGATGCGCTCAGCGGCAGCTACGACCAGCTGCTCGGAATCGCGCTCGCTCCCGACGGCTCGCTCCTGGTCGCGGGCGCCAACGTCTCGACCGCCTATCAGGTGGGCCTGCTGCTGAAGACGGTCGCCGATCCGACGGCGACCGGCCTGCTCGCCACTCCACCGTCGATCAACTCGGGCACGCAATCGATCAACACGACATCGCTTCCGACGACGGTCACCCTGTCGAACGAGGGTACCGACACCTTGGGCATCGGGTCGATCGCGTCGACGGGACCGTTCGGCGTGACGAACAACTGCGGCGCATCCCTGGCGCCGCGCTCGAGTTGCGTTGCGACCATCACGTTCTCGCCCACGCAGGAGGGCGCTGCAGCGGGGACGCTGACCGTTTCCACGACCGACGGCGGCGTCACCAACACGCAATCGCTCGCCTTGTCCGGCAATGGAGAGCGCTCGCTCGTCAGCCAGTTCTATGAGTCCATCCTGGGGCGCCTGCCGGATTCCGGCGGCAGCAGCTTCTGGAACAGCGAGGCGCAGCGCATCACCTCGCAGGGCGGAAGCATCAACGAGGTGTGGTTCGCGATGGCGATGTCGTTCTTCGCGAGTCCGGAATACGTCGCCCTGAACCGGAACGATGCCGGCTTCGTGACCGATCTCTACAAGGCGTTCTTCAGCCGAGCGCCCGACGCGTCCGGCCTCGCATATTGGACGGGCCTGCTCGCCTCGGGCATGCCGCGCGAAGTGCTGCTCGCGACGTTCATGTTCTCGCCGGAGTTCGTGAGCTTCACGCAATCCATCTTCGGGACGACGACGGTGCGTCCGGAAATCACCATGGTCATGGACTTCTATCGCGGCGCGTTGGCGCGGCTGCCAGACACCGCCGGCCTCGCGTACTGGGTCCAGCAGTTCAGGACCGCCCAGTGCCAGGGATCGGCCGCCGTGAATTCCGAGGCCGCGACGTTGGCCGGACTGTTCTTCGACAGCGCCGAATACGCGGGCCGCAATCGCACGAACGCGCAATTCGTGGGCGACCTCTTCAATGCCATCCTGCGCCGTGGAGGAGATGCCGGGGGCGTGAGCTACTGGCTCTCGCAGTTGGGCAGCGGCGCGATGACACGGGATCAGGTCATGGCCGCTTTCCTGGCGAGCCCGGAGTTCGGCTCGCGCGTGACTGCGATCGTGTCGGCCGGTTGCCTGGCGCCATGATGGGAATCGCGCAGCTCGCGAACTTGGCCCACCAAATCCCACCGAACGCCGACGGGTAAGGTCGCGGCGCCCTTAACGGCCCACGTTGCGAGCGGCCGGCGACCACGTTACGCTCGCTCCCGTGTCCGTGGAGGAGGGCGCGATGGCAGAGCGAACGGGTCCGTCCCCGGTGCGCCGCGTGAAGCCGGCGTCGCTCGCGATGCGCATCGCGTTCGCGGTCGCGGGCATCCTGCTCATGTCGGCGCTCGCCATGCAGGTGGGAATCGCGTTGCGCTCGGGCACCGCGAACTGGCCGGCGATCGTGAACATCGCCGGCGTGCTCATCATCGCGGTGGTCGGCGTGATCGACCCGCCCATGCCGAGGCTGCGTTTCGCGCTCGCGCTCTTCGCCCTCGCGCTGATCGTGCCGAGCGCGGTGCTGCTCTGGGTGCGCGTCTTCGGCCGCTAGTCGCAGCGGCTAGCGCGTCCAGGTCGCGCGCACCAGGTTCTCGTCCCGGCTGTAGCGCAGCTTGAGGTCGCCCTTGTACGCGGCGTGCAGCGACTCGGCGATTCCGCGCGCGAGGTGCGAGTCGGTGGTGGTCACCTGCACGCCGTCGCGCGTGTCGGTGATGTCCATGATGCGCTGCAGGGGCCGCAGCTCCTTCTCCTTCTCCGCCTTGTTGTTGATGAGGTGGAGGATCTCGTCGCGATGCTCCGCGAAGAAGGAGCCCTTGATGGTCACGAATCCCGCCGGGAAGCGGTCGTGGATGCGCTGGCACGCGGGGCAGAGCTGCTCGTACGAATCGTCGGGCGCGGCCTGCCACGACCAGCGTCCGCCGACGTAGCTCGCGTTGCACTCGGGGCATCGCGTGGGCTCCGGCGGCTTCGACGCCATGCGGTACGGGTCGTCCTCGTCGTTCGCGCTGCTGATGCCGGTGTTGCGCTTGGGAAGGTACGGGATGCTCGCTCGGTTCGGTCTCATGGCGCTGCGTCGTCTCCGCGTTCTTCGCGGTGCTGCTTCACCTCGCCGCGTCGTTTCTCGAGTTCCTCGTCGAGCTGGCGGAAGAGCACCTGGTACGCCTCGTGCAGCGCGACGTACGGGTCCTCGTGCTCCTGCAGGCTCGCGACCAGCTCGCGTCCGGGGACGTGGATGTCCACCCGCACCTCGAAGTGGTTGCCCTTGCGCTTCTTGCGATCGCGCTCGTCGACGATGACGTGGCAGGAGGTGATCTTCGGGTGGAATTCCTCGAGCTTGTTCGTGTAATCGAGGATCTTCGCGTCGAATGCAGGTGAGGGCTGCATGCCGCGATAAGTGATTTGTGGCCGGATCATGGGAGGTCAGACACCGGCCGTTCGGCGTTTATTCACCCGCGCGCTGCGCCACGCGGAGGGGCGCCCTCCGGACTAGTCCGGCCGGACCAGGGTCCGCTCGGACCGTTGTCTTAGTCGCTCTCTACAGTGCACCGGAACTGGGCGTCGCCCTCGAGGGAAGGACGGGATGGAACAGGTTCCGGGCTGGCTGGAAGCGGTCGTGTTCGCGGCGGGCATCACCGCGTACGCCGAAGAGGTCGAGCGGCTTCCGCTCAGCGTCATGAGATTCGAGGTGGACCCGGCGGCTCCGGAATCTCCCCTGCACTGAACAGCAACAACAACAACCCCTTCGGGGGTCTCGCGCGCAATCTCCAGGGCCCTTCGGGGCCCTTTTTTATTCCCTCTCCGGTCGGGAGAGGGCCGGGTGAGGGCGGGCAAGAACGCGCCCGTCTCCACCCGGTCACACCCGCTCGACAACAAGAGCGGTGACGATGGCGAAGGCGCGCACGATTGCGATCGGCATTCTCGGAGCGCTCGCCGTCATCGCGGTCGCCGCCGCCTGGGCGCTGCATGCGTTCACCGATCCCGAAGCGCTCGCGCAGCAGGCACGCGCTCGTGTTCGCGCGCAGACCGGCCGCGAGCTGCGCATCGGCGACATCTCGCTCGACTTCTTTCCCCGCCCCGCGATCGTCGCCACCGACGTCGCGCTCGCCAACCCGCGGTGGGCGAAAGAGCGGGACCTTCTCTCCGTGCGCCGCGTGTGGGCGCCGATCTCGCTGGTGGCGTTGCTGGCGCGCAGACTGCGGGTCGAGCGGCTCGACATCGAGGGCGCGCGGCTCGACCTCGAGGAGGGCGCGAAGGGCGAGCGCAACTGGGCTTTCGATTCGTCCCCGCATGGCGACGGCGGTCCCCCGCAACGCGACTGGTCGGCCCTCGAGGCGATCCGCATCGAGGATTCGGAGATCGTCTATCGCGCCGGATCCGTCGAGCGAGCGCCGTGGCACGTCGCGAGCGCGCGGCTCGACGCCCGGCCGGGAATGCGCGAGGCGACCATCGATGCGCAGCTGCTGCGCGACGGCACCACCTTCCATGCGCATGGTCGCTTCGCCGATCTCTCGCACGTGGGCGAGCCCTCCGCCGCATGCGACGGCGAGGTGTGGCTCGATTGGCCGACCACTCACCTCGTCGCGCGCGGCCTGCTCCCGCTGAACCGAATGGGCGAGGGCGCGCGCTTCGAGGCGAAGGCTTCGGGCGATTCCCTCGAGGACGTCCTCGCGTTGTTCGACGCGAAGAAGCGCCATACCGCTCCTTTCTCCGCGCGCACGGAGGTGAGTGTCGCCAAAGGCGAAGTCGTCCTGCGCGCGCTCGACCTCGCGCTCGGCAAGCAGCGCATGAAGGGCGAGCTTCGCTTCGCGGCGGAGCGATCGTCACGATCCATCACGGGGAGCCTCGAGTCCGACGCGCTCGACTGGAAGCAGGCGTTGCTCGATGCGGGGATTCCCCTGGCGCCGCCCCTGCCGCCCGGCGAGGTGTTCTCGCGACGCCCTCTTCCCTGGCGCGTGTTGTCCGCGTTGGCCGAATCACGCGGCGCGGTCGACGTGCGGTTGGGCGCCCTGCGCTTGCCCGACGGCATCGAGCTGCAGGATGCGAAGACGCAGGTCACGCTCGGCGGCGGCGAGATCGTGCTCGATCCCTTCAGCGCGCACGCGCTCGGCGGCTCGGCGAGCGCGCGGCTCCGATTGCAACCCGCGACGCACGCCGTGCACGCGGATTTCGATGGTGACGGGCTCCTCCTCGAGCGCTGGTTCCACGAGCGCCACCGTCCCATCCCGTTCACGGGCGGGCCGATGAAGGTGCACGCGGCGATCGCCATGACGGGCGAGTCGTTCAAGCAGCTCGCGGCATCGGTGAACGGGCCGGTGACGATCGCGATGGGACCGGGCACCTACGAGTCGAAGAGGGCCGGCGACTGGGAGGAGGTGATGGTGCGATTCTCGAAGGCGGATTCGAAGGGAAGGATCGATTTCGAATGCGCATCGGCGGCGCTGCCGTTCGTGGCGGGGCGCGCGCAGGGCAAGGACATCGTCGGCGGACGCACGGCACAGAGCGCGCTGTTGACGTCGGGAACCGTCGACATGCGCGCGGAAACCGTCGACTTGCGCGGCCGCATCCATCCCAAGCCCGGCGAAGGCGTGGGCCTTTCCACCATCGCGGACGATCTCGAGATCACGGGCCCGCTACGCAAGATGCGCATGGCCCTCGACCCCGCGAAGAAGCCGAAGGCGATCGCGCGCGCGGCCGGAGCCGTCGCCACGTTGGGGCTGAGCCTCCTCGCGAAGGCCTCGCACAATTCGAATCGCGACTATCGCGATGCGTGCGACACGGTCTTCAACAAGTAACGCGACCCCCTCCCGAGCCATCCCCAAGGGGGACGGAGCAGTCTCCATGGCACGCTCTACCGATGCTCTCCCGACGACTCGGCTGCCCCCTTGGGGGAGTGCTGGGTAGGGCGTCATCACCGCACCTTCTCCTCGCTCCCCACGCGCCGGATCTTCGGGAACAGCATCCCGACCTGCTCGCGGTACGCGCGATAGCGATCGCCGAACTGCGCGATGAGGTCGCGCTCCTCGAACCACACGCCGATGAGGATGTAGCCCGTCGTCGCGATCGAGAAGAGCAGGTGACCCGCGGTCATGGTCGGCGCCGCCCAGAACGCGAGCAGGAAGCCGACGTAGATCGGGTGGCGCACGTAGCGGTAGAAGAGCGGCGTGCGGAATTCGGGCCGCTGGTACTCGCGCCCGGTGAACGCGCCCCACACCTGCTGCAACCCGAAGAGCTCGAAGTGGTTGATGAGGAACGTGGAGAGCAGCAGCACGCCCCAGCCGAGCCAGAAGACCGCCTCGAGCACGCGAACGCCGAGCGGATCCGTCACCTCCCAGATGATCGGCTGCGGAATCGGCCGCCATTGCCACAGCAGGAGCGCGAGCACGGCGGTCGCGGCGAGCACGAAGGTCGTGCGCTCGATCGTCCACGGCACGTAACGCGTCCACCAGTGCTTGAACGAGCGGCGCGCCATCACGCTGTGCTGCACGGCGAAGAGCCCGAGGAGCACGAGGTCGATGACGATCGCCGCGGCGACCGGAGCGCCCGGCCCGACGTCCACCGACCGCGGCACGGCGACGTTGCCCACGAAGCCGATCGCATAGAGGAAGGTCGCGAGGAAGAAGACGTACACCACGGCACCGTAGAGCAACGCGAGCAGACGACTCATGTTCACCTCCTGGCGAGAGGGAGGATTGCGGCCGCTAGGCCGGAATGACGAGCGCGGTCGAGGTCGCGCTCATCGTTGTATCCACGCGCGGTTGTCGAGCACCTCGGCGATGTCGCGCGCCGCGCGCGCCGCGCCATCGGTCTCGACCGGCTTGTAGCGCACCGGCGCATGCATCGCTTCGAGCGCGCGTTCGGCGAGAGCGTCGGGTCCGAGGTTCGCGAAATCCATCGAACGATCGGCGCCGTAGTTCGCGAGCCGCCGGCGCACGTGCACGCACTGCTCGAAATGATGCCGCAGCGGAAAGCTCAGGAACGGCCGGCGAGTCGCGACGAGCTCCATGCACGTGCTCAATCCGCCCTGCACGAGCGCGAGGTCGCAGCACGCCAGATGCTCGAAGAGGTTGTGCACGTACGGCCGCACCTCGAGCCCCTGGATGTGCGGCAACGAAAGCGGATCGAGCCGCGGCCCGGCGACGAGGACCATGCGCATCTCGGGCACCTCGCGCTTCATGCGCGGAAAGGCGGCCGCGATGCGCTCGAGGAGATGCCGGCCGACGTTCGTCCCGCCGATCGCCGCGATCGCGATCTTCTCGCGCGCGCCGTAGCCCAGCCGCGCGCGCAACGCCTCGGTGTCCGCGAACGCCGCGGGATCGAACGGCAGCGCATAACCCGCGTAGCGGAAGTTGGCGTCGGTCCATTCGCGGATGCGCGGCAGGCCCGGCCCGAACGCTTCCTCGGTCACGTCGTCGGGGTTGCCGACGAAGATCGCGCGGTCGCGCACGTACGGGAAGCGCGCCACGTGCTCGAGGTCGTCGGCGTTGCGGTCGGCGCACAGGAACGCCTCGCGCTCGTCCTCGCCCATCGGCAGGCAGCCCACGAAATCGGTGAGGAAAACGAACGGCTGGCGCTTGAGCTCGGGGTTCTCGTGGTAGTAGTAGTCGACCTCCCACGACTCGTCGCCGACGACGAGGTCGTAGTGCTCCTGGTCCATCAGGTCGCAGAAGGTCATGAAGTTGTTCGCCATGACCTCGTCCATGGTGCGCAGCGCGAAGAACGCGTGCAGGTCGTGCTCGCCGGCCGCGTGCTCGAAGTGCCGGCTCTCGTTCGCGAGACGGCGCGCGATCGGGTGCACGCGCTCGCCCTCGCGCTCGAGGTAGGTCGCGGCCGGATCCACCGTGAACCAGTCGATCGCGAGGTCGGGCTCGAGCTTGCGCAGCTCCCGCGCGATCGCGAGGTCGCGCTGCGCATGGCCCAGCCCGATCGGGCTCGAGATGAAGAGCGCGCGGCGCTTGCGATTCATGGCGCGCGTCCACGTGCGCACCGCCGCGGGCCCGGCCACGAACTCGCGCACGGCGCGGTTGAAGACGACCGGATCGCGCGCCGCGGTGATGTGTCCGCCGCCGCCGATCGTGAGCATGCGCGCGCCGGGCACGAGGCGATGGATGTCCTCGCCGAGCTTGTACGGCACGCGCTGGTCGCCGTCGCCGTGCATCACCAGCGTCGGACACGCGATGCGCCGTGCGAGCGGCTCCACGTCCTGGTTCATCCAGCCGTTGCGCGCCCAGTCGACCACTTCGCCCGTCGTCGCGAGGCCGTAGCGCAGCCCGTCCTCGAACGGCTTGGTCGAATGCGGCTCGGTGAAGCACACGGTGAAGAACGCGTCGAGGAAGCCGGGCCAGTCCGCGCGCATCTGCTCGCTCGCGGCGCGCGCGCGGGCGAGCGCCTTCTCGGTCTCGAGCCGCGATTGCGCGTAGCCGCCCGCCGCGATCACGTGCGTCACGCGCTCGGGGTGCTCGGCCGCCACGCGCAGCGCCGTCATCGCAGTGGCCGAGATCCCGATCACCGCGAAGCGATCGGCACCCGCGGCATCGAGCACGGCGAGGAAGTCGCGATAGTAGTGATCGAACGTGTACGCGTCCTGCCCCTGCGGCCGATCGGAGCGTCCGTTGCCACGGCCGTCCATGGTGACGACGCGGAAGTGACGCGAGAGGTACGGCACCGCGGCCTTCAACATCTGCATGTGCACGATCTGGAAGATCGGCGCGAAGGCGAGCCACGGTCCCGCGTCGCCCCACACGGCGTACCAGCTCTTCACGCCGTCGCGTTCGACGTAGCCCTCGCGCACGGGACGCACGGTCTCGAACGGGTAGAGGGAATCCTCGGGCAGACGTCCCGCGTCCGGCACTTCTCCGAGGACCTTGCGGCGCATTCCGGCGGTATCGTTCATGGCTTCCTCCGCTTGCGCTTGGGCGCGCGCGACGCGTCGCGCACGCACTGGTCGACCGTCTCCAGCAACTTCTCCATCGCGTCGAGCGCCACGCGATGCTGCGTCTGCTCCTCGGGCGTGCCGAGCAGGTCGGCGAATTCCATCCCGATCCAGAAGTTGGAGATCCAGCTCGAGACGACTTGCGCGGTGAACGGCGCCGGCAGCTTCACGCCGCATTTCTCGAGGGTGGTGATCGCGTCGGTGACCGCCTCGGCGACGACCTTCTTCCACGCGAGGATGCGCGGGACGAACTTGTGGCGCAGCTCCGCATCCGAGAGCGACGCGGCCCAGAGCTCCGCCTGCACGCGCACGAAGCCCGAGGCGAGATCGTCCCGATAGAAGCGCCGTGCCTGCGCCCACTTCTCCGCGAAGCCGCCGGGGCGGGCATACATGTCGCGCTGGCGGGCGAGCAGGCGCCGGTTCGCCTCGTCGAGGACCGCGATCACGAGCTGGTCCTTGCTGCGGAAGTGGTAGTTGATGAGCGCGTGGTTCACGCCCGCGTCGCGCGCGATCTCGCGCACGCTCAACGCCGCATAGCCGTCCGCGGCCAGGCGCCGGAACGCCGCCTCGAGGATCTTCGACTTCGTCTCGCCCAGGTCGACGCGGCCGTCGAGCAGGCGGCCGTTGTGGGCGTGGTGCTCGGCGAGATCCGGGTGCGCGTCGCGGGGCATGGTGGCGTGGAAGTTGAACGAATGGTTTAAACGACCGGTTAAAAGCTAGACCGCTGTTCTGCATTTGTCAATGGGGTTTCGGGGGCTGAAGCGTGGCCTGGGTGCCGCCCCAGCTCGCGGAATGCCGTAAGCGGCAGCGCGAGTCCTCGAGCGCGGTTACGGGCCTGCTGCGCCAGAGAGCCCACCGCTCGGGCGCGCTACCATCGCCCGAAATGGAGACCGCCTACCCGACCCTCGCCGCGGTCGTGCGCGAGAAGACCGGCGTGGCCTGGTCGCGCGCCCGCAAGCTCTGCGTCGATGGCCGCGTCACGGTGAACGGCGAGCGTTGCCTCGATCCCGCGATGCGCGTGGCAGCCACCGACGTCGTCGTCGTAGACGAGCATGCGCGCAAGCTTCGGCCCGGCCCGCTCCCCGAAAGCGCGATCGTCTTCTTCGACCGCGATCTCGTCGTGGTCGACAAGCCGGCCGGCATGCTGAGCGTGGCCGACGAGTCCGGCAACAACGACACGCTCGTCGTCCACGCGCGCACGCTGCTGCGTCGCCTCGACAAGCGCGGCCCGGATGGCGCGCTCGGTGTGGTCCACCGCCTCGATCGCGACACGAGCGGCGTCATGGTGTTCGCGCGCAATGCCACTGCCCAGCGCGCCCTCGCCGCGCAGTTTCGCGCGCACGACGTGGAGCGCATGTACGTCGCGATCGTGCATGGCGAGCTCGCCGCGCAGCGCGTCGATACGCAGCTCATCCTCGATCGCGGCGACGGCCTGCGCGGCTCGTTCGGTCACTTCCGGCGGCCGCGTGGTGCGACTCCCGGCGATGCGAGGCGCGCGATCACGCACGTCACTCCGATCGCGCATCTCGCGGGCGCGACACTCGTCGAGTGCCGCCTCGAGACCGGTCGCCAGCACCAGATCCGCATCCATCTCTCCGAGCTCGGCCATCCCCTCCTCGGCGAGCGCGTCTACATCCGCGACTATCGCGGCCCGAAGATCGAATCGCCGCGCCCGATGCTGCACGCGAAGACGCTCGGCGTCGTGCACCCGAGAACGGGCAAGCGCGTGTCCTTCGAACGCGAGCCGCCCGAGGACTTCGAGGGGATGAGGCTCTCCCTCTCCCTTGGGAGAGGGCCGGGGCGAGGGTAAGTGGGCCCTAACGCCACCTCATTCCATCCCCTTTTTATCCCCACGATTATCCACAGGAATTGCACAATCTATGCGCAATTCACCCCCACCCGGCCCCCATATCTTGTGCTTCTCCTATTGACCTGCGGCAACCTCTTCGGCATCCTTTGTCGCCAAGGCGTCCCGCCGGTCGAACAAAGGAGGAGAACATGGCACAGCAGGCCCACATGACCATGCTCGAAGACCTCAAGCGGGCAGCATGGGCCCGGACCAACCCGGTCGACGGCCAGGCGAACGGCTGGGAATTCCGCAAGGACTGCCTCGGCAACCTGGTGCGCTACGCCGATTACGCCAACCGCCATTCGCCCTTCGGCTGGGAGCTCGACTACATCGGCTCCGAGACCCTCGAGAACCTGCGCGTCCTGCACTGGCGCACCGTCGCCGCGCGCAAGGAGAACATCCCCGCCCGTGTCGCTCGCGTCATGCCCGCGCATGTGGCCGAGGAAGACGGCAACCTCGCCGCCGCCTGATCGACGCATCGCCCGTCCCGCGCCCATAGCGGGATCGCAAGAACAAACGGAGGAAGGACACTCATGCTGAGCTTCGAAGACGACACTCCCATCGCGCCCTCGCTGCAGCTGCAGATGGTGCAGCCGGCCAAACGAAGCGCGGGCGCTGCCTACGCGGAGGACGCGGCAAATGCGCCGAGCTCTGCGGAAGGCTCTCCCTCTCCCCTGGGAGAGGGCCCGGCTGAGGGTCAATTCACTCGAGTTCGCGCCGAAGACAAGCGCGTCATCAACGCGAAAACCGATGTAAACCAGCTCGTCCCCTTCAAGTACAAGTGGGCGTGGGAGAAGTACCTCGCCGGCTGCGCGAACCACTGGATGCCGCAGGAAGTGAACATGAACCGCGACATCGCCCTCTGGAAGAACCCGAACGGGCTCACCGAGGACGAGCGGTTGATCGTCAAGCGGAATTTGGGTTTCTTCGTGACGGCCGACTCGCTCGCCGCGAACAACATCGTGCTCGGGACGTATCGCCACATCACCGCGCCCGAATGCCGCCAGTATTTGCTGAGGCAGGCCTTCGAGGAGGCGATCCACACGCACGCCTACCAGTACATCGCCGAGTCGCTCGGCCTGGACGAGAGCGAGATCTTCGCGGCGTACAAGGAAGTGAAGTGCATCCGCGACAAGGACGACTTCCTGATCCCGTTCATCAACACGCTCACGAACCCGGAGTTCAAGACTGGCACCGAGGAGGCCGATCGCGAGCTGCTGAAGAGCCTCATCGTCTTCGCGTGCCTGATGGAGGGCCTCTTCTTCTACGTGGGCTTCGTGCAGATCCTCTCGCTCGGCCGCCAGAACAAGATGACGGGCGCCGCCGAGCAGTATCAATACATCCTTCGCGACGAGTCGATGCACTGCAACTTCGGCATCGACCTCGTCAACACGATCAAGCTCGAGAACCCGCACCTCTGGACTCCCGAGTTCCGTCGCGAGATCACCGCGCTCTTCCACAAGGCGGTCGAGCTCGAGTACGCCTACGCCGAAGACACGATGCCGCGCGGTGTGCTCGGCCTCAACGCGCCAATGTTCAAGGAGTACCTGCGCTTCGTCGCCAACCGCCGCGCTCAGCAGATCGGTCTGGACACGCTATTCCCGGGCGCCACGAATCCGTTCCCGTGGATGAGCGAGTTGATCGATCTTAAGAAAGAGAAGAACTTCTTTGAGACGCGCGTGATCGAGTATCAGACGGGCGGGGCGCTGAGCTGGGATTAAGGTGATCTTCAGACGGCAAACAAAGGGGGCTACCTAGCCCCCTTTGTCATTCATCCCTGATCCTCGAAAATATGGCCGCCTTTGCGCCTGGCCTCAACCACTTCGCCAGGAATACGGATTTAGGTTCAGGGCGAGATATGCGCAGTCTCGGCATTAGAAGCACAACATGACCGCATCTCTCGACGGTTTCCCCGTCACCCGCAAGTGGCCGGCGCGGCATCCGGAGCGCATCCAACTCTATTCGCTGCCGACGCCCAATGGCGTGAAGGTGTCGATTGCGCTCGAGGAACTGGGCCTTCCGTACGAGCCCCACCTCGTGAGCTTCGAGGCGAACGACCAGTTGTCGCCCGAGTTCCGTTCACTCAACCCGAACAACAAGATCCCGGCGATCATCGATCCGAACGGGCCCGGAGGCGAGCCGCTCGCGCTCTTCGAGTCCGGCGCGATCCTCGTCTATCTCGCGGAGAAAACGGGGCGCCTCATTCCGAAGGGCGCGGCCGGGCGCTACCACACGCTGCAGTGGCTCATGTTCCAGATGGGCGGAATCGGGCCGATGTTCGGGCAGGTGGGGTTCTTCGTGAAGTTCGCGGGCAAGGACTACGAGGACAAACGGCCGCGCGATCGCTACGTCAACGAGGCGAAGCGCCTGCTCGCCGTGCTCGACCAGCGCCTCGAGGGCCGTGCGTGGATCATGGGCGACGACTACACCATCGCCGACATCGCCACCTTTCCGTGGGTGCGCAATCTCGTCGGCTTCTATGGCGCGGGCGATCTGGTCGAGTTCGCGAAGTATGGGAACGTGGAGCGAGTGCTCGACGCATTCGTCGAGCGACCCGCCGTCAACGCAGGCCTCGCCATTCCGAAGCGCGACTGAAGCGCGGGCGCGCGCAGGCAGCAACGGATCTCATAGCCGGACATCGAACCGGAATGGCTCCGGATACCGCACCATGACCTTCCGCGTATCCGGGTGCTCGGGATTCAGCAGCACGCAGTATTCCTGCGGGATGAGGACGGACGGCACGAGGAGCGCCACCGAATCGCCGCGAAGCTGCCATTCGGAGCCCAGGCCCTGCGTCGATGCGCGCGGCTCCTCGCTCTGCCAATCGGAGGGAAGCTCGGCGCGCGGGAGTCGAATCACGAGTGGCTCGGGGACATCGATCTCGAACGTCACGAAGGGGATCCGGCGCTCGGCTCCGGCGAAGTGTGCGAGGGCCTCGAGCGCCGCCAGGGCGCGAGTCTGCGCCGCGTACACCATGGGCACGCCCGGGCGGTTCCAGCGACCTCCGTAGGCGCGGGCACCGTCGCCCGAGAAGGCCGTGAGCACGTGCTTCTCCTTGACGGTGCGGAACGCCTGCATCAGGTGTAGACGCCATGCTCCATGCGACCGAGCAGCGCTTCGACCGCGCGGGTGCCGACGTCGGTCTGCGCGAGATGGAGCGGCACGGCTCCCGCGAGCGCTCGCTGTGGCGTTCTCATCCAGCGCGCGGCGGCCTCGGCATCCTCCAACACCTCCGCGGCGATCGCGAAGAGCCTCGCCGAGCGCACGAGGCGATCGCCGCTCACCGCGTCGAGCCTGGAACGGGAAGGATCCCAGCGCGCGAGAGTACGAACGCTCACGCCGAGAAGGACGGCGAGTTCGGCGTTGGTGAGACCGAGCGCCTCCTTGAATGCGACGGCGGAGGCGGCAGGAAGCCCCGATTCGATGCGGCTCACCCACTCGCCGGCGGTGGCCGGCTCGCTCGCGACCACCTTCGGACCGCCCAGCGCGGCGATGATGTATTGCATCCGCCCACCTTACGCCAAATGGCATAGAATGGCAAGCCAAAAGGCCGAAAACGCGACAGTCCGCACGAAGCCGGCCCTCAGTGCGCCGGACGCATCGGTCGGATCACCCGGGTCCGGGCTTCTCGCCGGCCTTCTTCGCCGCGCTGTGGGCGATGGCGAACGCGCGGCCCTCGTCATCCTTGTACTTCTCGTACGCGCTGTTGAACGCCTCGAGGAACGCTTTCTTCTGATGCTCGTTGTACTGGTCGGTCTGCGCTCTGGGCAAGTCTTCGATCGTGCGATAGGGCATGGCGGGCTCCTTGGAACGCTCTCGAGGCTGGGACATTCAGCGCAAATCGGTGTTCCGGAGCACGGCCGGGTCTGCGACGATCGGCACCAGCGCCTCAATATCCCCCGTACCGCTTCACTGCCTTCGCCATCGCCTGGACGTTTTCAGTCTTGCAGTAGTTGGTAAGGCTGTTGCCGCTGCTGATGATGTAGCCGCCGCCCTTGCCGGCAACCGCGATGCGCTCCCGCACTTCGTTGTCCACTTCCTCCGGAGTACCAAGGGTGAGGGTATGGTCCAGATCGATGTTGCCGATCAGGCACACTTTGGACCCATACTCATTCTTCATTTTGCCGATGTCCATGGCCGAAGACTGGAGCGGGTGTATCGCATTCATGCCGAGCTTCAGCAGGCCGTCGAGTATCGGGAAGAGGTTGCCGTCGCTGTGGTACACCCATGGCCTGTTCATGGTGTCGGTGACCATCTTCTGGTGCGGATAGAGGAATTCCTCGTACATCTCCATGTTGACCCAGGGCATCTTCGTGTCCGCGACATCGTCGAAGGCCCAGTAGAAATCGAAGTCGAGCTTGTTCAGGTTCTCGATGACCCGCGCGGTCCATTCGGAAAAGCGCCGGTGGATCTCCTTCACCAGGTCTGGATCGTCGTAGAGCATGAACGAGAACACGTCGAGCCCCATGCTCTCGATGGTGTTCGAGGTGCCGAGCCGGGTGCGCGCGAACACCGCGTAGTCCTCGCGGAATTGCTCGATCCATTTCGCCACCTGCTCGTAGCGCGCCGGATGATCCGGATCGGGCAGGAACTCGTCGAAGAGCTTGAGCGAATCGCGGTCGGTGAGCAGGCCTTTCTTCACGAAGGGACGTCCGCCCGTGTCCACGCTCATCTCGGCGATCCACGGGGGCGCGAAGTCGAACGTGATCCTCTTCGGAAAATAGAAGGCGTCCTTCGGCGATTGGCTGGCCTTCGCGGCCTGATTGACGGGGCCGCCGACGCCGGGGGGAAAGAAATAGCCGAAGCCATCCATGCCCAGGGTGCGACACAGTTCGCCCGGCGTGTAATTCTCGCGCCCGCCCATGAGCCGGATCTGCAGCAACTCCTCGACCTTGCCTTCGACCCACGGCACCCGATCAGCCTGCCCGCCGTGCAGGGCGGTCAACACTCTCTCTCTCGGTGTCATGGTTGCCTATTGCTTCGGGATGCCGGCGTCAGAGATCACCTTCTTCCAGAGATTCACCTGCTCTCGCGTATACGCCGCAAGAGCCTCGGGCCGCTGCTCCTCGGGCGCGAGCATCACATAGCCGGCCGCATCCAGCTTCTTGGTGAACGCCTCGTCGCTCATCGCCTTCTTGAAGTGGTCGAACATCCACTGCATCGCCGCCGGCGGCGTGCCCTTCGGCGCGTAGATCCCGTACCAGGTCGCCGCCTGGAATCCGGGCAGCACCGTCTCGGCGAGCGTCGGCATGCCCGGCAGCTGGGGCAGGCGCCGCGTCGCCGTCGTCGCCACGCCCCGCACCTTGCCACCCGCGATCTGCGGTATCGCCGTGTTGGACTGGTCGAAGAGGCAGTCGACGCGGCCGCCCATGATGTCCGAGTATGCCGGGCCGTTGCCCTTGTACGGCACGTGCATCACTTGCAGGTTGAGCTTGCTCGCGACGAGCGCCGCCACGAGGTGTCCCGAGGAGCCGACGCCGGCGTTCGCGATGTCGAGCTTGCCCGGGTTCTTGCGCGCGAAAGCCACGAGCTGGGCGATGTCGCTCGTGTACGGCTTGTTCGCGTTGCAGACGATCACCAGCGGGGTATCGGGGAAGCGTGCGACGGCTTCGAAGTCGCGCACGGGGTCGTACGGGAGGTGCTCGTACAGTCCGGCGGCCGCCGCCATGTATCCGACGTGGCCGACGAGAAACGTGTAGCCGTCGGGCTTGGATTGCGCGACCTTCGCCGCGCCGATCGTGCCGCCGGCGCCCGCGACGTTTTCCATGACGATCGAATACTGGCCGTTCGCAATGCGCTCGGCCATTTGGCGGGCAAGCGTGTCCGTGGCGCCGCCCGCGGCGAAGGGAACGACGAAGGTGATGGGGTGATCGGGATATGCGCCTACGCTCGCGCCGGACGCGACTGTCGCGATGGATGCAAGGACCAGCCTCCACAACGTGTTCATGATTCGTCCTCCTCCCCTTCCTCCGTGTTTCCGGATGGTAATTCAGGAACCGCACGCTCGAGCAGATTGTCGCGCGCTGATTGCGTATTTCCGTGAGCGTGGACATTAAATTCAGCGTGAACGTGCACCACGGCATTTCAACTCCATCGTGGACGAGCGCGTCGAGCGCAAATCCTGGCGTATCGTGTTCTTCATGATCCCCCGCGACCCCGGCCCTTGGCCCCCGCTTCCGCTCGCTGCATGGAAGGACACGTACGCGACGCTGCACATGTGGATGCAGGTGGTGGGCAAGCTCACGATCACCACGACGCCGCTCATGAACCATTGGTGGAACTCCGCTTTCCACTACACGGCGCGCGGGCTCGCGACGCAGCCGATGCGATGCGGCGATCGCACGCTCGTCGCGCTTTTCGATTTCCTCGCGCACGAGCTGTGCCTCGAATGCTCCGATGGCGCCGGCGAAGCGATCGCGCTCGAGCCGATGACGGTGGCCGACTTCCATGCGCGCGTCATGAAGGCGCTCGAGCACCTCGACTGTCCCGTCCGCATCTCGACGATGCCGGCCGAGGTGGCCGATCCGATTCCGTTCGAGAAGGACACGACGCATCGTTCCTACGATCGCGAGCGGGCGCTGGCCTTCTGGCGCGCGCTCGAATCGATGCGCCCCGCCTTCGAGCGTTTCCGTTGCGGCTTCGTGGGAAAGGCGAGCCCCCTGCATTTCTTCTGGGGCAGCTTCGACCTCGCCCTCACGCGGTTCTCCGGGCGCCGGGCGCCCGATCGTCCGGATGCGGATGCCGTGACGCGCGAGTCCTATTCCCACGAGGTGATCAGCCACGGATTCTGGCCCGGCGGCGCAACCGTGGACGAGCCCGTCTTCTACGCCTACGCCGCCCCCGAGCCCGCCGGATTCCCGCAGGCGCCCATGCAGCCACCCGCGCGCTACGACGAGTCCTTCCACCAATTCTTTCTGCCCTACGAGGCTGTGCGCACCTCCAGCGATCCGGACGCGATGCTCACCGCGTTCTTCCAGGGCACCTACGAAGCGGCCGCGAACCTGGCCGGATGGCCGCGCGAGGCGCTCGAGCGCCGGTAAAACACGCGACCCGGTGCGAGGCGCCGAGCCGGGCGGGTACGCCATCTCACAACGCATTTGCGCGACGTCCGGCAACATTTCCGGACATCGACCGACCGACAACTCGGCAATCGCGGACGCGATGCGGAACGCGCGGCCGATGGTTTCGGGTCCCGCACGGATGCATCCTGCAAGCATGTGGATGCTCTACGCGTTCCTTACAGTGCTGCTCCTGCCGGTTGCGGCGGTGATGGCGATCTACGCGTCGCGCATCCGCTTCTCGCGACGGCTCGCGGCGCGTGCCGTATGCGCGGAGTCGTCCCCCGCCCGCTGCAGGCGCACGATCGTCATCGCGGGCGACAGCACCGCTTTCGGCGTGGGCGCGCTTCCGGCGGAGTCCACGGCCGGACGCCTCGCCGCCGCGTTTCCCCATGCGCGCGTGATCAACGTGGCGCGCTCGGGCGCGAACATCGAGAAGGTCCTGGGTCAGCTCGCACGCGTGACCGAGCAGCTCGCCCGCATCGGCTGCCGCAAGGTCGATTTCGTGCTGATCCACGCGTGCGCCAACGACGTGATCGAATTCCGCTCGCCGGAGGACGTCGAGGAGGACCTGCGCGCGGTCATCGCGCTCGCGCGCGGGCTGAGCGACAACGTGGTCGTCATGCCCGGCCAGAACTTCAGCGTCGCGCCGTTCTTCCTGCGGCCCCTGAAGGGCATCATCACGTGGCATGCGCGGAAGATCCATGCCGTGGTGGCGCGCGTGACGGCCGAGCTCGGCGTGACGTTCGTCGATCTCTTCCGTGACCCGTCGGAGGATCCGTTCGTGAAGGAGCCCAAGCGCTACTACTGCGCCGACGGGCTGCATCCTTCCGGCGAGGGCTATGGGCTCTGGTACTCGGCGCTCATGGGCGCCGTGCCGCTGAAGACGTTCCTGGACAAGTAGTCCCAACCTCCGCGAGCAACGGCCGTGGCGTCGCATTGCCACGCCGCCTCTCAACCGCCCTATTCAGGGACCTGCTACGCTGGCCCGGCTGGTAGAGAGCGCCTTAGACGACCTCGATCGTTCCCGGGTAGGCGGCCAGCCGCTCGTCGGTCGTGATTAGCGCCATTGGTTCGACCATCGACTGCGCGACGAGCATTCGATCGAAGGGGTCGGCGTGGATCGGCGGAAGGCTCGAGAGGGCTACGGCGTGCTGCGCCGCGACCGGAAGCTCATGAAAGCCGTTCTCCTCGAGCGTGTCGCGGATCGCGGCTGTGTCGGCAACAAAGTCCTCGCGCCCCCTTGCGGCCTTGATCGCGATTTCCCAAAGGCTCGCGGCGCTATAGAAGAACTCGTGCCGCCCATCGCGGAATAGGCGCGCCACCTTGGCCGGCAGCTTCCGGGACCCGTAGACGTTCCAGAGCAGCAACTGAGTATCCACCAGGAAGCGGCTCACTTGCGTCGACGCGCGGCACGAGTTGGAGAGACGCCGGCGAACAACGCCTCGATCTCCTTTTCGAACATGGTGTTGAAGTCGTCCGGGACGGGCCGGGGCGGCTTCAGCCCGCCGATCTTCACGGGCTTGGTTCCCGCCTCAATCGGCACGAGCCGCGCGGCCGGCCGGCCGGCCTTTGCGATGACGATCTCCTCACCGGCCTGCACACGCTCGACCAGGCGAGAGAGATGGGTCTTCGCTTCGTGGATGTTGACCGATTTCATGGTGGACTCGACTAAGCTTAGTCCACCCCGAACATCCAGTCAAACGCCTGCCTTCGCCAGCACCACGATCGACACCCCGAGCGCGCGCCCGCTGCTCGCCGTATTGCGATAGGAATGCGGCACGTTGCCCGGGAAACCGAGCACGTCGCCGGCGCCCAATTCGTACTTCTCGCCCGCGACGAAGATCGTGACCTGGCCCTCGATGCACGAGAAGTACTCGCGCGTGCCGGGCAGGTGAGGGGTGCCCGCCATCACGGCCCCGGGCGTGAACTCCATCAGCTCCATGACTTCCTCGGGCACGGGCTCGGGGACGAGGTCGCGTGTGGTGACGCCGCGCCCGCGCGAGTGCAGGCCGACGTCGGCGCCGGCCCAGCGGCGCACCTTCGCGCGCGGCGAGGCGGTGAGCTCGTCGATCGAGGTCTCGAGCGCGCGCGCCACCTTCACGAGCACGGTGAGCGAAGGGTTGCCGTCGCCCGATTCGAGGTTCGCGATGGTCGAGCGCGGCACTCCCGCCGCCTTCGCGAGCGCGTCCTGCGTGATCTTGCGCACCTGACGCAGCGCCGCGAGGTTGCGCGCGAGGTGCCGCGAGACGAGATCCGGTTTGTCCATCGCATTGACCTTCCGCCAAACGGTTGGACCGCGCACTCGATAACGCCCGCGCGGCGCCGCATCCTGCGCTCATGGACGCATGCACAGGAGAAGCGACATGAAACGATCGACGAATGATACCGGCCTTCGCGGCGTGCGCATCGCGGTGACGGGCGGCACGTCGGGGCTCGGGCTCGCGCTCGTGCGCGAATGGCATCGGCGCGGCGCCACTGTCGCGTTCGTGGCGCGCGATCGGGCGAGCGTGGAGCGCGTGGCCGCGGAGATCGGCGCGGCCGGCGTCGCGGGCGACGTCTCGATCAAGGAACAGATCCATCCCATCGCGCTGCAGATTCTCGGGCGCCTGGGCGGCCTCGACGTGCTCGTGAACAACGCCTCGAGCCTCGGGCCCGTGCCGCTGCGTCCGCTCGCGGATACCGATTGCGAGGATGTCGAGGCGGCGCTCGCGACGAACCTGCTCGGTCCCTTCCGGCTCACCAAGGCGCTGCTCGGCGCGTTGCGCGCATCGGCCGCGGAAGGGCGCGGCGGAGTCGCGATGAACATCTCGAGCGATGCCGCGATCACGCCGTATCCCGATTGGGGCGCTTACGGTGCGTCGAAGGCGGCGCTGCACCACCTCTCGGCGATCTGGAACCTCGAGCTCGAGGGCGAGCGCGTGCGCATCCTCTCGCGCGACCCGGGCGACATGGACACGCCGCTTCATCGGCTCGCGATTCCCGACGCGGATACCTCGACGCTGCTCAAGCCCGAGGCCGCCGCGCGCGAGATCACGAAGGCGATCCTCGAAGCGATGCCCGCCGATGTACGCAGAAGGGAGGCCGCATGATCGCCGCGAATCGACCGATCCAGCGGCCGGCCGACGCGAAGCTGCTCGTGATCGGCGCGGACGGCACCATCACGCATCGTCCGCGCTCGAGTTTCGCGCAGCTTCTCGAGCCGGGCGATCTCGTCGTCGCGAACGATGCGGCCACCCTTCCGGCGAGCCTCGCCGGTATTCATCTGCCGAGCGGCGCGTCGATCGAGGTGCGCCTCGCGCAGCGCGGCTCGCTCGATCCGAACGACATTCGCGAGTGGGTCACCGTGGTCTTCGGCGAGGGCGACCATCACGTGCGCACCGAGGACCGTGCGCCGCCGCCCGCGATGCAACGTGGAGATGTCCTCGCGCTCGGACCGTTGAGCGCGGTGGTTCGACGCATCGTCGGCCACCCGCGTCTCGTCGCGTTGAGCTTCGAAGGCGCGATCCACGACATCTGGGCGCGGCTCGCGAAGCATGGCCGGCCGATCCAGTACGCGTACATGGAGCCGTCGCTCGCCCTCTGGGACGTGTGGACTCCGATCGCGGCTTTCCCGGCCGCGTTCGAGGCGCCGTGCGCGGGATTCGCGCTCGATTGGCGTGCGCTCGCTGCAATGCGCGAGCGTGGCGTGGACTTCGCGACGATCACGCATGCGGCTGGCATCTCGTCCACCGGTGATGCGGAGCTCGACCGCCGCCTTCCCTTCGACGAGCCGTATCGCATTCCCGCATCGACCGCGCAGGCGATCGAAAGGGCACGGGAGCGAGGGGGCCGTGTCATTGCGATCGGCACGACCGTGGTGCGCGCCCTCGAATCGGCGGCGAGTAACGACGGTGAGGTCCGAGGCGGCGACGGCGTCGCGACGCTGCGCCTCGGCCCGGGCACGCCGCTGCGCGTGGTCGATGCGATCCTGTCCGGAACACACGAGCCGGGCACGAGCCACTACGAGCTGCTGCGCGCGTTCACGGACGCCGCCACGTTAAGCCGGGCCGACGCCGAGCTGGAAGCGAACGGTTATCGCACGCACGAGTTCGGCGACTCGGTCTTCATCGCGGCCCTCCTTACGCTCGTTCAGGAAATTCCGCCGTATGAATGGAGGAAGCGGCGCTGTAGGCGTTCGCCGCGTCCTGCCGCTTTCCCGCAACCGCCCGGGCCGCCGCCGCTCCAATGCGAACCACATCCAACGGGAGATGGCCGTGAGGCACTTTGGCATCGCATTTGGAGCGATCATCGCGATCGCGATTGGCGGGGCGGTGGTGCTCGATCGAATCACGTCCTCCGATAACACGACACCGAAACCGGCTCGGGCCGCGACGGTCGTGCGTCACGAGCAGCCGATTGTCGCCGATGCGACCGTGGCCCCGGGCTCCACGACGACCACGACGACCACGACGGGCGCGAGCGCGCAAACGGCCGTGGCCCCGGGCGCCCTGAACGAGTCGCAACCGGAAAGCGCCGCCGCGAGCAAGACCCGCAAACCGGCGAAGGAGGTTGCGGCCGCGACGCCATCGAAGTCCAAGGCATCGCGC
This sequence comes from uncultured Burkholderiales bacterium, assembly GCA_964403515.1. Lineage (GTDB taxonomy): Bacteria > Pseudomonadota > Gammaproteobacteria > Burkholderiales > Usitatibacteraceae > Usitatibacter. Next base: position 85,784 of record CAYOGL010000009.1, on the reverse strand, counting down.
AAGGGCTCGCACTCGAAGGGCACCGCTTCGACGTCCGCGTCGGAGAGCGCGGCCGCTAACGAGAGCACGCCTGCTCCCGAGCCGAGCACGACTGTGACGACTGGCACGACGACCGCGCCCGCCACGGTCGACAGCGCGGCTGCTCCGACTGCGCCGGCCACACCTCCGGCTGCGGCGGCGACGCCTGCGGCTACGGCGGCCACACCTCCGACTACGGCGGCGATTCCTCCGACCACGGCGGCCACACCCCCGGCTACGGCGGCGACATCCCCGGTCGCGGCACCTCCGGCCCAGGAAGCGACCGCTCCGAGCCCGATGCCGACTCCGACCGCACCGGACACGACGTCATCCGCGACCGCTTCGCCGGATGCCGCCAACGCCGCCGCGTCGAATGGGTCGAGCCCGTCATCGCGGAATGACGCCCAGGCGGGCACGCCCTCGCAATAGGCGTCGCTTGAGCTGCAGCCGCGCCGCGGCCTAACATGGCCGCATGAACCGCGACGAGGCGAGCTATCGGGAGCGGGCCCTCAGGATCTATCCGTGGATCTGCGGGCGGTGCGCGCGTGAGTTCACGCACAAGAACGTGCGCGAGCTCACCGTGCACCACCGCGACGGCAACCACGACAACAATCCGCCCGACGGCAGCAACTGGGAGCTGCTGTGCGTGTACTGCCACGACAACGAGCACCAGAAGCTGCTCGAGGCGGCGTCAGGCACGGGCGCGACGTCTTCGTCGACCCCGCCGCCCGCGACCCATTCGCCTTTCGCGAACCTGAAGGAGCTGCTGGACAAGAAGCGGCGATAGATTGCCCGGGGCGCGATTTACGGGCATTTTATCGGGCCAGGGGATTCACTTAAGGCCCGCCGGATGGCTTCACGCGTCGTTCGCATCGCGCTGGGCACGCTCGCTCTCTTGCCCATGCTCGCCATGGCCCAGGCGAGCGAGAAGGCCGCGCCCGCGCTCTACTCCGATCTGTACACGCAGCTGAGCGGCGATCTCGACGACTTCCAGGCCGCGATCAACGCCGCTTCGACCGGTCCGAAGAAACCGACGTCCTTCGCGGGTCAGCTCACGTTGGCGAACAGCAACAATGGCCCCGGGCTCCTGAATGCGTCGAGCTTCACCCAGATCCAGCAGGAGATCGGATACCTCAAGAGCCTCGGCGTGCAGGCGATATCGGTCGAGGTCTCCTTCCCGATGCTGAACGCGACGTTTCTGGGGAGCAGCTACAACCAGTGGGTCGCTTTCTACGGGGACGTCGCGAACGCCGTGCGCGCCGCCGGGCTCAAGCTCATCGTCGAGAGCCAGACGATGATGCCGACGGGCCTGCAGTCGACCGCCTGGGGGACGCAGCTGCAGGCTTTCTACCCCACGATGAACTTCACGCAATACATCGCGGCACGAGCCTCGACCGCGGCGGCCGTGGCGACGGCGATGAAGCCCGACTACTTCGTGCTGCAGGAAGAGCCCGACACGGAATCGAACCAGGCGGGCCAGCCCAACGCCGGAACGGTCTCGGGCTCGACCATGATGCTGAGCGCTTCACAGGCGGCCGTTGCCGGCCTCGTTCCGGGCATGAGAGTCGGCGCCGGCTTCGGCTCGTGGCTCGCGGCCTACCAGGATTTCGCCAACGCGTTCACGCGCACCGGCTGCGGATCGGGCAAGCCGTGCCTCACGGCGCCGCTGGATTTCCTCGACCTCCACCTCTTCCCGATCATCGAGAACGCCATCGATTGCTCCCCCGGTGTGCGATGCCCCGCGGGTGTCACGAACTACTGGCGCAACGCGATGAACATCGTCGCCACGGCGAACGCCGCGGGAATGAGCATGACGATCTCGCAGTCGTGGCTGCGCAAGGTGCGCGACGGCGAGTGGTCGATCCTCGCCAACGGCGGCGACATCGAGGAAGCGCGCGAGGCCTACGATTTCTGGGCGCCGCTCGACCAGCGGTTCCTCGGCCTGCTCCACGACCTCGCGAACTACCAGGGCATGTACTGGATCGCTCCGTTCAACACGCAGAACATGTCCGCCTACCTCACGTGGAGCACGGGCAACAGCATCGCGGGCGATTGCGGAACCGGCCCGTCACCCTGCGGCACGCTCACGCCCACGCAAGTCTTCGCGAACGTGCAATCGGCGGCACGAACCGGCGAGGCCGCGGGCACCTACTCGACCACGGGACAGTACTGGCACGACCTCATCGCCTCCGACAACAGCGCACCGAACGCTCCCGGCGGCTTGAGCGGCCTGTGGTGGAACGCGAACGAGTCGGGCTGGGGCGTCGACCTCACGCAGCGGCGCAACATCGTCTTCGCCGCCTGGTATACGTACGACGGCTCGGGCAATCCGAAGTGGTACGTGGCTTCGGGCTGCACGATGCCGACGGCGTGGGTCGCGAGCGGCACCTGCAACGGCACCCTCTACGAAGTGAACGGCCCGGCGTTCTTCGGCGTCGCGTTCAATCCGGCCGCGGTGCACGTCGCACCCGCGGGAACGCTCTCGGTGAATTTCCAGGGCACGTCGAGCGCGACGATGACCTATACCGTCGGCTCGCAAGCGCGCACCGTGGCGATCACGCGCCAGGCGATCGCATCCGGCGCGGCAGCACCGCCGGTCGATTACACCGACTTGTGGTGGAACGCGAGCGAGTCGGGGTGGGGCTTGAGCATCGCGCACCAGTTCAACGTGATGTTCCTCGCGTGGTACGTCTACGACAATTCGGGCAAGCCCGTGTGGTACGTGGCCTCCGATTGCGTGGTGAACGCGGCGCAGAACGGATGCGCCGGGACGCTCTATCGCACGACGGGCCCACCGTTGGGTCCGACCTTCAATCCGGCCCAGGTGCAGGTCTTTCCCGCCGGCACCGTGAGCCTGCTCTTCTCGGACGCGAACAACGGCACGTTGAGCTACACGGTGAACGGCACCACCGCCAGCAAGACGATCACGCGGCAGCTCTTCTGAGCGAAGCGCGGCCGGCGGACGGGCGGTCGCCGCTATCCCTTCCGCGCGGATTTGAGTGCCGCGATGTCGATCTTCTTCATGCGCATCATCGCGGCGAAGGCGCGCTCGGCGGGCTTCGACTTCGGGTCCCTGAAGAACTTCATCATCTCGACGGTGGAGACCTGCCAGAAGAGCCCGAACTTGTCCTTGAGCCAGCCGCACGCGACCTCCTCGCCGCCACCCGACGTGAGCTTCTCCCAGTAGTAGTCGATCTCGGCCTGCGTGCGGCACAGCACCTGCAGAGACACTGCCTCGTTGAACCTGAAGGCGGGCCCGCCATTGAGCGCCGTGATCGGCAGCCCATTCAATACGAAGTCGACGGTCATGACCGAGCCGGCGGCGCGACCGTGCACTTCCTGGCCGACCGCGGGATAGCGGTTCACCGAGACGATCTTCGCCTTCTCGAAGATCGAGACGTAGAAGCGCGCCGCCTCCTCGGCCTGGTCGTCGAACCAGAGGCACGGCGAGATCGTGGCGACGGTCGGCGTGCGGCGGGACGGCCTCTTGCGAGCGGCGGTCTTGCGTGCGGCAGTCTTGCGCTTGGCAACCATCGTATCTCCTCGTGTTGGAACGTTTCCCGTATTGTCGTCGAACGACGGCGCGTGGATTCGAGATCAGTCGTTCTTGACAGCGCTACTGTACAGTCTGTACAGTAAGGGTATGAAACCTCGCGTGAAACGGAGCATCAAGGGCGTCGAGGAGGCGCGCAAGACGCTGCCCGCGATTCTGGAGGCGGCTTCCCAGGGGCAGACGACCATCATCACCCGGCGCGGGAACGCGATCGCGGCGATCGTTCCGATGAAGGCGGCCAAGACGCCGGGCGTCGGCTCGCTGCTTTCGCTTGCGGGAACCGGAAAGGGAATGTGGGGCCGCGACGGCACGAAGGTCGTGGCCCGTCTTCGCGACGAATGGAAGCGCTAGACGCGGCGTCCCTGCCCGAGGGTGCCCTCGTTCTGGTGGACAGCGCGCCGATCATTTACGTGCTCGAATCACGCCCGAAGCTGGCGGAGCGGTTCGCACCGCTTCTCATACGACAGGAGCGCGGAGAGGTGACGACCGCCGTCTCGACGGTGACGATCGCCGAGGTGTTGACCGGCCCTTTCGCTGCGGGCGAGGAAGCGCTGGCCCGGCGCTACCGTGCAATTCTCGAATCGTGGCAGGTGGTCGACTTCACGAGCGAAATCGCCGAAAGTGCGGCTCGCCTCCGTGCCCAGTACCGATTGCGCTTGCCGGATGCGATCCAGCTCGCAAGCGCTCTGGCGATCAACGCCGATGCGCTGGTGACTCACGATCGCGACTTCGGCAAGGTACGAGGGATCCGCATCCTCGCGTAGATCGGGCCCTTCACCGCGACTTCGACGGCGCCTTCTTCGCAGACTGCCGTTTGCCCGAACCGTTGAGCGCGATCGCCGCGCGAACGAGCGCCTTGAAGGCGTTCGCGTCCACCTTCTCGCCTTCGTGGATGTCGATCGCGCGGCGCACGTTCCCGTCGAGGCTCGAATTGAAGAGGCGCGCCGGATCCGCGAGCGACGCGCCCTTCAGGAACGTGAGCTTCACGACCTTCTTGTAGGTTTCGCCCGTGCAGATGATGCCGTCGTGGGACCAGACCGGCGTGCCCATCCACTTCCATTCCTCGACGACGTCGGGATCGGCCTCGTGGATGAGGCTGCGCATGCGCGCGAGCGTCTCGCCGCGCCAGTCGCCGAGCTCGGCGATCTTTCCCGAGATCAGCTCCGACGCGGGCACTCCTTCGTCAGCCGTTGCGTTCATGTTCTTCTCCCTCGAATCGCGGCGTTACGAGCGGCCCTCGAGCGGCCGGCTCGCGAGCCGCAGCCGGCCGTCATCTTGCATCATTTCGAGGGACGCGCGCACGCGACGTCGTATTGCGACACGCTCGCGGTGTTGCCGGAGCTCTGCGGTTGGTTGCCCGCGTAGACGCCGCCAGCGGTTCCGCTCTGGTTGAACGCCGAGCCGGGCGCCGAGGCCGCGCTGCCGGGCGTGTTGCCGAGCGACTGGCAATTCTGGCTCGGCTGGCCGGTCGTGGCCGGGCCGCGTTGCGTGGTCGACGACGTGGTCGTGCTCTTCTGCGTGGGGCTCGTCGTCATGGTGGATTGCGACGGATGCGTCATCGTGCTCTGGCCACTGGCGCTCGGCGCGGTCGAGCCTTTGCCAGCGGGGAAGGCTGCCGTTGCGACGGCGAGCGAAAGCGCGCCCAGGGCGGCGCCGGTCAGGACGGATCTCATGGCTGTCTCCTTTCGGATCGTGGGACTGCTCAAAGACAACAGCCTGCGCGATTCCATATTCCACGCGATGCATCCGCAAGCATGCATCGCGTGGCGCAGGAGAAAACGCACGAGCGCATCGACTTTCCCGCTGTCGCGTGAAGGAGACGGCGCGCGACGCACTGATCACGCCCGCGCGCCCATCTCCGGTCCCGCGAGCGGGCGCACCTCGCACTCGACGTCCCATTCGTCGCCGTGCACGAGCAGGAACCGCTTCGTGATCTCCATCGCTTCCTGCATCGAGGCGGCCTCGAGGATTGCGTAGCCGCCGATCACCTCCTTGGTCTCGGTGAACGGTCCGTCGGTCGTCGAAAGCTTGCCGTGGTTCGAGCGCATGCGAACGCCCTGGCGAGTGGGCGTGAGGCCGGCGGTCGCGACGAGCTTGCCCGCGCGCGTCATCTCGTCCATGAGCTTGCCCATCTCGCGCATCAGGCGCTCGCTCGGGGCCTGGCCGTTGCTCTCGTTGATGCGCACCAGCGAAAGGAATCGCATGTCCGTCTCCTTGGGTTGGGGTGGATTCATTCCCGTAGTCGAATGGCGACCCCGCAAATCGACAAACCGCCGGGGCGGCCGTTCAAAAATATCGCGTCGCCTTGAAAAGCACGCTCGCCCCGGTCGGGAGGCTGCCGAGGCTCGAATGCCGCCCGCCCGTGGTGCCGCCCGCGAGGGCGCCGAAGCTCCACAAGTCGGTGCGCGCGTAATCGGCCTCGAGCTGCAGCAGCGTCGAGCCGTCCCGCGCATCGGCGAGGACGAAGCCCGTGAGCTCGAGCTTGGGCACGAGGAAATCGACCCAGTCGGCGCGCAGGAACACGCCATGGCGCGAGAGCGGCTCCTGCCGGTCCGACGCATACGCCCGAACGAGCCACAGCTCGCGCACGATCGGCGAGGTATCCGGCCGGCCCGTGCCGAGCGCGAACCAGCGCTGCCAGTCTCCGCGCGAGAACCCGGACTCGTCGTAGTGGTACTCGAGGTTGAAGGTGATCCGGCTCTCGGTCGTGTACGAGGCGCCGGCGGCGAGCTGGCTGCGGAATCGTTCGTTGCCGCCTTGCGTGATCACCGCGGGCGCCACGGACGGGATCGTGCCGACCTCGCGGCCGAACGCGATCGCCTCGTCGACGACCCCGAGGCGCCGCCCGCCGGACCACTCGAAGTAGGCCACCGTGCTCTTGCCGATGCTCTCCGCGAGGTTGAGACCGACCTTCCATCGTCGGTTCTCGCGATACGCGAGCGCCTCGGGATTGACGCCGTCGCCAAGCTGCGCACTCGCCTTGAGGAGCCAGCGCTCGTTGGCGTTCGTGTGCCCGAAGAGCGGGCTGAAGCCGCGGTACGGATCGGCTCCGAGCGCGGCGGGATCGGTGACGCGCGGCGCGTAGGCCGCCATGACGGATGCGCGCTCGCCCAGATGCTGGCCGCGCACCATCAACGTTCCCAGTCGATCCTCGCGCAGCACGCGCGGATCCGCGGTGAGGGGATCGACCACCGCGCGCGCCTTGAAGAAGTCGGTGGGATTGAAGCCGAGCGCGACACCGCTCTTCAGGTTGATGCGTCCGGCGTCGAGGTAGTCGCGCGCCCGAGGCTCCACGCTCGCGTAGAGCTCGCGCAGGTCGTGCGCCACGTTGCCGCGATTCGAAAATCCCAGATCCTCTTGGGCGATGGCATTCAGCCGGCCGCTGTACGCGACGAACGCACTGGAGGCGAGCGGCCACTGCAGGCGAGCGTCCGCGAAGAGCCGCTCCTGCCAGCGCGGCGTTCGCGGCGAAGGCAAGGGCACGAGCAGATCGTCGCGGCGCGACGAGAACGTGAGCGCATCCTCGACGTACACGCGGTCGTTACCGGAGAAGGCGGGCGCCGGCGCAGGCGTCGCGGTGTCGGCCGCCGGCGCCTGCGGGATGAGCTCGAGATCGTTGCTCTCGTGCGCAACGCTCGCCGTGGCGGCGAACGCGAGCACCAGGAGCGCGGAGGTGGCGAGTCTCACCGGATCTGCAACCGCGGCAGGTAATCGCGCTGGAACCACGCGTCGGGCACGTCCTGGAAGCGCGAATCGCCGAAGGTCGCGACCGTGGCGAGCGAGCTGTCGACCGCGTCGAGGATCACGGCCTCCGCAGGACGCACGGCGCCGAGGCGCTCCACTAAGTTGCGGTAATAGATGATCTTCAGCAGCCGCCCGCTGTCCGAATAGAACTTGCCCTTCACCGGCCGGAACGTTCCCTGCTCGACCCAGTACTCGACGCGGTTGTACACCGCGGTGTCGGTCGCGGCCTTGAGATCGAGATGCCAGCACGTGCGCTTCTGGCGCGTCGCGTCGTCGATCGTCTCGGTGCCGGTGATGGTCGGCGCATAGTCGCCGGCCAGGTTGACGGAAAGCACGTCGCCGATCGCCGCCTGCCCCACGAGGCGTTGCTGCGCGGAGATGCGCACGCTCGCCTGCGAGGCCGGGTCGTAGAACCAGAACGAGCGGCCGTCGAGGAGCACGCGCTTGCCCGCGTCGCGCGGCGGCTCGACGTACTCGAGCAGGTTGCGGAAATGTCCCGCGCCGTCCTCCTTCGAGAAGAGCACGAAGCCGCTGTGCGAGCGTTCCTGCCCGCTCACGTATTCGGTGAGGACGAGCCTCGAGCGGAACGGTTGCGCGGCGTTGCGCACCTTGTCGGAGGCGGCGACGATCTCCTGCGCGCTTTGCGCGGCGGCGGGAAGGGCCTGCAACGCGAGCGATGCTGCGAGCAGGCCTGCGGAGACGACGAGCGATGAGCGTTCAAACATGGCGGAGCGCGTCCACGACGGAGAGCCTGGCGGCCCGGTTGGCGGGAATGAGGGCGGCGGCGATCGCGACCGCGGCGAGCACGAGCCACGTGACGATCATCACGGCCGGATGCCCGAGCGAATCGACGCGGAACGGCACCGGGCTCGAGTTGCCGGGCGGCGTCCACGTCCAGCCCGCATGGTTCACGAGCGCGGAGATGCCGACCGCGAGGATCACGCCGATGGTGGCGCCGATCGCGCCGATCAACGCGCCCTCGACGATGAACTGCATGCGCACGCCGCGGCGGCGCACACCCATCGCGCGGATCGTGCCGATCTCGTTGGTGCGTTCCATCACGTTCATGGTCATGGTGTTCACGACCGCGAAGAGCACGATCACGGCCATCACGAGCGAGATGAAGAAGAAGATCGTGCCGAACATCGCGACCACCTGGACGTAGAACGGCGAGAGATCGCGGAAGTCGCGCACCTCCAGGTCGAGATGGTTCGCGGCGATGATCTGCTCGAGACGCTGGCGCACCACGGGCAGGTCCTCGCTGCGGTTGAGCTGCAGCACGATCGCCGTGGCCTTGTGCTCGCCGCGGCCGTACACGAGCTGCTGGGCGAGCGCGAGGTGCATGGCGATGAAGCTGTCGTCGAGCTCGCGCACGCCCTGCGATTCGGCGCCGGCCACCGCGAGGCTCACGACGTTCGGCGCGCCGCCGGCGGTCGCGCCGAGCAGCTCGAGGTGCGGCGCCGTGTCCTCGGGTTTCGCCGATGGCGAGGCGTCGAGCTGCGCGAGACCGACCAGCTCGTCGTGCGAGGTCGTCGGCTCCTTCTTCGCGGCCGCGAGCGCGGGCGGCCCGGGGCAGCGCGGCACCTTCAGCGCCGAGCACAGGCCGAGGATGCGAGCCATGCCGACGCCGATGAGGCCGCGCGCCTCGTCCTGGTCCGAGAGCCGGCCGTCGGCCTTGAATACCTGCCCGGTCCCGCGCTCGTCCCATTGCCGCATTCGATCGCGCGCCGAGGGAATGAGGCCCACGCCGAAGAAGGTCTTCGAAGCCTGGTTGCCGCCGGAGAAGTTGCCCGCGATGCCGACCAGCGACTGCGTCGGCGTGATCACGTTCACGAGCGGGCGGATGGTCGCGTCCTGCGAGATCAGCTCGATCACGTGGCGGTAGTCGTCGATGCCGTACGCCGCGGGATTGCCGCTGCCGAAGAGGAAGTAGCCGTTGCGGAAGACGCTCAGGTGCCCGACGCGCTGCACGTTGCTGGTCTCGAGGCCCGCGAAGATGTAGCCGACGAAGCCGCCGAAGAGCGTCATCGCGAGCGCGCCCGCGGCGACCGCCGAGCCGGTGATGAAGGATCGCCGCGCATTGCGCAGGATGTTGCGGGTGGCCGTCTTGACGAGCAGGGTCATGGCGCGCTCCTTCCGTGGCGATGCTCGACGAGCGTGCCGTCGCGGATCGCGAAGATCTCCTCCGCCTGGGACATGAGGTTCGGGTCGTGGGTCGCGAACACGAACGTCGTGCGCGACTGTGCCTGGACGCGGCGCATGAGCTCGATGATCGCCGTGCCCGTTTCCGAGTCGAGGTTCGCGGTCGGCTCGTCCGCGAGCACGACCTGCGGCGCCTTCACCAGCGCGCGCGCGATCGCCACCCGCTGGCGCTGTCCGCCCGAGAGCTCGTTCGGACGGCGGTGCGCCTGGTCGGCGAGACCGACCGCCTCGAGCATCTCGCTGGTCTTGCGGCGCCGCTCGGCCTCGGGCGCGCCGACCAGCACGAGCGGGTACTCGACGTTCTCGTACGCCGAGAGCACCGGCACCAGGCTGAAGGTCTGGAAGATGAAGCCGATGTTGCGCGCGCGGAAGTCGGCGAGCGCGTCGTCATCGAGGGCGCCGACCTTCTCGCCGCACACCTCGACGCTGCCGCGCGTGGGCGCATCGATGCAGCCGATGAGATTCAGCAGCGTGGACTTGCCGCTGCCCGAGGCGCCCACCACCATCGTGAAGCGGTGGTAAGGGATGTCGAGCGTGATGCCGCGCAGCGCCGGCACCTCGACGTCGCCCGTCCGGTAGATCTTCGCCGCCTCGCTCAGCCGCACCGCCGCGCCTGGCACCTGGCCCGCGACCGGCGCGCTGCGCGCCTGGCCCGCGACCGCCGTGAAAGCTTCTGCTGGATTCATCGCCCGTCCTCCGGTACCATCGGGTACCAACGAGCACGCATGCTATGGTACTATCGGGTACCATGTCAAGGGGCATTCGATGGCGACGAAGAAGTTACCGCCGGCGGACTCCGCGCCGGAGAATGGCACCGAGGACAAGCGCCACCGCATCCTCGGCGCGGCGATGCAGACGTTCATGGAGCACGGCTTCGCCGCGGCCACCACGCTCGAGATCGCGACCCGCGCGCGCGTCTCCAAGCGCGAGCTCTACGCGCTCGTGGGCAACAAGGAGAAGATGCTCGCCGAGTGCGTGGCCATGCGGGGCAGCCGCATGCGATTGCCCGACGCGTTCCCCGCGCCCGTCGATCGCGCGAGCCTGTGCAGCGCGCTGCGCAAGTTCGGCGCGACGATGCTGCGCGAGCTCACCGATCCCGACGTGGTCGCGGTCTTCCGGCTCGGCATCGCGGAGGCGAAGCGCTCGCCGGGCATCGCGCGCTCGATCCAGGCCCGCGGCCGCGAGCCCGCGCGCGACGCGCTCGCCGGCCTGCTGCACGCGGCGTGCAAGGCGCGGCTCCTGCGCGAAGCGGACGCCGCGGAGATGGTCCGGCGCTTCAACGCCCTGCTCTGGGGCGACGCGCTCGTCTGGATCCTGCTCGGCCTCGAGAAGCCCCCGAACGCGAAGGAGATCGAGCAGCGCGCCGAGGAGGCCGCCGGGTCGTTCCTCGGGATCTACGGCGCCTGATGGCGCATCATAGGCAGCTCTTCCGAGGAGGACGCCATGCCGAACATCCATCGCGGATCGTGCCATTGCGGGCGCGTGACTTTCGAGGTCGAAGGCGAGATCAGGCAGGCGGTCGAGTGCAACTGCTCGATCTGCCGGCGCAAGGGCGCCCTCTGGCACGGAACGCGCGAGGATCGCATGCGCATCCTCAGCGGAGAAGACGACCTCGCCCTCTACCAGTTCAACACGATGAAAGCGAAGCACTACTTCTGCAGGCACTGCGGGGTGAGCCCGTTCAGCCGCCCGCGTCTCGACCCCTCGATGTGGGTCGTGAACCTGCGCTGCATCGACGGCCTCGACGTGAGCGCGTTGCCCGTGCGGCACTTCGATGGCCAGAACTGGGAACGGGCCGCCGAGGCGTTGCTCGCGGCGAGGTGATGGTCGCTTCCGGGACATCGAAAGGAGACGTCATGGCAAAGGGTTACTGGATCGCTTTCTATCGCGCGGTGCACGATGCGGACAAGCTCGCGGCCTATGCGAAGCTCGCCGGACCCGCGATCCAGGCGGCCGGCGGCAGGTTCCTCGCGCGCGGCATGGCGGCGCACGCGTACGAAGCGGGCATCGCGCAGCGCACCGTGCTGGTCGAGTTCCCGAGCGTCGCGGACGCGGTGCGTTGCCATGACGGCCCGGCGTACCAGGAGGCGCTGCGCGCGCTCGGCAAGGGCTCGGTCGATCGCGACATGCGTATCGTCGAAGGCGTCGACTGACACGGTCGTCGCAGCGGCCCGCCTCCATGCATGTCGAAAACGGCCCCGCTCGAACGACCATGGATTGCGATCCCGCAAACCAACCCCCACGGAGACTCGAATGACCGATTTCGTCCTGCTGTATCGCTCCACCGCCGAAGGGCACGACCAGGCCATGGGCACGCCCGAGCGGGCCCAGCGCTCGATGGCCGCATGGCGCGCATGGATCGACGACATGGCGCGCAAGGGCCACCTCAAGAACCAGGGCCTGCCGCTCGAGCGCCCGGGCAAGGTCCTGCGCGGGAAGAAGGCGGTCCTCGACGGTCCCTACGCCGAGTCGAAGGAGCTGGTGGGCGGCTTCTCGATCATCGAGGCGAAGGACATCGAGGAGGCGGCGCGCATCGCGGCGGGCTGTCCGATCCTCGAGGGTGACGGGTCGGTCGAGGTGAGGCCGGTGAAGCATTTCGAGTGAACCGGCGCAGCCAGCGCCAGGCGCCGGCACCGCCGCCCGCCGCGATCGCCGCGGCCGTCGCGCAGAGGGGACACATGATGGTCACCGTCCCTTCTGCGCGTATTCGTCGTGGCGGCGCAGCCAGAAGTCGCTCTCGTTGCGGCCCTTCGGCGCGCGATCGAGCCACGGGTACATGCCCCACAGGGCGTCGAGCCCGCGCGCATAGGCCGAGTACGTGTGATAGACCACGCCGTCCTCGAGCGCGAAGGCGCTCATGCCCGGCTGCTCGCGCGTGAAGGTCGCGGTGTCGGTCCCGGCCATGGCGGCGACGGTACCGACTCCGCCATCCTCGCGCGAGGCGGGCATCGCCGCCTCGTGTCGGTAGTTGTATTCGATGCCCTCGCGTTGCTGCGCCTCGGTGAAGTGGACGCCGAAGTCGTCATTGAAGTCGCTGCCGTACGAGGAGGCCCAGGGGAACGTCCATCCCATGCGCCGCTCGTACTCCTGCAGCTTCGCGAGCGGCGCGCGCGACACCGCCCACAGCATCACGTCGTGATTGGCGAGGTGCACCGCGATCCCGTTGAAGCCGTCGGCGATCGACGAGCACGCGGGGCAGCCGGCCTTGTAGTCCGGCCCGAACATGAAGTGGTAGACGAGGAGCTGCGAGCGTCCGCGGAAGAGGTCGGCGAGCGTGGCCGATCCGACCGGCGTGTCGAATCGGTACGCCTTGTCGATCCGCACCCATGGAAGCGCTTGTCGCTGCTTCGCGATCTCGTCGCCGCGGCGCGTGTGCTCCTTCTCCGCCTGGAGCAGCGCGAGGCGCGCCGCGAGCCATTCCTTGCGTGTGCCGGTGGTGTGGGTAGTCATCGCCTTTCTCCGTGTGGGTGGGTGGTCGTGGGATAACCTTACGGCCGATCCGGGAAGCGGCGGGAGTGACAAGTGTGGCGGGATTTCGATGGATTCGCTGATCACGGCGGCGGCGCGGGCGCTCGCCGCGGGTGACCCGTTCGGCGCGCTGAACCGCATCGCCCTGCGCGACGATGCGCCGGCGCTCGCGCTGCGCGGCATCGCCATGGCTCAGCTCGGCGACCTCGCCCGCGCGCGCGCCCTCGTGCGCGGGGCGGCGCGTGCGTTCGGCGCGAAGGAGTCGATGGCGCGAGCGCGCTGCGTGGTGGCCGAGGCGGAGATCGCGCTCGCCGCGCGCGACCTGGCGTGGCCGGCGAAGGCGCTCGGCGCGGCGCGTGAGACGCTCGAGGCGCACGGGGACCGCGCGAACGCCGCGCACGCGCGATATCTCGAGATCCGGCACCGGCTCATCATCGGCCGCCTGGACGAGGCCGAGCGCGCGCTCGCCGATCTCGATCCCACCGCGCTGCCCGCCGCGTTGCGGGCCGCGCACGAGCTGGTCGTCGCGGGGATCGCGATGCGTCGCGTGCGAACGAAGGCGGCACGCGAGGCGCTGACGCGCGCCGCGCGGGCGGCTCGCGATGCGCGCATCCACGCGTTGACGGCCGAGGTGGAGAGCGCCTCGCGCATCCTCGAGGCACCCGCGGCACGCCGCATCTCGCGCGGCGAAGAGCGGACGCTGCGGCTCGCGGAAGTGGAGGCGTTGCTCGGCTCGAAGGCGCTCGTCGTCGACGCTTGCCGGCACGTGGTGCGCGAAGCGGGGAACACCGTATCGCTCGCGCGGCGCCCGGTGTTGTTCACGCTCGCGCGCGCCCTCGCCGAAGCCTGGCCGCGCGACGTGTCCCGCGATGCGCTCGTCGCGCGCGCCTTCCGCGCCAGGCGCGCCGACGAATCGCACCGTGCACGGCTGCGGGTCGAGATGGGGCGGCTTCGCGCGCTGCTGCGCGCCCTCGCCGACGTGAGCGCCACCCGGGACGGATTCGCGCTCGTGCCGCGCCGTGCCCGCGAGCTCGTGGTTCTCGCCCGGCCGGTCGAGGAGAAGCATGCGGCCGTGCTCGCGTTGCTCGCCGACGGCGAATCGTGGTCGAGCTCGGCGCTCGCGATGGCGCTCGCGGCAAGCCAGCGCAACGTGCAGCGCGCGCTCGACGATCTCGCCGCCGCGGGCAAGGTGCAGGCCGTGGGTCGCGGGCGCGCGCGCCGCTGGATGACGCCGCCCGTGCCCGGATTCACGACGACCTTGTTACTCCCCACGACGCTGCCGAGCGACTAGGATGGCGCCATGAGCAAACGATCGAAAGCGCAGATCATCCGCGAGTACGGACCCTTTCCCGGCGTCGAGGCCGTGCACGGGCTCACCTATGACGGGAAGGACGTCTGGTTCGCTTCCGGCGACAAGCTGAATGCGCTCGATCCGGCGAGCGGAAAGACGCGGCGCTCGATCGACGTGCCGGCCCACGCCGGGACGGCATTCGACGGCGAGCACCTCTACCAGATCGCCGAGGACCGCATCCAGAAGATCGATCCCGCGAGCGGCCGCGTGATCGGCTCGATCCCGGCTCCCGCGAGCGGCCACGACTCGGGCCTCGCGTGGGCCGAGGGCACGCTCTGGGTCGGCGAGTACCACAACCGCAGGATCCACCAGATCGATCCGGGCACCGGCGCGATCCTGCGCACGCTCGAATCGAACCGCTTCGTCACGGGCGTCACCTGGGTCGAGGGCGATCTCTGGCACGGCACGTGGGAAGGCGAGCAGAGCGAGCTGCGCCGCATCGATCCGCATACCGGCGAGGTGCTCGAGACGCTCGAGATGCCGCCGGGCCTCATCGTGGCCGGCCTCGAGTCCGATGGCGCGGATCGCTTCTTCTGCGGCGGTGGAACGAGCGGGAAGGTGCGCGCCGTCGAGCGGCCGAAGAAATAGGCAGGCGGTCCCTCAGACTTCCCTCGGCTCGTCCTCGAGGCTCTCCGCTCGCGTCGGCCCCATTCGCCGCAAGACGACGAAGTGGAAGATCGCGTAGGCGATCGCCACCGGCAGCGCCCAGTACAGCAGGAAGAGCGTCAAGAGGAAATGCGCCTGCGTCTCGTGGCGGCGTAGCAGCCGGGCGCGGAAGTCGTCGTATTCGGCCTGCCAGCGCTGATGACGGTCACGGGCGCGATCGAGCTCGCGCTGTGCCTGCCCGAGGGCCGTCGAGTCCGCGTTCAGCTCCGCCTTCGTCACGGCGGCCTGCGCCTGCTTCGACGTCTGCGCGTCGTCCGCTTCGCGCGTGCGAACCCATTTGTCGAATGCGCCGTCTTCGCGATAGGCGCCGTCGGCCGCCTCGTCACCCATGCCGTTCTCGGCCGCGACCTGGCGCGCGAATCCACGCTCGAGCCGTTCCTGCGTCGGGAACGCGAGCAGTGCGAAGCCGACCGCGAGCGCCAGGCTCGCCCACACCGCGATCGCGAACCGTCGCTGGAGCGCAAGCATGCGCAACACGTTAAGGCAAGCGCGTTGGCGAGGCAACGGGTCGCCTCGCGCGCGATCGCGAGCAGCGCCTCAGGAAGCGCGGGCATCTTCGTCGGGTCGGCCCATCCGCGTCATGTCCCGGGCGCCGTCACCCGCGAACCTTCCCCAGCGCAGCGCCGCGGCGGGAAGCACGAGGAGGTTCAGGAAGGTCGAGCTGAAGAGGCCGCCGACGATGACGATCGCCATCGGCCCCTCGATCTCGTTGCCCGCTTCGCCGGAGAGGATCGCGAGCGGCAGGAGCGCGAGCGCGGTCGAAAGGGCCGTCATGAGGATCGGCACCAGGCGCTCGGTGGCGCCCCGCGTGGCGGTTTCCAGGTTCCATGTCGCGCCTTCCACCTCGACCAGGTGCTCGTAGTGCGAGATGAGCATGATCGAGTTCCTGAGCGTGATGCCGAAGAGCGTCACGAACCCGACCATCGAGCCGAGCGAAAGATCGGCCCCCGTGATGGCGGCCGCGATGATACCGCCGAGCAGGGCGAAGGGCAGGTTCGCGATCACGAGGAGCGTCCCGCGGATCGTCCTCAGCCCGAGGAAGAGAAGCAGGGCGATGCCGCACGCGGCCATCCCGAAATGGAACACGAGATCGCGCTGCGCCGCGCTGCGCGCCTGCGCCTCTCCGGCGAAGACCGCGTAAGTGCCGCGCGGGAAGACGACGCGCTTGGCGACCGCCGCTTGCGCGTCGTTCGAGAAATCCGGGACGGCGCGACCCCGCACGTGCACCGAGACCGTCTGCACGCGCTGTCCCCCCGTATGCAGGATCTGCGAGCGCCCCTGCGCCTGCACTATGTCCGCGACGTCGCGCAGCGCGATCACGGTGCCGTCCGGGTTGCGGATCGGCAGCGATCCGACTTCGAGGATGCCGGCGCTTGCGCGCGGCTCGAGGATCACGCGCACGGGCAGCGTCCGTCCGCCCTGGTACACGTCGCCCACGCGCACGCCCTGCTGCGCGGCCTCCATCGCATCGAGCACGTCGCCGGGGCTCAGCCCATATTGCGCGAGGCGTTCGCGGCGCAGGCGCACCGACAGCTGTGGCGTGCCGGGCGGCGCCTGCATCGCGAGCCCGATCGCGCCCGGAACCTGCGCGACGACGGCCGCGACCTCGCGCGCCTTCTCGTCGATCACATCGAGGTTGTTCCCGAAGATGCTCACCGTCATCGGCGCGGTCTCTCCCGAGATCGTCTCGTCGATGCGCTCCTTGAGGATGGTGTTCACCGACGTCGTGAGCCCGGGAAACGCGGCGAGTGCGCGGCGAATGGCCGCGACGGTCCGCGCCTCCTGCGCGCCGGACAGCCGTCGCAGCTCGACCTCGATCTCGCTCACCTCGGGACCCGCGGGATCGATGAGCTCCTCGGCGCGGCCCGCGCGCTGCGCCACGATCGCCACGCCGGGGATCGCGCGCAGCGCCTGCGTGATGCGCGAGCCGATGCGCATCATCTCGGCGAGCGACGTGCCGGGCGCCGCCGAGGCGTGCACGATGTAGTGGCCCTCCTTCAGGTCGGGAATGAAAGTCGCGGAGAAGAAGGGAACGACGGCCAGCGAGACGATCGCGATCACGCCGAGGATCGCCGCGACGATCGAGGGCCGCCGCTCGACCGCCTCGAGCGCGGTGACGTAGCGTCGCTTGAACGCGGCGACCGCCCTCGGCTCGGAAGCGGCGAGCGCACGGTCGCCGAGCAGCATCAGGCAAAGGGCCGGCGTGACGGTGAGCGCGACGCCGAGCGAGGCGATCACGGCCGCCATGTACGCGTAGCCGAGCGGCGCGAAGAGCGCGCCGGCCACGCCCGACATCGTGACGACGGGAAGGAACGCGACGACCACGATGAGCGTGGCGAACACGACCGCGCTTCGCACTTCGAGCGAGGCGCGCAGCACGACGTGCCAGGCGGGCTGCGGACTGGCGAGCGCGCGGTTGAGCCGCAGGCGCCGGTAGATGTTCTCGACATCGACGATCGCGTCGTCCACGACCTCGCCGAGCGCGATCGCCAGCCCGCCGAGCGTCATCGTGTTGAGCGTCACGCCCAGCGCATCCAGCGCGATCACCGCGGCGAGCAGCGAGAGCGGAATCGCCACGAGCGAGATGACCGCGGTGCGCACCTGCAGCAGGAAGAGGAAGAGCACGATCACCACGAGCACCGTGCCGGCGAGGAGCGCGGTGCGCAGGTGGCCGAGCGCCACGTCGATGAATCCCGCCGACCGGAAGATGTCGCGATGGAGCACGATGCGCTCGGCGGCGAGCGCCGGCCGCATCTGCTCGAGCGCGCGGTCCACGCCTTGCGTGACCGTGATCGGATCGGCGTGGTACTGCGACTCGACCATCATCATGACGCCCGGCTCGCCCATGATCGATGCGTCCCCGGCCTTGGCCTGCGGCCCGAGCGCCACGCGGCCGACGTCGCCCAGCCGAATGCCGACGCCGTCCTTGTACGCCACGACCGTGTTGGCGAGCTGCGCCGGGGATGTCGCTTGCGCATCGGCGGTCACGGCGATGCGCTGGTTGCGGTTCTCGATGAAGCCGGTCGCGCGCACGCCGGTGGCCCGCGAGGCCGCGCGCAACACGTCCTGCAGGGCGAGGCCGAGCCGCGCGAGCGCCGTCGGATCGACGCGCACTTCATACTGCGCGATCTCGCCTCCGAACACGATCACGTCCGCCGCGCCCGGGACGGCGAGCAGCCGCGGCTTCGCGACCCAGTCGGCGAACGCGCGCAGGTCCATCGGGCTGCGTTCGTGCGACGTGAGGCCGAAAATGAGCACCGTCCCCGTAGACGACGAGAGCGGCAGGAGCGTCGGAGGCCGCACACCGGGGGGTATCGACGCGCCGAGCGCCTGCAGCCGCTCGGCCGCGAGCTCGCGCGCCCGGTGCACGTCGGTGCCGGTCTCGAAGCTCAGCGTGACCACCGAGAGCCCGGGCAGCGAGCGCGAACGCATCGTGTCGAGCCCGAGCGTGCCGCCGAGCGCGCTTTCCACCGGTTGCGTGACCAGCGTCTCGACCTGCTCGGCCGAGAAACCCGGCGCTTCCACGTTGGCGATGACCAGCGCGGGCGCGAACTCGGGGAACACGTCGAGCTTCGCGCGCGCCGCCGAATGGATGCCGTAAGCGGCCGTGAGCACGGCGAGCGCCAGGACCACGCCGCGGAAGCGGATCGCGAACCCGACGATCGCGCTCAGCATCTCAATCGCACTCGGGGTCGGCGCAGCCCGAGGCCCCCGCCGTCTTCGGCCGCAGGAGCTCCGACTGCAGCAGCTGCGCGCCGGTCACGACGATCCTCGCCTCGCCGGCGAACGCCGTCGTGGTGAAGATGCCGCCCTGCACGGGTTGCGGATCGCGAAGGGCGTGTCGCACGAAACGCTCGGGCGCGCTCTGGACGAACACCCACGCTTCGTTGCCGTACCACACGACGGCGGAATCGGGCACCACGAATCCTTCCACCCCCTTCGCGTCGAGCGGCACTTGCGCGAGCAGCCGCAAGCCGGCCGGGTAAGCGGCGCTCGTGCGATAGAGGAAGCTGCGGCCGGGCGCCTGCGGATCCGATTGGGGAGATGCGGAAACGAGGTGCGCATCGGACCTGGCATAACCGGGCGCCGAGAGCGCGACCACGGGCGGTGCGGCGGCCGCGAACGTCGGGGGCAGCACGACGCGCACGAGGACCTCCTTGCGCGCGGCGAGGCGAAGCATTTGCGGCGAGGACGGCGCCGAGGCCCAGGCGGCGAGCATCGGGCCGAACTGCTGTTCCGCCGAGGAACGCGCCTCGCGGAGCGCCGCCGCGGCGCTCTGCGCCTTCGCCTGGTCCGAGCGCCACGCGGCCTCGGCCGCCTGCAATTCCTTGCGCGACATGTTGCGGTCGTCCGCGTAAAGCGAACGGACCCGCTCGTATTCGGCGCGCGAGGCCGCGGCCGCCGCATCCGCCGCGCGCGCCGCGGCTTCGGCGGTGGTGCGTTGCCTAGCCACCGCGATGAGGGGCTGCGAGTCGAGCACTACGGCGTATGCATCGGATCGAGCATGCAGCATCCGCGCCTCGACCTTGGCGGTGGCGATGCCGCTTCGCGATTGCGCCTCGACCGGCACGGTGACGGTTCCGTACGGCGCTTCGGTAGCCGTCGCCCGCGCGCCCGCAGCCGGCGCTCGACCGGCTCGATCCTGTCCGATCCACCAGCCGAGCGCGAACGTGGCGGCGGCGATGATCGCGACGACCAAGAGCGCCGCGCTTCGGCCCCTCATGGCTTCGCGGCTTGCATGGATGCATTGCGGAATGCGGGCGAGGCCGCATCGAAGTACGGTTGCTGCGTGGCGTCTTCGAGCTGCGCGATGGCACGCTGCGCGTCGTGCCTCGCCTTCGCGGCGGACAGCCGCGCCGTTTCGAGCGCGAGCCGGGCCGATTCGAGCGCGAGCCGATCGTCCTCGCCGGAGCGGAATCGACGCTCGACGCGCTCCCACTGCGCGCGCTGCCGGCTCTCGATCGCTGCGGCGTGCTCGCGCTCGGCGCGCGCGCTCGCGAGCGCATGCAAGGCCTGCTCGAGCTGCGCGAGGACCGACGCCTGCAGCGCCTCGAACTGCGCGGCGGTCTCGTCGCGCTGCGCCTTCGCCTCGGCGATCGGCCCCGCATTGCGGTCGAGGAGCGGCAGCGAGAGCCGCACGAGGCCGATCGTGAACTTGTTCGTGCCCGTGTCGTACGAGTACGCCGGCGCGATCTCGACGTCGGGATATTGCTTCGCGATCTCCAGCCGCAGCGCCGCGTCCGCGGCCGCGTGCGTCGCGAGCGCGGCGCGCAGGTCGCTGCGCTCGAACAGGGCGGCGCGTCTCAAGGCCACGACATCCTCGCGCGGGTCGGCCGGCTCGAGGCCTCGAAACGAGACCGCGACACCGTCGAGCGCCTGCTCGGGCACGCCGATCGCCGCCGCCAGTCGCGATCGCGCCTGAATGCCCTTCGCGCGTGCGGCCGCTTCGTCGAGGCGCGCCTGGGCGAGCGCGCCGCCCGCACGCGCCTCGTCGAGCGAGCTCGCCGCGCCGAGCTCGACGCGCCGGGCGAGCATTGCGAGGATCGACTCTTGCACGCGCACCTCGTCGGCGAGGATGGCGGACTCGGCGCTGGCCGATGCCGCGTCGATCAGGGCGTCGCGCACCTCGCCGCGCACCTTCCACGCGGTCGTCGCGATCGCAAGCCGCGCGGCTTCGGAGAGCCCCTCGGCGCGCGTGATGCGATCACCGCGCTTGCCCGCGGTCTCGAAGGGAAAGCCGACCTGGATGTCGGCGAGGCGCGAAGGCTCGCCCGCTGGCGCGTTCGTCGCGCGTCCCGCCGCGGCATCGAGATCGGGATTCGGACGCTTGCCCGCGGTGGCGATCGCGGCCCGCGTCACTCGCCACTTCGCGCGGGCCGCCTCGAGCTGCGAGTTGTAGTAGAGGCCGGCCAGCGCGAGGTTTCGCAGATCCCAGGGCGCGGCCACGTCGCCGCCCGAGCGCGCGAGGAAGTGCGCGAGCTTCGCGTCGTCGAGGCGATGCGCCTCGAACGCGGCGAGCGAGGCGGCCGGATCGACGGGTTGCGGCCGGTACGCCGCGCAGCCGGCCAGCGCGAGAACGAGCCACGCGACATGCAACGAGCGAGGACGCATGCGGTCTCCGAAATGCGGCAAGCGCCCGCGGAGCACGTGCCGGACCCGCCGGGGGCCGGTCGCGCTGCGACCGTCGCCCGGAGATATCGATACGTCGCGGGAGCAGGGTTCGGGGAGATTATCCCGGAATCTCGGCCTCGACGAGCTTGGCGAGCAGCACGAGCGACTCCTGCCAGCCGAGGAAGCACGCCTCGCGCGGAATGGCGTCGGGAATGCCTTCCTGCGTGATGTCGACCTCGGTGCCGACGGAGACCTTCTTCAGCACGATCGTGACCATCATCGTGCCGGGCAGGTTGGGATCGTCGAATACGTCCGTGTGCCGGATGCGCTCGTTCGGCACCAGCTCGAGATACTCGCCCCCGAACGAGTGGGCGCCGCCGCCACTGAGATTCGTGAACGACATCTTGTAGGTCCCGCCCACGCGCGCGTCCATGTGGTGAACCTGGCCGGTGAATCCGTTCGGTGGCAGCCACTTGGCCATGGCAGCCGGATCGAGGAACGCGCGATAGACGCGCTCGGGCGGCGCGCGCAGGACTCGGTGCAGGCGGATGGTGCTCGGCATGGGTCTGTCCTTTCATGGGATCGGAATGGGCATTGTGGAGTCGAAGGAGCGAGGCGGTTTTCGACAGCGGCCTACAACACCCGCAACGTCTTCTTCTCCGGATCGACCTCGACCCGCGCCCCGTGCGGGATCATCGCGGTGATGTCCGCGTCGAAGCCGGCCAGCATCGCGATGTCGCCGAACGCCGCGCCCTGGACCAGGATCGGGTTCACCGTGTTGAAGACGATCGCGAGCGGCACCTTGTCGCGCGAGCGCATCTCGGCGAGCATCCATGCGCTCGCGACGCCGCCCTTCGAGGTGTCGAGCACGAGGATCTTGCCGACGTACGACTGGCCGGCGAGCTTGTGCGCCGGGCGCGAGAACACGCCCTCGATCCGGTCGAGGTCGTAGCGCGCCGAGAAGCCGTCCTTCGCCACGAGCGCCTCGCCCGTCACCTTGCCGCCCATCCCGTGACGCGCGCGAAAGATCTTCTTCGGGTAGACCTTGATGGACCGGGCGCTCATGGGAGCGTCCCGTTCACCGCCGCCGCGACGCATTCCTCCATCGAGGCGAGCATCGGCGAGTAGCCGTAGCCGCCGAGGATGTTCACCATCTTCGCGCTGTTGGTCGCGAGGCGCTTCCAGCCGTTCGCCTCGGCGATCTCGCGCGCGTACGACTGGTAGAAGCACATGCCGGCGAACACCGTCCCGCCCGCCGCCTCGATGCGCGCGGTGTATCCGAAGCGATCCGAATCGGGCTTCACCTGCGGGCTCGTCACGGCGAGCAGCGGCCGCTTGAATTTCCTGCCGTCGCAGAGCCCGGCGAGCGCGCGCAGCTCGAAGATCGAAAGCTGCGGCGCCGAGAACACGACCACGTCCACCTGCTTGTCGAGCGCATAGGAGGCGTGCAGCGCCTTCACCTCGGCGCGACCCACGCGGTGCCGTCGCATCGACTCGCCCGCCACGTCGTCGAGGCGCGCGGCCTCGGGCGTGATGCCGACGAGGTGGAAGAGGGCGACCGAGCCGAAGCTCGCCATCGCGGCCCCGAAGTGCTTGAGCTCGTCGGAGGTGGGCGCGCGATCGATGCCCTCGATCACGGGCACGTCCCAGTAGTTGCCCGCGAGCCTGCCGATCACGCCGCCGAGCGCGCCCCAGTCGTTCAGCGTGCCGGGCGTCCAGCTCGTGCGCACGTGCAGCGTGGCGCGGCGGTGGGCGTCGAGGTGAAAGCCGTAGCGCGGCGTGCGGCCCGTGAGCCCGGCCGAGAGCGCCGACGGTCCTCCCTCGAAGTTCGAGCGCGCGCCGCACACCGAGTTGCTGTAGATCACCACGCCCGTATCCCCGAATGCCACGTGCTCGCCGCGCGTGGCCGCGAGCACCGTCTGGTAGTTGATGCACGTGTCCGTCATCGAGACGCCGAGCTTCACGAAGGCGGCGATGGCGCGCCGCTCGAGCTCGAGCATCCAGTCGGCCTGCTTGAGCTGCTTCGCCTTCGTGAAGTCCGTGCCGCGCGGGTCGGTGATCGTCGGGATGCGCACGGTGCGATCGCCCTTCTTCGCCGCGGCGAGCGACTCGAGCCACTTCACGCCCGATTCGCCGAGGCTCTCCGTGTCGGCCATGATGTGCGCCTGCGTGATCGGCACGAAGTCGCGCGCGCCGAAGAAATCGCCGACCTTCACCTGGTGCGCGATCGCGGCCCGGGGCACCGGGCCCAGGTCGCCCGCGAGCATCGCCTTCTCCTCCTCGTTCAGCCTCATCCTCGCTCCCCGGTCATTCGTTCGTCGCGCCCGATTCGCGCACCGCCTTCTGCCAATGCGCGACTTCCTTCTTCTGGAACTCGGCGAGGTCGACGTCGCCGCTGCTCGCCTGCACGCCGATGTTCGTGAGTGGATCGCGGAACGCGGCCGAGCTCGTGATGCGCTCGATCTCGGTCCTCAGGCGCGCGACGACCGCGGCCGGCATGTGCGCCGGTCCGAACACCGCCCACCATGCGCGCGACTCCAGCCCCGGCACGCCCGCTTCCCCGAACGTCGGCACGTCGGGCATGACCGGGGATCGCTCGGAGCCGCTCACCGCGAGCGCGCGCAGCTTGCCGTTGCGCACGTGGGTCACGATCGATTGGACCGGGTCGAACATCGACGGGATCTGGCTGCCGAGGAGGTCACCGATCGCGGGCGCGCTGCCCTTGTACGGAACGTGCTGCAGCTTCACGCCCGCCGCGATCGAGAACATCTCGCCGGTCAGATGGCCCGGCGTGCCCGCGCCCGCGGAGCCGAACGCCATCTTGCCCGGATGGGCCTTCGCGAAGGCGATGTAATCCTGCAGCGTCTTCGTTTGCGCGGCGGGATTCACGACCAGCGCGACGGGTGAGCTCGCCACGAGCGCGATCGGCGTG
The DNA here is from genome assembly GCA_964403515.1 of uncultured Burkholderiales bacterium. GTDB lineage: Bacteria > Pseudomonadota > Gammaproteobacteria > Burkholderiales > Usitatibacteraceae > Usitatibacter. The sequence continues at coordinate 61,739 of CAYOGL010000009.1, read as the reverse complement.
AAGTCCTTCACCGGATCGTACGGCAGGTTCCTGTAGAGCGCGCCGTTGATCGCATTCGTGCCGACGGTGCCCATGAGCAGCGTGTAGCCGTCCGCGGGCGCCTTCGCGACGATGTCCGCGCCGATCGAGCCGCCGGCGCCGCCGCGGTTCTCGACCACGATCGACTGCTTCAACGCGGTGCCGAGCGCCTGCGCGAGCGGACGCGCCACGATGTCCGTGGGGCCACCGGGCGGGAACGGCACCACGAGCCGGATCGATTTGTCGGGATATCGGGCGAGGGCCGAAGTGGCGAGTGCGGCGATGGCGGCGAAGAGGGCGCGCAATGCGCGGCGCCGGCCTTGGAGCGGGTTCACCCCGGCCTCCTATTCGCTGCGGGTCGCGCCCGTGTTCGGCGCTTCCTTCACGCAGATCGTCTTGATGTTCACGAACTCGCGGATGCCGAAGACGCCGAGCTCGCGCCCGTAGCCCGATTCCTTCACGCCGCCGAAGGGCAGGCGCGGATCGGAGGCGACGAGGCTGTTCACGTGCGTGTCGCCCGACTCGATGCGGTGGGCGATGCGCTCGGCGCGATCGAGGTCGCGCGAGAAGACGGCCGAGCCCAGGCCGAAGATCGTGTGGTTCGCGAGCGCGATCGCGTCTTCCTCGTCCTTCGCCTCGACGAGGGCGGCCACGGGGCCGAAGATCTCCTCGTCGAAGGCCGGCATGCCGGGCCGCACGTCGGCGAGCACCGTCGGCGGGTAATAGGCGCCGTCGCCGGACGGAAGCTCGCCGCCCAGGAGCACCTTCGCGCCCGCCCCGATCGAGCGCTTCACCTGGTCGTGCACCGCATCGCGCAGGTCGCGCCGCGCCATCGGCCCCACGTCGACGCCGTCGGCGAACGGATCGCCCACCTTCTTCGACTTCATGAGCGCGACGAAGCGGTCGGTGAATTCCTCCAGCACGGGAGCTTCCACGATGAAGCGCTTCGCGGCGATGCAGCTCTGCCCGCTGTTGATGAGGCGCGAGTTCACGCACGTCTGCGCGGCGTGCTCCACGTCGGCGTCGCGCAGCACGAGGTACGGATCCGAGCCGCCCAGCTCGAGGACGGTCTTCTTGAGCACGTGGCCCGCCTGCGACGCGACCGAGCGTCCCGCGGGCGTGCTGCCGGTGAGCGTGACCGCGCGCACGAGCGGATGCTCGATCACCGGCTTCACGTCGCGCGAGGAGATGAGCAGCGTGCGGAAGCAGCCCTCGGGGAATCCCGCTTCGCGGAACATCTCCTCGATCGCGAGCGCGCAGCCGGGCACGTTAGACGCGTGCTTGAGCAGCCCGACGTTGCCCGCCATGAGCCCCGGCGCGGCGAAGCGATACACCTGCCACAGCGGGAAGTTCCACGGCATCACCGCGAGCACGACGCCGAGCGGGAGGAAGGCGACGTACGAGCGCTTCGCGTCGGTCGCGATGTCCTGGCGCGCGAGCAACGATTCGGCGTTGTCCGCGTAGTACTCGCAGACCCACGCGCACTTCTCGACCTCGGCCTCGCCCTGCTCGAGCGGCTTGCCCATCTCGCTCGCCATCAGCCGCGCCAGGGAATCCTTGCGCTCGCGCAGCACCTCGGCGCTGCGCCGCATGAGCCTGGCGCGCTCCGCGAACGACCGCGTCCGCCACGTCTTCCAGGTGCCGTGCGCCTTCTCGATCGCCGCGTTCACCTCGGCGGCGGGCGTCTCGTGATAGACCTTCACCGGTCGCCCGGTGGCGGGATTGATGGCGGTCACGTCCATGGCGGTCTCCTTCGTGCGCGATCCCGGAATCCGCATTGGACCGCCTCGGTCGCCTGCCGTTGCGCCATCGCGCGGCAATGTCCTCACCGGCTGGCCGCGGGACGCGCGCGAGCGACGGGCCGCCTGAGGATCGCCTCGCATTTGCGCACGTATTCCTGCGGAAAGCCGACGCACTTCGACGCCCACATTCCGTGCGACGTGAGGAAGAGCTGGACCGCGGAGCCTTCGCGGATCACGCCACCGTCGGATTTTGACGGCTCGAGGTAGACCGAGATCGTGCTTCGCGCCGCGTCCACCGTCACCTTCGAGACGTTCGGCGATCCGACCGTGAGTGGAACCGTCGCCGGACCGCCCCCGCGGAAACGGCTGATCGCCTCCTCGGCCTCGGCGCGATGGGCGCGGCCTTCCTCCAGCGCAATGGCGATGCGGCCGCCGTTCCTCATGTCCTTCAGCGCCTCGAGCGCCAGATAGCCGGAGAGCACGGGCGCGCCGACGATCACGACGATTCCGACCACCACGCCGAAGGTGAGCGGCATGGTGCCGCTTCCCGCGCGGACTTCTTCCGGGGTGGCCTTCGCGCGCACGACGAGAGTGCCCGCCATCATGTCGTGCAACGCTTGCGTGCGCGGCGTGAAGGCCGCCATGAGAAAGCCGATGCCGGCGATGATCGCGGAGACGACCGAGGCGAAGCAGCGCGTCGCGGCCCTGCCGAGCGTGAGCCGGTTGCCCTCGAGATCGGTGACCTTGATGCCGAGCGCCTTCTTCCCCAGCGTCGCCTGCAGGCGGCTGCTCTCGAGGCCGATCTTGTAGACGCTCCAGAGCCCGAGGTCGGCGAGCCAACCGGGCACGGGCCCATCGATCAAAGCGACCGGGACCACCGTGAGCGGGATGTAGAGCACGACGCAGTCGACGAGCCACGCGGTGAAGCGACGCAGGAATCCCGCGTAGATGCCGGTCGGTTCGTTCATCCTTCGCCGCCTCCCGTTCGCGCGACGGCGCCATTCTGGCGCTTTTCTACCGATCGCGTCGGGGCGCCAGCGTCGTCGCCATCGCGAACGCGTGCGCGAGGCTCGCGGACCACGCGGCCTCGAGCGCACGTCCCAGACGGGCCATGCCGGCGTCGTCGAGGCGATAGCGCACGCGGCTTCCGGAGCGTTCGCGCGCGACGAGGCCGGCGGCGACCAGCTCGCGCAGGCGGCGCGTGACCTCCATCGGGCCGAGGCCGAGATCGTCGACCAGCTCGCGCGCGGAGCGCGGGCGGCGCGCGACGCGCTCGAAGATGCCGCGGCGCGCGGAATCGAACAGCAGGGCGAGTTGCGGATGTTCGTGCAGGGGCTTCATACCCCGAGGACGAACGAGCCGGGGGCAAATCGACAGCGCGGGGAAAAAAATCGCGCGGTGCGCCGTTGCGGCGGGTGCCCGATGGCCGCCGGCAACGCGACGGCCAGGGAAACGCTAGGCGGCGGCCTTGAGCTTCGTGCGTGCCGGGCGCTTCGCGGGCTCCGGCCAGGCGCGCATCGCGGTCTGCACCATGCCGAGCAGCGCCTTGCGCGGGCTGCCCTCGCGCGCCTGCAGCGACATGCCGTTGATCACGGCGGCGTAGAAATCGGTGAGCGCGCCCACGTCGGTGTCCGGGTCGAGGTCGCCTTCCTTCACGCCGCGATGGATGCGGTCGCGCAGCCGCGCCCGCGCCTGCGCGCGTTCCTCGGCCAGGTGCTTCTGCAGCCGCGCGCTCGTCGTGGACGAGGTGACCATCGCCATCACCGCGAGGCAGCCCGCGGGATGGCTGCGGTCGGTGAAGAGGGTCGCGAGCTCGTTCAGCAGCCGCTCCACCGCCTGCCGCGCCGTGGGCTCGCCGGCGTAGGGACACGATTGCTGCACCGTCTCGTGGTAGCGGCGCACCGCCTCGATGAAGAGGTTCTCCTTGTCGCCGAAGGCCGCGTAGAGGCTGGGCGGGTTGATGCCCATCGCCTTCGTGAGGTCGGCGAGCGAGGCGGCCTCGAAGCCCTTGCTCCAGAAGACCTCCATCGCGCGGGCGAGCGCCTGGTCGCGGTCGAAGGCGCGCGGGCGCCCGCGCGGGCGGCGCTCGGCGGGGGCGGCGGCGTGGTGCGTCTTTTTCATAGTGGTCGATATTAAATTACTTGACACCCGCCCGCAAGGGGCCGTAGATTGGCCTCCTTCTGTAGCGCGCGGTACAGAAGCGGGAGGGGCGGAAATTGGCGCGTTCTGCAAGTGCGCTGGCGCCTTCCGCTAGTGATCGACGCCGCTGCGGCCGCTAATCTGGCGGCAACTCGATGCGACACCGCAACAGGACGGCCCCATGCAAGCGAACGTTCCCGCGAATCACGTCCGGCTCTTCCCCTGCCTCTGGCGCGCCGTCGAACGCTGCGGCGTGGCGCCCGCGGAGGTGGCTCGCCGCGCGCGGCTTCCGCTCACCCGGCCGCCGGAGGGCGAGACGATCACGCTGCAGGAGTCCTACGCGTTCTGGAAGGCCGTCCGCGAGCTGTCGGGCGATCCCGCGATCGGTCTCGAGATCGCGCGCAACATGGATGTCGCCGATGCGCCGCCGATCGTGCTCGCGCCGCTGCATGCCCGGGACTGGCGCGACGCGCTGCATCGCATCGCCCGGTACAAGCAGATGTGCGCGCCCGAGCGCATCGTGGTCGGCGAGCAGGGCGACACGTGCACCATCCACATCGAATGGGTGCGGCCGCATCCGGAACGCTCGGTGGCCACCGACATGCTGTTCGCCGCGCTCATGGAGATCGGGCGCCGCGGCACGCGCGAGCCGCTCACCGCGCGGCGCGTCGAGCTCGATCGCCCGTTGGGCGACGTGGCGGCCCACGAGCGCTACTTCGGTTGCCCGGTGCGCTTCGGCGCCGCCGCCGACCGGCTGGTGCTCGACGGCGCGGACCTGAATCGCCCGTTCGCCTCCTACAACGCCGAGCTCCTCGAGATCCTGGCGCCCGCGCTCGAGCGCGCGCTCGCCGAGCACCAGGCGCGCAACACGCTCTCCGGCCAGGTGAAGTGGCTCATGAAGCGGCTGATGGCCACGCGTCGCCCGGACATGCGCGCCATCGCGCGCGAGCTGGCGCTGTCCGAGCGCACGCTGCAGCGGCGCCTGGCCGAGGAGGGCACCCGCTTCCAGGGCGTCCTCGCCGAGGCGCGCCGCGAGCTGGCGCACGAGTACCTCGCGAACGGCCAGCTCGACATGGGCGACGTCGCCTTCCTGCTCGGCTTCGACGACCAGAACTCGTTCTTCCGCGCCTTCCGCCAGTGGGAGGGCGAGACGCCGGCGCGCTGGCGCGCGCAGCGCATCGGCGCCGCGGTACCGGGCGTGCGCTCCGCCATGCTCGCGGCCGGGGCGGCGCACTGACGTTCTGTAGCGATCACTAGAAAAAAGCTTGACACGGCGATGGCCGCGCCCTATCGTCCGCATATTGTGTAGCAGACACTAAATAAATGACCGCGACCCTGGAAGGGACATTCCGATGAGCACCCGAGCCCTGAACCGCCGCAAGGCCCTCCTCGCCGCCACCGGCACCGTCGTCCTGGCCGCCGTCGCCTACGGCGTCACGGGGCTGCGCCATTCGACGGCGAGCGAGAAACCCGCCGCCGCGCCCGCCGCAATCCCGGTCACGGTGGCCGCCGTCGAGCGCCGCGAGGTCACGCCGTACGACGAGTTCTCCGGCCGGCTCGAAGCGGTCGACCGCGTCGAGGTGCGCCCGCGCGTCGCGGGGGCGATCCAGTCGGCGCATTTCACCGAGGGCGCGCTGGTGCATGCGGGCGACCTGCTCGTCACGATCGATCCCGCGCCGTACGCCGCCGAGATGGATCGCGCGCAGGCGCAGCTCGCGGCGGCCCAGGCCCGGCTCGACAACGCGGTCACCGAGTTCCAGCGCTCGCAGCGCCTGTCGGACGAGCACGCGATCGCGCAACGCGAGCTGGACGAGCGCGTGAACGCGCGCCGCACCGCCGAGGCCGACGTGCGCGCCGCGCAGGCCGCGCTGCAGCTCGCGCGCCTGAACCTCGGCTACACCCAGGTGCGTGCGCCGGTGAGCGGGCGCGTCGGCAGGCTCGAGGTGACGGCGGGCAACCTCGTGGCCGCGGGCCCGACCGCGCCCGTGCTCACGACGATCGTGAGCGTGAGCCCGGTCTACGCGAGCTTCGATGCCGACGAGGCGGTGGTGGAGCGCGCGATGCGCGAGCTCGCCTCGGGCGGCCCGCGCCCCGCCGTGGAGCGCATTCCGGTGGAGATCGAGACGGCGGAGCAGGAGACGCCCCTGCGCGGCCACCTGCAGCTCATCGACAACCAGGTGAACGCGAAGAGCGGCACGGTGCGCGTGCGCGGCGTCTTCGACAACCGCGACGGCCGCCTCATTCCCGGGCAATTCGTGCGCGTGCGGCTCGGGCACGCGAAGAGCGAGAGCGCGGTGCTCGTGGCCGAGCGCGCGATCGGCACGGACCAGAGCAAGCGCTTCGTGCTCGTGGTCGGCGCCGACAACAAGGTCGCCTATCGCCCCGTGACGCTCGGTGCCGAAGTCGACGGACTGCGCATCGTGAGCGCGGGCCTCGAGCCCGGCGAACGCATCGTGGTGAACGGACTGCAGCGCGTGCGTCCGGGCGCGATCGTGGCGCCTCAGCTTGCGAAGACGGCGCAGCGATGACCGCGACCCTCGCCCCGGCCCTCTCCCAAGGGAGAGGGAGAAGCACTGACCACTGACCAGGCAATTGCGATGAACCTCTCCAAGTTCTTCATCGATCGTCCCATCTTCGCCGGCGTCGTCTCGCTCGTCATCTTCATCTCCGGGGCGATCGCGATGGGGCTGCTGCCCATCTCCGAATACCCGGAAGTGGTGCCGCCTTCCGTGGTCGTGCGCGCGGCCTATCCCGGCGCGAACCCGAAGGTGGTGGCCGAGACCGTCGCCACGCCGCTCGAGGAGCAGATCAACGGCGTCGAGAACATGCTCTACATGGGCAGCCAGGCGACCACCGACGGCACGCTCACGCTCACCGTCACGTTCAAGCTCGGCACCGATCCCGACAAGGCGCAGCAGCTGGTGCAGAACCGCGTGGCGCAGGCCGAGCCGCGGCTTCCCGAGGAAGTGCGCCGCCTCGGCATCACGACCGCGAAGGCGTCCTCGGACCTCACCATGGTCGTGCACCTCGTCTCGCCGAACGAGCGCTACGACATCAACTACCTGCGCAACTACGCGGTGCTGAACGTGAAGGACCGGCTGCAGCGCGTGCCGGGCGTGGGCGAGGTGAACATCTTCGGCGCCGGCGACTACTCGATGCGCGTGTGGCTCGACCCGGGCAAGGTCGCCGAGCACGGGCTCACGGCGAGCGACGTCGTGCGCGCGATCCAGGAGCAGAACCTGCAGGCGGCCGCGGGCGTGATCGGCGCTTCGCCCACGCCGCAGGGCGTGGACGTGCAGCTCCCGGTCAACGTGCAGGGGCGGCTGCGCAACGAGGACGAGTTCGGCGACATCGTCGTGAAGAGCGACGCCTCGGGTGCGGTCACGCGACTGCGCGACCTCGGCCGCATCGAGCTCGGCGCCGCGCAGTACTCGCTGCGCTCGCTCCTCGACAACAAGCCCGCGGTCGCGATCGGCATCTTCGCCGCGCCCGGCTCGAACGCCATCGAGATCTCCGACCAGGTGCGCGCGGCGATGGCGGACCTGAAGGCCGCGATGCCCGAGGGCGTGGGCTACCAGATCGTGTACGACCCGACGCAGTTCGTGCGCGCCTCGATCCATTCGGTGGTGGAGACGCTCTTCGAGGCGGTCGCGCTGGTCGTCCTCGTGGTGATCCTCTTCCTGCAGACGTGGCGCGCGTCGATCATCCCGCTCGTCGCGGTGCCGGTGTCGATCGTGGGCACGTTCGCGGTCCTCTACCTGCTCGGCTTCTCGATCAACGCCCTCACGCTCTTCGGGCTCGTGCTCGCCATCGGCATCGTGGTGGACGACGCGATCGTCGTGGTCGAGAACGTCGAGCGCAACATCGAGGCGGGGCTCACGCCGCGCGACGCGACCTACCGCGCGATGCGCGAGGTCTCCGGCCCGATCATCGCCATCGCGCTGGTGCTGGTCGCGGTGTTCGTGCCGCTCGCCTTCATCACGGGGCTGAGCGGCCAGTTCTATCGCCAGTTCGCCGTGACGATCGCGATCTCGACCGTGATCTCGGCGATCAACTCGCTCACGCTCTCGCCGGCGCTCGCGGCCCTGCTGTTGCGCGCGCACGACGCGCCGCAGGATGCCGTCTCGCGCGGCATGCATCGCGTGCTCGGCCGTTTCTTCGACGCGTTCAACCGCGCGTTCCGCGGCGGCGCGCAGGGCTACACCGGGGGCTTGCGCCGCGCGCTCGGCCGCAAGGCGCTGATGCTCGCGGTGTACGCGGTGCTCGCCGCGACGACCGCGGGCCTGTTCAAATCCGTGCCGCACGGCTTCGTGCCGAGCCAGGACAAGCAGTACCTCATCGGCTTCGCGCAGCTGCCCGACGGCGCGACCCTCGACCGCACCGAGGACGTCATCCGGCGCATGGGCGAGATCGCGATGAAGCACCCGGGCGTGGAGCACGCGGTCGCCTTCCCCGGGCTTTCGATCAACGGGTTCACCAACAGCTCGAACGCGGGCATCGTGTTCGTGACGCTCAAGCCCTTCGAGCAGCGGCGCGATCCGTCGCTGAGCGGAGGCGCGATCGCGGGCGCCCTGAACGCGCAGTTCGCCGGCATCCAGGACGCGTTCATCGCGATCTTCCCGCCGCCGCCCGTGATGGGGCTCGGGACCACCGGCGGATTCAAGCTCGAGGTCGAGGACCGCGGCTCGCTCGGCTACGAGGCGATGGACCAGGCGCTCAAGGAGTTCATGGGCCACGCCTACCGCGCGCCCGAGCTCGCGGGGCTCTTCTCGAGCTACCAGGTGAACGTGCCGCAGCTCTACGTCGACATCGACCGCACGAAGGCGCGCCAGCTCGGCGTGCCGCTCACGGAGATCTTCGACACGATGCAGGTGTACCTCGGCAGCCTCTACGTGAACGACTTCAACCGCTTTGGCCGCACCTACTCCGTGCGCGTGCAGGCCGATGCGCCGTTCCGCGCGCGGCCCGAGGACATCCGGCTGCTGAAGGTGCGCAACGCCGCGGGCGAGATGATCCCGCTGTCGGCGCTGGTCGACGTGAAGCCCTCGGCCGGCCCCGAGCGCGCGATGCGCTACAACGGCTTCCTCGCCGCCGACGTGAACGGGGGTCCCGCGCCCGGTTACTCCTCGGGGCAGGCGCAGGACGCCATCGCGCGCATCGCGGCGCAGACGCTCCCGCGCGGCATCACGCTCGAGTGGACCGACCTCACGTACCAGGAGATCCTCGCCGGCAACAGCGGCGTGTGGGTCTTCCCGCTCTCGGTGCTGCTCGTGTTCCTCGTGCTCGCCGCGCTCTACGAGAGCCTGGTGCTGCCGCTGTCGATCATCCTCATCGTGCCGATGGCGCTCTTCGCCGCGATGACGGGCGTGTGGCTCACGCACGGCGACAACAACATCTTCACGCAGATCGGCTTCATCGTGCTGGTGGGGCTGTCGGCCAAGAACGCGATCCTGATCGTGGAGTTCGCCCGCGAGCTCGAGTTCTCCGGCAAGTCGCCGCTCGAGGCCGCGATCGAGGCCGCGCGCCTGCGGCTGCGCCCGATCCTCATGACGTCGATGGCGTTCATCATGGGCACCGTGCCGCTCGTGTACTCGTTCGGCGCGGGCGCGGAGATGCGGCGCGCGATGGGCATCGCGGTCTTCTCCGGCATGATCGGCGTCACCGCCTTCGGCCTCTTCCTCACCCCGGTGTTCTACGTGGCGCTGCGCGCGCTCACGGGAAACCGCGCCCTCAAACTCCACGGCCAGGTCCCGCATGCGGAGGCCTTTGCCGGCTCTTCCGACTAGTCCCATGAAAACCACCTTGCGCTTCGCATTCGCGCCGCTGGCCATCGTCCTCGTGCTCGCCGGTTGCGCCACGCCGCCGCCGATCGATCCCGCGTCGCTGCCGCAGACCCCGGTCGCGTTCAAGGAAGCCGGGCCGCGCTTCAAGATGGTCGCGGTCGCGCTACCTTCGAACGGCGAATGGTGGAAGGTGTTCGGCGACCCGGTGCTCGACGATCTCGTCGCGCGCGCCGATCGCGGCAACACGTCGATCCAGGTGGCGGCCGCGCGGCTCGTGCAGGCGCGCGCGCTGCTCGCCCAGGCCGACGCCGAGCGCCTGCCGCAGGCGAATCTCGGCGCCTCGGCGCAACGCGGCGACGGGCTCACCGTGACCAGCCTTCCTGCCGGCAATCCGCACACGCTCCATGCGCTCGGCGCGAACGCGTCGTGGGAGACGGACCTCTTCGGGCGGCTGCGCCGCGCGAGCCAGGCCGCCGCGCTCGATGCGGAGAATTCCGCGGCGCTGCTGCGGAATACGCGGCTGGTGGCCGAGGCGGACGTCGCGCAGGCTTATCTCTCGTTACGCGCCCTCGACGAGGAACGCGCCATCGTGCGGCAGACCGTGCAGACCTATCGCGGCACGCTCGACCTGACCGAGCGCCGCTACCGCGCGGGCGACGTCGCCGAGCTCGACGTCGCGCGCGCCACGACGCAGGTCGCGGCCACCGAGTCGGACGCGCTCGCGCTCGACCGCCGCCGCGCGGAGCTCGAGCACGCGATCGCCGTGATGGTGGGCGAGGGACCGTCGGGTTTCTCGATCACGCCTTCGCCGTGGTCGGCGACGCTGCCCGCGGTTCCCGCCGGCTTGCCGTCCGAGGTGCTCGCGCGCCGGCCCGACGTCGCGGCCGCGCAGGCGGCGATGCTCGCGGCACAGGCGCGGGTCGGCGTGGCGAAGGCCGCGTGGTTTCCGGACCTCATCCTGACCGGCGCGGGCGGCGCGGCCTCGCCGCAGCTTGCCGATCTCTTCCGCTATTCGGCGCGCGCGTGGAGCCTCGGCGCGCTCGCCTCGCTGCCGATCTTCGACGGCGGGCGGCGCGAGGCCGGCGTGCGCTTGGCGGGCGGCGACATGGATGCGGCGATCGCGCAGTACCGCGCACAGGTGCTGGTCGCCTTTCGCGACGTCGAGGACCAGCTCTCGGCGCTGCGGCTGCTCGAGCAGCAGGCCGAGGCGCAGCAACGGGCGGTGACCGCCGCCACGCGCGCCACCACGCTCTCCGAGCGGCGTTGGCGCGAGGGCCTCGTGAGCCAGCTCGAGCTGCTCGACGCGCAAAGGAGCGAGCTCGCCGACCGCCGTGCCGCGGTCGAGGTGAAGAGCGCGCAATACCAGGCGACCGTCGGCCTCGTGCGTGCCCTCGGCGGCGGATGGGAGGCGCGGTCATGAAGGAGACCTCGCCGCGTTTCGTCGAGGCCGGGCCGCTACTCGGCATGGTGCTCGCGTTCGTCGCGCTGCTGATCATCCTGTTCAGCTGACGCCAAGCGCATCGCCTTCGAGGCATTCGAACCGGAGGGAAGATCCGTGAATCCCCGCAAGCGCCCGAAGGAGGACCGCGATGTCCTCTCGCCGATCCTCATCACGGTGCTCAGCGTCGTGCTGGTGTGGCTGACGATGCCGAAGTGAGGATCAGCGCGGAAGGCAGGATGCGAGCGCCGCGCGCAACGCGGCATCGCGGGGATCGCCGCTGAGCGTCGCGCCCATCTGGCTCGTCACGTAGCCATAGGCGATCTCGCGCTCGGGATCGGCGAAGCCCATCGCGCCGCCCGCGCCCGGTGATCCGAACGCCGCGTCCGTCCCGAAGGGCAGCACCGGCCCGGGCTTCATGAAGCCGAGCGAGAACCGGATGCCGTCGGCCTTCAGGCACTCGTCGAAGGTGCTCGCCGTCGGCGCCGCCGCGGGCGCGCACAGCGCTTCGAGCGTGTTCCTGTCGATGCGCAGCTCGCCGCCCTGCACGGCGAACGCCGCGTAGGCATGGGCGATCGCGCGCGCCGAGGCCACGCCACCGCCCGAGGGCACTTCGAGGTGGCGCGCATAGACGCGCGCGGGATCGAGCGAGATCGCGGCGCCGGGATTGGCGATCAAGGCGCGATGGATGTTCGAGCGCGGGTTGAACGAGTCGATCGTGAGGCGCAGCGGGAACTCGAGCAGACGGGTGATGACGCCGGGGCTCGCGAGCGTGGCGAGGCGAGTTTCGGGAATCGTCTCGGGGAGCCGGATGTACGCGTCGAGGCGCAACGGCGTTGCGATCTCGTCCTGGAAGAAGCGGCCGAGGCTGCGATGGCGCGGATCGAGGCGCCGCATCAGCTCGCCCTCGTGGAAGCCGAGCGTGAGCGCGTGGTAAGCCTGGCGCGTGCCGGGCGCCCACGCCGGCGCCTGGCGCGCGAGGACCGCGGCGAGCCGGTCGGGATCGGCGACGACGTGCCTGTCGACCGGCTCGTCGAACGCGAAGAGGCCCGCCTGGTGCGCGAGCAGCTGGCGAACGGTGATCCCGCGCTTGCCGTTCTGCGCGAACTCCGGCCAGTACGAGCACACGCGCTCGTCGTAGTCGAGCCAGCCGCGCGTGTGGGCGAGGGCGAGGGTCATCGCGGCGAGCCCCTTCGTCGCGGACCACACGATGACCATCGTGTCCTCGTTCCACGGCTGGCGCGTCGCGCGGTTGCGGATGCCGCCCCAGATGTCCACCACCTTCGTGCCGCGCCAGTAAACGCAGCAGGCGCCGCCCAGCTCGTGGCGCCGCTCGAAGTTCTCGACGAACGCCTCGCGAACGGGCTCGAAGCCGCGGGCGACGTGCCCCTGCATCCCGATGTCCTCGCGTTCGATGAGCGGCTCGCTGAGCTTCATGGCGTTTCCGGAGCGATGGATGCAACCAATATCCGTGGATCCGCGATCGGCATTGCCTCAGGGATCAAAGGGAGTGAGGGTCATGCCACAATTCGGCTGTCGTTCACCCAGGGGAGGCGGTCATGACGATCCTGATCGTGGGTCTGGTCCTGTTCCTCGGCGCGCATTCGGTGCGCGTGTTCGCGGAGGGGTGGCGCACGGCGACCATCGCGCGCATCGGCGAGAAGCGGTGGAAGGGCATCTATTCCGTGATCTCGATCGCCGGCCTCGTGCTGCTCGTCTGGGGCTACGTGCGTGCGCGCGGAGAGATGCCGCTGTGGAATCCGCCCGAGCTGATGCGCTACGTCACCGTGGTGCTGATGATCCCCGTGTTCATCCTGTTCGTCGCGGCGCGCGTGCCGGGCAACGCCATCAAGGCGAGGCTGCACCACCCGCAGGTGCTGAGCGTGAAGCTGTGGGCGTTCGCGCACCTGCTGTCCAACGGCACTCTCGCCGCGGTGCTGTTGTTCGGCAGCTTCCTCGTGTGGGCGATGCTCAGCTTCAGCGCCGCGCGCAGGCGCGATCGCATCGCCGGAACGACCTATCCGGCCGGCACGCCGAGAGGGACGATCATCTGCGTGGTGGCGGGGCTCGTGATCTACGCGGCCTTCCTGTTCGGCCTGCACCGGTGGCTGTTCGGAGTGTCGCCGATCTGAGACTGGCCCGGTCGGACTAATGCGCAGCGCTCCACCCCGAAAACTTGCGCTTAAGCCGACAGTCCACCCTGTGGGTTCATCACAGGAGACCAGACATGAGTCGCCCCATCCTAATCGCGTGTTTTTGCGTCGCCTCGCTGGCGGCGTGCACCCGCACCGTCGTGCGCGAGCACGTGGTCGAGAGAGAGCCGGTGGTGACGAAGGAAACCGTCGTCGAGCGTCCGGCGGTGACGCACGAGACGATCGTCACGGCGCCCGGCGCCTGCACGCTGGGCAGCGTCGCCTACTCGAGCGGCTACCTGTCCTGCCAGAACGGCTACGAGTACCGCTGCGGCAGCGACGCGATCTGGCATCGCACGGGCAACGCGTGCTGAACGCGCCCTGACGTGATCCGGTCGGCCGGAGGGCCGATCGCTGCGACGCGAGCTCTTCGACGCCCCCGGCGACGCGAGTCCCGGGGGCGTTTTCACGTCCACGATGCGGCCGTTGCCGTTTCCGCGGCCATCGACCATAGTCGCGAAAGGCCGTCACGGGAGGCGAAGATGCTCGAGCTGCGCCCGAACTGCGAATGCTGCGATCGCGACCTGCCGCCGGATTCGACCGAGGCACGCATCTGCTCCTTCGAATGCACGTTCTGCAGCGCCTGCGCCGAAGAGCTGCTGCACGGACGCTGCCCGAACTGCGGCGGCGAGCTGACGGCCCGCCCGCGGCGCCCCGGCGACAAGCTCGCGAAGCACCCGGCCTCGAGCCGGCGCATCTTCAAGCCCGCGGGCTGCGGCAAGGCGGCCTGACCGCGCGAATCAGCCCTCGCTTCGGTTGCCGTCCGTTGACACGCGGCAGCCGTCCGCGGCTCCTTTTTGCCCGCCAAGACGCTCCCGGCCCGGCGCGCGCCGGGTATATCCGACGCGCACTTCCCGTTGTATGCTCGGCGCCGCAGCTCGCAGGCCGTCCGATCATCTCAAGGGGGAGGTGTTCCATGGCATCGGTCTTCCGCACGCTCGCGCTCCTCGCCACGCTCGTCCCGCTTCCGCTCCTCGCGATCGACCTCTACAACAACACGAATACCGGGGGCGTGCAGAACAACCCGGCGCACCGCCCCGAGTTCATCACGCCGATGACAGTCCACGTCACGCAGGTCCAGACGTACCACTGGAACAACGGGCGCGGGGCGGCGCCCGGCACGATCACCATCAAGTCGATGAACGGCCAGTCGTTCGGCCCGTTCCGCGTGAAGGGCTCGTCGGGCCAGAACAACGCGCCGAACGTGAACTGGGTCGCGGACGTGAACCTCACGCTGCCCATCGGCACCTACGAGGTGATCGACTCCGATCCGAACACGTGGTCGCACAACGCGCAGTCGCACAACGTGGGCTTCGCCATCATCCGCGGCGAGCGCTCCGTTCCGGGCGCGACCCCGACGCCACCGTCGAATACCGCATCGAACACGCATCCGGTCGTGCCCACCGTGCCGGGCAGCGGCAAACAGCCGACGCCGCCGAAGCCGCCCACGACGACGCCGGTCAACACGAAGCCCAATCCGAAGCCGCCGACGCCCTCGCCCACGGCCGCGTTCCAGCCGTGCTCGACGAACGCGGGCAGCATCGCGCAGATGGGGCCGTGCAAGGGCGCGCCGGGCACGAAGATCTCGATCCGCCTGAGCCGCAAGCTCAACTCGCCGTTGAAGGAGATCGTCTTCAAGCCGTACCAGGTGACCGGCATCCCGGGCGCTACGGGCGCGCAGGTGATCAGCGCGGTGCAAGGCAACGCGACGGCCTCGGGCAGCATCTACGACGTGGTCGCGCCGCAGCAGCTGTGCATCGGCGGCGGAGGCACCTGGGATCTCTTCCCGGTCGATGCCGCGGGCCAGGGACAGGGCGACATCGGGCGCTTCATGGTCGATTGCCGCCCCGGTGCGGTCGCGACGAACACCGGCCCGAATGCCACGACCACGCCGCCACCGCCGCCGCCGACGCCGGCGGCATTCAAGCCGTGCTTCGTGAACTCGGGCAGCATCGCTTCGTCCTCGCCGTGCACCGGCCGGCCGGGCGACACGGTCACGATCCGTTTGTCGCGCCAGCTCAAGTCGCCGCTGCGCCAGGTCGTGTTCAAGCCCTACCAGGTCACCGGCATTCCGGGCGGCACCGGCGCGCAGGTGATCGCGCAACTGAACGGCAGCGGGCTCGCCTCGGGCAGCGACTACACGACGCCCGCGCCGCAGCAGCTGTGCCTCGCGGGCAACGGCAGCTGGGACCTCTGGCCGATCGACGCGAAGGGCACGGGCCAGGGCGACATCGGCCGCATCAACGTGATCTGCCGCTGAACGAAGGGAGGCGCCCATGACGACAACGGGATTCCTCGCGCGGTGCATGGGCGCGGCCTTCGCATGCGCGCTCGCCTGTCCCGCGCTCGCAGTCGACGGCACGCTCACGGGACCGAAGCGCGCGGTGGTGGTCGACAAGTTCCAGTCGAACAGCACGTTCACGGCCGCCTACGGCGACTGGGACATCGGCGGCGGGCTCGCGGCGATGCTCGTCACCGCGCTGCAGCAGTCGGGACGTTTCGTCGTGCTCGAACGCGCGAGCATGGACCGCGTGGTCTTCGAGCAGCAGCTGAAGGCGAACAACGTGGCCAACGCCGAGACCGGTCCGCGGCTGGGCGAGACGGGCGCGGCGCAGTTCGTCGTGATCGGCGCGGTCACCGAGTTCGGCGTGCAGGACAGCGGCGGCGGCTTCAACATCGGCTTCGGCGGCAGCCGCGGCGGCAACCCGCTCAACGCGCTGCTCGGCACGAAGCACCAGGAGGGCGCGGTCGCGATCGACCTGCGCATCGTGGACACGTCGACCACGCAGGTGGTGCAGACGGTGAAGGTGCGCGAGGCCATCTCGAACACGTCGATGAGCGTCGCGACCGACTACAGGCAGATGCAGATCGGCGGCGACGAGTTCAGCAACACGCCGCTCGGCGCCGCCTGCCGCAAGGCGATCGAGCAGGCCGTGGGCGCGATCATCGCGACGACCGATCGCCAGCCCTGGCGCGCGTTGCTCGTCGACTACGACGGCAAGGAGGCGGTCATCAACGCGGGGCGCATCGCGGGCGTGAAGGCGGGCGACCACTTCGAGCTCATGCGCATCACGCAGCGTCTCACCGATCCGGCGACGGGCGAGGTGCTGTCCGCGCGCCGCATGCACCTCGGCACGCTCGAGGTGAAGAGCGTCGAGGACAAGGTCTCGTTCGCCGCGTACCACGCGGACGATCCGAACGCGCCGATGCGCGGCGACCTGGTGATGCTGCCCGCGCCCTAGCCGCCGCTCAGTTGCACGCGGACACCGGGCTCGAGAACACCTGGCGCGTGATCGATTTCGTGACGGTCGCCCCGTTGTACGTGTAGGTGAGCGTGCCGGTATTGCCGTCGCTGAACGCGAGGCGCATCGTGCCGACCGCGGCGACGTTGGCCGCACCGATCGGCGTGAACGGGTTCGCGTCGAACGACGGGCCGGTCGTGCGGTAGAGCGTGCCCGAATACGAGCCGTCGGGCTGCTTCGTGCCCGCGGACATCACCAGCCACAGCCCGTTGCCCGCCGCGTCGTAGGTGAACAACGTGGCGAACAACGTGTCGTCCTGGTGCGTGATGTTGATGCCCCACCCGGACTCGTTCGGGTTGAACCAGAGGTCCTGGTAGTTCGTGGAGCTCGTGCGGCTCGCGGTCGTCGGGAAGCATGCCGCCGCGCGCGATCCGAACACCTGGCGCTGGATGCCCTTGGTGATCGTGGTGCCGTTCACCGTGTACTGCAGGGTTCCCGAATTCGCGTCCTGGAACGACACGCCCATCGTGCCGACCTGCGTGAGGTTCGCGGCGGTGATCGGCGTGAAGGGGTTGGCGTTGAAGGGCGGCCCCGTCGTGCGATAGAGGTTGCCCGTGAACGAGACCCCATTGGACTGCAACGCGCCGTCGGACATCACGAGCCACATCGGCTGGTGGGTCGCGTCGTAATCGAAGAGCGTGCCGAAGAGGATGCCGCCCTGTTGGTCGAAGTTCACGCCCCATCCGGATTCCGCCGGGTTCCACCACAGCGCGGTCTGCGAGGAGACCATCGGGCACACCGTGCCGCCGGGGACGGTGAGCGCGTTGCGGTAGACGCCGTTCGTGAACATCGCGCTGCTGCTCGTGCCGTACCCGACGTAGAAGGTCGCGTTGGTGATCGCGGGCGTCGACGCGTTGTTCAGGATGGTGACGGCCTGTCCCTGCGCGGAAAGCACGCCGCTCGAATACGCCTGCAACTGCGAGCTGCTCGCGCCGATGAGCTGCTGTCCCGTCGGGTCGAGCTGCGCGAGCACGCAGCCCGCGTCCTTCGCGCCCGTCTCCGTGATGGAAGCGCCCACGAGGGTCGGCGCGGGGCCGCCGGCCAACGCCTTGACCGACGTCGACGGCGCGAGCGCGAAGACGTAGACGCTCTGCGTCGTGCCCACGTCCTGGGCGCGGAACTGCACGTTCGCGGTGGCGTTCGCGGTGGTGGGCGTGATGTCCGAGCTCACGGTCATCGGGAACACGGCCGGTGGCGCGACGGCGCTCGCCAGGGTCGCCGTGACGAACTGGTGTCCGGTCACGTTCACGGTGCACGTGCCGGTTCCCGTGCAGCCCTGGCCCGACCAGCCGGTGAACGTCGATTGCGCGTCGGGCGCGATGTTGAGGTTCACGAGGAACGGCGCCGACCGCACGTGGGCGCAATAGATCCCGAAGATCGACTCCTGGTAGAAGTCGGTCAGCGTGCCCGGCTGGCATGTCGTGGTGGTGTTGTTGGTGAGATCGGCGATCGTGAGCTGCGCGTTGCCGGTTCCCGAGTGCAGCACGACGATCACGTCGGGGTACTGCGTCACGGTCGCCGTGACCGTGGTGTTCGACGTGAGCGTGACCGTGCAGAGGCTGTGGGCATGGTTCGGGATCGCGATGTTGTCGCACCCGCCGCCGGTCCACTTGTTGATGATCGAAAACGTCGTGGGAATGTACGTGTCCCACATGAGCGTGACGACCGTGCCGGCGGGAAACGAGGCGCTCGCGGTCGTGCAGGACTTGTTGCACGAGATGCCGCTCGGCGAGGACGTGATGCTGCCCAGCCCGGTGCCGGACTTCGCGACGGTGAGGGTCACCTGCGCATGGGCGGTGATTCCCAGGACGAGACCGACAAGCAGGCCGGCGATGCATGTCGCGCGGTGGGCCATGGCGACCTTCTTTCGCGGAGCGGCGGGCAGGCGGCGACGATAGCACGACCGCGACCCCAGTCAAGCTGCACCGGCGAACGTCCGTCAATGCGTCGGGCGACCGGCGCGTCTAGCGTCGCGTGCTCGCTTGCTCCAGGTATCGCGCGATCCTCGACTTGAGGCCGGGGCGCGCGGCCGAGCGCACCAGCTCGGCGAGATCGGCGTCGCGATCGTCGGATGTGGTCACGGCGAACAGGCGCCGCGCGGCCTCCGGATCCAGAATCGCGGCGGCCTCTTCCGCGCGGGCCACGAGCGGCGGCCACGCTTCGGACGCGGCGAGCTCGTGGAGGAAGCCCCACTCGCAAGCCTCCTTCGCATCGAAGGTGCGCGACTCCTGCAGCACTTGCCGCGCGCGTTGGGCGCCGACGCGGCGCGAGAAGAGGCGCGTGCCGAGCACGAGCCCGAAGCGCAGCCCCGGCATCCGGAACGTCGCATCGGCGCTCGCGATCCGGCGCGCGCACGCGCCGATGAGATCGACGCCCGCGCCGAAGTTGCGGCCGTGCGCGAGCGCGAGGGTGTCGAACGGCGCGTAGCGCAACGCCTGGAGGAGCTGCTCGATGCGCACGAAGCGCAGCAACAGGTCGCCTTCCGATTGGCTCTCGTAGCCCTCCAGGTCGAAGCCCGCGCTGAAGTTGGCGCCCTCGCCGCGCAGGACGAGCAGGCGGGTGCCGTCGGCATGGGCGGACTGCACCGCATCGAGCAGCGCGTCGACCAGCGCGGCGCTCAGCGCGTTGCGCTTCTGCGGCCGATCGAGCACGAGCGTGCGGGTCGTCCCGCGACGCTCCTGCCTGAGGAACGCATTCGCGTCCGCGGGGGCCTGCATCGATGCACCGGCCGTCATCGTTCGTGGACCTTGCGCTTGGCTGCGACCGCGCCATTCTGCCCGCGCGCCGAGCGGCTCGCCAACCCCGTCACGAGTGCGGCGAGCGGCTGCAGCTCGCCCACCGGATAGATCGCGGAGAAATGCACCGGTGGCATGCGCGCGGTCGTGCGCACGATGCGCAGCGTCCCCTCGCCGATCTCGCGCTCGTAGACGAGCGGCGGCAGCAGGCTGATTCCCACGCCGGCGCCGGCGAGCTTCGCGGCCACGGTGAGCGAGTTGCAGACGATCACCTTGCGCGCGCGGACCTGGTTCTTCTTCATCCACGCCTGGATGCTCGAGTGGTGGTAGGAGAGGCGATTGAGGGTGATGAACGGCCAGCGCTCGAGCTCCCGCGGCGACACCGCGCGGCGCGGGATGCCGAGCTGCGGATGCGCCATCCATTCGAGCTGGATCGAGCCGAGCGATTCGCGCACGTAGTTGGCGCTCGGGGCCTCGCCGAGCGCGAAGATCACGTCGAGCGAGCCGTCGGTGAGCTTGTCGACCAGCTCGGCGGTGAGCGCGATCTCCAGCTCGAGGACCACGTTGGGATAGGTCTGCCGCAGCATCTGGATGAAGCGCGGCAGCCACGTGTAGGCGATGATCTCGACGACGCCCACGCGGATGAGCCCGCCCACCGCGGCCGACGGCGTGATGCGCTGGCGCATCTCGTGGGTGAGCTCGAGCAGCTGCTCCACGTAGTAGACGAGCTCCTTGCCCTTCGGCGTGAGCCGCGCCTGGCGATGGCCGCGGTCGAAGAGTTTCACGCCGAGCGAGCCCTCGAGCTCGCGCACGCGCGTGGAGACGGTCGATTGCGTGGCGAGCACGCGGTCGGCGGCCGCGGTGAAGCTTCCCAGCCGGGCGATCCAGTAGAAGGTCTCGAGATGCCGGATGTTCACCGCGCGCGCCCCCGCACCCTTCGGAAAAACCGATCGAAGACGATCGGAAAATATCATTTTACCCGATGGGAAACCGGGCCCAGAATGGGATCGAGCATCCGAAGCGAGGCCCGCCGACGCCCCCCGGCCGGGCGACGCGCGGTCTGCGCCGGTGGCAAACGCGGGGGAATCCTTGAGCTCAGCGGCATTGCGGCGGGAAGGTCGATCGACGGAGACGCCGGAACCGGGGCTCTGCGCGTCGGCCGACACGCCCGCGGCCCCGGCAACGCGCATCCAGGTGCGCGTGCGTTCGATGACCTGGGAAGCCGAGGGGATCACGCGCTTCGACCTGCGCGATCCGGCCGGCGCGCCGCTGCCGCCGTTCGCGGCCGGTGCGCACATCGACGTGCACGTGAACGCCGATTGCGTGCGCCAGTACTCGCTCTGCAACGACCCGGCCGAGCGCCACCGTTACGTGATCGCGCCGCAACGCGAGGAGAGCGGCCGCGGCGGCTCGCGCGCGCTGCACGACCACACGCGCGTGGGCGATCTGCTCACCATCGGCGTGCCGCGGAACGACTTTCCGCTCGCGGCCGGGGCGCGCCGCCACCTGCTTCTCGCCGGCGGCATCGGCGTCACGCCGATGATGGCGATGGTGGCCGAGCTCGAGCGCGCGGGCGCGTCGTACCGCTTGTATTACTGCACGCGCTCGCCGGCGAAGACGGCCTTCCTCGATCGCCTCGCCCCGCTCGTCGCCGCGGCAAAGGTGGTGCTGCATCACGACGGCGGAGAGGCGGCACGTGCGCTCGACCTGCGCGCGCTGCTGCGCGAGGTCGAGCCGGGCACGCACCTCTATTACTGCGGCCCGACCGGCTTCATGGCCGCGGCGCGCGAAGCTTCGGCGCACTGGCCGGCGGGCAGCGTGCACTTCGAGTACTTCACGCCTCCCGAGGCGGCACCGGCGCTCGACGACCGTGCGTTCACCGTGCGCCTGCAGCGTAGCGGCATCGAGCTCGAGGTGCCCGCGGGCAAGACCATCGTGCAGGTCCTGCGCGAGCACGACGTCTTCATCGAGACCTCGTGCGAGAGCGGCGTTTGCGGGACCTGCCTCACGCGCTACCTCGCGGGCGAGCCGGAGCACCGCGATTACGTGCTGGACGAGGCGGACCACAGGGAATACGTGCTGGTGTGCTGCGCGCGCTCGAAGACGCCGGTGCTCACGCTCGACCTCTAGCGCGATGAGGCCGGGCATCGATTGACTGGAAGAAGGCGGCCGCGGGGCCGCCCCGACAACGGAGTGTGAGACCTATGGAACCGTTCCAATTCGTGAAGGATTGCTGGTACGTGGCGGGGCTGTCGCGCGAGTTCGAGACCGACAAGCTGACCGGGCACGTGATCGCGGGACAGTCGCTCGTCGTCTGGCGCACGCGGCAGGGCAAGGTCGTCGCGTTCGACAACCGCTGCTGCCACAAGCGCTTCCCGCTCTCGGAGGGTCGCGTGCTGCCGAACGGCATGCTCGAGTGCGCCTACCACGGGCTGTGCTACGACGAGCGCGGCGTGTGCGTGAAGATCCCGTCGCATCCCGAGGGGCCGATCCCGCCGCAGGCGCGCGTGACGTCGTTCCCGGTCATCGAGCAGGACGGGCTGGTGTGGGTGTGGGCCGGCAATCCCGAGCGCGCGTCGAAGTTCCAGCCGCCCCGCACGCCCGAGGTCGGCGACGACGCGTGGGAGTCGATCGATTCCGGTCCCATGGCGGTGCCCGCGAACTACCTGCTGCTGATCGAGAACCTGCTCGACATCACGCACTTCTACCCGCTGCACGACGGCAACATCGGCGACTACGCCAACAGCCTCCTGCCCATCGAGCTCACCGAGGGCGAGTCCGGCGGCTACCGCTTCGTGAAGACGCTGCGGCGCGCCGCCAACTACACGCAGCCGCCTTACTTCGTCGACTGGTTCCACTACGAGGTGGTCGACCGCCTGCACACCCACTGCATGGTGATGCCGGGGCTCACCCGCGTGGAGCTGCACGTGGCGCCTCCCGGCAAGCTCGGCACGGAAGCGGAGCACGGCTACGTCCTGCTGCACACCCACACGCCGGTCGACGAGCGCAACCACGTGTGGCGCTGGATCGTGAACTGCCGCGCGAGCCACATGTCCCGCGGCGACCCGAGCAAGTCCACCGCGCGGCGCATCGCCGAGATGTTCCCGGAGGTCGTGGACCAGGATCGCTGGGCGCTCGAGAAGCAGCAGCACATGTTCGAGATCCCGGACAACGGCTATACCGAGCTCTTCCTGAAGCCCGACAAGGCGCTGCGCCGCGCGCGCCAGATCCTCGCGCAGATGCAGCACGAGGAGCGGCAGGTGGCCGGCGGCGCGCGCTCGCCCGCGGTCGCGATGGCGACCGGCACCGCGGCGTAGGGGCGCGCGGACGATGGATGCTCCCCTCGCGGGGCTGAGGGTCGTCGAGTTCGGCCAGATCGCGGCCGGGCCGTTCGCCGGCTCGCTGCTCGCCGATCTCGGCGCCGACGTCGTGAAGGTCGAGCGTCCCGACGGCGGCGACGGCATGCGCAACTGGCCGCCGCTCGCGCGCGACGCGCAGGGCCAGGCGTTCAGCGAGAACTTCGCCTCGGTCAACCGCAACAAGAGGAGCCTCGCCGCCGACCTGAAGAGCGAGGCCGACGTCGCGCGGCTCACCGAGCTGTGCGCGTGCGCCGACGTCGTCGTCGAGAACTTCCGCCCCGGCGTGCTCGCGCGCGTGGGGCTCGGGCACGCGGCGCTCCTCGCGCGCAATCCCCGCCTCGTGTACTGCTCGATCTCGGGATACGGGCAAACGGGGCCGCGCGCCCAGCGCGGCGCGTTCGACGTGACGATGCAGGCGGCGAGCGGCGTGATGAGCGTCACGGGCGAGGAGGGCGGCGCGCCGGTCAAATGCGGCGTGCCGATCGGCGACTTCTGCGCCGGCCTGTACGCCGCGTACACGATCCTCGCGGCGTTGCGCCGCAGGGACGCCACGGGGCGCGGCGGCTTCATCGATTGCTCGATGCTCGCGAGCCTGATCGGCGTGTCGGCGCTGCAGACGAGCGAGTATTTCGGCACCGGCAAGGCGCCGCGAAGGCTCGGCTCGGCGCATCCGCGCAACGCACCGTACCAGGCGTTCCGCGCCGCCGACGATTACTTCGTGATCGCCGCCGGCAACGACCGTCTCTGGCGCGCGGTGTGCGAGGCGATCGGCGCGCCGGCGCTCGCCGACGACGCGCGCTTCGCGACGCAGGAATCGCGCGCGCGCCACCAGGCCGAGCTCGTGCAGATCCTGCAACCGTTCTTCGAGCGCCGCAGCGCCGCGGAATGGATCGCGGAGATGGACGGGCGGGGCGTGCCGTGCGCGCCGATCAACGACTTCGCCGAGGCGCTCGCCGACCCGCAGGTCGCGGCGCTCGGCCTCGTGCAGCCGCTGGAGCTGCCCAACGGCGTGCGCACGCGCACCACGGCGTTCCCGATCGCGCTCACCGACTACGCGTTCGCGGTCTTCCGCGAGCCGCCGCGACTCGGCGAGCACACGCAAGAGATCTACGCGGAATGGCTCGCACGCGGGGCGAGCGGCGCGCATGAGGCATCATGGGCAGATGGAGATCCGGCGCAACGCACGGCCGGCGGATCTCGCAAGGCGCAAGGAACGGACTGAGCACGAGCACAAGGCAAACCCACAACGGAGGAGGAATCATGCATCTGGCAAACGCGCGCCTGCGGGCGATTCTCGCGTGCATCGCGCTAGCGGGCGGCTTCACCATTTCCCTGCCGTCGCGCGCGGCCGACGACGCCGGGCCCGCTCCCGGCGGCGAGCCCACGGGCGACACGATCCTCCTCGGGCAGACGGCTGCGCAGTCCGGCCCGAACGCGCCCACGGGCGAGGCGAAATGGGGCCTCGAGGCGTACCTCGCGTCGGTGAACGCGAGCGGCGGCGTGAACGGCAAGAAGCTCAAGCTCATCAGCTACGACGACTCCTACCAGCCGGCGCAGACCACCGCGCTGGTGAAGAAGCTCGTCTACCAGGACCAGGTGTTCGCGATCGTGGGCAGCATCGGCAGTCCCACGAACGCGGCGGTGTACAAGATGCTCGACGGCGTGAAGGTGCCGCTGCTCGGCATGGGCAGCGGCAGCCCGATCTTCTACCGGCCGACGCTCCAATACGTGTTCCCCGCCTGGCCGCTCTACACCACCGACGGCAAGACGATGGGCGCCTTCGTGAAGAAGCGCTTCCCGAAGCAGCCGGTCGCGGTGATCTACCAGGACGACGCGTTCGGCAAGCCGATCCTCGAGGGCGTGCTGAGCCAGATCGGCAAGGCCGACATGACGATCCCGTACGTGCCCTCGCAGGTCGACTTCAGCAGCGCGGTGATCAAGATGAAGGCCGCGGGCATCAAGGTCGTCGTGCTCGCGACCATCGCCACGTCGGGCGCGCAGATCCTCAACCAGATGGCGAGCCTCGGATACAAGCCCGAGCGCATCCTCACGGCTTCCGCATGCGGCTACAGCGGCATCTTCAAGACCATCGCGAGCCTGAACGGCACCTACTGCAGCGCGTTCCTGCCGGCGCCCGGAAGCTCCGATCCGAAGTGGCAGGCGTTCGTGAAGGCGATGGGCCAATACGCGCCGGGCAAGGAGGCGAACATCTACGCGGCGTGGGGATGGCTCGCGGGCGAGGTCGCGGTCGCGGGATTGCGCCGCGTCCAGGGCCCGGTCACGCGCGAGAGCTTCGTGAAGGCGCTCGACGGCCTCAAGGACCTCGACACGATCGGCGGGCGCCTCACCTACACCGCGCAAAGCCACGACGGCATCTGCTGCCAGTTCCTGTGGCAGGCGAAGGGCGACCACTGGGAGGTGGTCCCGGGCAGCGACTTCGACGGGCTGAAGAACCCGTAGCCGGGCCGCGCCCGTGCTCGAGCTGGTGCTCCAGATCGCCCTCGCCGGGTTGGCGCAGGGATGCCTGTACGCGCTCGTCGCGTTGGGCCTGGTCGTGATCTCGAACACCAGCGGCGTGCTCAACTTCGCGCAGGGCGCGATGGGCATGGCGGTCACGTACGTCGCGTGGGTGCTCCTCACCGAGGCGCATTTCGGCTTCTGGGTCGCCGTGCTCGTCGCCGCGGGCGTCGCGTTCCTGCTCGGCGCGGCTGCGCAGCGCATGCTCCTCGCGCGGCTGCGGGGCGCCTCGGACATGACGCAGATCGTGCTCACGCTGGGACTGGCGATGCTGCTCGAGGGCGTCGTGGGCCTGGGCTTCGGCTACAACCCGAGGCCGATGGCGCTGCCGCTCGCGGTGACGCCACTCATGCTCGGGCCCGTGGTGCTGCGTCCCGAGGACATCGTCGACCTGTCGTTCCTCGCCACGCTCGCGCTCGCGCTGGCGGTGCTGTTCACGCGCACGACCGTCGGCCTCACGATGCGCTCGATCACGCAGAACGCGTACGCCGCGCGGCTCATGGGCGTGCCGGTCGAGCGCGTGCTCTCGCTCGCATGGGGCTGCGGCGTGCTGCTGGGCGGCGTCGCGGCGGTGCTCGCGGCGCCCACGACTTCGGTCACGCCCGACATGATGAACACGATCCTCATCTACGGCTTCGTCGGCGCGATCCTCGGCGGCTTCGGCTCGCTCGTCGGCGCCTGCGTGGGCGGCTTGCTGCTCGGCGTCGTGAACAACTTCATCGTCGCGTTCCTGTCGCCCGAGCTCAGCATGTCGTTCATCTTCGCGCTGCTGCTCGCGGTGCTGTACGTGCGGCCGGACGGGCTGTTCGGGCGCCGGGGCGTGAGGAAGGTGTAGGCGATGAACGGACCGTCCTCGGCGAT
This sequence comes from uncultured Burkholderiales bacterium, assembly GCA_964403515.1. Lineage (GTDB taxonomy): Bacteria > Pseudomonadota > Gammaproteobacteria > Burkholderiales > Usitatibacteraceae > Usitatibacter. The sequence continues at coordinate 35,653 of CAYOGL010000009.1, read as the reverse complement.
GCTGCGAACGCTGCGTTCGGTGGCCGCGACGGGCGAGCGTGCGCGCGCAGCGCGGGCACGCGGCGCGCGCAGGACGCGGGCGGCGATCGGCGCCGCGGTGGCACTCCTCGTGGCGCTGCCTTTCGTGCTGCACGCGTTCGCCGGCCAGCGCGAGGTGTACTGGCTCTACATCGTGGCGCAGTTCTTCACGCTCGCGCTCGTGGCGGTGAGCCTCGATCTGCTCATGGGCAGGACCGGGCAGATCTCGCTCGGCCACAACGGCTTCTTCGCCATCGGCGCCTATACCGCGGCGATCCTGAGCGCGCGTTACGGCGTCGACCTCGTCGTCGCGATGGCGCTCGCCGGACTCGCCTCCGCGGTGGCGAGCCTGATCCTCGGCTTTCCCGCCGCCCGCCTGCGCGGCCACTACCTCGGCATCGTCACGTTCGGCTTCGGCATCGCGATCGACCAGGTCGCGCTCAAGTGGGACAGCCTCACCGGAGGCGACCAGGGCGTGCACCTGAAGCCCGCGACGATCCTGCACATTCCCGTCGGCAGCCCGCTCGCGCTCTATTTCGTCTGCCTCGGCACGCTCATCGTCGCGGTGTACCTCGTGCGCAACCTGACGCACACGCGCGTGGGAAGGTCGTTCGCGGCCGTGCGCGACAGCGAGGTGGCGGCCGCCGCCATGGGCGTGCCGATCGCGCGCACGAAGGTGATCGCGTTCGTGTGCAGCGCGTTCCTCACCGGCATCGCGGGCTCGCTCTACGCGTTCCTCGCCGGATTCATCGCGCCCGAGGATTTCGGCACCAGCCAGGCGATGCTCTTCCTCGCCATGGTGGTGATCGGCGGCTCGGCCTCGATCGCCGGCGCGATCGGCGGCGCGCTCGTGGTCGACGCGGTGCAACAGGCCGCATCCACCGTGAGCGGCCTCACGCTCGCGATCCTCGGCGGGGTGATCGTCCTCGTCACGCTGTTCTTCCCGCGCGGCATCAAGGGCGTGATCGCGCGCTTCGGCGAGGAGGCACCGGAGGTCGATATCGCGTCGGCTCCCGGCACGGCGCTGCACGTCGCGAACGAGCGCGCGGCGCACCAGGTCCACGAGACGGAGGGCTAGGTGCTTTCGGTGCGCGGCGTGACGGTGCGATTCGGCGGGCTCACCGCGGTCGACGGCGTCGACATCGACATTCCCGGGCGCGGCCTGTTCATGCTCGCCGGCCCGAACGGCGCGGGAAAGACCACGCTCTTCAACGTGCTCACGCGCATCTGCGCGGTGGAGCGCGGCACGGTCGAGCTCGGCGGCGTGAACCTCCTCGCGTGCAAGCCGCACCAGATCGTCGAGCACGGCGTGGCGCGCAGCTTCCAGCACGCCGAGCTCTTCCCGAGCCTGTCGGTGCTCGACAACGTGCTGGTCGGGATGCACTCGCGCATCGACGTGGGCGTGGCCGACGGCGCGTTGGCGATGCGCCGCGTGCGCGAGCGCGAGGAGGCGGCGCGAGCGCGGGCCGAATCGCTGCTCACGCGGCTCGACCTGTGGCGCCTGCGGCACGCGTGCCCCGCGGACCTGCCCTACGGCCTGCAGAAGCTGCTCGACGTGGCGCGCGCGCTCGTCTCCGAGCCGCGGCTGCTGCTGATGGACGAGCCGTTCGCGGGGCTCACCGGGCGCGAGTCGCCGCGCCTCGTCGACCTCATCGTCGAGGAAGGGCGCAAGCGCGCGATCCTCATGATCGAGCACCACCTCGAGCTCGTCATGGGCATCGCCGAGCGCGTGAGCGTGATGAACTTCGGGCGCAAGATCGCCGAGGGCGCGCCGGATGCGGTGCGCGCGGACCCCGAGGTGATCCGCTGCTATCTCGGCAAGGCGGCGGCGCGCGAGGCGGGAGCCGCCCCATGCTGAAGCTCACGGACGTCCACGCCGGTTACGGCCGCGCGGCGGTGCTGCACGGCGTGAGCCTCGAGGTCGAGCGCGGCGAGGTCGTGGCGCTCCTCGGCGCGAACGGCGCGGGCAAGTCGACGACGCTGAAGACCGTCTCCGGCATCGTGCATCCTTCGCGCGGGTCGGTGCGCTTCGACGGGCGCGACATCTCCCATGCGGATCCGGCTGCGATCGTGCGCATGGGCGTGGTGCATTGCCCCGAGGGCCGCCAGGTCTTTCCCGACCTCACCGTGCGCGAGAACCTCACGATGGGCGGCTATGCGCGCGGAGGCGCTGGTCGCATCGACGCCGTGCTCGAGACCTTCCCGGCCCTGCGCGATCGGCTGCAGCAGGCGGCCGGCACGCTCTCCGGCGGCGAGCAGCAGATGCTCGCGATCGGGCGCTCGCTCATGGCCGAGCCGCGCCTGCTGCTCCTCGACGAGCCGAGCCTCGGCCTCGCGCCGATGATCGTCGAGTGGATCTTCCAGATCATCGCCGGCTTTCGCGAGCAGGGCGTGTCCGTGCTGCTCGTCGAGCAGAACGCGACGCTCGCGCTCGGCGTGGCGGACCGCGCCTACGTCCTGTCGCACGGCGAGGTGCGCCATTTCGGCAAGGCCCACGAGGTGCGCGCCTCGGAAGCGCTGCAGCGCGCGTATCTCGGCTGAGGGGAAGGCGACCATGAGCGAAGCGGTGAAGGTGATCCTGAGGGAGCACGGCTCGATCGGCTCGGTGTTGCACGGCCTGCGCTTCCTCGTGCAGGAGATCCGCGCGGGCCGCGCGCGGCCGGACTTCGCGTTGCTGCACGCGATGGTGCATTACATCGACGCGTTCCCCGAGCGGCTGCACCATCCGAAGGAGGACCGCTACCTCTTCCCGCGCCTGCGCGAGCGCACCCACGAAGCCGATGCGGCGCTCGCGCGCCTCGAGCAGCAGCACGAGCGCGGAGCGGCGATGACGCGCCAGCTCGAGCAGGCGATCGAGCGCTACGAGCGCCGGGGGGAAGATGAATTCGCCGGGTTCGCCGAGCGCGTGGAGCAGTACACCACGTTCTATTGGCAGCACATGCGCGACGAGGAAGAGCTGGTGCTGCCGGTCGCCCAGCGCTTCCTCACCGCCGCGGACTGGCAGGAGATCGACGCGGCGTTCGCCGCGAACACCGATCCGCTCGCCGGCCACGACACGAAGGGCGACCTCCAGGCGCTCTTCCGTCGCATCGCCCTGCTGGCACCGCCACCGATCGGGTTGGGCATGGCGCCCGATGCCGAGCGGCGCTGACGCCCGGGCATAGGTCAATCAGACCAGGCCGACGAACGACCCGGGTTAATCCCGGGCTCCTAACTTGCTCCACGGGAGTTAATCGGACTACAGGCCATGGCGAGCTACCGGCTGTGGGGACAGGTTCAGCGGCTCACGCCGACGCAGTACCTGCTGCTGGCATCGGCGTCTCCGCTCACCGCGGGATCGACCGCGAGCATCGTGCGGACGGCGGGCAGCGAGGCGGAGGCGCAGAAGGAGTTGCGCAAGATCCTCGCCGAGCTCGACAAGCAGCTGCACAACCGCGGCGACGACGTCGTCCTCGTGCTGCAGTGACGCGTGCGCGAGGCCGCCTCGCGCGCGATGCGGGCTGATCGTCAGCGATGCCGCCGGGCCTTGCGCCTGGCGATGCGCTGCGCCTGCCGGTCTTCCGCGATCTGCTGGCCGCTCTGGCCCTCGAGCTTCGGGGCGACGTGGTCGTTGATCCAGTGCTGGTCCCACCATTCGACGGGCAGCACCGGCACGCCGTCGAGATAGACGCCGAAGTGCAGGTGGTCGCCGCCCGCGAAGCCGGTCTCGCCCGTCTTGCCGATGATCTGGCGCTTGGTCACCGCATCGCCCGGCTTCACGTCGATCTGGCTGCAGTGGCCGTAGAGCGTGTAGAGGCCGAGGCCGTGGTCGATGATGATCGCGTTGCCGTAGAGGCCGAGGTCGCCGGTGAACGCGACCACGCCGCTGTTCGCCGCCTCGATCGGGTAGTGCTGCGTGACCGAGAGGTCGTAGCCGAGGTGGTAGGCGCTGTCGATCGGCTCGCCGTTGTAGGTATAGGTGCGGTAGTCCGCGAAGTTCGCCTCGACCTTCGAGTTGCTGAGCTGCGCGAAGGCGCCGTTCCACAGCACCTTCGGCGTGTCCTTCTTCGTCACCTCGGTGATCTTGTCCTCGTTCTCCTTGCGCACGCCCTTGTTCACCGAGATGAAGACGTCCTTCACCGAGCCCTGGCGCTTCGCGACGTCGTGCTGCAGCGGGATCACCTTGTTCCGGTAGAAGTTGTCGCTGAGGGCGATCGTGCTCTTCTTGTAGCGCACGTTCTTCAGCTCGTAGGTGAGCCGCATCTCGCGCGTGTTGCCCGCCTTGTCGGTCGCGACGAGCGTGGGCCGGTCCTCGGGCTGCGCGTTGTACGGATGCGCGAAGAGCGCGAAGTAGTAATCGGGATGGCCCTGCACGACGCCCTGGAAGCCGGGGAACCAGTCGCCGGCGATCCTGACGCCCGTGGTCGCCGTGTCGGGCGAGGCCTTGTAGACGATCGCGCCCGAGCCGCCGAAGTTCACGTAGCGCTCGTCGGCGATGAGCTCGATGGTGGGCGGCGTGACGTCGATCGTCACGCTCTTCTCGACGACGGTCTCGTTGCCGTGCAGCCAGTGCCAGAGCGAGGCGTCGCGCGCGGTGATGCGCAAGGTGGCCGGACCTTCCTTGATGCCGGGCACCTTGGCGAGAGCGACCGAGAGCTTCTTCTCCGGCACGGGCTTCGCGTACTGCTCGGAAGCGAGCGTCTGCGTGTTGGTGCCCTGGGTGAGCGTGGCGGTCACCGACTTGAGGCCGGCGCCCGCGTCGCTCACCGCGATCTCGAGCGGCGCGAGGCCGAGCATGTCGGAGCTCGGCGTGAGCGTGACCTGCGGCGGCTGCGACTCGAGGCGCGAGCGGAAAACGAACGCCGCGGCGGCGAGCCCGGCGACGATGACGACGAGGAGGACGACGAGAACGACGGCGGCGCGACCGCGCTGCAGCCTGCGGGATTCGAGGGTAGTCACGTGGCGAGCGAGAGGGAAGAATCGGCGCCGTCCCGGGTGGCGAGCGAAGACGGCACGAACATTCTACCCGCCACTTCCGCCCGTTGCGACGAAATTCTCTCTCGAACATTTTTTCTCCCCCGCGGTGCCCTGCCGGCACGATCGAACAACGGGCGGCAGTGAGAGGGTCAACCAACTGCTCATGCATGGCGTTCATAATGTTTGGATGAATCCGCTCTTCGCTTCCCCGGGCATCGCCGCGTTGCTGCTGCTCGCCGCTTGCGCGACGCCGACGCCTCCCCCCGCCGAAGCTTCGTCGAGCACGGCCGCGGCGTCTTCGACCGTGCAGGCACCGGCGCGGGAGTCGAGCACCGGCAAGCTGCCGTCGGTCGCCACGGCGCCGGGCGACGCGTCGAAGACGACGCAACCGACGACGCCCCAGCCCAAGCATGTGCCGCATCACGCGAAGGCGAAGCCGACGGAACCGCCGCCCGCGGCGACGCCGCATGCGGCCCCTTCCGCGCCCGTCGTGGCGGCCGCCAAGCCGCCATCCGCAGCCGCGCCGCCTGCGCCGCCGCTCGATCTCAAGTCCCTCGAGGAGCGGCTCAAGGACACGAGCGCCATCGGCGTGCTCACCAAGCTCTCGCTCAAGAACCAGGTCGACGACCTGGTGGACAAGTTCCGCGCTTATCACCAGGGCGTGCGCCCGCCCACGCTCGCCGATCTGCGGCCCGCATACGAGCTGCTGCTCATGAAGGTGCTGTCGCTGCTGCAGGACAAGGATCCGTCGCTCGCGCACGACGTGAGCACCTCGCGCGAGGCGATCTGGGGCGTGCTCACCGACCCCAGGAAGCTCGCGCAGTTCAGCTAGGAGGAACCATGAAACGAGCGGTCATCTTCATCGCCCTGGCCCTCGCGGCCGCGGTCGCGTTCGGCGCGGACGATCCGAAGCAGCGCCAGGACCTCGCCGCGGTCATCGCGCTGCAGGGCAAGCCGTGCGGCGAGGTGGTGAGCTACGTCGTGCAGGGCGACAACGATTTCATCGCCACCTGCAAGGACGGCCACAAGTACCACGTCCACGTGAAGGACGGCCGCGTGGTGGTCGAGCCGAAATAACGGCACCGCACCGCGCGTCGCGCCGGAGTATCGTGGGCCCGTCCACGACCCAGCGAGGCCCTCCATGCCCGAAGCGCCGATCACCTACCGCGGAACGGTCTACCCGTGGCATTGCGATCATGTCGGCCACATGAACGTGATGTGGTACGTCGGCAAGTTCGACGAGGCGACCTGGCACTTCTTCCGCGCGCTCGGGATGACGCCCTCGTACTTCCGCACGGCGCGCCGCGGCATGGCGGCGGTGGAGCAGCACATCTCCTACGAGCGCGAGCTGCACGCGGGCGACATCGTCACCGTGCGCACGACGCTGCTCGAGATCAGGGAGAAGAGCCTGCGGTTCGCCCACGAGATGCGCAACGACGAGACCGGCGAGGTGGTGGCGCGCACCACGTTGAAGGCGGTGCATCTCGATACGGATGCGCGCAAGTCGTGCCCGTTCGATCCGGCCATCGCGCAGAAGGGCGCCGCGCTGCTCGCCTCCGCGGCGGCCTGAGCGGCGGCTGTTGCCGGCTACAGCCGCGCGTTCATCTTCCGCAGCCGGTCGGCCATCACCTTCATGATGTAGAGCGCGAACTCGGGCTTCTGCTGCACGAGGAAGAGGAAGCGCCGCTCGGGAATGACCGCGAGCTTGCAGGGCGTCTTCGCCGTCGCCGTCGCGGCGCGCGGCACCTGGTCGATAAGCGCCATCTCCCCGAAGGGCTGGCCGGGTTCGAGCGTCTCGAGGACCGCCGCGTCGATCGTGATCTCGACCTCGCCCTCGAGCACGACGTACATCTCGGCGCCCATGTCCCACTGGCGGAAGATCACGTCGCCCGCGTCGTACGTGCGCGGCTCCACCTCGTTGGCGAACAGCTCGTCGAACCTGGCACCCATGGCCGCCTCCCCCGGCGATCCACGCGGATCGCTGCAGCAAGATATACCCCTGCCAAGCTGTCGCCGAACTGAACGTCCCGCTCGACCCTAGTGGAGCGTGCGGTTCGCGAGCGCCTTCGCCTCGCGCGTGGTGGGCAGGCGCAGATGCGGATCGAGCGCCCGCCGCAGCGAACGGCGCGCGAGCAGCGTGCGCAGCTGCTCGTCGCCCATCGGGGTTTCGGCCAGCCGCCGCACCTCGCCGGCCTCGAGCGCCGCGATCGGCAGGCCGTCGCTCAGGAGCAGGCGATTCGTGTGGATCGCGGGCACGCGCGCTTCGGGCGTGAGGATGCCGACGAGGTTCAGCGGATCGGCCGCGCCGACCACGGCCAACTCGCCGGTCTTCTCCATCTTGCGCACGGCGCGCAGGCGACCGACCGCGTCGGAGGCGGCGAACTGCTCGCCGCCGAATCCCGCGACGAAGCGCCCGCCGCGGATCTCGCCGCGCGCCTCGAGCCGCCGGTACACGCGCACGAGGTCGCGCCACGGCACGAGCTGCGTCTCGCGTTGCAGCAGCGTGCGGAAGACCACGCCGTAGCGCTTGAGGAGCGTGCGTGCGATGGTTTCCGTCGGACCCTCACCCCGGCCCCCTGATAGTGGATCCTTGCCCCCGACAAGGCCCCGGGGAGAGGGAGCACTTTGCGTGGAGGCTCCGACCTGCAGCAACGACCAGCGTCCCGCGGCCTCGACCAGGTCGCGCCGCTTGTCCTGGCGGGCGAGGAGGGCGCGCAGGCCCGCGAAGCTGTCCGCGGTGGCGAGCCCCGCGCCGGCGAGCTCCGCGAGCGCGCGCTCGACGAACGCGGGCAGCAATCCGGTCGCCGCCACGATCTCGTGGAAGAAGGAGGCGCCGCGCTTCGCGAGCGCGTCGCGCACGGTCGAAGCCTCCGAGCTCAGCGCTTCCTCGGTTCGCGGCGGCCACTCCCATTGGGTCGCGTGCTCGCGCCGCAGGAGCGCGATGGGCGAGGTCTTGAGCGGCGCCTTGTTGCCGGGCGTGAGGCGTCCCCACGCGATGCGGCCGCTGTAGCAGAGGCGGTCGATGAGCTCGTCGCCGTAATCGGCCACGCGCGCGGGCAGCACGTCGCTCTCCCACGCCACCGCGGGCAATTCGAATCCCTCGAGCTGCTCGACCACCGCGAGGAGCCCTTCGGCCCCGTGCACCTGGTCCTCGGTCGCGAGGTGCTGCCAATGGGCGAGGAAGCGCATGAAGTCGCCGGCGCTCACCGGCTCGATCTCGGCGCGCAGGCGCGAGAGCGTGTAGCGATGGATGCGCGCGAGCAGGCGCCGGTCGCACCATTCGGTCTCGCCCGCGCCGGGCGTGAAGCGGCCGCGCAGGATGCGGCCCTGGGATTCGAGGGCGACGAGGAGCGATGCAACATCTGCAAACTGCTCGAGAAGGCGACGCTCGGCCATCGGGCCCAGCACTTCCAACCGGCTCGCGAGCAGGTCGATCGGCTCGTCATCCTTGCGCTCGAGCGCGAGCCACGCGTCGCCGCGCTTCACGGCGCGCGGGCCGAGCTGCTCGAGGAGTTCCTTCCATCCCGCGGCGAGCTCGGATTCGCGGATGAAGCCCGCGACCATCAGCGCGTCGTACATCTCGTCGGGCGTGCTCGCGATCGGCCACGCTTCCTCGCGCACGCGTGCGATCGCGGCGGCGTCGAGGGCGCCCAGGTCGTCGGCGCTTCGCACGTCGGTCGCGCGCCGCGTGTAGACCGCGCGCGTGCGGCGCTCCTCGAGCGGGGCGTCGTCGAGGAACGTGTAGACCGCGGAGTTGAGCAGCTCGTGGCTCAGCACCGAAGGCTCCGGCAAATCGCGCGCGACCGTTTCGATCTCCCCCGCGTAGAGCCGGCGCAACTGCTCCTCGAGGCCCTTCGCGTCGACCGCTTCCTCGAGCGCGTCGCGCAGCGCCTGGTTCACGAGCGGATGGTCGGGCACCTCGCGCGCGCCCTGCAGGTTGTCCTGGCAGGCGACCGCGTCGGGGAAGACCGCCTGCAGCACGTCCTCGCTGTACATGCGCTGCAGCTGGTTCGGCACGCGCGCGCCGCCGCGGTTGCGCGGGACGGCCAGCGCGAGGGTCGAGCTCCAGCGCCAGCGCGTCTCGAAGATCGGCGACTGCAGGATCGCCTGCGTGAGCGTCTCGCGCACCGTGTTCGGATTCAGGTAGCGGAAGACTTGCTCGAGCGGGAACGAATGCACCTCGGAGAGCGAGAGGATCAGCCCTTCCTCGGTGGCGGCGGCCTGCAGCTCGAAGTTGAAGCCCTGGCAGAACTTCTTGCGCAGCGCGAGCCCCCACGCGCGCATGATGCGGCTGCCGAAGGGCGCGTGGAGCACGAGCTGCATGCCGCCCGATTCGTCGAAGAACCGTTCGAGCGCGATCGCGTCCTTCGTCGGCACGATGCCCAGCGCGCGCTTGGCTTCGCCGAGATAGGCCGCGATCTGGGAAGCGGCGGAGCGCGAGAGGAAGTATTCGCGCTCGAGGAACTCGATGGCGGGCTCGAGCTCGCCGTCCCTGCGTTCGTCATCCGGCGCCGGCAGCAACGCATCGACCGCCGCCCGCAGCCGCGACACCGCATCGCTCATCTCGGTCGAGCGCGCGGGCGCTTCGCCGAGCCAGAACGGCATGGACGGCGGCTGGCCGTGCGCATCGGCCACGCGCACGGTGCCCGCGTTGATCTTGAGGATCTTCCACGAGGTGTTGCCGAGCTGGAACACGTCGCCGGGCAGCGATTCGACGGCGAAGTCCTCGTTCACGGTGCCGACGACATGGCCCTCGGGCTCGAGCACCACCTTGTAGTCGAACACCTCGGGGATCGCCCCGCCGTTCATGATCGCGTTCATGCGCGAGCCCTTCCGCGCGCGCAGCTTCGCGTTCAGGCTGTCGTGGTGGATCAGCGCCGCGCGCCGGCCGCGCTTCGTCGCGAAGCCGCGCGCGAGCATCTCGACCACTTCCATGAACTGCGCCTTCGCGAGATGGCGATAGGGATAGGCGCGCTGGCACAGCGCGAGGAGCGCCTCCTCGTCCCATTCGTCCCCGGCGGAGACCTCGGCCACGACCTGCTGCGCGAGGACGTCGAGCGGCTGGTCCGGCACCTCGACGCGATCGAGCTCGCCGTCGGCCACCGCGCGCACCATCGCCGCGCACTCGACCAGGTCGTCGCGGGTGAGCGGGAAGACGCGCCCCTTCGGCACGCCCTTGATCGTGTGCCCCGAGCGCCCGACGCGCTGCAGGAACGTGGCGATGCGATGGGGCGAGGAGATCTGGCAGACGAGGTCGACGTGGCCGATGTCGATGCCGAGCTCGAGCGAGGCGGTCGCCACGAGCACCTTGAGCTTGCCTTCGCGCAGCCGGTGCTCGGCGTCGAGCCGCACTTCCTTGGCGAGGCTGCCGTGGTGCGCGGCGACCGATTCGGTGCCGAGGCGCTCGGAGAGCTGGTGCGCCATGCGCTCGGCCAGGCGCCGCGTGTTCACGGTGATGAGCGTGGTGCGATGCTGCTCGATGAGGCCGACGAGCCGGTCGTAGACTTCCTTCCACACCTCGTGCGACATCACCGCCTCGAGCGGCGAGCCGGGCACCTCGATCGCGAGGTCCATCTTGCGCTTGTGCCCGCGATCGACGATCGTGCACGGCTCGCTCGTGAGGAACCGCGCCACCTCTTCGATCGGCTTCTGGGTGGCCGACAGGCCGATCCGCTGGAGCTTCCTCCCGCACACGTGGTCGAGCCGCTCGAGCGTGAGCGCGAGGTGCGCGCCGCGCCTCGATTGCAGCACCGCGTGGATCTCGTCGACGATCACCACGCGCGCGGTCGCGAGCATCCGCCGCGAGCGTTCCGCGGTGAGCAGCAGGTAGAGCGACTCGGGCGTGGTGACCAGGATGTGGGGCGGCGTGCGCAGCATCGCGGCGCGCTCGTTCTGCGGCGTGTCGCCGCTCCTCACCGCCGCCGTGATCCTGGCGCCGTGATGGCCCATCGACTCCGCGAGCGCGCGGATCTCGCGCCGCGGCTCGGCGAGGTTCTTGTGGATGTCCGCGGAGAGCGCCTTCAGGGGCGAGACGTAGATGACCCGGACTTCGTCGGGAAGTCGACCGCCTCCCGGACCCTCCCGCGAGTGGGAGGCAGGAGCAGCGCCTTCGCGGAACAGCTCGTCGATCGCGGTGAGGAAGGCGGCGAGCGTCTTGCCCGAGCCGGTCGGGGCCGCGATGAGCGTGTGCCGGCCCTGCCGAATGGCTTGCCAGCCTTCGGTTTGCGCGGGCGTCGGGTCGCCGAAGCGGGCCTCCCACCAGCGCCGCAGGACGGGATGGAAGTCGTTGGGGAGCAAGTGTTCATTTTGACAGGTCGTGCGCCGCCTGGGGGGACGCTCAACGCGCGTCGAACACCAGCCGGTCGCCGCGAATGAAGCCTTCCCAGTTCCAGCCATAGCGCGATTTCACGCGCCACCATTCGCCGTCCACCCGTTGCACGAGGATCGAGGAATTGGCCGCGAGCCGGACCACGACGCGCGCATCCACGTCGGGCCTCGCGCGCACGAAGCTGCGGTGACGGGCGATCGTGCGCGCGATCCTCCACGACCCGTCCGCGCTCGCCGGGCGCACGTTGCGCGGCGATGAAGCGAGCGGCGGCGATGCCGATTCCGGTCCGTACGCGGACATCACGCCGCATGTGGTGAAGATCGCGTCGAGCTCGCGTCCATACGGCGTGATCTCGAAGCGGATCGTGGCCGTGGGCTGCGACCATCCCTTCGGGAGCGCGATCTCCTCGGTCACGCCGATCGACGAGCACGAATGCAGCGCCCACGGGCCGAGCCCGCGCGCCATCGCGTCCCCGATCTCGTTCACCTGCCAATGCGCGTCGATCTCGTCCGGCGTTTTCGCTGCGGCGTTCGCCGGGGTGGGCAGGTTGCACACGAGCCGCGGCATCGCGGCGGGGCGCAATCCGCCGGGGTCGGTGGGCGCGACCTGGTTGGTGAGCTCGATCGCGATGCGGTGGGCGTCCATCTCGCACGAGACGTACGCGCTCGAATAGACGTTCGCCGTGCCCACCGGCGTGACGACGTCGTTCTTCAAGTGGGCGAACCGGATCGGCCCGAGGATCGGGTGGCTCGCCTCCCGCACTTCCCACTGCAACGGCGAGGCGGCCGCGCGCTGCTTGCCGAGGGCCGCGGCGGCATCGCCGGAAAGCGCGCTCCCGCTCGCCGGGGCCAGGGCGATCGAGAGGGCGGTCGCGAGCGCGCGCATGTGCCGCGATGATATGCGCCCCGCAGCGCCGGGCCAAGCGGCCGGTTTTCTGCTCCCGGAACCGGGGACGATTACCGGTGTAATGGCGCGCCGGTGCAACGCCAGCGAGCGCGGTGCAAGAATATGCCCGCCGATTTTCCGTGGAAAGGAGAACAACGATGAAGCTGCTGGCTGCACTGATGATCGCGGCCGCGTCGTGCATGTGCGCCGCCACGCCGGCCTTCGCCGGCCCGCATGCCACGCTCGACGAGGCGAAGACGCTGGTCAAGAAAGCGCGGGCGTACATCCGCGAGGTCGGGCGCGACAAGGCTTTCGCCGAGTTCGACAAGCGCGACGGCAAGTTCGTCGACCGCGACCTCTACATCTACGTGTACGACAAGAGCCTCAAGAACCTCGCCCATGGCGGCAACTCGAAGCTCATCGGCAAGGACCTCGCCGACATGAAGGACGTGGACGGCAAGTATCCGAACCGCGGCCTGCTCGAGGCGGCCATGAAGGGCGGCGGCACCTACGAGTTCAAGTTCTTCAACCCGGTCGACGGCAAGATCCAACGCAAGATCGGATATGCCGAGATGGAAGGCGACCTGATGGTCGGCTCCGGCGTCTACGCCGACCAATGAGCATCACGGGGGGCGGCGTTAACCGCCCGCGCGCAGCACCGACGGCCGCCCCTTAAGCTTCGCGACAGCGATCCTGCGGGTTACGTAGCCGGCCTCAGGCTGGCGTCTTCGCCGACGCGCTCGCGCGCTGCGCCGTCTTCGCCGCGTTCTTCCAGTACTCGCGCCGCCGCTGCTCCGAGCGGAATTCCTCGAGGTCGGGGTCCATCGCGGTGCGCGCGGAGACCACGCCGACCGGCTTGCCGTGCTCGAGCACCGGCAGATGGCGGAAGCCCTTCTCCTGCATGAGGATGAGGGCGTAGCCGAGGGGAGTCCTCGGCTCGATCACGTACGGATCGCGCGTCATGACCTGGGCGAGCTTCGTCCGTGCCGGGTCGAGGCCGCGCGCGACGACGCGATAGAGCACGTCGCGCTCGGTGAAGATGCCCACGAGCCGGTCCGCGTCGCAGACGAGTACCGCGCCTACGCTGCTCTGCGCCATCTGCCGGGCGGCTTCGATCACCGTGGTCTCCGGGCTCGCGGATACCACCGTCCGTTGCATCAGGCTGGCGACCTGGGTGTCGTACATCGCTGGCTCCGGAAAATATCGGGTTCGCATCGAAATTACCGGACGATGCTGCGAGCCGATTGACTGGAATCAAATCGGCGGCCACGGGTTTTTCCCGTGCGGTGCCGCAGCGCGATGTCGCGCGGGCCTGCGTGGCGTCACCGGCAGGCCCGCGCGGCGGGCGTGGAAGCGGACGGCTTACTTGCCGATCTCGCTGCTCACGCGGTTTTCCTGCCGGTTGAGCTTGGCCTGCTGCGCCTTCGTGATGTGGCCGCCCTGGTTGCGCGCCATGTCGCGTTCTTCCTTGCGGATGCGACGGTCCTGCCGGTGCAGCTTCGCCGCCTGCTTCCGCGTGAGGTCGCCTTCCTTCACCTCGTGGTGGATGCGGCGATTCTGGTTCTCGAGCCGGTCGTTCACCTGGTCGCGCCGCGGATGGTCTTTCTCCCACTGCGTCTGCGCCAGGGCGCTCGTCGAAGCCAGCGCCAAGGCCGCGACCACCGCACCCAACACGGCACCTGTCACGCGCATCTTCTTCATCCTCGCTCCTCCGTAGGTTCGTTGGCGAAATCCAACAATCCCGTTAACGAAGGACGCGCGACGACGGATGACCGGTCGCGCCTCCAGTTGTAACGACTCGTTAAGCGCCCAACAAAAAGGGCCGGTCGCACCGGCCCTCGCAATCGGGGTCTGTCCCCAATCAGGTCCTGGGTCAGCTCATGCCGACGCGGGCGAGCAGGTAGTTGTTGACATCCTGCACGCCGTCGACGCCGCGCGCGAGCATGCCGGCGCGCTCGATCTGGCCCGTGGTCGTGACGCGGCCGGTGAGCGAGACGGTGTGGCGATACGCTTCCACGCCGATCCTGCCGGCGAGGCCCGCGTCGCCGTTCAGGCGCTCCATCACGGCGTTGCGCAGCAGCTCGTCGTCGCTCGGACGCGGGGCGATGACGGTGATGCGGCGATGCGAGCGATAGGCCGGAGCGGGCGCGGGCATTTCAGCCGTGGCGACCGGCGCCTCGTCCGTTCTCGAGGTCGTCATGCGGCCGTCGTTCGTCATCGGCGCGGGCGCCGTATCGGTCGTGGCGGACGTGGCCGACGGCGCTTGCGCCGTGGTCATCTCGTGGCGGCTGTACCCGAAACCCGTGGCCGCGAGCGCGCCGGCCGCCGCGAGCACGAGGGGTGCGGCGATCCTGATGCCTGCTTTCATCGTGCTTCCTCCGAAGGAATGGTGAGTACCGTTAGGAAATTGCGCGCGGGTACGAAGTTTCGGCGCCGGATGCGCCGAGGGAACCACGCGCACGGGGAACTTGAGCGTGCGACCCCACCCCGGCCCTCTCCCGAGGCAGAGGGAGCGGTCCAGACGAAGGGAGCAACCGCTCAGGCGGGAATCGCCGCAGGCTCGCCTCGCGGCGTGCCCATGCGCGGCGGGCGCTCGTCCATCGCGTACTGCAGCAGCGCGGCGGTGACGCCGACCACGATGAGCGCGACCCACGCGGCATCGTAGCGGCCGGTGCGATCGAGCACGATCCCGCCCATCCACGCGCCGACGAACGATCCCACCTGGTGGCTGAGGAACACGACGCCGTAGAGCGCGCTGAAGTGCGCGAGTCCGAAGATGCGGCCGATGATGCTGCTCACGAGCGGCACCACGCCCAGCCACAGGAATCCCATCGCCGAGGCGAACACGAGCGTGGTCGCGGGCGACACCGGCGCGACGAGGAAAGCGACGATGAACGCGGTGCGCATCAGGTAGATCGACGCGAGCAGGTTCTTCTGGCTGAAGCGCGTGCCGAGCAAACCGAAGATGTACGTGCCGATCGAATTGAAGAGGCCGATCAACGCGAGCGCGGTGGCGCCCACTCCGGGCGCGATGCCGCAGATCTGCAGGTACGCGGGCAGGTGCGTCGTGAGGAACACGAGCTGGAAGCCGCACGCGAAGAACGCGGCCGTCATGAACAGATAGCCGCGATGGGCGCCGGCCTGGCGCAGCGCCTGGCCGAGCGTCTGCCGCGCGGCGTGCGCATCTTCCTTCGCGAAGGCGTGCTCGCGAATCGGCAGCGACAGCAGCGCCATGCTCGCGGCGATCAGCGCGAAGACCACCATCGCCGCCTTCCAGCCGAAGCCGTCGATGAGCCCCTGGCCGATCGGCGCGATCACCATCGTGCCGAGGGAGCCGCACGCGGCGACGAGTCCCACGGTCCGGCTGCGCTTCTCGGGCGCGACCGAGCGCGACACCGTGCCGATGAGCACGCCGAATCCCGTGCCCGCCGTCCCGATGCCGGCGAGGAATCCCGCGAGCGTGAGCCCGCCCGGCACGTGCTTCGCGAACACCATGAGCAGCAACCCCGCCGCGTACACGAGCGCGGTGCCGATCAGCACCGGACGCGGCCCGTAGCGGTCCGCGAGCGCGCCCACGAGCGGCTGCGACAGTCCCCACACGATGTTCTGCAACGCGATGGTGAACCCGAAGGCGGCGGCGGAGATGCCGAGCTCGAGCGTCATCGGGCGCATGAACAGGCCCAGGCTCTGGCGCAGGCCCATGCACAGCGAGATGATGAGGCCGCTCAGCAGGAGGAGCAGCAGCATCGAGCGTCGGGAAGCGGTCGGCGTCATGGCGTGCCGTGGGAAGGGTCGCGATGAGACATAATCGCCCAGCAACCCCCGGTTGCTCAAATGATCATTGCGCCGTCTCGCATGAGGAGCGGGAATGCCTGTCCCCGTCGCACGCCTGCCGTCCCTGGACCTGATCCGCAGCTTCGTGGCGGTCGGACGACGCATGAGCATCACGCTCGCCGCGGCCGACCTGTGCGTCACGCAGTCCGCGGTGAGCCGCCAGGTCCATGCGCTCGAGGAAGCGCTCGGCGTGCGCCTGCTCGTGCGCGGGCATCGCTCGATCGCCTTCACCGCCGAGGGCGAGCGCCTGTTCCAGGTCGCGAGCGAGGCGGTCGGCCAGATCCAGGACGTGGTGACGAGCCTCGCCGCCGCGCGCGATCGCCGGCCCGTGTCGCTCTCGGCGCCGATCGGGTTCGTGGGGTTGTGGCTGCTCCCGCGCATGGGCGATTTCCAGGCGAAGCACCCGGACATCGCGCTCAGCATCTCGGCCGACGTGCGCATCGTCGACCTGCGCACCGACGGCATCGACCTCGCGATCCGCTACTGTCCGCCGTCGGCCGCGCCGCAAGGGGCCGTGCGCCTCTTCGGCGAGACGCTCGCCGTGGTGGCGAGCCCCGCGCTGCGCGACAAGGCGCTCAAGCGCGCCGAGGATGTCTCCGCGTATTTCCTGCTCGAGTTCGACGACGCGAGGCGCAATCACCTGCGCTGGGACGATTGGCTCGCGGCGACCGGCTGGCAGGGCGTGAAGCCGAAGGGCGTGCTGCGCTTCAACCAGTACGACCAGGTGATCTACGCGGCGCTTGCGGGACAGGGCCTCGCGTTGGGCCGCCTCGAGATCCTCGGCAAGATGCTCGCCGATCGGCGGCTCGTCGCGGTCTCGAAGCCGCGCCGCCTCGGCGCGCACGAGTACGCGAGCTGGCTCATCCAGGCCGACGCGCGGCCGCGCAAGGACGTGGCCGCGGTGGTGCGCTGGATCCGCGAGCAGGCCGCCGGGCAGACGCAGGAAGCGAACGCCCGGCCCCTGCAACGCGCGACCGCGTAGACGTCGGCCCAGGCACATTGCGGTTCGCATGCGCGCGCGTCATGCGAGCGCACCGAAAGATCGTTTGAGCGGCGAGGCGAGCGGTGTCATCAATGGCGCATGTTCGATGACCTCCGCACGTTCCGACTCCTGCCGCGCCGCCATTGCGAGGTGTTCCTGCCGCAAGGCACCATCGCGCGCCTCGAGCATGCCCGCGGCCTGGGCCTGCGCGTCGCGCGCGGCTCGGTGTGGATCACCGAATACGGCCGCACCGAGGATATCATCCTCGAGCCCGGCGACATCGTGCGCATCGTGGACGACGGGGTCGTGCTCGTTTCCGCCTGCGCGCGGCACCGCTACGCCGTGCTCGTGGTCGAGCGCAACGCCACTGCGGCGCGTCCGGCGGTGCGTCGCGTGCTCGAGCGCGTGGCTGCGTGCCTCAAGTGGCCCCGCATGAGGCTTGCCCGAGCCGCACGCGTTGAACCGCTCCCCCGTCGTGCCGTCGAACGGCTTTGGCGGCAGGAGCGGCCATGAAAGCGATTCGCGCGTGGGCGGCCCGCAAGGCGGGCGGCACGCTGGTGCCTTACCAGTACACGCCCGGCCCCCTCGGTCGCGAGGAAGTCGACATCGAGGTCGACCACTGCGGCATCTGCCATTCCGACCTGTCGATGCTCGACAACGAATGGGGCATCACGACGTATCCGTTCGTGCCCGGCCATGAAGCCATCGGGCGCGTGGTCGCCCTCGGTGAGGTCGCGAAGGAGAAGGGGCTCGCGATCGGCCAGCGCGTCGGCGTGGGCTGGAACTCGTGGAGCTGCCTGCACTGCGAGCGGTGCGTGCGCGGCGAGTTCCAGCTCTGCAAGAGCGTGCAGCCGACGATCATCGGCCACCATGGCGCGTTCGCCGACCGCGTGCGCGCGCACTGGATCTGGACCGTGCCGATTCCCGCGACGCTCGATCCGGCCGCCACCGGGCCGATGCTCTGCGGCGGCATCACGGTGTTCGCGCCGCTGCTGAACCTCGGCGTGAGCCCGACCTCCCGCGTGGGAGTCTTCGGCATCGGCGGCCTCGGGCACATGGCGCTCATGTTCCTGAACAAGTGGGGATGCGAGGTGACCGCGTTCACGTCTTCCACCGCCAAGACCGACGAGGCGAGATCGTTCGGCGCCCATCACGTCGCATCGAGCCGCGATGCCGAAGCGATGCGTGCGCTCGCCGGGACGCTCGACTACGCCTTCATCACCGCGAACGCGGCGCTCGATTGGGACACGATCTTGCAGCTCCTCGCGCCCAATGGCCGGCTGCATTTCCTCGGCGCGGTGCTGCAGCCGATTCCGGTGCAGGTGATGAGCCTCATCGGCGGGCAGAAGGCGCTCTCCGGCTCGCCCACGGGCACGCGTGCGAACATCGACGACATGCTGCATTTCGCCGCGCACCACGGCATCGCGCCGAAGGTCGAGCACTTCCCGATGAGCTGGGTGAACGAGGCGATGGACCACCTGCGCGCCGGCAAGGCGAGCTATCGCATCGTCCTCGACGCCGACTACGCCCGCTGACCAGCTGCTGATGATTGGGGCGGACCCCTAATTGCATATGCCGACAATTGGGGTCTGTCCCCAATTGCTGGCGGCGAAAAAAAGCCGGCCTCGTGGCGAGGCCGGCCGGAGGGTCGCGAGCCGCTCGACCGGGCGCCGGCGGTGGCGCCCGCGGCTCGCGTCAGAATCCGTGCCCGTGCTTGCCGCCGGGATGGCCGACGTGCAGCGCGCGCACGTCGCTCATGAGCTGCTGCTCCGCGGCGTGGACGGCCTGCTGGTCGGCGCCGATCGCGGACGCGTTGTTCGCGGCCTGGTCGGCGTGCAGCTGCGTGAGCGCCTTCATGAGCGCCGATTCGTCGGCCTGGATGATCGGCAAGGCGTCGACGCGCAGCTGCTGCATGTCCATGTGGAGCTGCAGGCGCGCGATGGCGATCGCGGAGCGGTCGGCGTTGACGGCGGCCGAGCCGCTCTCCTGGTCGGTGCGCAGCTGCTTCACCGCCGCCTTCAGGGCGGCCGCGTCCTGCTCGACCTTCGTGATGTCCGCCTGGACGTTCGCGGGCAGCGTGGGGGTCGCGGTCGCGGGCGTCGTGGATTGCGCGAAAGCGAACGCGGGGGCGAGGGCGAGAAGCCCCAGGGCGATGTGGCGTGTCTTCATCATCTTTCCTCGTGGTTGTGCGATTGCATCAGTGGGTCACCCGCGCGCGGCCGCGTCCGCGCAGCACGCGCACGCGATCGCCGGGGCGGAAAAGCTCGTCGGCTTCCTGCACGATCGAGACGTAGCGCCCCGAGTCGAGGTGCACGGTGATCTCGAGCCCGTGGCGCTCGTTCGCCGATTGCTCGATGTGCTCGCCGAGGAGCCCCCCGAGGATCGCGCCGCCGACCGCACCGGCGACCTGCCCGGTGCCCCCGCCGACGTTGCTGCCGGCGATGGCGCCGAGCACCGCGCCGCCGCCCGCGCCCACACCGGTGGGATGCGGATCGATGCGCACGTCGCGCACGTTGTCGACGACGCCGAACTGCACGCTCTGCGCGGCGCCGACCTCGTAGCCGCGATAGTCGCGGCCGCCGGCGTCGTACGCGCAGCCCCCGAGCACGAGCGCCCCGGCCACGACGAGCGCGCTCGCATGGCGTTTCTTCATTGCCTGTCCTTTCCTTTCCTCGATGGCGGGCATGGCGCGGAGCAGCGGCCTCATGCCCGGTACCACTTCATCTGTTCGGGCCAGCGCGCGCGGCACGGTGCCGCCGGATCGATGCGGCTCGGGTGCCCGCATTCATCGTTGGTAGCGGGGACCTTCGCCGCGCGAGGCGATGAGGCCGTCGCGTGCGAAGGCACTGCCGGAGGCCGCTCGAGCGTCGCCACTGCGAGCACCAGCGTGGCGAGCGCCGTCGCGAGCGTGGCCCGCATGAGCAGGCGGATCTCGGCAGTCGGCTTGTCGCTGGAGCACGGCCTTTGCATGGGGCCCATGTTGGCAAGGTCGCGCCCGTGAAGGGGTAGCAAATTGCAAGCATTCGTTGCCGAGGGGCGCGAGCGTGACAATCGGTTGCAATTTCGGGCGCTCGCGGCGTCCGGAACCGTCGCGCGGGATGTCGCCCGGTGGCGACACCCGGGGTGGCGCGGCAGCGCCGTCCCCATGCGAAGATACGGTCACCGCGGCCACGCCGCGCGCTCGCAAATCCGCTTCCTTCCGTGATGCCTCCCCTTTCCCGCCTGAAGATTCCGCGCATCCCGAGGATCTCGTGGCGCGACCTCGCCATGACGCTCGGGCCGTTCGCCCTGCTCGTGATCGTCGCGTTCTGGTTCACGTACCGCTTCGTGCGCCCGGCGCCGCCCCACACGATCGTGATCTCGAGCGGGCGCGCGGGCAGCATCTTCCAGGCGACCGCCGAGCGCTACAAGGCGATCCTCGCGCGCCAGGGCG
Organism: uncultured Burkholderiales bacterium; assembly: GCA_964403515.1. Lineage (GTDB taxonomy): Bacteria > Pseudomonadota > Gammaproteobacteria > Burkholderiales > Usitatibacteraceae > Usitatibacter. Next base: position 15,217 of record CAYOGL010000009.1, on the reverse strand, counting down.
TGACGCTCGAGATCGTGCCGTCCGAAGGCTCCCTCGAGAACCTGCATCGGCTGAGCGATCCGGCATCGAACGTCGACGTGGGGTTCGTGCAGGGCGGCATCGCGAGCTTCGGCCACGCCGACCAGGTGATGTCGCTCGGCAGCGTGATGTACGCGCCGGTCGTGGTCTTCTACCGTTCGCGCCATCCGATCGCGCGGCTCTCCGAGCTCGCGGGGCGCAGCATCGCCATCGGTCGCGAGGGCAGCGGCACGCGCGCGATCGCGGAGATGCTGCTCAAGGCGAACGAGATCGAGCCGGGCGGGCGCACCACGCTGGTGGACCTCGAAGGCACCGACGCGGCCGACGCGCTCGTGCGCGGCAGCGTGGACGCGGCGATCCTCACCGGCGATTCGGCATCGGCCGCGAACATGATCAAGCTCATCCACGCGCCCGACATCCGCATCTTCGACTTCGTGCAGGGCGACGCCTACGAGCGGCGCTTCCCGTGGCTCACGAAGCTCGAGCTTCCCCCGGGCGCGCTCGACCTCGGCGAGAACCTGCCGCCGAAGACGCTCACGATCCTCGCGCCGACCGTGGAGCTCATCGCGAAGCCCGACCTGCATCCGGCGCTCTCCGACATGCTGATCGAGGCGGCGAGGGAAGTGCACGGCCACGCGACCCTGCTGCAGAAGGCGCACGAGTTTCCCGCGCCGCTCGAGCACGAGTACCGCCTGAGCGACGATGCGCTGCGCTATTACCAGTCGGGCAAGAGCTTCGCGTACCGCCACCTGCCGTTCTGGCTCGCGAGCCTCATCGACCGGCTCGTGATCCTGCTCGTGCCGATCATGGTGGTGCTGCTGCCGGGACTGAAGATCGTGCCCGCGCTCTACCGCTGGCGCATCCGCGAGCGCATCTACAACCGCTACGGCGAGCTGATGGCGCTCGAACGCGCTTCGTTCGCGACCCACACGCCCGAGGAGCGCGCGCAGCTCCTCGACCGCCTCGACGAGATCGAGGAGCGGGTCATCAAGCTGAAGCTTCCGGCGTGGTTCGCCGACGAGCTCTACGTCCTGCGCAGCCACATCGGCTTCGTGCGCAACCGGCTGAAGGCCTCCATCGCCACGGAGCAGAAGTAGCGAGGCACAAAGATCTCCCTCTGCCAAGGGAGCGGGAGGAACTGAGGGGAGGAACTTGGTTGACCCTCACCCCGACCCGCTCCCGAGGGAGAGGGAGGAATTAACGTATATCCTTGCCGCTTTCCAGATCTGCGACCGGTCCCCATGCGCCTTCTCTCTCTGCTGTCCTGCCTTTGCCTGTCGACGTTCGCCGCGACCGCCGCGGCGCCGGAGTGGATCGTTCGCAGCAACGCGTTCTCGGCCGAAATGATCGACGAGCAGAGCGCATTCGTGCCGGAGAACGCGTCCCAGCTGGGGCAGGACAGGTTCGACACCCGGGTGGCGGACCTCGCGCCGCACCGCTTCGAGCGGTTCGTCGCGCAGACGCAGGCCCGCCTCGCCGCCCTGCGCAAGGCGCGCGATGCGGAGAAGGATCGCCGGGTGCGCGAGGACCTCGACATCCTGATCAGCGCCGAGGAACACCTGCTCGCCAACGCCCGCGTGCGCCACAAGTACCTCTTCGAGTTCATCGACCCCTCGGAGATCGTCAACGGCGGACTGCAATCGCTGCTCGACGCGCGCAACAAGCCGGAGCGCCAGGCGCGGGCGCTCGTGCGCTTGCGCCGGTACGCCGGGCTCGAGGCGGGTTACACGCCGATCGCGACCCTCGCGCGGCAATACACCGAAGAGGAGCTCGCGCGTCCCGGTTGCGTGGGACCGTACGTCGACGAGGTGAAGCAGCGCCTCGCCAACACCGACCTTTATCTCAAGGGCCTGGCGGACCTCTTCCGCGCGGCGAAGCTCACCGGCTGGGAGCACGACCTCGACACGCTCGCCACGCAGCTGCGCGGGTATCGCGACTGGGCGCGCGGGGCGGTGGTTCCACGGGCGCGCACCGAGCTGCGCTTGCCGCCGGAGGTCTACGCGACCCAGCTCGCGCAGGTCGGCGTCGACATGGCGCCCGGCGAGCTCATCGACCGCGCGAGCGCCGACTTCCAGGAAGTGCGCGGGGAGATGCAGGAGCTCGCCGCGAGGATCGCCGCCGAGCGCCACCTGCCCTCGAGCGATTACCGCGACGTCATCCGCGCGCTGAAGAAGGAGCAGATCGCGCCCGGTGCGATGGTCGAGCGCTATCGCGAGCGCCTGCACGACATCGAGGCCATCATCCGGCGCGAGCATCTCGTGACGCTGCCCAACCGCGAGATGAACATCCGCGCCGCCACCGAAGCCGAATCCGCCGCGGTGCCCGCCCCGCACATGCGCCAGCCGCGCCTCATCGGCAACACCGGCGAGTACGGCGAGTTCGTGATCACGCTCTCGAACCCGCACGCGAAATCCGGCGCGCCGATGGACGACTTCGGGTACGACGCGGTGACATGGACGCTCACGGCGCACGAGGCGCGACCCGGCCACGAGCTGCAGTTCGCCTCGATGGTCGAGCAGGGCGTGTCGATCGCGCGCGCCGTCTTCGCCTTCAATTCCGCGAACGTCGAGGGTTGGGGGCTCTACGCGGAGTGGATCACGGAGCCGTACATGCCGCCCGAGGGCCAGCTCATCGCGATGGACTACCGGCTCTTCCGCATCGCACGCGCGATGCTCGACCCGATGGTGAACCTGGGACGCATGACGCCCGCGCAGGCGAAGGGCGTGTTGATGGACGACGTGGGCCTGTCGGAGCCCTTCGCGCAGGAGGAGGTCGACCGCTTCGCGTTCATCTGGCCGGGCCAGGCGACTTCGTACTACTACGGCTTGCAGAAGCTGCGTGCGCTGAGGACGCAGGTCGAGCTCGCGCTCGGCCCGCGCTTCGACGCGAGGGCGTTCCACGACTTCGTCATCGCGCAGGGCCTGCTGCCGCCGCCGGTCCTCGAGCGCACGGTGATGCAGGAGTTCGTTCCCGCACAGCGCGCTAAGGGCTGATCAATACAGCCGCGTCCGGCGCGACTCCTCGATCGACGCCTGGACCTGCTCGACCGTTTCGTCGAGCCGGCCGTGGGCGACGAGGCATTGCGCCTGCGTCGGCAGCGACGCGTCGTCGGGCCAGGAGTCGCGCTCCCACAGCCGCGAGCGGACCATGCATTTGCCGCAGTGGATGAACGCCTGCTCGACCGCGACCACGAGCGCGACGGCCGGCGCCTTGCCGTCGACGGCCATGCGCTCGCGCAGCCCGGCATCGCGCACGATCCGCGCCCGGCCGTTCACGCGCAGCGTCTCGAGCTTGCCCGGAATGATGAAGAGGAGCCCCACGCCCGGGTTCTCGAGGACGTTCATGAACGTGTCGGCGCGGCGGTTGCCGGGGCGGTCGGGAATCGCGAGGGTGCGATCGTCGAGCACCTGCACGAACCCCGGGCGGTCGCCCTTCGGCGAGACGTCCATGCGCCCGGCGGCATCGCCCGAGCCCACGAGCACGAACGGCGAGGCGGCGATGAGCGCGCGGCAGTGCACGTCGAGGTACGAGATCTCCTTGCGCAGCGATCGCGCCATCGCCGGCCCGATCGCCTCGCGCAGCCCGGCCTCGCTCGTGATGGGCTCGCGGAATTCCATCATTCCGCGGTGATGTGGTTGTCGCGGATCACCGCCGCGAACATGCGCGTCTCGTCCTGCAGGAAGGCCTCGAATTCCCTGGGCGGCAGCGGCGTCACGGCGAGGCCCACGGTGGCGAACGCCGAGCGCACGTCGGGCGATTCGATCGCGCGCAGCATCTCGCTGCTCAACCGCTCGATCGTCGCCTGCGGCGTGCCGGCGGGGACGAATGCGCCGAACCACTGCACGGCCTGGAATCCGGGGAAGCCCGATTCGGCGAGCGTCGGCACGTCCTTCACGAGCTGCGAGCGTTCGGCGGAGGTGACCGCGAGCAGGCGCACGTGGCCCGAGGCGACCTGCGGCGAGGCGTCCGAGAGCGGGGCCACCGCGACGTCCGCATGTCCGCCGGCCACCGCCATGACCGCCTGGATGCCGCCCTGGTAGGGAATGAAGTTGAAGTCCACGCCGGCGAGGTTCTTGAAGCGCTCGGCCGCGAGATGGATGCCGTTGCCCGGCGTGGCGGTCGCGAGGTTGAGCGGCCGCGGGCTCGACTTCGCGAGCGCGATGAGGTCGGCGACGGTGTGCAGCGGCGAGGAAGCGGGCACCGCGATCACGTTCGGCGTCGCGGCGAGCAGCGCCACGGGAGCGAACGCGTGCATGCCGTCGTAGGGCAGCTTGCGCAGCAGCGGGTTGATCGTGAGGTGCGTGCCGCCGAGCAGGATCGTGTAGCCGTCGGGCGCCGCGCGCGCCACGACGTCCGAGCCGATGATGTTGTTGCCGCCGGGCCTGGGCTCGACGAGGACCGGCTGCCCGAGGCCGGGCGTGATGCCGTGGGCCACGGCGCGCGCCACGATCTCGACCGTCCCGCCGGACGGGTTCGGCACCACGATGCGCACCGGTTTCGACGGGTATCCTGCGGCGTGCGCCGAGGCGATGGCGAGCGCCGCGACGATCGTGAGCGTCTTCTTCATGGCGGTCCTCCTGGGCGATGGCCGCAGCATCGGCCGCGCCGGGCCCGTATACAATCCGGGCGACCGGCAAACCGCTTGTGACGGGGGTTCACATGTCGCGCATCGGCGATCGCGGGGAGATGGAGGCGTTCGTGCGCTCGGTGGAGCTGGCGAGCTTCTCGGCCGCCGCACGCGAGCTGAAGCTCACGCCGTCGACGCTGTCGAAGCTCGTGACGCGGCTCGAGCGCGCGCTCAAGGTGCGGCTGCTCACGCGCACGACGCGGCGGATCGTGCCCACGCCCGAGGGCGAGCTCTTCGTCGCGCGCTGCCGGCGCATCCTCGCCGAGATGGAGGACGCGGAGACCGAGGTGAGCCGCTCGCGCGAGCGTCCGCGCGGGCTGCTGCGCATGCACATGGGCGTGGGCGTGGCGATGCACGTGATCGTCGACGCGCTGCCGCGCTTCGCCGAGCGCTATCCGGAAGTGCGGCTCGATCTGCTCATCGAGGACCGCCGCGTGGACCTCGCGCGCGAGAACATCGACATCTCGGTGCGACCCTGGCGCCCGGAGCTCACCGCGCTCGTGGTGCGCAAGATCTTCGATTTCGATCGCATCCTCTGCGCCTCGCCCGCGTACCTGAAGCGCCATGGCCGCCCGCGCACGCCCGACGACCTGGCGCGCCATCGCTGCATGGGCGTCTCCAGCATACCGGCGCACAGCCACTGGCTGTTCAAGGGGGCGGACGGCCCGCGCGGCATCGACGTGCTGCCCGCGTTCGCCGGAAACAACGCGGACTGCATCCATCGCTTCGCGCTGAGCGGCATGGGCATCGCGCGGCTGAACGAGTTCATCGTCGCCCCGGCGCTGCGCGACGGGCGCCTGGTGCAGGTGCTCGAGGACTACTACTGGGACGAGAAGCTCTCGATGCTCGCGATCTACCCGCACGAGCGTCACCGGCTGCCGCGCGTGGCGGCGATGCTCGATTTCCTCGTCGAGTCGTTCGGCCACCGGCCGTGGCGCCACGGCCGCGCGATCGCACCCCGGGCGAAATCTAGAGCCGCCAAAGCGTGAGGCCGCGGCGCTCCACCGCCTCGCGGTCGAGCGCGGACTTCACGTCGACCACGCAGCCATCCGCGCGCACCTTCGCGAGCAGCAGATCGAGCGGCATGCCGGTGAACTCGCCGTGCGCGACTGCCACGACGAGCGCATCGGCCGGCGGCAGCTGCGCCCACGCGTGCAGCCGGATGCCGTACTCGCGTTGCGCTTCGGCGGCGTCGACGCGCGGGTCGTGCACGAGGACCTCGATGCCGTACGTCTCCAGCTCGCGCACGACGTCGACCACCTTGCTGTTGCGCAGGTCCGCGCAGTTTTCCTTGAACGCGAGGCCGAGGATCGTCGCGCGCGCGCCCTTGACCGCGCAGCCGTTCGCCACCATCCGCTTGACGGTCTGCTCGGCGATGTACTTGCCCATGCCGTCGTTGATGCGCCGCCCGGAGAGGATGACCTGCGGGTGGTGGCCCCATTTCTCGGCGGCGTGCGTGAGGTAGTAGGGATCGACGCCGATGCAGTGCCCGCCCACGAGCCCCGGGCGGAAGTCGAGGAAGTTCCACTTCGTGCGCGCGGCCGACAGCACCTCGGTGGTGTCGATGCCCATGCGGTGGAAGATGAGCGCGAGCTCGTTCATCAACGCGATGTTGAGGTCGCGCTGGGTGTTCTCGATCACCTTCGCGGCTTCGGCCACGCGGATGCTGCTCGCCGCGTGCACACCGGCGGGAATGATGCTGCCGTACACCGCGACCAGCTTCTCGAGCGTGGCCGGCGTGTCGCCCGACACCACCTTCGTCACTTTCGTGAGCGAGTGCGCCTTGTCGCCGGGATTGATGCGCTCGGGCGAGTAGCCGACGAAGAAGTCGCGTTTCCAGCGCTTGCCCGAGGCCCGCTCGAGCTCCGGGATGCACACGGCCTCGGTCGCGCCCGGGTACACCGTGGATTCGAACACCACGGTCGCCCCCGCCTTGAGGCGCGGCCCGAGCAGGCGGCACGCGGCGACGAGCGGACCGAAGTCCGGCAGGTGCGCGTCGTCCACCGGGGTGGGCACGGCGACGATCACCACGTCGGCGGAGGCGAGCAACGCGTCGTCGGTCGTCAATTCGAGGCGCGTCGCCGCGCGCAGCTCGTCGTCGCCCACCTCGCCGCTCGGGTCGTGGCCGCGCCGGTATGCGGCGATCTTCGCCTCGGACAGGTCGATCCCGATGGTGCGGAAACGGCGCCCGAACTGCGCGGCGAGCTGCAGGCCGACGTAGCCGAGGCCGACCAGGCCGATCGTGAGCGTCGAGGGGAGTACGCGTTGTGCGCCGTCCTCTGCGTCGCTGCGAACCGGAAGCGTGGCCTCGGTCATATTTACCTTCCTCGTGCGATGGATCGCCCGCCAGAGAGCGAAATATAGGCCAATCCACGCCTCGTGAATCGCCATATCGCACGCGGTACACATCTTGCTGCGCCTTCCTCACATTTGGAGACATTTCCGCAAGGCTCGCGAAAGAGGCGACCCCTATGATGGCGCCTCGACTTTGCCTGGCGAATCCGCCGTTCATGGTGTCCACCCCCGCCGTTGTCCGTTTCCCCGCCTGCGCCCCCGACGCCTGGGACCGGCTCATCCTCCTGCTCATCTGCACGGGATTGCTGCTCCTCGCGTGGGTCACGGTCGCCACGCCGATCATGGATCCGCTCACCACGGCGGCGCGCCTGGGGCGCTGGGGCACCGCGCTGGTGCGCCCGACGGTGGCGTGGATCGCGATGGGGACGCTGTTGCTCGCGGTCCGCACGGCGATGTGGACGCGCTATCGGCCGTGGGCCGCGGCCGGCGAGGAAGACGCGCCGTCGCTCACCGTGGTGATCCCCGCGTACAACGAGGGCCGGATGGTCGAGAAGTCGATCGAGTCGGCGGTCGCCGCGCGCTATCCACGCGAGCGGCTCCAGGTGCTCGTGATCGACGACGGCAGCACCGACGATACGTGGCGCTACATCGAGCGTGCGGCCAATCGCCATCCCGGGCTCGTCACGGCGATGCGCATGCCGAAGAACGGCGGCAAGCGCGCCGCCCTCGCCGCCGGCTGCCGCGCCGCACGCGGCTCGATCCTCGTCACCGTCGATTCCGACAGCGTGATCGAATCGGGCAGCCTGCTCGCGATCGCCGGTCCTTTCCGCGACCCGACGATCGGCGCGGTCGCGGGCAAGGTCGCGGTCTACAACCGGGCCGACAACATCCTCGCCCGCATGCTGCACGTGCGCTTCATTCTCTCGTTCGACTTCCTGCGCAGCGTGCAGTCGACGTTTCGCACGGTCTATTGCTGCCCGGGTGCCCTGAGCGCGTACCGCACCGGCGTCTTCCGCGAGGTGCTCGAGCAATGGGAAGCGCAGACCTTCCTCGGCGTGCGCTGCACGTACGGGGAGGATCGGGCGCTCACCAACATGTTCCTCGATCGCGGCTACGACGCGGTCTACCAGCGCAGCGCCGTGGTGCACACGGTCGTGCCCGAGACCTATTCGAAGCTCTGCAAGATGTACCTGCGCTGGAACCGCAGCTACGTGCGCGAGGAGCTGCGCTTCGCGCGCATCGTGTGGAAGCGTCCGGCCCTGCGCGGGCTCATGGCGCTCGTCGACACCACCATCACCAACCTGCGCTATCCGGTCGCGTATGCCGCGATCGCGTTCTGGCTGGCACAGTCGGTGAGCGACCCGGCAACCCTCGTGCGCATGCTCGTCGCCATCGGGATGGCCTCGACGTTCTACATGCTCTACTACCTGCGAAGCGAGCGGTCGTGGGATTTCCTCTACGGCATCCTCTACGGCTACTTCTCGTTCTTCGCGCTGAGCTGGATCTTCCCTTATGCCGTCCTGACCGTGCGGGCTCGCGGCTGGCTCACGCGCTGAGGACGCCTGCGGCGCACCGCCGCGGTGCGCGCCAACTCGAAGGCGCTTGACCGCTCTCAACCACCGGTTCGGGGCGCGGACGACAATCCGTTCCGAGGCGAACGAAACGGAGGCCGTCCATGGCTGCGAACCTGCCCGCATCCGAATCGCACGAAGCCGCGCGACCCGCGGTGCTGCCACAGTGGAAGGTCTCGTGGCGCAAGATCGTCCCGCTCCTCGTGTGGCTCGCGATCTACCTGATCCCCGAGCCCGCGGGACTCAAGCCCAACCAGTGGCATTACTTCGCCATCTTCGCGGCGGTGATCACCGCGCTGGTGCTCGAGTCGATGCCGGTGGGCGCGGTGGGACTCATCGGCCTCACGATCGCGGCGTTGAGCGGATACGTCGAGACGGATTCGACGAAGGCGCTCAAGTGGGCGCTCTCCGGATTCTCCGATGCGACGGTGTGGCTGATCGTGGGCGCGTTCGTGTTCGCGATCGGTTATCGCAACACGGGGCTCGGGCGGCGCATCGCGCTGGTGCTCGTGCGCGCGCTGGGACGCCGCACCCTCGGGCTCGGTTATGCGGTGGCGCTCGCGGACATGGCGCTCGCCCCGGCCACGCCTTCGAACACCGCGCGCAGCGGCGGCACCATCTACCCGATCATCAGCAACATTCCCCGCCTGTACGGGTCGGATCCCGGTCCGACGGCGGGCAAGATCGGCACGTACGTCGTGTGGACCGCGTTCGCGTCCACGGCGGTCACGAGCTCCCTCTTCCTCACCGGCCTCGCCCCGAACGTCGCCGCCCTCGCGATCGCGAAGAAGACCGCGAACGTGGACGTGAGCTGGTCGCAGTGGTTCCTCGGCTTCGCGCCGCTCGGCCTGCTGCTCATCGCGCTCGTGCCGCTCGTCGCCTACGTCGTCTGCCGGCCGGAGATCAAGGAGAGCCCGAAGATCAGCGAATGGGCCGCCGAGGAGCTGCGCACGATGGGGCCGCTCACGCGCAAGGAGTGGACGATGACGGCGCTCGTCGTGCTCGCGATGTTCCTGTGGATCACGGGCTCGAACCCGAGCATCAAGCTGCCGGTGCTGGGCAGCAACTTCATCAATCCGACGATGGTCGTGTTCGTGGTGATCTCGCTCCTCCTCGTGACGGGTGTGGTGGGCTTCGGCGAGATCACCGCGGAGAAGGCGGCGTGGGAGGTGCTCTTCTACTTCACGTCGCTGCTCACGCTCGCCGCGGGCCTGAACGACATCGGCTTCATCAAGTGGATCGCCACCGGGTTCGCGAAGCCGCTCGCGGGGATGTCGCCGACGCTCGCGTTGATCCTGCTCCTCACGCTCTTCTTCTGGATCCACTACTTCTTCTCGAGTCTCACCGCCCACACCGCCGCCGTGCTGCCCGTCGTGCTCGCGGTCGGCATGGGCATGCCCAACATCTCCATGCCGACCCTCACGTTGCTGTGCATGTACTCGCTGGGATTGATGGGCGTGATCTCGCCGTACGCGACGGGCCCAGCGCCGATCTACTTCGGCAGCGGCTACATCGGCAAGGGCGATTTCTGGAAGTTCGGGCTGATCTTCGGCCTCGTGTACTTCGCGGGGCTGGTCGTGATCGTTCTGCCCTGGCTCCAGATGATCCGCTGAAGCGGCGACGTTCTCCGTCCCTGCGCGCTGCGCCGGGGCAAGGAGCCGGCGGTCGAGGTTGACCAGAACGACCGATCGTGCTATTTTTCGGGCATGACGGCTACCGCCAGGTCACGCCCCGCCCACGCCTCCCGGCCCGCGCTCCATGCTTCCAAGGGGGAGATCACGCGCGCGCAGATCCTCGCCGCCGCGGTGGAGGTCGCGAGCGCCGGGGGATTCGAATCGCTCACCATCGGCACGCTCGCCGAGCGCATCGGCCTCTCCAAGAGCGGGCTATTCGCGCACTTCGGCTCCAAGCTCGAGCTCCAGATCGCCGCGCTCGACGAGGCCGCCCGCCGCTTCAGCGAGCAGGTGTTCCTTCCGTCGCTCAAGGCACCGAGGGGACTCAAGCGGCTGCGGGCACTGTTCCATGCCTGGCTCGATTGGCCCGAGCGCGCCAGCCTGCCGGGCGGTTGTCCGATCGACGCGGCGAGCCGCGAATACGACCACCGGCCGGGGCCGATGCGCGATGCGATCCAGGAACGTCAGCGCCTGCTCGAGCGCGAGCTCGCGAAGGCGGTGCAGATGGCGATCGATACCGGGGAGCTGGCGAAGCGCACCGACGTGGACCAGTTCGTTTTCGAGTTGAACGCGCTGGTGCTCGGCTTCTTCCATGCCGAGGCGCTCGCCGGCGCGGACGAGGCGCGCAAGCGTACCGGCCGCGCCTTCGAGCGCCTGGTGCGCGAGCACGCCGCCTGATTTCTTGTTGCCCTGAAAAAGCACGATCGTTCGGTCGTTCAGTGAGGAAAGGAGCGGCGATGGGCCAAGCCGTGGTGATCGAGGATAGCGGTCGCGTGCTCATGCTGGCGCTCGCCCTATGGGCGGGAGCGGCTGCGCTCGCGGCTTGGGACGGCGTGTTCGCCGTGCTCGGCATCGAGATGGTCGCGGCGCTGGCCGCCTTCGCGACGACGTATGCGCTGGCGGCCTACGCCCTCGACGCGGCGATGCGCCGGCATCTGCACCGGGGTGGCGCACCGGTACTCGCCGTCATCGCCCTGGTTCTCGACGCGGCGGTCACGTCCTGCGTGCTTGCGGTATGGCGAGGCAACCTCGCCCTCGATGCGCTTGCCGGCTTCCCCGGGGCGCTGTTGCCGCTCTTCGTCGTGCCGCTCGGCGTGGTGGCGACCGTCGCGGCGCTGCGAGCGGGGAATTCGTCCCGGAGAGCACACGGCCACGCCATGACGTCGGTCGTGCGGTCCGTCCACCCCTAGCGCCCGTCGCTCCAAAGCAAGAGGCCTCTCCCTTGCAGGGGAGAGGCCCCGGAGTTGCCGCCGTTACGCGGCGTTGCCGGCCAACCGCTACTTGTAGCTGCCCTGCTTCGAGCTGGTGCCCGAGGACGTGCCGCTCGACGGGGACGAAGAGCTCGTGTCCGACGGCGAGGAACTGGAGCTGCTCGACGACGGGCTGCTGCTCGAGCTGCTCGAAGGCGACGAGGTCGATCCGCTACTGCCCTGCGAGCCCATGCTGCCCGAGCCCATGCTGCCCGAGCTCATGCCGGACGTGGAGCCGCCCGCCGCATTGCCCGAGCTGCTCTGCGAGCCCATGCCGCCGCTCTCGGACGAGCTGCCGCCCTGCACGCCGAGCGCCGCGAGCGTCTGCTGGTCGAGCTCGCCGTTCGCCTGCAGGCTGTTCTTCTGCTGGAATTGCTTCAGCGCGTTCTTGGTCTTCGGTCCCATCTGGCCGTCGATGGCGCCGACGTTGAAGCCCTTGTCCTGCAGCGCCTGCTGCGCCTGCTTCACTTCGTCGCTGTTGCCCTGCATCGAGGAGGACGACGCTCCATAGCCGCCCGACATGCTGGAGGCGCTTGCGCCGCTGCTGGACTTCATCGCCTGGCTGCCGCTGCTGCCCTGGTCCTGGGACTGCGCGGAGGAGGGCGAGCTGTTACTGCTCGAGGTCTGGGAGGACTTGTTGCCGTGTGCGAAGGCGGCGGTAGCGGAGAGCGCCATCGCGGCAACGACGAGTTGCGAGAGCTTCATGAGTGATTCCTTTCGTTCCTAGCTGGGGTTGCGGGCAGTGCGAAACGTAACGGGCCGCGCATGGCGCGGCCCTCCGGCGCGGGAGCTGCCCGAACCGGCTCCGCCCACGGGCGTGAAGCCCGCGAGAGGTCGCCGATCCACCTCGTCCACGCGCACGGCACGAAATGCGGCGGCCCGGCCGGAGGTGGTGCGCCGGGCCGCCACGCGGTGCTCGTCAGCCGGTCACGCGCAGGTGGTCCTCGACCCCCACCACGTGGCTCATGCCTCGCGCGATGTCGACCGCACGCCGGCGCTGCGCTTCGTCACGCACGGTACCTTCGAGGGTCACGACGCCGCGCAAGGTCCCCACGCGGATGTCGTGCGAGTCGAGGGCGTGGTCGGCGTGGAACGCCTCCTCGACATCGCTGGTCGTCTGCTCATCGATCGCGCCCATGACCGGGCCGCGGTTGCCGACCGGTCCGGTGGTGGTCGTCGAGGGCACGTTCGAGGCGCGCGCTTCGTGCATCGAGTCGGCGTGCCACGTGGCGCAGCCCGACGCGAAGAGAGCCAGCGCCGAGCCGGCGACGAGCGCCGGGATCGCCTTGCCTTGCAGGATCATTCCGTTCTCCTTGCGATCGGACCGATATCCGGCCCCACCGTTGGAGCGGGCGAAATAGGCGCTGTTCTGCCCTCCTGCTCCAACCGGAGGGCGGCCGAATCGGACCGCCCTCCGCACGAAGAGCGTGCGTGCCGCTACTCGTCGCCCACGCGGGCGCGCAGGTAGTTGTTCACGTCGACCACGCCGTCGACTCCACGCGCGTCGGTCTCGGCGCGCTCGACCTGGTTGGTGGTCGCGACGCGCCCGGTGAGGTCCACGCGGCCGCGGAAGCTGTCGACGCCGATGTTGCCCTCGACGTACGGGTCGGAGGCGATGCGATCGACCACTTCGCTCGCGATCACCGCGTCGTCGCTCGGGCGCGGCGCGGTGACGACGATGGGCGGCTCGTCGTAGTAGACGGTGGTCGTCGTGTAGTCCTGCGGCACCGGCACGACGTACGCGTCGGACGCGAGCGGCGCGTGGTAGTCGTCAGTGGGCGAGATCACGTAGCTGTCGCTGATCGAGGGCACGTAGTAATAGTCCTGCGTCGCCGGCGCGGTGTAGACCTCGATGACCTGGTCGGCCAGCGCGGGCCCGGCGAAGGCGCCCGCGACGGCGATGGATAGCGAGATGGCGAGCTTGCGCGAGTTCATTGGGTTCCTCCTGGACTGCGGATTGGAAGGTGCGTACAGGTACGAAATTCCGCTGGCGACGAAGTTCGCGGCCGGACTCCCGCCGGGCGTGCGCCGTTGGTACCAGCGTCGCCCGCGACCCTCCATCCCGCCGGCGACCGCTACGCCGCCGGCTGCACCACCGCGGCCGAGGCGACCTGCGATTGCGGCGCGCCGTCGCCGAACGTCCCGCTCACCGCCGCGTACATCACCACGATGAGCGCGGTGCCGAGCAGCATGCCGTTCAACATCGTGTCCGTGCGCGTCGGCGCGATCCAGGCGGCTTGGCTCTTCGTATCCATGTTGGTCTCCTTTGGGCGACGAACGTGTTGTCGTCGGAGGCCACTGTCCGCCTTGCGGCCCTGCGAAGTCCTGTAACGCCATTAAACAGGCCCTGAAAAGTTCTGAATTCGGCGCGCGGGCGAGGGGGCGTCGAATCGAGCTTCGGCCAAATGCTCCCTTGGGAGAGGCCCGGGGTGAGGTCGAATCGGCCTTCGCGCTATGATTCGCCCATGCCTCGCCGCGCCGGCTTCACCCTCGTCGAGATGATGATCGTCCTCGGCGTCCTGGCCATCCTCGCGTTGATGGCGGTGCCGGGCATGCGCGACACGACGCTGCGCAAGCAGGTGAAGGACGGCATGGCGCTCGCCGACGTCGCGAAGGGCGGCGTGCAGCTCGCCTGGACGCTCGGCGGCCAGATGCCCGCGAACAACAAGGAAGCGGGCGTTCCGGAGCCGGCCAAGATCGTCGGCACGCTCGTGAAGTCCGTGAACATCGACCACGGCGCGATCACCGTCACGTTCGGGAACAACGCGGGCAAGTCTCTGCACGACAAGCGCCTCACGCTGCGTCCGGCCGTCGTGCCCGACGAGCCGACCGTGCCGATCGCATGGCTCTGCCATTCGGCCAACGTCCCGAAGGGCATGCAGGTGCTCGGGCGCGACGAGACGGATCTGCCATCCGAGTGGCTGCCCGTGGAGTGCCGCGCCGGCCCCTAGCCGCTCGATTGCGGTGTTGACCGCGAAGAGCCGGATCACCCGCATAAGGTCCGCTATGGAGAAGGTCGACTGGCGCCTATCGGCCAATTGCGGAAGTCGACGCTTCCCGAAAGCGGACGCACTAGTGCCGACTCGGTCCGGTTGACGTACATGCTGCCTGTATATACACTAGGTCCATGCGGTTTTCCTGGGATGAAAGGAAACGCCGTCGCAACCTGAAGGAGCACGGGTTCGACTTCGTGGATGCACCCAGAGTGTTCGAGGGGCCGACTTTCACTTTCGAGGACGATCGCTTCACGTACGACGACCACCGGTACGTCACGCTCGGCTTGCTCAACGGAATCGCCGTGTCTATCGTGCATACCGAAACGTCGTCGCTGATACGTGTGATCTCCTTTCGAAAGGCGACGCGCAATGAAGAAACGATCCTCTTCAAGAATCTCCAAGACTGATTGGCCCCGGGTCCGCGCCATGCGCGACAACGAAATCAAGCGCTCGTCCGAGCACCCCGAGGCCGAGCTCAAGCATATCGTTCGCGGTATCGTGCGCCGGGGACTCAAACCGGTCGCATCGAAGACATCCATTTCCCTGCGAGTCGATGCGGACGTTCTCGAATGGTTCAAGGCACAGGGCCCGGGCTACCAAACCCGGATCAATGCCGTTCTTCGCGCGTTCAAGGATGCCTCGATCTAACAACCGGCTGCGGATTGAAACGGGGAGACGAGTGGCGGCTCGGGGTCGCAAAGCGACGCCGTGAGGCAGATGCTACGAGCCGTACAGTTGCTGCTCGGCCACACGAAGCTGGAAAGCACGGTGCGCTACCTGGGCATCG
>CAYOGL010000008.1:112807-159115 GCA_964403515.1 uncultured Burkholderiales bacterium | reverse complement strand
TGCCGAGCACCTTGAGGTGGCGCTGCAGGCCCATCCATTCGACGTCGCGCCAGAAATCGGCGAAGTCGCCGCGCACGGGAAGGCCCGCCTTGCGCGCCTTCTCCCAGTAGCGGATCGTGCCGTCGAGCACCTGCTCCTCGTCCCAGCTGATGAACGCGTCGCGGAAGAGCGACGCGACGTCGTAGCTGATCGGGCCGTGCACCGCGTCCTGGAAGTCGAGGATGCCGGGGTTCGGCTCGCACACCATGAGGTTGCGCGGCATGTAGTCGCGATGCACGTACACGCGCGGCTCGGCGAGGTTCACCGCGAGGATCGCGCGCAACACGCCTTCGAGCGCTTCGCGCTGGCGCTCGTCGAGCGCGATCCCGCGATGGCGCCCGACGTACCACTCGGGGAAGAGCATGAGCTCGCGCCGCAGCAATGCCTCGTCGTATTCGGGCAGCACGCCCGGGCGGCTCGCCGCCTGCCAGCGCACGAGCGCGGCGGTCGCGTCGTCGAAGAGCGCGCGTGCGGCGGCCGGCGCCTCGCGCAGCTCGGCGAGATACGAGCGCGTGCCGAGATCGCTGAGCAGCAGGAAGCCCTGGTCGAGGTCCTGCGCGAGGATGTCCGGGGCGTGCAACCCCGCGCCGTGCAGCAGCGCGGCCACGCGCACGAACGGGCGCGAGTCCTCGCGCGCGGGCGGCGCGTCCATCGCGATGCGCGTGCCCCCGGCGAGGAACACGCGGAAATAGCGGCGAAAGCTCGCGTCGGCGGACGCCGGCTCGAGCCGGAACGACGCGCCCGCGAGCGCCGTGCGCAACCACGCGTCGAGCGCGCGAAGGCGATCATCCATGGAGTGAAGGCGGCGGGGGAATGCGTGTATCCTTCGCCATTCATTCTAGCATCGACCTCGCAGCCGCCTTGAGCCCGAGACGCACCCGCAAGCTCGCGCTGGCGCTCTTGTGCGCGACCGCGCCGGGCCTGGCCACAGCGCAGCTTTCCGAGGGGCTGCGCCTGCGCATCGAGCGGCAGCTGCACCTCGCACCCACCAAGCCGGAACGCGACAGCGCGAAGTTCCTCGAGGCCGACCGCATCGAGGGCGCGCACGGCAAGGATTTCGTCGCCACCGGCAACGTGAAGCTGCGCCAGCTTGGCGCGGCGATCCGCGCCGACCGTGTCGACTACCACGCCGACGAGCAGCTCGCGGTGGCCACCGGCAACGTGCAGATCGATCGCAGCGGCGACACGGCCACCGGCCCCGAGCTGCGCTACCACCTCGACGAGGACACGGGCGAGATGCGCACGCCCATCTTCCACTTCGCGAAGACGCCGGAGCGCCGCATCGCCTCGCGCGGGCAGGCGACGCGCGCGGTGCTCGAGCCGAACCAGGTGGCGAAGCTCTACGACGCCGAGTACACCTCGTGCCCGGTGCCGCGCGACGACTGGTTCCTGCGCGTGCACGAGCTCGACCTCGACGGCGGTCGCAACCTCGGCCACGCGTACGGCTCGACGGTGTATTTCATGCACGTGCCGATCCTCTACACGCCGTTCATCAGCTTCCCGCTCGACGACAAGCGCAAGTCGGGCTTTCTCGCGCCCACGTTCGGCTCGTCGGGCAAGAGCGGCTTCGAGGCGTCGCTGCCCTACTACTGGAACATCGCCGAGAACATGGACGCGACCGCCACGCCCAAGATCTTCAGCAAGCGCGGCGTGCAGCTGGGCGGCGAGTTCCGCTACCTCGAGCCGAAGCTCTCCGGCGAGGTCGAGGGCGAGTACCTGCCGCACGATCGCATCGCGGCCCGCGACCGCTGGTTCCTCGGCTGGCGCCATGCCGAGCAGCTCTGGCCGGGCTGGAGCGTCGGGGTCAACGCGCAGGGCGTCTCCGACGACAACTACTTCCGCGACCTGTCGACGCGCATCGCGCTCACGTCGCAGACCAACCTGCCGCGCGATGCGGTGGTCGCGTACAACGACGACACGTGGTCGTTCTCGACGCGCACCCTCGCCTACCAGACGTTGCAGGACCCGAACGGGCCGCCGATCCCGATCCCGTACCGCATGCTTCCGCAGGTGCTGTTCTCCGGCGCGAAGCAGAACGTCGGCGGCTTCGACTGGCAGTTCGTCACCGAGGCGGCGAACTTCCGCCACCCGACGCTGGTCGAGGGCCAGCGCTTCACCTTCAATCCGTCGATCTCGTACCCGATGCGGCGCAGCTACGGCTACGTCATCCCGAAGGTCGGCTACGACTACACGCGCTTCGAGCTCGGCGGCAACGAGCAGCCGGGCGTGCAGCCCGGATCGATCAGCGTGCCGATCGCGAGCCTCGACTCCGGGCTCTTCTTCGACCGCGCGGTGACGTGGCACGGCACGGCCTTCCAGCAGACGCTCGAGCCGCGCCTCTATTATCTGAACGTGCCCTTCCGCGACCAGGGCACGCTGCCGAACTTCACCACGGTGGAGAAGGACTTCAACTTCGCGGAGATCTTCACCGAGAACCGCTTCGTCGGGGGCGACCGCATCGGCGACGCGAACCAGATCACGCTCGGCGTCACCTCGCGCATGATCGAGCAGGCGACCGGGCTCGAGCGCGTGACCGCAGCGCTGGGCCAGATCTACTACTTCAAGCCGCCGCGCGTCACGCTCTCGACCACGTCCACCGCCAACAAGTACTCCGACGTGCTCGCCGCGGTGACGAGCCAGCTCTCGCGCTCGGTGTCGGTGGAGACGGCGTTCCAGTACACGCCGAACCTCAACCGCTCCGAGAAGGCGGTGATCGCCGGGCACTACATGCCGGAGCCGGGGAGCGTCGTGAACCTCGCCTACCGCTATGCGCGGGGCAGCCCCGACCCGCGGGCCGACCCCTCGGTGCAGGCCGGTATCTCCCAGGTGGACGTGTCGAGCCAGTGGCCGATCCTGCACAATATCTCGGGAGTGGCGCGCTGGAACTGGAGCACGAAGGACCGCAAGCTCGTCGAAGGGCTCGCGGGCGTCGAGTACAATGCGGGGTGTTGGCAGGTGCGCGCGGTGGCCCACCGCTTCATCACGGCGACCCAGCAGTACTCGACCTCCTTCCAGATCCAGCTCGAGCTCACCGGCCTTTCGAGGATCGGCATCAATCCCCTCGAGACGCTTCGCCAGAACATCTCCGGCTACCGCCGGACCGACGAGATCGCTCCATGACGTCCGCTTCGCTTGCCTTCCGCATCCTCATCGCCGGCGTGGCCGCGTGCGCCTTCGCGGCCGCGGCCGAGACCGCGCCGGCTTCTTCCGCCCCGGGTCGCCTCGACACGAGGCTCTCCACCACGCCCTCGAAGATCGTTCCCGTCGACCGCATCGTCGCGGTCGTGAACGACGACGTGATCACCGACAACGAGCTCAAGGACCGCGTGAACCTCGTGGTGCGCCAGCTGCAGCGCCAGGGCGGGGAGCTGCCGCCGGCCGATGCGCTCACCCGCCAGATCCTCGAGCGCATGATCAACGACCTGCTCCAGGTGCAGCTCGCGAAGGACACCGGGATCAAGATCGACGACATCACCCTCGACCGCACCATCGAGCGCATCGCGCAGGAGAACAACCTGTCGGTGCCGGATTTCCGCAAGGCGCTCGAGAAGGACGGCATCAACTACGCGCGCTTCCGCGACGACATCCGCAACGAGGTCACGATCGCGCGGCTGCGCGAGCGCGACGTCGACAACAGCGTCGTCGTCACGGACGCCGAGGTCGAGACCGAGCTCGCGCGCGAGGCGAAGGCGGCGAACAGCGACTCCGAGTTCAACCTCGCGCACATCCTCGTCACGGTGCCGCCGCAGGCCACGCCCGAGCAGATCGAGACGCGGCGCCGGCGCGCGCTGCAGGCGCTCTCGGAGCTGCGGCGCGGCGCGAACTTCGCGCAGATCGCGGCCCAGTATTCGGACGCGCCCGACGCGCTGCAGGGCGGCACCCTCGGGTGGCGGGCCGCGGAGCGCCTGCCCACGCTCTTCATCGACGTGCTCGAGCGCATGAAGCCGGGCGACATCAGCGACATCCTCAAGAGCCCGAACGGCTTCCACATCGTGAAGCTCATCGACAAGCGCGGCAAGGCGGCCGACGCCGGCATCCAGCAGACGCACGTGCGCCACATCCTGCTGCGCGCGCGCGAGGGCATGTCCGACGCCGAGGCGCGCGAGCGGCTGCAGCAGATGCGCCAGAAGATCGTCGCGGGGGCCGACTTCGCCGAGCTCGCGCGCGCCAACTCCGAGGACGGCAGCGCCGCGAAGGGCGGCGACCTCGGCTGGGTCGCTCCCGGCGACACGGTGCCCGAGTTCGAGCGCGTGATGAACTCGCTCAAGGCGGGCGAGATCAGCCAGCCGTTCCAGACGCAGTTCGGCTGGCACCTCGTGCAGGTCCTCGACCGCCGCTCGGAGGAGGTGTCGCCCGAGCGCAAGAAGGCGCAGGCGCGCGCGGCCATCAAGGCGCGCAAGGCCGACGAGGCGTACCAGGACTGGCTGCGGCAGCAACGCGACCGCGCCTACGTCGAGAACCGCTACGACGAGCGCTGAGCTCGTCGCCGCGACGTGGCCGCGCACGTCCCCCTCGTCGCGCTCACCGCCGGAGAGCCGGCCGGCATAGGCCCGGACCTGTGCGCGATGCTCGCGCACGAGAAGTTGCCGGGGCGCCTCGTGATGCTCGGCGACCGGGGCGTGATCGCCGAGCGCGCGAAGCTGCGCGGCCTCGCCTTCGACGTGCCGGATTACCCCGGGCGCGAGGCGGCGCCCGCGTTCTCGCTGCTGTCGGTACCGGCGCGCGTTCCCGTCACGCCGGGCAAGCTCGACGCGCGCAACGCACCGCACGTGCTCGCCATCCTCGACCGCGCGCTCGACGGCTGTGTCGCGGGCGAGTTCGACGGCATGGTGACCGCGCCGCTGCAGAAGAGCGTCCTGAACGACGCGGGCATCCCCTTCACCGGCCACACCGAGTACCTCGCCGAGCGCACCGGCACGCCTCGGGTGGTGATGATGCTCGCCGGCGCGGGCCTGCGCGTGGCGCTCGCGACGACCCACCTGCCGCTCGCGAAGGTGCCCGCCGCGATCACCGCGCCGCTGCTGCGCTCGGTGCTGCGCATCCTCGATGGGGATCTGCGCAAGCGCTTCGGCGTGGCGCGCCCGCGCATCCTCGTCGCGGGGTTGAACCCGCACGCCGGCGAGTCCGGCTATCTCGGGCGCGAGGAGATCGAGGTGATCGCGCCGGTGATCGACGAGCTCGCGCGCGCGGGCCTCGACGTCTCGGGACCGTATCCCGCGGACACGCTGTACACGCCGCGCCTGCTCGCCCAGGCCGACGCCACGCTCGCGATGTACCACGACCAGGGATTGCCGGTGCTCAAGCACGCCGCCTTCGGAGAAGCCGTGAACATCACCCTCGGCCTGCCGATCGTGCGCACCTCGGTCGACCACGGCACGGCCCTCGATCGCGCCGGCCGCGGCGAGGTCGACGCGGGCAGCCTGCGCCAGGCGATCGAGGTCGCGTTCGAGATGGCGGCGCGCGCGCGCTGACGCCGGTGCTTCCGCGGGCCAAGAAGCGCTTCGGGCAGCACTTCCTCACCGACCGCCATTACGTCGCGCGCATCGTCGAAGCGATCGCGCCGAGGGCCGACGATGCGATGGTGGAGATCGGCCCGGGCACCGGCATCCTCACCGAGGCGCTGCTCGAGCATGTCGAGCGCCTGCACGTGGTCGAGATCGACCGCGACCTCGCCGCGGCGCTGCGCGAACGATTCCCCGCGAAGCGCCTGGTGGTCCACGAGGCGGACGTGCTCGACTTCCCTTTCGAGACGCTGCCCGCGCCGCTACGCGTCGTGGGAAACCTGCCCTACAACGTGTCCAGCCCGATCCTCTTCCGCATCGCGGGCTACGCCGAGCGCATCCGCGACGCGGTCTTCATGCTGCAGAAGGAAGTGGTGGAGCGCATGGTGGCCGAGCCGGGCAGCGCCGACTACGGGCGGCTGTCGGTCATGCTGCAGTACCGGTTCGCGATGGCCGATGCGCTGCACGTGCCGCCGGGCGCGTTCACGCCGCCGCCCAAGGTCGACTCGGCGGTGGTGCGCATGCGCCCGCTCGGCGGGGACCGGCCGCGCGCCGCCGACGAGGCGCTCTTCGCGCGCCTGGTCGCGGCCGCCTTCTCGCAGCGGCGCAAGACGCTGCGCAACGCGACGAAGGCAATCGTTACCGATGCCGCCTTCGCGCGCGCGGGCATCGATCCCGGCCGCCGTGGCGAGACGCTCTCGGTCGCCGAGTTCATCGCGCTCGCCGACGCCGCGCGCACGATGTCGTGAAACCGCTGTCAAGGTCTCGTGTCCCATCGCGCAAGCCCGTAGAATGGGCGCCTTTCGAGAGCGCGTTCGACGATGAAAAACGGCAAGCCCTTCCCGATCCCGGTGCGCGTGCGCTATGCATGCCACAAATGCCCCGCCTATTGCTGCACCTACACGGAGATCGAGATCACGGCCCGGGACATCGAGCGCCTCGCGAAGCACTTCTCGTTGAGCTATGCCGAGGCGGAGGAGCGCTTCACGAAACCCGACGCGAAGGGCAAGATCCGCATGCTGCGCCACAGGAAGGACCGGATCTTCGACTCGGCGTGCATGTTCCTCGACCAGGAGAAGCGGCGGTGCACGATCTACGAGTCGCGTCCCGGCGTATGCCGCAAGTATCCCGACAGCGCGTACTGCGGCTATTACGAGTTCCTGAAGTTCGAGCGCGAGCAGCAGGGCGACCCCGAGCTGGTCGCCCTCACCTGATTCCCCCGCGGCCCCGGCCGCGCCCATTCCGATGAGCGAGCGCGCGGTCCTGGTGGTGACCGGTGCGTCCCGCGGCATCGGCGCGGCCACCGCGCGGCTCGCCGCCGAGCGCGGCTACGCCGTCTGCGTGAATTACCACCGCGAGGAAGCGGCCGCGCGCGAGCTCGTCGAGGAGATCCGCGAATCCGGGGGTGCGGCCATTGCCGTCCAGGGCGACGTCGCACGCGAGGCGGACGTGGTGCGCCTCTTCGATGCGGCGCGCGACGGCCTGGGGCCGATCCGGGGGCTCGTGAACAACGCGGGGATCCTCGAGCATCGCATGCGCGTGGACGAGATGACCGTCGAGCGGCTCGAGCGCGTCTTCGCGACCAACGTGGTCGGCGCATTCCTCTGCGCGCGCGAGGCGGTGCGGCGCATGTCCGCGCGCCACGGCGGCGCGGGCGGCGCGATCGTGAACGTCTCCTCGATCGCCGCGGTCCTTGGCGGCCCGAACGAGTACGTGGACTATGCCGCGTCGAAGGGCGCGATCGACACCTTCACCGTCGGGCTCGCGCGCGAGGTGGCCGCCGACGGCATCCGCGTGAACGCGGTGCGTCCCGGGCTCATCTACACCGACATCCACGCGAGCGGCGGCATGCCGGATCGCGTCGATCGCTTCAAGGGCGCGGTGCCGATGCAGCGCGGCGGCAGCGCCGAGGAGGTCGCGCGCGCGATCCTGTGGCTGCTCGGCGAGGACGCGTCCTACGTGACGGGCGCGCTGGTCGACGTGAGCGGCGGGCGCTAATGCGGCTGCGCCCTACGCGCGCTGGATGAACTCGATCTTGTAGCCGTCGGGATCCTCGATGAAGGCGATCACGCTGCCGCCGAACTTCATCGGTCCCGGCTCGCGGGTGACCTTGCCGCCCTTCGCCTTCACCGCCTCGCACGCCTTGTACGCGTCGGGCACCGCGACCGCGATGTGGCCGAAGCCGGTGCCGAGCTCGTAGGACTTGGTGTCCCAGTTGTGCGTGAGCTCGAGCACCGCGGTCTCGCTCTCGTCGCCGTAGCCGACGAAGGCGAGCGTGAAGCGGCCGTCGGGATAGTCCTTGCGCCGCAGCTCCTTCATGCCCAGCACGTCGGTGTAGAAGCGGATCGACCGGTCGAGGTCGCCGACCCGCAGCATGGTGTGCAGCAGACGCATCGCAAGCCTCCGTCTTGGCTAGAAAGCGCGGTACAGGTGGTCGGTGGCGAAGAGCGCGGCGCGCAGCCGC
The DNA here is from genome assembly GCA_964403515.1 of uncultured Burkholderiales bacterium. Taxonomy (GTDB): domain Bacteria; phylum Pseudomonadota; class Gammaproteobacteria; order Burkholderiales; family Usitatibacteraceae; genus Usitatibacter. The sequence goes on along the minus strand of CAYOGL010000008.1, from coordinate 151,111 downwards.
CGGTAGTCGGGACACTGGCGCTCCACCTCCGCCCAGAAATCCGGCGAGTGGTTCATGTGCCGCAGGTGCGCGAGCTCGTGGCAGATCACGTAGTCGACCATCGCCGGCGGCGCCTTGATGAGCCGCCAGGCGAGGCGCACCTCGCGGCGCGAATTGCAGCTGCCCCAGCGCGCCATCGCCGACGACAGGAAGAGCTTCGGCATCGCGATGCCCGCGGCGATCGCGAGCTCGCGGACGCGCCGCTCGAGGTAATCGCCGGCGAAGCGCCGGTACCACGCCACGACCGGGCGGCGCACGTCCTCCGCCGCGGGCGAGCGCGCGATCACGTGCAGGTGCGCGCCGTCGCGGTCGCAGCGCGAGCGCGCGCCGAGGCGAAGCGACACGCGCAGCGTCTCCCCGAGGAACGGCAGCTCCACGCCCTCGCCCCATGCGACCACGGGAACCTGGCGCTCGCTCCATTCGGCGAGCTTGCGCAGCACCCAGCGCTCGCTCTCGCGCACGAGCGCCTCGATGCGGGCGAGCGACATCGTCGACGGCGCGCTCACCGTGAGACCCGTCTCGTCGACCTTGAGGCCCACGCCGCGCCGCCCGCGCCGGCGCACGAGCACGTAGTCGACGGGATCGGCGCCGAGCGTGAGGCTGCGCACGTCGCGCGAGACGAGATCAAGCCGCCGCATAGCGTTCCGGGGAGATGCGTCGCATCTGTCCTTCGATCCAGTTCTCGACTTCCGCGTTCAACGCCGGCACGTCGCGCCCGTCCGCCGCGATCAGCGGGCCGATCACGACCTTCACGCACCCCGGCCGCTTGCGGAAGGCGTAGCGCGGCCAGACCTCGCCCGCATTGTGCGCCATGGGCAGGATCGGCGTCCCGGTCCGTGCCGCGAGCAACGCGCCGCCCATGTGGTAGCGGCCGCGCTGGCCCGGCGCGATGCGCGTGCCTTCGGGAAAGATCGTCACCCCGAGGCCCTCCTTCAGGCGCTCGCCGCCCTGGCGCACGACCTGCTCGCGCGCGCTGTGCCCGCTCGAGCGGTCGATCGCGATGGCGCGCAGCGCCATCAGGCCCCAGCCGACGAAGGGCAGCCACAGCAGCTCGCGCTTCACGACCCAGCATTGCGGCGGGAAATAGCCCGCGATGAAGAGCGTCTCCCACGCCGACTGGTGCTTGGACAGGAGCACGACCGGAAACGCCGGCACGTTCTCCCAGCCCTCGACCTCGTGCCGGATGCCGCAGATCCAGCGCGCCCATCGCAGCATCAGGCGGCAATACAGGCTCGCGAGCGCGAACGCGGCGCGCCGCCTGAACACCCCCGCGGCCGGCACGATGACCCCGAAGCAGGCCGTGACCACGAGCGCGCCGAGCAGGAACAGCGCCGAACGCAGCTCGATCATGGCGCCGCGACGATATGGCGCACGGCCTCGGCGAGGTTCTCGAACACGAGCGTCTTGCGCGGCAGCGAGCCCTCGGCCTGCGTCTGCTTGCCCTTGCCGGTGAGCACCAGGACCGGCTGCGCGCCCACGGCCTCGGCCGACTGCAGGTCCTTCAGGCTGTCGCCGATGCACGGCACGCCCTTGAGCTCCGTGTGGAAGCGCGCGGCGATCTCCTCGTACATGCCGGTGCGCGGCTTGCGGCAGCTGCATTCCTCGGCCGCCGTGTGCGGGCAGAAGAAGAGCGCGTCGATGCGCCCGCCGTGGCGGAACACCATCTCCATCATCTTGTCGTTGATCGCGTTCAGCGTGGCCATGTCGAAGAGCCCGCGGCCGATGCCCGACTGGTTGGTCGCCACCGCCACGCGCCAACCGCCCTGGTTCAGCCGCGCGATCGCCTCGATCGACCCGGGGATGGGCCGCCACTCCGCCGGCGACTTGATGTACTGGTCGCTGTCGTGGTTGATCACGCCGTCGCGATCGAGGATGACGAGCTTCATGCGGCGAGTCGCGAGATGTCGGCCACGCGGTTCATGAGGGTGCCGAGCTGCGTGAGCAACGCGAGGCGGTTGGCGCGCAGGCGCTCGTCCTCGGCGTTCACGAGCACCTTGTCGAAGAAGGCGTCGACGTCGCCGCGGATGCCGGCGAGCTCGCGCAGGGCCGCGGTGAAGTCGCGCGTCTCGATGTGGCCGGCGACGCGCGGCGCGAGCGACTCGAGCGCGGCGTGCAGGCGCTTCTCCTCGTCCTGCGCCAACAGCTGCGCGCTCACGTGCTCGCCCATGCCGGACTTGCGCAGGATGTTCTGGATGCGCTTGTTCGCCGCGGCGAGCGCCCCGGCCTCGGGCAGCTGGCGGAACGCCTTCACCGCCTCGATCCGTTCCCACACGCCGTGGACGTCGGTGGGCGCGCCGCCGAGCACCGCCTCGATCTCGTTCGCGTCGTAGCCACGCTCGCGCAGCATCGAGCGCAGGCGGTCGAGCATGAACCCGTGCACTTGCCTCGCCGTGTCGGGCGCGAGCTTGCCCGCGGGGAACCCGGACACGGCCTCCTGCAGCAGGCGGCCGAGATCGAGCGCGTGCGCCTCGCCCTTCTCCGACAGGATGCGCAGCACGCCGAGGGCGGCGCGGCGCAGGCCGAACGGGTCCTTGTCACCGGTGGGCTGCTGGCCGATGCCCCAGATGCCGACCAGCGTCTCGAGCTTGTCCGCGAGCGCGAGCGCGACGCTCACGTCGCCCACCGGCAGCGCGTCTCCCGAGAAGCGCGGCCAGTAATGCTGCTCGATCGCGCGCACCACCGAGGGCTCCTCGCCGTCGGCGTGCGCATAGTACTTGCCCATGATGCCCTGCAGCTCGGGGAACTCGCCGACCATGAGCGTGAGCAGGTCCGCCTTCGCGAGCAACGCCGCGCGATCGGCGTAAGGGCGACCCATCTCGCCGCGCGGCAGCATCGACTGGATGCGGGTGGCGAGCCGGCGCAGGCGCTCGACGCGGTCGAGCTGGCTGCCGAGCTTGCCGTGGTAGACGACGGAGGCGAGCTGCGGCACGCGATCGGCGAGCCGCACCTTCTTGTCGGTCTCGAAGAAGAAGCGCGCGTCGGCGAGTCTCGGGCGCACGACGCGCTCGTTGCCCTGCACGACGTTGCGCGGATCGGCGAGCCGCATGTTGCTCACGATGAGGAAGCGGTTCGTGAGCTTGCCCGCCGCGTCGAAGAGCGGAAAGTACTTCTGGTTCTGCCGCATGGTGAGCACGAGGCACTCCGGCGGCACGGCGAGGAACTCGGGCTCGAACGTTCCGGCGTAGACGGTGGGCATCTCGACCAGCGCGGTGACCTCGTCGAGCAGCGCGGCGTAATCCGGTTCGGGGCCGAGGCTCGCGTGCGACTCGGCGGCGGCCACGTCGAGCTGGCGCCCGATCTCCACGCGGCGCGCGTCGAACGAGGCGATCACGCCGCCTTCGTCGCGCAGCTTCGCTTCGTATTCGTCGGCGCCGGAGAGGTCGATGTCGCGCGCGCCCTGGAAGCGATGGCCGTGCGCGATGCGACCCGATTCGAGCCCGAGGGCATGAACGGGGACTACATCACTACCATGCAGCGCGACCAGCCCGTGGGCCGGACGCACGAAATGCTCGGTCGTCCTGCCGTCGGCGAGCTGGTAGCTCATGACCTTGGGAATGGGCAGCGCCTTGATCGCGCCCTCGAGCACATCCTGCAATGCGGCGGCGAGCGGCTGGCCCACGGCAACCGTGCGCAGGTAGACGTACTCGGCGTTGCCCTCCTTGCGCACCTCGAAGCGATCCGCGCCTTCGCCTTCGGGGAAGCGATCGGCGAGCGCGCCGCGCCCTTCCTTGCCGAGGCGTTTGCGCAAGGCGTCGGACGCCTTGCCGTCCGCGGTGCGTGCGACCGTGAGCGGCATGAGCTTCATCTCGAGCGGCTCGTCCTGGCCGCGGCCGCGCACGTCGAGGATCTTCGCGGCCAGCCGGCGCGGGCTCGCGAACGCCTGCACCGACGCGCTCGTGTCGAGCAGCCCGCGGTTCGCGAGCCCGTCGGCGATGCCCGTGGCGAACGCCTCGCCGAGCCGTTGCAGCGCGCGCGGCGGCAGCTCCTCGCAGAAGAGCTCGACGAGGAGTGTGGCGCTCATGCCGTCTCCGGCGCGAGCATCGGGAAGCCGAGCCGCTCGCGCGATTCGAAGTAGCTCTGCGCGACCGCTTTCGCCAATGCGCGAATCCGGCCGATGTAGGCGGCGCGTTCGGTGACCGAGATCGCGCCGCGCGCGTCGAGCAGGTTGAACGTGTGCGCGGCCTTGAGCACCTGCTCGTAGGCCGGGAGCGCGAGCTGCGCCTCCATCAGCTTCTTCGCCATCGCCTCGTGGTCGGAGAAATGGCGGAAGAGCGAGGCGCTGTCCGAATGCTCGAAGTTGTACGTCGATTGCTCGACCTCGTTCTGGTGGTACACGTCCCGGTAGGTGAGGCGATGGAGCTTCCCGCCCGATTCCCACTCGGTCCACACCAGGTCGAACACGTTCTCCACGCCCTGCAGGTACATCGCCAGGCGCTCGAGCCCGTACGTGATCTCGCCGGTGATGGGCTTGCAGTCGAGGCCGCCCACCTGCTGGAAGTAGGTGAACTGCGTGATCTCCATGCCGTTCATCCAGACCTCCCAGCCGAGCCCCCACGCGCCGAGCGTCGGATTCTCCCAGTCGTCCTCGACGAAGCGCACGTCGTTGCGCCCGAGGTCGAAGCCGACCGCCTCGAGCGAGCCGAGGTAGAGGTCGAGGATGTCGGGCGGCGAGGGCTTGAGCACCACCTGGAACTGGTAGTAGTGCTGCAGCCGGTTGGGATTCTCCCCGTAGCGCCCGTCCTTCGGGCGGCGCGAGGGCTGCACGTAGGCGGCACGCCACGGCTCGGGGCCGAGGGAGCGCAGGAACGTCGCCGTGTGCGAGGTGCCCGCACCGACTTCCATGTCGTACGGCTGCAGGATCGCGCAGCCCTTCCGGTCCCAGTAGTCCTGCAGCTTCAGGACCAGCTGCTGGAAGGTCAACATCGCGGGGGGGAGTCGAGACAAAAGCGGATTTTAACTTACCCGCGCCGGCGCCCGATGATGGCGGCGCCCGCGGCGAGCAGCACCACGAGCGCGAGCGCGACGGCATTGCCCCAGCGCGCGTAGGGCGTCATGCCGTCGCGCGGCACGATCTCGGCGACGAGCGTGCCGACGGTGAAGGCGGGCAGGCGGCTCACCACGCGCCCGCGCTCGTCGATGGCCGCGGTGGCGCCGGTGTTGGTCGAGCGCACCATCCAGCGACCCGTCTCGAGCGCGCGCATCTGCGAGTTCTGCAGGTGCTGGTCCGCGGCGAACGATCCGCCGAACCACGCGTCGTTGCTCACGTTCACGAACGCCTGCGCGGCGGGCAGCGCGTCGATCACCTCCGAGCCGAAGATGTCCTCGTAGCAGATCGCCACGCCGAAGCGCACGCCGCCCGCCTCGATGGGCGGCTGGTGCGCGGCGCCCGAGGAGAAATCGCTCATCGGGATGTGCAGGATCGCGAGCACCCAGTGGAAGCCGGGCGGGATGTACTCGCCGAAAGGCACCAGGTGTCGCTTGCGGTACGACGCGAGGTCCGACCCGGTGATGCGCACGAGGCTGTTGTAGTAGTCGAAGTCCGGACCGTGCCGGAAGCGCTCCACGGTGCCGAGCAGGACGTCCTCGCCCTCGCGTGCCGCGGCCTCGCGCAGGCTCCCGACGTACGAGGCGGGGAGCTCGTCGAGGAACGCGGGCAGCGCCGTCTCGGGAACGACGATCACGCGCGCCTTCGCGGCGAGGATCATGCGCCGGTAGGCCTCGAAGATGCGCTCGCGTTCGTCGTCGCGCCACTTGAGCTGTTGCGGCACGTTGCCCTGCACGAGCGCCACGCGCACGGGCGGCCCCGCGGGACGCGTCCATTGCGGAACCTGCGCCACGTACCCGAGGGCGAAGATCGCCGCAAGGCCTCCGAGCGCACCGAGCCGTGCGCTGCCGCGCGCGACGACGAGCGCGACCAGCAGCGCGGCCGCGATGCCGGCCGCGAGCGACACGCCGTAGACGCCGAGCCAGGGCGCGAATCCCGCGAGCGGGCCGGCGGGCACTTGCGAGGAGCCGATGTCGAGCCACGCGAAGCCGGTGAAGAGCGTGCCGCGCAGCCACTCGAAGCCGGCGAAGGCGGCCGCGGCGATCGTGAGCCGGCGCGCGTGCGACGGCCCTCCGAAGCGCACCGCGCACCAGCCGGCGAGCGCGGGGAAGATCGCGAGATACGCGCAGAAGGCGAAGGTCGCGATCGCGGCGAGGATCGCCGGCATCTCGCCGAACTCGTGCAGGCTCACGTATACCCACGAGACGCCGGCGAGGAAATACGCGAGGCCGAAGACGTAGCCCGCGATCGCGGCGCGCCGCGGCGAGGGGCTCGCGCTCCACGCGCCGAAGAGCACGGCGAGGATCACGATCGCGACGGGCCACGCGTAGAACGGCGCGAACGCGAGCACGCCGCACGCGCCGGCCGCCGCGGGCAAGGCGAAGCCGAGCGCCATCGCGCGCGCCGCGCGAGGCGGCGCCGCGCCCGGAAGGGCCGTCACTGCGGCTCCTGCGCTTGCGCGGGCTTCGGCTTGTCGACGAGCAGCGAGTGCACCTTGCGGCTGTCGGCGCGCAGCACCTGGAAGTTGAAGCCCTCGATGCCGATCGCCTCGCCGCGCTTGGGCACGCGGCCGAAGTGCGCGACGACCAGGCCGCCGACCGTGTCGTAGTCCTCGTCCGAGAAGCCGGAGCCGAAGTACTGGTTGAAGTCGCCGATCTCGGTCACCGCCTTCACGCGGTAGCGGCCGTTGCGGTCGAGCAGGATGTTGTCCTCGGTCTCGTCGAAGTCGTACTCGTCCTCGATGTCGCCCACGATCTGCTCGATCACGTCCTCGATCGTCACGAGCCCCGAGACGCCGCCGTACTCGTCGACGACGATGGCCATGTGGTTGCGGTTCGCGCGGAATTCCTTGAGCAGCACGTTCAGCCGCTTCGACTCGGGCACGAACACCGCGGGGCGGAGCATGTCGCGCACGTCGAACTCCTCCTCGGCGTAGAACCGCAGCAGGTCCTTCGCGAGCAGGATGCCGATCACGTTGTCGCGGTTGTCCTCGAACACCGGGAAGCGCGAGTGCGCGGTCTCGATCACGAACGGGATGAACTTCGACGGGCTCTCGGTCACGTCGATCACGTCCATCTGCGAGCGCGGGATCATCACGTCGCGCACCTGCGTCTCGGAGACCTGCAGCACGCCCTCGATCATCGAGAGCGCCTCGGCGTCGAGCAGGCGCCGCTCGAACGCCGAGTGCAGCAGCTCGATCAGCTGGTCGCGGTCCTCGGGCTCGCGCATGAGGAGCAACGAGAGCCGCTCGAGCAGGCTCGGCTTGGCGTGTTCGGACATGCGGTCGGCGGGCTTCACGGTCGGAATACTTTAATACGGATCGGGAAAGCCGAGCCGGGCGAGGATCGCGCGCTCGCGCCGCTCCATGCGTCGAGCGTCGCGGCCGCGCTCGTGGTCCATGCCCTGCAGGTGCAGCAAGCCGTGCACGAGCAGGTGCGCGTAATGGGCCTGCGTCGCCTTGCCCTGCTCGCGCGCCTCGCGCGCCACGACCGCGGGGCAGATCACGACGTCGCCCGCGACGAAGCGCCCGGCGCGATGCTCGTAGGGAAAGCTCAGCACGTTGGTCGCGTAATCCTTGCCGCAATACTCGAGATTCAGGCGCCGGCCCTCGGCGGCGGTGACGAAGCGCACGGTGACCTGCGCATCGGGCGGCAGCGCCGCCGCGGCCCACGCGCGCAGCTTGCGGTCGCCCGGGACGTGCGAGGCGCGCGAGCCGCGCTGCACCGCGATGCGCGCGCCGCTCACGCCTTCTTCTTGCGCTCGCGCCGGTCGTACGCGTCGACGATCGCCTGCACGAGCGGATGGCGCACCACGTCGTCGGACTGGAACTCGGTGATCGCGATGCCGCGCACGCCGGCGAGCACCTCGCGCGCATCGACCAGCCCGGAAGCCTGCCCCTTCGCCAGGTCGATCTGCGTCACGTCGCCCGTCACCACGGCCTTCGAGCCAAAGCCGATGCGCGTGAGGAACATCTTCATCTGCTCGGGCGTGGTGTTCTGCGCCTCGTCGAGGATCACGAACGCGTGGTTCAACGTGCGACCGCGCATGAAGGCGAGCGGCGCGATCTCGATGGCGCCGCGCTCGAAGGTGCGGTTCACCTTGTCGTAGCCCATGAGGTCGTAGAGCGCGTCGTAGAGCGGGCGCAGGTACGGATCGACCTTCGCCGCGAGGTCGCCAGGCAGGAAGCCGAGCTTCTCGCCCGCCTCCACCGCCGGGCGCGTGAGCACGATGCGCTTCACGGCGTCGCGCTCGAGCGCGTCGACCGCCGCGGCCACCGCGAGGAAAGTCTTACCGGTTCCCGCCGGGCCGACGCAGAACGTGATGTCGCAGTCGCGCATCTGCTGCAGGTATTGGGCCTGGCGCGGCGTGCGCGCGGTGAGCTCGCCGCGGCGCGGCAGCACCAGCGCAGGCGAGTCGCCCTCGCGCGCGCGATGCGGGTGGATCACCTCGATCAAGCCGAGCTGGATGTCCTCGACGCCCAGCTCGCCGCGGCCGGCCTGGTCGTAGAAGCGGCGCAGCGCCTGCGCCGCCTGCGCCGCGCGCTCCTTCGGCCCGGAGATGGCGAAGCGCTCGCCGCGCCGCGAGATGCCCACGTCGAGCGCCGTCTCCACCTGGCGCAGGTTCGCGTCGAGGGGGCCGCAAAGCGCCGCGAGGCGGACGTTGTCCACCGGCTTGAACGAGACTTCCTCGGCGATCTTTCTGCGCGTGGCCAAGCCGCCATTGTGCCCCAAAAGAAAAGCCCGCCGGATCGCGGCGGGCTTCCGGGCGGCGGTCGGGCGCGTCAGGCGCCGGCGCGCAACAGCGGCGCCTTTAGCGCTTCCTCGAGCGTGTCGTGGCTCTCGGCGAGGTGCGCGCGCGTCTCGGGGGACAGCGTCGCCTTCGCCTGCGCGACCTTGAGCTGCTTCGCGAGCGCCTGCGCCTGCATCCGCATGAGGCTGCGCGCGTCGGCCGGCGTGCCCGCGGTGGGCCGCAGCAGCATCGCCACGACGCGGCGCAGGTGCTCGCGCTGCAGGTTGCGGCGCATCGGCGTGATCTCGCGGCCGCTCCTGAGCTCGCTCCAGATCGAGCCCTGCAGCGTCTCGTAGAGCTCGGAGAGCGAGAACGCCTGCTTCGGGTCGGCCATGAGCGACTGCGACTCGATCACGCGCTCGGCGGTCGCGTCGTTCAGCAGCTGGTCGAGCACGATGCGCTGCATGCCGAGGATCGTCGTGGGCACGCTGATCATCGGCTGCGCCGTCACGTTCGCGCCCAGCTCCATCGCGTCGAAGTAGTCCAGGCGGCTGTACGGCAGGCTCGCCAGGAACTGCGGCTTGAAGTTGAAGCTGTCGACCGAGAACATGCCGTCGGCGAGGATCTTGAGCGCCTCGCGCTGCTGCGCCGCGGGCACGGGCGTGAACGGAAGCCGGCCGCTGCCCGCGCGGTCGCGCACCTGCACGATGCCGCCGATGTACTTCGTGGCGGGAACGAGCCCGCGCGCGAGCTGGTTGAACCCGGCGAGGAAGCTGCGGCGCAGGGCGTCGTAGGTCTCGCCCGGCACGAGCTCCTTCGACTGCAGGCGCTGCCACAGCTCGCGCGAGAGCTCGAGGCGCTTGCGGTAGTACGCGAGCGGATTGTCCGAGAGGTCCCACACGTTCACGGTCGGGTCCATGCCCTGGGGCGAGCCGCCGATGTTCGCGTCCTCGTCGGTGGCGTACGCGAGCCACGGCTCGTGCGCGCCGCGCGCGGCCATCTTCCCGAGCTCCTCGCGGTCGTGCGTGCCGTCGAGCGGCTTGTATCCGTACGCGATCGCCCAGTAGTCGTAGGGTCCGAGCGTGGGGTTCACGTAGTCGGCCTGCGTCTCGCCCTGCAACGAGATGTTGAACGGCGCGTAGTCCATCACCGAGGCGGAGACGCCGTTCTTCTTCGTGAAGGCGGGATCGTCGAGCTCCCGCTGGGTATAGGCGGTGGAGGCGCGGAAGTTGTGGCGCAGGCCGAGCGTGTGCCCGACCTCGTGCATGATCACGGCCTTCACGTAGTTGTAGACGAACGACTCGGCCTGCGGGCTCGCCGGATCGAGCTCGCCGCGCGCCTCGAGCATGTCGAGGGCGAAGTCGGCTTCCTTCTCCGACTGCTGGCCGAAGGTGCAGTACGCCTTGCCGCCGAACGCGGGAAGCGCCGTGCCCGACGCGGGCTTCGCGGCTCCCGCGTTGGCCGACGCGCCGTGGGCGAGGTCCTCGACCACGAAGCGGCGCGTGCCGCGCGTGAACACGTCGGTGAAGAGGATGTCGGCATCGAGGATCTCGCCGGTGCGCGGATCGACGTGCGTCGGCCCGAGCGCGGGGCCGCCATCCGACGACAGGTACCACCGGATCGAGGCGTGGCCGATGTCGGCGGTGTCGAACTTCGCGTCGTCGGGCTGGACCTTCACCTGGATCGCGTCCTTGAACCCGATTTGCTCGAACGCCTTGTTCCACTCGAGCACGCCGTCCACGATGGCCTGGCGGTACTTGACCGGGATGTTCTTGTCGATCCAGTACACGATCGGCTTCACCGGCTCCGACAGCGCCGCGTTCGGGTCCTTCTTCTCGAGGCGCCAGCGGTTGATGTAGTGGACGTTCGGGTCGGCGTTCAGGTCGTCGGAGAAATCGGTGTAGCTCGTCGTGAAGTAGCCCACGCGCTCGTCGGCGATGCGCGGGGTCATCGGCACGGGCAGCTTCGCGAAGTCGTAGCGGTAGCCGAGGAAGAGGCTGCGCGGGTCGGGCGTGTTGAGCGGAGGCGTGACCTGCGAGTCGCCGCGGCCGCCCGAGGGCAGCTTCGGCACGGAGAAGTGCAGGTTCACCTCGAACCCGGTGAACTCGTCGTTCGCGTCGACGCGCTCGAGGCTCGAGTTGCGACCGTCGAGCGCATAGGGCACGTGGAACGTGTTCTCGAGCATGCCGCCGGCGGCCGGGATGTCGTTCAGCAGCAGCGCGTTCGCGTCGATGAGGATCGCCTTGTCGTCGGGCGAGGGCTGGCTCGAGATCGGCGCGGAAGCGAGCAGGCTGTCGGAGAAGCTCGACTGGACCGCGCGCTCGGTCGGCGTGCCGGGACGCGCGCGGAAGCGCCAGTTCTCGGCGATGAGCTCGATGTGTCCGTTCACCTTGTGGAAGTGCACGATCTGGCGGTCGTCCATGAGGCCCGCCATCACGCCGCGCTCGCCGAGGCCGGTGGTGCGCTCGGAAGCGAAGTAGAACGGCTTGTCCATCTGGTCGGGCTTGATCTCGATCCACGCGCGGTCGTCGCGCCGCCAGACCGTGAAGAAGCCGCGGACTTCCTTGGCGCCCTTCACGACTTCCCTGAAGGGCCGCGCGTCCGGCGCCGGCGCGGGACCCGACGCGGGCGCGCCCGGCGTGGTCGCCGACGGCGCGGGCGTGAGCGGCGCGGTCTGCGTCGGCTGGTTCGCGTGCGGACCCTGGCCGAAGGCGGCGAGGCTCAGGCCGAGCGCGGCGGCCAGCGCGGAACGCAGCACGATGAGACGGGGACGAATGGGGATCATGCGGACTCCTTCTCGTTGCAGTTGCAGGTGGTTCCGGAATGCGTGGCGCTCTCGGCCACGAGCAGGCGCCCGCGCAGGCTGTGCGGGAGCGCGCGCGTGATCCGCACGTCGACGAAGTGGCCGACGAGCCGGGCGGGCCCGGCGAAGTTCACGACGCGGTTGTTCTTGGTGCGGCCGGCGAGCTCGCCGGCGTCCTTCTTCGACGGCCCCTCGACGAGCACGCGCTGGACGGTCTCCACCATCGCCTCGGCGTACTGCGCGGAAAGCTCGTGGAGGCGCTGCTGCAGGCGCTGGAGGCGCGCGAGCTTCACCGCGTGCGGCGTGTCGTCGGGAAGGCTCGCGGCCGGCGTGCCGGGACGCGGGCTGTAGATGAAGCTGAACGAGCCGTCGAAGCGCACGTCGTCGACGAGCTTCATCGTCTGCTCGAAATCCGCCTCGGTCTCGCCGGGGAAGCCGACGATGAAGTCGCTCGAGATCGAGATGTCGGGGCGCGCGGCGCGCAACCGCCGCACGATCGAGCGGTACTCGAGCGTCGTGTAGTTGCGCTTCATCGCCACGAGCACGCGGTCGGAGCCGGCTTGCACGGGCAGGTGCACCTGCGAGACGAGCTTCGGCAGCTTCGTGTACGCGTCGATCAGGCGCTGCGTGAACTCGAGCGGATGGGACGTCGTGTAGCGCACTCGCTCGATGCCCCCGACCCGGTGCACGTGCGCTAGCAACAGCGCGAAGTCGGCCGGTTCGCCGTCGGCAAGCTCGCCGCGGTACGCGTTCACGTTCTGCCCGAGGAGCGTGATCTCCTTCACGCCGTTCGCGGCGAGGTGGCGAACCTCCGCCATCACGTCCTCGAGCGGGCGCGACACCTCTTCGCCGCGCGTGTACGGCACGACGCAGAAGCTGCAGTACTTGCTGCAGCCTTCCATGATCGACACGAACGCCGATGCGCCCTCGACGCGCGCGGGCGGCAGGTGATCGAACTTCTCGATCTCCGGGAACGAGATGTCCACCTGGGGCTCGCCGCTCGCGCGGCGCTTCGCGATGAGCTCCGGCAGGCGATGCAGCGTCTGCGGACCGAACACGAGGTCGACATAGGGCGCGCGGCGCACGATCTCCTCGCCTTCCTGGCTCGCCACGCAGCCGGCCACGCCGATCATCACGCCGGGACGCGCGCGCTTGAGCGGCTTCATGCGGCCGAGATCGGCGAAGACCTTCTCCTGCGCCTTCTCGCGCACGGAGCAGGTGTTGAAGAGGATGAGGTCGGCCTCGGCGGGATCGGCCGTGGGCTCGAAGCCCTCGGCCTCGGCGAGCACGTCGGCCATGCGGGCCGAGTCGTACTCGTTCATCTGGCATCCGAACGTTCGGATGAAAACCTTCTTCGACGTCGTCATGTTCCTGGGTCGCGGAGCTTATTCCGGGCAGGTTCTCGCTACGGCGGGGACAGAGAAATCCTACACCGGGAAAGGTCCGATGTCGGACGCTTTGAACTGCAAATGTAAGTGCCGGACTACGGAACCGGTCCGAATGGATCACGTGAAAGGGCGCGCCGGTCGGACCAGACCCGGCCGGAGCAACGGGGCGCAACGAAGGAGCCGCACGGCTGCCCCATCGCGATAGCCATCGCACAGAGGAATGCAACGATGAAAGCGGTCCCCCTCGGTTTCCTGGCGGCGAGCCTGCTCGCCACCTTCGGCGCCGCGCGCGCCGAAAACGTCACGACGTACAGCAGTACCGTGCAGCTCGAGCCCAAGTGCATGGATGCCGCGAATACCAAGCCCGTCGGCTGCATCCCGAGCGTGCCCGCCGCCTCCGCGAGCGCGGGCGCCGTCACCACCGATACCGTGAACGGCACCGCCGTCGTTCCGGGTGCCACGGTCGCCGCGCCGTCGAGCGGCTCGTCGAACAGCTCGACGCTCGACCTCAATTCGTCCGGCAGCGCGGCCCCGCCGGCCAGCAGCGCCGCGAGCCCGTCCTCTTCGTCGAGCAGCACCTCGATCGACAACAATGTGAATGTCGCGCCCGGCAGCAGCTCGAGCTCGAGCAGCACGCCGTCGTCGTCTTCGGCGGGGTCCGGCTCGGGCGCCGCGGCGTCCTCGAGCAGCGGCACGGCGCCCTCGACGAGCAGCGGCACGGCGCCCTCGACGAGCAGCGGCACGTCGCCTTCGACGAGCAGCAGCACGTCGCCTTCGACGAGCAGCAGCACGTCACCTTCGACGAGCAGCAGCACGTCGCCTTCGACTGGCAGCGCGACGAGCTCCTCGTCGGGCGGCGCAGAGCTCAACAAGAGCGGCCCGGCACACTGATCGAAGCGGCCGTCATAGCGGGCCCCTCGTGGGCCCGCCTTACGCTGACCCTTCCGTTCGGACCACGCGGCGCGCCGCCGCCGCGCGGACTAGTCGCGGAAACCCTTACTCCGCACCGCGTGCCCAACACGCACACCAACCGAGATCAACACCAGGAGGTCTTCCATGACGTTACGAGCTCGCCATATCTCGATCATCGCGGTCGCCGCCGTACTGGGCGCATGCGCCGAGCACGAGTCGCGCACGGAGTACGTGAGCCCGGGCACTGGCACCTCATATAGCAGCACGTACGAGACTGCCCCGTCGTCATCGACGACCGTGATCCAGGGCAACACCCCATCGTCGAGCAGCAGCTCGACCTCGGTGGACGTGAATCGCTCCGACAGCGCGGCGGGCACGTTGAACGGCTCCGCGGCCGGAAGCGTGCAGCTCAACGGCACCACCTCGTCGCAGGGCTCGCTCGACGTGAACAAGTCCTCGACCGCTCCGTCGGGCAGCACGAGCTCGTCCTCGAGCGGGACCGGCACCGCGACGTTCAACGGCACGACTTCGTCCGGCACGTCGTCGTCGACCAACGGAAGCAACGCGGGCATGGGCTCGACCGGTTCCGGCACGAGCGGATCCTCCGCCAATGGCGGCGTGACGTTCAACGCGAATCCCAACGTGAATCTCGACACGAACGTCAACAACTCGTCTGCGAACCTGGGTGCGAACGCCGGCGGCTCGCAGAGCCAGTCGAGCGGCGCTTCGTCGAACCAGTCCTCGATGAGCGCGAGCCCGAGCACGTCGCAGAACAACACCACGACCAACCAGAGCTCGACCACGTCGCAATCCGGCACGGGGAATTCGAGCGGCACGTCGCAGGCGTCGGGCACCACGAGCTCGAGCGACACGACCAAGCAGTACGGCGGCACCGGGTCGCAATAGGCCGCCGCATCGTCCGATCTCCGGCGGGCCTTCGGGCCCGCTTTTTTTTGGGTGGCCTGCGCGCGGGACTCGCCCGCGCGGCACGTCGCCGGCGCGAGGACGCCGCCGGTCCGCGGGCCTCTACCGCTCGTCGGACGATTCCTACATAATCGGCAACTGAAGTATCTTAAAGTCCGAACGCTTCCCGTCACGCTCCGACTCCCGACTCGTGCCGAGAAAGCCCCTCAACGTCGAGAGGTTTTCCCGTGATCCGTCGCAGTTGGCGCACCCAGTTCAAAGGCACCACATCCCCGCAAGCGGTCCTCACGATCGTCAGCCAGTTCATGGACGAGTGGACCCGCGAGGAGATCGCCGCGCTGCCCCCGGGCGCGTGGCCTCCCGTCCTGCGCACGAAGGCGGACCTGCTCGCGCACGCGTTGCGCCTCGGTCGCATGCACTTCGAGCTCGAGGGTGCGTCGGCCGGATCCCTGCGCGGCTTCCACGAGCTGCTCCTCTTCTTCACGCATGCGGCGGTGCGCGCCACGCAGCTCGCCTCGCTGCAGGACGACCTGCACGGCTCGCCTGCGCCGCACCCGGCGAAGGAGCCCACGGACCGCCGGGAGCCGGAGAGCGATTGAGCCGCGCCGTCATGGCACCCTCATGACGTAGCTCAACGGGGTGAGGTCGACGCACGCTAACGTGAGGATCACACTGGGCGCAGGCCGATTCGGCCAAACGATCGGTGCGCATCCCACGGAGGGCGCTTGGTCCGGCACAGTTGGCGAACGGAGCTGAAGGCAGCGACCGCGGAGAGCGACGTTCTCGCGGTGGTGCAACGCTACCTGCACGAGTGGTCCGAGGCGGAGATCGCCGCGCTTCCCTCCGGAGCATGGCCGCGTCCGCCGCGTTCGCGTCGCGAGCTCCTCGCGCACGGCATGAAGCTCGCCGAGCTGCATGCGGAGTATGCGGGGACGAGTCCCGCCCTGCGCCTGCTGCAGGAGCTGCTGCTCTTCCTCACCCACGCGGGCGTTCGCATCTCGCAGCTCGCCGCCCTCGAGGCGCGCGACGATTGCCCGGGACATCCGCCGCGCACACCGAAGAAGGCGCCGACGCGGCCCGGGCGGACGGCCCGGCGCGCAGGAACCCGAAGCCGCGCGTGAGCGAGCGGCGCGCGCGCCCTTCAGGCGCCGCGATCGCCGGCCGCGTCGCTATATGCAATATCACGCATACATTACATGTGAAATCGCTAATGTGAAGCGCATCACAACAGCGAGCAGGCGAGCCGCCGAACATGGAGACCCTTCCCTGGGAGACCTCCATGCACCGACTGTCCATCATCGCCGCCGCGCTGAGCCTCGCCCTGCTTCCGACCTTCGCCGGCGCCTCGCCCGACGCGTGGGCGCTCGCCGACGAGGCTTACGAGTCGCAGCATTACGGCGAGGCGCTCGACCTGTATTCGAAGCTCGCGGCGGGCGGCGACGCCCGGGCCGCCGAGGTGGCCGGCCACATGCTCGTGGTCGGCGAGACCCTCTACGGCAACGCGGTACGGCGCGATCCCGAGCGAGCTGCGCGCCTGCTCGAGCAGGCCGCGGCGGCCGGGCGGCCGGTCGCGACCTACCTGCTGCGCCGCACGACGGTGGCGTCCGGCGAATCCGCACGGAGGCCATAAGTGTTCTCGACCACCCGCATGCGCCTCGGCGTCCGCATCGGCCTGTCGATCGGCGTCGCGTTCTCGCTCTTCGGCATCGCGATCGCCGCCGCGGTGAACGGCATCCTCTCGGTGAGCGACCGGTTCGAGCGCTTCATCCAGCACGATGACGCGCTCGCCCAGTCCATCACCGGTGCGTATGGGCAGGGCCTCCAGATGGGCCAGGCGCTGCGCAACATCATCCTCGATCCCGCCAACGACATCGCGTACCGCAACCTCGACGCGGCGAACGAGGAATTCGGCAGGCTGCTCGAGACCGGACTGTCGCTCGCGCAAACGGAACCGGAGACGCGCAGGGTGCTCGAGGGCATCGCTCAACTGCGCCCGCGCCACCAGGCCATCCAGCAGGATCTCGTCAAGGCGGCCAGGCAGAACCAGGCCGAAGCGATCCAGAAGCTCAACAAGGAAGAGACGCCGTTGTGGCGCGAGATCCGCGGCCACCTGCTCGACCTGAAGAAGGCGAAGTCGGACGAGGTCGCGGCGGCGCGTGCCAGCATGATCGCGTATACGCGAAGCATGTTGTGGGTGATCGCGGGGCTCGGGGCGGCCGCGCTCGCGCTGGGGCTTGGCGTCATGGCCTGGCTCACCCGTTCGATCAAGGGCCAGCTGGGGGGCGAGCCGATCTACGCCGCCGAGGTCGCCAACCGCGTCGGCGACGGCGATCTTTCGCGGGCGGTGCAGGTCGCGGCCGGCGACGAGTCGAGCCTGATCGCTTCCATGAAGCGCATGCAGGAAGGGCTCGCCAAGATCGTCGACGACGTGCGCGGCGGCGCCGATGCGATCACCTACGCGGCCGAGCAGCTCGCGGCGGGCAATACGGCGCTGTCCGAGCGCACCGAGGAGCAGGCCAGCTCGCTCGAGGAGACCGCCTCCTCGACCGAGGAGATCACCAGCACCGTCAAGCAGAACGCCGACAACGCGAAGCAGGCGAGCGAGCTCGCCAAAGGCGCGAGCGCGGTGGCGTTGAAGGGCGGCGAGATGGTGGGCGAGGTGGTCGCGACCATGTCGTCCATCAACCAATCGTCGAAGAAGATCGTCGACATCATCGGCGTCATCGACGGCATCGCGTTCCAGACCAACATCCTCGCCCTGAACGCCGCCGTCGAGGCCGCGCGCGCCGGCGAGCAGGGCCGCGGCTTCGCGGTCGTCGCCTCCGAGGTCCGCAGCCTCGCGCAACGCAGCGCCTCCGCCGCGAAGGAGATCAAGAGCCTGATCGAGAGCTCCGTGGAGAAGGTCGATGCGGGCACCCGGCTCGTCGACGCGGCGGGCAGGACCATGCAGGAGATCATCGCGTCGGTCAAGAAGGTGAACGACATCATGGCCGACATCGCCATCGCGAGCCAGGAGCAGAGCTCGGGCATCAACCAGGTCAACACGGCGGTCACGCAGATGGACAAGGTGGTGCAGCAGAACGCCGCCCTCGTCGCGCAGGCCGCGACGGACGCCGAGTCGATCAAGCAGCAGGCGGTCGCGCTCCAGCACGCGGTGTCGCGCTTCCGCATCGGAACCGAAGCAGCGGGGCACGCCGAACGCCGGGCGGCGGCGATCGGCCGCAGCGCGATCGAACGGGCCGCGCATCGCACGCTGCCCCACGCGCGGGCGCCATCGGCCGTGGCACTGACCGAGCCGCGCAAGCGGGATACGAACGAGGAGTGGGCCGAGTTCTGAGACACGGCTCGGTTCTCGCGAATCGGATCAGCGGGCTCGCGCCGCGCTCGGCGCGGCGCGAGCCGTCGCGATGCCGGCGACCGGCGTATTTTTCGCATCGGTAAGTCTGCGGTAACCCCCGCCTTGGTAGGTTCTTCCCCGGCCTTTCCAGGGAGAAAAAACATGCGGCCTTCCTTGCCCCGCTTCGCCTCGCGCACCGGCGCCGTCCTCGCGGTCGTGGCTTGTGCCCTCGCGATGACCGCTTCGTCCGGCGCGGGGGCGACGATCCTGCAGGTTTCGGCGAACGGCGACATGACGTGCGCGGTCGTCCTGGGCTCCGCGCAATGCTGGGGATACAACTCGAACGGCCAGCTCGGCAACGGCACCACCACGAACACCAACGTGCCGACGCCGGTGACGGGGCTTTCGAGCGGGGTCACGCAGATCACGGCGGGCGGCTCGCACGCGTGCGCCATCGTGAGCGGCGGCGCATGGTGCTGGGGCAAGAACACCGACGGCCAGCTCGGCAACGGCACCACGACGCAGAGCAGCGTGCCCGTGCCGGTCACGGGCCTGAGCTCCGGGGTGACCTCGATCTCCGCGGGCGACTCGCACACCTGCGCGGTCGTCAGCTCGATCGTGAAATGCTGGGGCGCGAACATCACCTCCGGCCAGCTCGGCAACGGCACGTCGACGCCGAGCAGCGTGCCGGTGACCGTGTCGAACATCGCCTCGGCGACGATGGTGTCCGCGGGCCGGTTCCATACCTGCGCGGTTGCGAGCGCACCGGCCACTCCCACGATCTACTCGGCGATGTGCTGGGGTCGCGGCGATTCCGGCGAGCTCGGCGACACGCACGCGAGCGCCGTCTCGCGCACGCCGGTCGTTGCGATGTTCGCGGACATGGTGTCCGCGGGCGGCTATTTCACCTGCGGGACCTACGTCGGCGATCTGTTCTGCTGGGGCTTCAACGGCCAGGGACAGCTCGGCATCGGCTCCACGACGTCGACCCCGGCGCCCGCGCAGGTGCAGGGCCTCACGAGCGGCGTGCAGCAGGTGACCACGGGCAGCGCCTACCACGCGTGCGCGCTCCAGAACAACGGCCTGAAATGCTGGGGCTACAACAACACCGGGCAACTCGGCAATCCGGCCGCCGGCGGCGGCACGACGACGCCCATGCCGGTGCCCGCGCTCGCGAGCGGCGTCTTCAGCGTGACCGCCGGCGGGCTGCACACGTGCGCGGTCGCGATCACGGGCCTGTATTGCTGGGGCAGCAACGCGAGCGGGCAGCTCGGCATCGGCAGCAACACCGACGCCGGACAGCCGCAGTTCGTCTTCGTGTTCCCGACGATCGCGGCATCGCTTTCGACCTCCGCCGGCGCGATCGACTTCGGCGGCCAGTCGATGAACACGACCGCGCCCGCGCAATCCATCACGATCAGCAACACCGGCTCGGCGAGCGCGTCGATCACGGGCATCACCACGTCGACCTACTTCACGACCTCGAGCACCTGCGGGTCGAGCCTCGCCGCGGGCGCCTCGTGCACGCTCACCATCTCGTTCACGCCCACGGTCGTCGGGGCAGTGACCGGCTCCGTGGTGATGCAGACCAGCGCGGGCGCGGTGACGATCGATCTGAAGGGCGTCGGCGAGCACTCGCTCGTGACGCACTACTACCAGGCGATCCTGCGGCGATCGCCCGACTCGAGCGGCCAGACCTACTGGAACACCGAGGCGCAGCACCTGCAGAGCCTCGGCGTCGACGTGAACGAGACGTGGTATGCGATGGCGATGTCGTTCTTCTCGAGCGTCGAGTACATCGGGCTCAACCGCGACGACAACGGCTACGTGACCGACCTGTACAACACGTTCTTCAACCGGCCGCCCGACGCGGCGGGACTCGCGTACTGGACCGGTCAGCTCGCGCAAGGAATGCCGCGCGAAGTGCTGCTCGCCTCGTTCATGTTCTCCAACGAGTTCGTGTCGTTCACGCAGGGCATCTTCGGCACGAGCTCGGTGCGCGCGGAGATCACGACGGTGGTGGACTTCTACCGCGGGATACTCGGGCGCGTGCCCGACGACGGCGGGTTCGCCGCCTGGCTGGCAACGTTCCGCTCGGCGCAGTGCCAGGGAGCGGGCGCCGTTTACTCGCAGGTCGACTCGATCTCCGGCTCGTTCCTGAACAGCGCCGAGTACCTGGGACGCAACCGCACCAACGCGCAGTTCGTGGGAGACGTGTACAACGCGTTCCTGCGCCGGGGCGGCGATCTCGCGGGCGTGCAATTCTGGATCAGTCAACTCGCGACGAACGCCGCAACGCGCGAGCAGGTGCGCCAGCAGTTCCTCGCGAGCCCCGAGTTCAGCGCCCGCGTGAGCGCCATCATCCAGCAGGGCTGCCTGCCCTGAACGCGAAGCCGACGCGCCGCCCGGCCGATTCAGGCCGGGCTGCGCAGTCGACGCGATGCTTGCGGAATTGGTGGCGAGTCAGGGATTTGAACCCCGGACCAACGGATTATGATTCCGTCGACCAAGGGTAGTGGACCGACGCGTCCCGACCACTTATTCCAATAGTTACCCAGACTTACCAAAAACTCAAGGAAGGTCCGCGACTTAGAAATTGGGTCTCAAATTACAGCGCCACTACAGCGCGCTGTAGTTCTACCGACGCTGGCGCTACAGCGCGCCACCGCGAAGGCTCGGGCCGTTGGAGCGCGCTAGGGCGCTTTTTTCGGCACTCCCTTGGTCTGTAGGAACGAGATGAGCTCGCTGTAGCTTAGTACTCCACGGCCATGAAGAAACATGCGCGACCACTCAGCAAAGCGAGCTTCTATGCCTGCGATGTGGGAGCGCGCAACCTAGGCGAAGTGCTTGTAGATTTTCCGGCGTCCTGGGCGCTCCGGAGTTAAAGGCTGCCGTAGTAAGCCGCTCCACTTCCGCCTTCTTCGCCTTCCCAATGGCGCGCATTGAATGCGTTATCGCTGCGCTTTCCCCGCTAGACGAGGCGTTAAAAAGGGCGGGCGGCCCCCCATAACCCGGCAAACGGCGCGCCTATAACAGTCCCCACTGCCAGCTCTATCGAGCTCGGCTAGAACGATGCGCATTACCGCGACCACATGTTCATGTCGAATCGACATTGGCTCCGCATCGACCCAATCGTCTAACGGAACTACCGCGCGGCGCCTTCGTAACCAGAATGGAGAAGTTTCAGCCCCGATTGGAACTGCTCTTCCACATACTTTCTCTTTCGAATCATGACGCCTTGTTCGTCGCGCGGAGGCTGCTTGGGGTCGCCTCTGAACGATAGCCAGTTGAAGCTCGTGGACACCGCGAAGCTATCATCGGAGACGAGAAGCTTGCGGTGAGTGTTGCCCACGTAAATCAGGTGAAAATTCTTGTATTTCGCGGCTAACGGCTTCAGAAACGCCTCTGCTTGAGGGGTAATCGGCGGCTTGCTGCGCCCTGGGTCTGCTTGGCCTCCCGCCTCCTTATCGAGACCGTATCCGATGTAAGTTTCGACTCCTTTCTTCAGGAGCGCCTCCAGATTGCGCACAAACTCGGCGTCCACTACCTGATGCCGAATCCATGGCGAAACGACCATGAACCGCTTCTGAGAAAGGCACAGCGCCTTCTTTAGAAGCGCTGGGTGTTCGTGACAAAGCAACGTTTGCATCGTTGGATTTTCTTCAACGATGGGCTCGTCTGTCGTGCCAGCGTTACCCGCAGATTCCGCCGCATCTGGTTTTGCGATTAGACGCGCTCCGACTAGGTCGGCCCCTCCAATTCTGCGAAAGCTTGCTTCATGTTCGAGGGAAGGCCCGTCTTCGCGCCAAAAACCCACGTCCACCTCATCTGCATCCGCACGATTGCGGTAGAACAGCATGAGGCACTTCATAAACTGTAGCTCCGCTCGGTCAACGCGCCGTATCGATAGCAGCTCCGCCGGCAATTCATCGTCTACACGCTGACGCGCCAACAGCTTGTCGAAGTCTTCGATTGGAATAGCGTCCGCAGTCGGCCGCTTTATTACTCCCATTGGCACTTCGAAGAGCCCAATGTCTCGGGCCTCAGAGGCACGAAAGAGCGACTCAGGTGCGATGGGAAGCAGTCGACCGGTAAGCCCATCAATACAAACCTTGGCGATTCGCTCGCGCGGCACGATAGTGGCCGCTTCTGCCAATACCGATTTTCCCTTTGAAGTGAGGGAAAGCTGCGCAGCCGCGCCTTCGATGACTACGTAGTTAATCAACTCGCCGCCGTACAGAGTGGCGAAAACGGAGTCAAGGACACTCTTAGGCAAACCCAGGAAGCGCCTGACATCCTCTGGTTTATCAAGGCCGACTTTAATTGCGGAAAGTGCTGCCTCCTCAATTGGCCCCAGCGCCTTGCGCTCGAGCAGCATGAATCGCACAGTCGTTACCCACACGGGAAGTCCTGCTTCCTTGAAGGCGACGAGCTCGTAATCAGGTCGCGCGGCGCCGGCGCGCTCCAGCATCTGCTCTAGGCTCACTTGGTCGCCTCTTCCAGCACACACGCCTCTGGGTGTCGGCGAATGTAATCAATCACCTCGCGCAGTGCGTTATCAGCGCCCTTTATCGTCTGGCAGTAGTAGTGGTCACCGATGATGACTAACAATTCTCTGGCTCGCGATAAAGCCACGTTTATGCGCTCCATCTCCCGCAGAAAGCCCAAGCCCTCGGCCTCAGAGCGCGTGACCGAAAACAGGACAACATCAGCCTCCCTGCCCTGGAAGGCATCTACGACGTTGACGAAAATCTCAGAGAATGAGGGCCACTCCTGTCTCTTCGTTTCCACCGCCGCGCGCAGACGGTCCTTTTGTTCGCCATAGCCGGTCAGCAGGGCCACGCTTGCCTTTCCGTTTCGTTGCCGCATTGCAGAATCAATTTTGGTCAGCTGCGCTATAGCAAGCGAGACCTCCAGTTCGTTGTAATGGGAGTTGCCTTCCTTTCTTGATGCCTTGTTGGCCCGTTTGCTCGTTGTGAGCCAAACGACGGGGCGCGAATAGATGCCCGCAAGCAAACTTGACGGTTCGCGTGGCACGCTGCGCAACGCGCCCTCATAAAAGCACTCCGAAATCAGGTCACCGATAGCTGGAAGCATACGATGCTGAGTCGACAAGCCCTTTCGCAATTCAGCCGGCAACCCATCACGCAAGCGGTTGAAGAGCGTCTCTTTCTGGTCTCCCTTGCTGAGCCCGAAACGCTCCAGCAGCCCTTTGCTTTGCAGGTCCGGGTCTTGAAAGGGGGAGAGCTGCCGACTATCGCCCACCAAGATAGTCCGTCTCGCACGCGACATCGGAACCAATGCCTCCGTTGGCGTTGCAATGGAGGCCTCGTCGACTATGCACAAGTCAAAGACGATGTCTTGCCGGCCTGGAACGGCCATGACTCCCAAGCACGTTCCGGCCACGACTTGAGATGATGCAATTAGTGCAGCCCTGAATTCTCTGCTGCGTCCGAACCTAGTCTCCCACTCAGCGTGGCAAATCAGGAGTGCTTTCAGCTGCTCGCTTTGGCAGTAAACCGCCGCCCAATCCTTTAGCTCGGTTGACGTGAAACCCGCAATCGTCTTGAGGTCATCCTTGTTGAAGTGGGTTGCGAGCTGCTTGGAGGACTCGCGCAACTGCTTCTCAAGAGCCTCTCGCTCCTTGTTGAGAGCCACCACGCGCAGTTCAGCATCGTCTCTTTCCTCTGCGCCGAGCAGCGCCCGAGCGCCGTCTGCCAGGGTTACTTCAAGCCCTCTCAAGAGCGCGTCTACCTCCTCGAAACGAGACATTAAAACGGCATGCCGCTCCAGACTCAAAGAGACGCGGGTGTCACTCACGCTGACGCCATGTTCTAGCGCCCACTGCTCAATGAACGCCCTTCCGGAAGCAATCGCTTCCTCGCGCATCGCGGGAAGTTTCGCGTCCAACAATATTGGTCGAGTGCTGAGCGCTATTCGTTCGTCCGTGTCGTGGCCAATACGCACAGCCCTGATTGGCTCCCCCTCCTGCCGCATCAACCGCTCAAGTGAGTTGTCTAGAGCTACGTGCGTTTGCGAAGTCAACAGGATTCGCGCCTCAGGTGTTTGCCGGAGCGTTTGGAGAATCACCTCAGTGATGAAGGTCGTCTTGCCAGTACCAGGCGGGCCTTCAATCAGTAATATCTCTGGGCCCGACATCGCGGCCAAAACCGCGTCGCGCTTGTCCTCGTCCAGGTCCACTTGTACGAAGTCAACGCTGCGTCGCGCAGGAACCGGGACATTCGAGGGATTGATTATCTGGTCGCCCAGCAGGGGGTTAACACTGCGTCCGTATCGCACGGCCTCCAACGCGGACTTTTGCTTATCAAGCGCTACGTCTGAGCGGGACGTGTCAGTTTCTATCTTTCCGATTGCAGGAAGCGCATCAACCGCCAAGCGACTCCTGTCCGTCGCCTTTGCAATGAGGGTGCGGCCGTCGTGCGCGACTCCGGTGCCGTAAAAGACGCCTTTGCCGGTCTCAATCGCAATATCCTGGCCGACGAAGGTTGACGCGGATGCCGGAGAGGCGAGGAGCAACTTAGCGAACTCACCGGAAAGGCTAACTTCGCTGTATCCCGAGCTAACCTTGCGTTGCCTCTCGAGTTCCGTTTTCGCGCTAAGCAGTCCCGTCCAGGAGCGATAGATGGCCTGCTCGCGTTGTTCAATCTTTCGCTGCTTTTGGCCCGCGGTATGCGAAACGAGCCTCTCGGTCAGGTCGTCCACAGCCCTGCTTGGTTGCAGGCTCTTGTGCGCGTTCACCTTAAACGCGAACGGCACCTCGAGGGCAGCTTCACGTTTTCGGTCGAGCTCTGAAGGACTCCAATCAAGCGCGTTTACGAGTTTGAGCTGACTGTCTGACTCCTTGACGCCGTGATAACCATACCGACTACCGTAAAGTCGGAAGCTGCGCACGGGGTGGTCGTCGGAAGGCGCCACCTCTTCGCATCGAGCGTCAGCCAAGTCGCTTTCTACAAACTGCTCTGCACTTCGCCCACCAAGCCCCAAGTCATATTCAAGCGCGGCGCGCACTCGGGAAGTTATAAGCAAGCCGATAGCATCCTTTTTTGGTGCGACCGACTTAGGTGAAAGTCGCTCAAGCGCGCTTTGGAGGATGACAGCATTTTGGTATCTTGCCTCAGGCGCACCGATACTCAGACAGCGCACTAGGATTTGTCGAACGCTGTCATCAAGCGCCCTGCTCTCCAACGCCTCATAGATGTCTTCATGAGTCGCGCAGAGCTTACTGCTGAAGACGGCGGCAGCCACTGCCGCGTACGCGAAAACGTCCCGGCTATACGTATATGAGCCGTCGTCCGATTCGGGCGGCGCGTAGGGCGCCGATGAGAATTGCGCGAGTGTTAGCCCGGCCTGGAGATGTGAACGAACCTTAGAGATTCCGAAATCGCAAAGCTTTACCTGGCCAGCGCTTGAGATGAGGATGTTCGACGGTTTAACGTCTCGATGTACGACTGAACGCGAATGGGCGAAAACCAGTGCATCAAGAATTGGGCGCCCAATAGCCCCGAAGTAATCATCCCAGCATGAAAACCTTTGCGCGCCGACATATGGAGTTAGGTCGGTCTCGACCCACTCCATGGCTATGTAGTGGGCACTTTGAGATTCATCGGGCCCAGAATCGATGATGCGCACGATGGACTCATGTTTTAGGTCAGACAGCGCGGCGACTTCGCGTCGGAACGACTCCTCAATCACGGCGTCGCTTGCCCCTTGCGAGCGGCGCAAAACCTTAAGCGCGACGGTATCGCCCGTATCCGTATCCGTCGCGCGGTATACGCTTCCCAGCCCGCCTGCGCGAGGCGCGCCTCGAGTAACAAAGCGCCCAGCGGCGAACACTAATCTCGGTGCTTCCTTGCGCGCCTGCACGTCCTTCAGTGTGAGCGTCGTCTTGTTCACTGTTTGTGCTGGCTATGTTCAGAGTCGAGTGTCACGAACTGAGCACCTACGCTGCCGCCAGCGTCGGAATCAAATTCAGGCGTCGAAGTTCATCAACCATGATTGGGCTAAGTCGATTGGCCTTGAGGTCGAGCGCATAGAGAGCAGCCCTCGCATCGGACACGCTAAACTTTGAATCGGGAAATATTTCTTCGAGCCGTGCCGCTGTGATTCGCGAAAGTCCCAATTCAACAAAGGACCGCGAAGTAATCGTCGAGACGCCAAGTTCGAGAGCTAACGAGAAGTCATACACTTTGGATAGCTTCGCTTCATGCTCGGTCCCGAGTAGCGCCATATTCAGCAACTGAACGTATGCGGCGCCCAATTGCACGAATTCAAACCGCACAACTGTCTCGATTAGGTCGAATGCATTGCGAATCTGGGAGTCGACGGAGATGGGCCTCGGGTCTTTTCCCTTAGCCTCCGCAAGTCGCTTCTGCCGACGCTGTGCGAACCCCAGGTACTGCTTCAACAATAATGGGTATGGAACTCCCTTCATCCAGGGAATTGCAAGGGACGCGACAAGTCCCGCATAACTGCTCATGGATGCGTTACCGTAAACGTACTTGAGAATCCGACTGAACATCGTCGAATAACTATCTTTTGCGTCTGGCTCGTGTGGATTCAGAGGAATCAACTCGTCGACCTCATTAGCCGCGACCTTTTCGAGCATCCGGTCTAACAGCCGTCTCATCCCGAAGGGGTCGATTGTCCAGTTCGCATCCAAAATCGCCTGTGGGAGGCCCACCGTCTCGTGGGCAATCATGGCTCGCTGAACAAGCTGTGCTACGTCTGAGGTCGAGGCGTCGGGAGCGATGCGCGCGACGTGCGCCTCGAATTCGCCATCGGTGGCCTTTGCAATGAGCCAGCCAGCGCAAGCCCTGATTTTGCGAGGACGGTCACTGCCGGGAACGATGCCAGGCATCTTTCCATCGACCGCCTCTAGAACAGCTGAAAACTCGTCTCTTAGCACATCGGAAAATGCAGATGAGACGTTAAACCGGACCGGGCTATCCAGAGGCTTCTCTGACCATTCATCGTAGTCAACCAGAAACACATTTCCTACAACGTCCTGGCTCAAGCGGCCCGCTCGTCCCGCAAAGTTCCAAAGCATCGCCGGGTCCAGCTTCTCGCCCTTCCTTCCGCGCGTTGGAGTGCTAATGAACACGTTCCGCGCAGGGAGATTGATTCCCTGAAACAACGTCGTCGTGCACACCAGGTAATTGAGGCCGCCTTCGGGCTTCTTAAATGACTCTTCTAACGCCTCGCGCAACAGGCTTGGCATGCGGCCGTAGTGAAAGCCGACCCCGTGTCTAACCATTGCCGCGAGCTGATAGTCTTCATGCACGTGTTCACGAATAAATTCTGACAGCTCCTCTAATGTTGGGTCTGTCGACACCGAGCAACCGTTTGTGAGCTGGACAGCCACTTCCTCAGCCTCTGCCGGGCCGGTGGCATAGACCAGGGAGCCATCGTTACTGCCGAGCTCCAGCGCCACTGCGGCCAATCGCGTCTTCTTGTTGTCCAAACCACGCTCAGCACTCAGTATTCCGACATCGTGGCGAACACCCTCACGTCCGAGCAGGGAGATTTGCAGTGCGTCTTCGCCTTTCACCTTTTGGACAACGATGCGATTTTGAATTACGGGGGATACCGTGGTCGCGGCAAGCGACATGTCGCCGAGGCCCACAAGGCGGGCCACTTCTGGAAGTCCGTCGGCTGCCGGAGCGATAAAAACGACTTGTGCGGCAGGAGCACGATTAGCCAACAGCTGAAGGCACTCGTGAAGAATCATCCCCCTTGCGCTGTCTCGGAGATTTTGGGCTTCGTCCACAATGACTAAAGAGGGCGAGGCGGTGCTGCCATTCAGCCAGATGTGCAACCTTTCTTGAGTAAGAACGAGAATTTGGCTACGGCAAGGCTCTATGGGCTCACTGGGCACGGACGTGATTCGAATGCCCGCCGCGGCACTCAGGCGGCTCTGGATTTTTTGAAGAACCTCGCCGAGGAGCGCGCGCGTCGGCGCTATGTAAATTCCGATGAAGCCGTCGCGCGTCTCGGCGAGACGGCACATGTGTTCGATGACCAGAAACGATTTGCCCGCCGACGTGGGCGCTGAAATCGCGAGACGGTCTAGAACAGGCAATGAATCCCAGACTTGCTGCTGGTAATCCATAAGGTGATATGTTCGCGGCCCGACCCTAACCGCGTGCAGAACTTCGGACAGCTTCCGGTCTATCAGACTGAGCAGCGGTTCTTGTTCACGTTCTGTCTTGCTCTCCAAAAAGGTCAGCCCTGGAAAGTTACCGACATCTAAAAGAATCTGAAGAGCTCGCTCTCTTACCGCAGCAGATTTGTCGATAAGCAAAGCATTCAGGGCGATGCTTTGCGCCAATGTCAGCCACGACTCCTGATTGGTCTGAGCAAACACAGAGGCTGAGTAAAGAAGTTTTGCAAGGTCGTCGTCATTGGGTGCTGAAACTGCTGATTGCACCGAAGCCGGCAATGTGGCCACAACACCAGCTCGCTCTAGACGAGAAAGCGCGCTGTGGAATGTGTCATGAGACACAAGTCGAGAAGCGAGTTGCTCACAAAACACGCTCATGGGGCGCCTTTCTTTTTCTTTTTCGTGACCTCTTTGGGGCTACTTGCAGCCTTCGGTTTTCCTAGCTTTTCGTAGAACGCCTCTCGCAGCGTCTTGACGCTTGGCACTGCGACAAAGAAGACGTAGCACTTGTTGGGGTCTACCCCCGATGATTTCAGATGCTTGTCCGCGGATTCCTGAAGCGTAGGCAATGAAGCCGCATATTTTTGTGACACAAGGTCGTGGTGAAAAGCCACGCCCTGTCCTTCAGACACGGGAGGCAAGTTGTCAAATAGCGTTGAGTTTGAATAGCAGACGACGCCGACTGACCGTTCCTTGCGAGGTAAATGCGGATTGCCGTAGACATCAAAGAAATCCATGGCTACGGCTTGCGCATCGGCATCGAGGGTGTCCAAATTTCCCAAGTCACTAACGATGGAATATTCAAGCAAATACTTCTTCTTGCCCGTCATGAAATCGGCGATTGACTCGGCATATTCCTTTGCACCTTGATTGGCCGAGCCGTTCAGCTTTGACTCTAAGAAGTAGACAATTAGCGCCCCATCCTCGACTTTGGCGTGGATTCCATCGAGTCCATACACGGGGTGGTTGCCGGACGTCTTTAGCGACATCTTTGCGGCGATTTGAGGGGCTGCAAGGTGACTCGCTGCGATACAGTATGCAAGCACCTCACCCACCTCGCTCGCGCGACCTGGATTCTTCTCGCTGAAGTCGATGAAGACATCCCGTACGGCGTCAGCCATTTCCGCCGCTAGAGAAATATCGCCCGGAGAGGATTCCTGAAGCCGCTGCTGGAAGCGAAGCCGTCTACGCCGCGAGAGTGCGTAATTGAAGGCGTGGCTCCAAAGAAACGTGACAAGCGCGTCTACATTAGGAAGGTTCTCCGCCAGCCGCACGTGCAACAAAGCTGTCGATGGCGCAGAACCGGAAGCGCTCTTGGCCGCACACGTGGCGACGTTTTCCAGCGGCACGTTATCGAGAAGGCCGCTGATAGCCTTCCCTAATAAGTCCAACTGCCCGGACACAGAGCCACTTGCCAAGTACGCCCCTCCATGCGCTTGTTCTTGGCCCGCCCGCCGGCTAATACGGCTAGACGTTCGTTGGGGCTAGTACATGTACCGGAACGCGGCGATTAACGCAAGCTAGTTTTGGGGCGCCCGAGCGTTATGCCGCCCACCCAGCCGATAGTGCTTCCGCCTGCTTGAGCACTGTTTCCGTCGCCTCTTCTTGCTTATCCGGTGGATATTTGTACCGCCTAAGCAGGGTCTTAACCATTACCCTCAGCTTTGCTCGTACGGTCTCTCTCTTGGCCCAATCGACAGTCACTGAGCTACGAATGCTCTGCGTGAGTTCTACCGCAATCCTCCTGAGGGTCGCGTCGCCTAGCTCACGGACCGCAGACTCGTTCATGGCGAGCGCGTCGTAAAAGGCCATCTCGTCGCTGTTCAAGCCTAGGCTTTCGCCTCGTTGCGCGGCCTCCCGGAATTTCTTCGCCATCTCGATGAGCTCTTCGATAACCTGCGCAGTCTCGACGGCACGGTTACGATAACGCGTGAGGCTAAGTTGAAGGAGGTCAGAGAATTTAGCGCTCTGCACCACATTGTTCTTAAAGCGCGACTTGATTTCGCCGTTGAGCAACCGCTCGAGCAATTCCACAGCCAAGTTGCGCTCCCTCATGTGTCGCACGTCTTCAAGGAACTCATCGGAGAGTACGCCAATGTCCGGCCGCTTTAGACCGGCCGCAGAAAAGATGTCGACGACTTCATCGCTGACTACCGCGTGGCTAATGATTTGTCTGAGAGCGTGCTCCTTTTGCTCATCAACAAGCTTTTTGTCAGTGCTAGCATGCTTCGTCAGCGCAGCTTTCACTGCCTGAAGGAATGCTAGTTCATCGCGGTAGACGAGAGCCTCGTCGAGCGTGCAGCAAAGCGCGAATGCCTTTGTTGCAGCTAATACAGTATCGGCAAAGCGCTTCTTGCCATCCTCCAAACCCAGCACCTTATTGGCAACCAATGGCAGCAATTGCCAAGCTTTGACCCGATATTCTATGTAGTCCACGCCATGCAGCATGCTATGTAAAACATCCATCTGCTGCCGCAGCACAGCCAGAGCGTCATGCGCGTCGATGGTCGGCTTGCCGCGCCCCTTGGCCAGGGTGTAGTCAGCCAATGCAGCCTTTAGCTCATTCGCGATGCCGATATAGTCGACAACTAAACCCCCGGGTTTGTCCTTGAAGACGCGGTTCACGCGCGCAATAGCCTGCATTAGGTTATGGCCGCGCATTGGCTTATCCACGTACATCGTATGCAAAGATGGCGCGTCGAAGCCAGTGAGCCACATATCGCGCACGATGACGACCTTGAACGGGTCAGCCGGGTCCTTGAATCGCTTTTCCAAACGTTTTCGCACATCTCTTGGATAGATGTGAGGCATCAGGAGCGCTTTGTCCGACGCCGAGCCGGTCATGACAATCTTGATGCTGCCTTGCATGGGGTCGTCGCTATGCCACTGCGGACGCATTTGAACGATGGCGTTGTACAGATGTACGCAGATGTCGCGGCTCATCGCCACGACCATGGCCTTTCCCTCCATGGCCGTTAGGCGGCTCTCGAAGTGCGTGACGATGTCAGAAGCGACCTTTTGAATGCGCGGTGGCGCTCCAACCAACTGCTCCAACGCGGCCCAGCGACGCAGCTTCGCTACTTTCGCCGCGTCGCCCTCTTCATCTTCCGTGAGCTCATCGACCTCGCTATCGAGCTGGGTCACGTCCGCGTCCTTGAGCTCCAGGCGAGCCAAGCGACTTTCGTAGTAGATGGGAACCGTAGCGCCGTCGCGTACCGCTTGCTCGATGTCATATACGCTGACGTATTCGCCGAATACAGCACGGGTATCTCGGTCGTCAAAGCTCACCGGTGTGCCGGTGAATGCAACGAAAGTCGCGCCTGGCAGCGCGTCGCGCAAATGCTGCGCATAGCCGTAGCGCACTAAGGACAGAGCTTCTATTGAGGCGGGCGGTTCGGCCGCCTTCAATACTGCCTCGTTGTTAGCGGCCGCGTTTCGTCGCTGGCCACCTCCCTTCAGTAATCGCGCCTCAAATCCATACTGGCTGCGGTGTGCTTCGTCGCAAATGACCACGACGTTGCGTCGGTCACAAAGAATTGGATACTTGTCTTCATCTTCCCCGGGCGTGAACTTCTGGATAGTCGTAAAGATGATGCCGCCTGAAGGGCGATTGGTTAGTAGCCGGCGCAGTTCAGGCCTTGTCTCCGCCTGGACCGGTGTCTCCCGAAGCATCTCGCTTGCCGCAGCGAATACGCCATACAGTTGGTTGTCCAAATCGTTGCGGTCGGTAACTATGACCAACGTCGGATTTCCCATCTCAGGGTGCGCCATTAGAGCGCCGGAGAGGCAAGTCATCTCGATGCTCTTGCCAGCGCCTTGTGTGTGCCATACAACCCCACCCTTGCGCGTGCCGCCTGGAGCAGACGCTCTCAGCACGCTCTGCACCACAGCCCTAACTGCGTGGAACTGGTGATAAGCCGCAACCTTCTTCACCACGCGGCCGTCATCTTCGAACAATACGTAGTGGCGCAAGTATTCGAGCAGTAAATTGCGCTGACAGAGACCGAGTATCAGCGTCTCCAACTCTCTCATCGCACCAAGCGGGTCCGTGGACCGGCCATCAATGGTGCGCCACGCCATGAAGCGCTCTCGGTCGCTTGTGATGGAACCCATTCGGGCCTGGATTCCATCGCTAATTACCTGGAGGCCGTTAGTGAGAAATAAATCGGGTATGTCTACCTGATAAGTCTGAAGTTGATTCCAGGCCGCCCAAATATCAGCGTCCTCATCACCCGGGTTTTTTAACTCAATGACCACAATCGGCAACCCGTTGAGAAAGAGGACGACGTCAGGTCGGCGCGTAAGCTTCGCTCCTTGGACGCTGAACTGGTTAACCGCTAGCCAGTCGTTGGCCGCGACATTGGTGAAGTCGATAAGACGCACCCTGTCGCCACGAGTCTCACCGTCCTTTTGGAACTCCACAGGCACGCCATCTACTAGCCAGCGATGCACTTGGCGGTTCGCGTTGACCAAACCCGGTATGTTGGGATTGAGCACGCGGCGGACGGCGTCTTCGCGCGCCCCCGCGGGGATATGCCTGTTCAGCCGCGCCACCGCCTCTCGCAACCGGTTTAGCAGCGCTACCTCGCGGTAACTTGAGCGCTCGGTGCCGGGTGTCTTGACATCAAGCGGGGATATGTCAGGTCCGTGCGCAGTGGACCACCCGAGGCCCTCCAGCCACCGCAGCATGTCCTGCTCGACCGCATCCTCGCTAATGGCGCTCAAGCGAAAAGCTCGTCAACTTGCGCTTCTGCTTCACGCGCATGAAGCGTTCCCGAAACCACGCGCGGAAGCAAGGTGTCGCGAAGGTCCGCCAGTGTGCGCGCGGTCCACCTGTTATGGTCAACCTTCGCCAGAAGCGGTCGGACAATGTCAGTGAAAGCACTGCATACACGAGGCGGCGCGAGCACTAACTCGAGAGCGCCCACCTGGTCCGGTTTGACCCGCTGGTGGCTGTTTGACGTGCCGGTTACCAGGGTGCGAACAGACGATTGGAACGCTGATGACGTCAGCGTGCAATAGACGAGTTCAGGACTCGCGTTTTGCTTCGCGACCCACGGCAGGAACTCAGTCGAGCAAATCGCGCGACGGCCAATTTTTGTCGGCAGCCAAACTCGAGGTATGTGGGGGTTCAGCTTTGACTGAAGCACAGCGCCTACGGGCAGCCGCGTTTTATTGCTTTTGATAGCATCGCCGCGTTCGAACACGGGTAATTGGTTCGAGTCAAACGCTGGCAGGCTGTAGTGTTCGAAGCACTCATTAGGCTCATTGAACGGGTTGACAGTGCCTTTCGCTTGCTCAGCTAGGTCTCTAAATCGCCCTATCTGCCATCCCTTTGGAACCGGTCCAAGCGGCGATTCTTGGAATTCTGATGGGAAAAGACTGACTACCTCCCGCGTGACGCCATCTAACTCATTGCCGTCGACCTTCGCGCGAACGGGGTCAAAATCCACGAACCAGCTTTTGAAGACCGTTTGCGCGACCGATTGAAGGGTCGCATTTGTTTCCAGCAGAAGCTCAATTCGTCGGTCTAAGCTTTGCAGTACATCCGCCGCCGCGCGCTGCACATTTATTTTCGGCACCGGAATCTTCAGGGCCTTGAGCATGGGCAACGTGATGAAGAGGGTCGTAGTGCCCTGCGCGCTAGCAGTGAATGAAGATGCTAAATGGCGAAGTACGTAGTACAGAAATCTGTTGTCGAGCTGCCGTACATCTCGCGACCAAATGATGTACACGCGTTGACGCGCAGTGAACTTCCCATTAACGTAGAACACGGGAAAGACAGCGTTCGCATTATTCCCGCCCAGTAGAACTGCTTCGCGGTCGTGTTCGGCGACGTCAATCCGCAGAATCTCGCGGGCGCACGTAAAGAATGGATAGGGGCCATCGGCAACCGCCTCCCACGAGTTGCGCTTCCCCGAAGTAATTTCCACGAGAGGGCCGAGGGACTGCACAGGAAATGCGGCCTTAGATGACATATCCGAGCTCGCTAAGCTTGGACCGAATCGTCGCGTCCAATTTTGCCCCCACTGCAATTTGCTCACCAAGCAGTGCGGTCAAACGCTCAATCTTTTCGTTGAATATCTCATCATCCTCGTTAACCGCTTCAGTACCAACGTAGCGTCCGGGTGTGAGCACGAAGCCGTGGTCACATATCTCCGACAACTTGACGCGACGGCAGAAGCCCGGCACATCAACATAGGGCTCGTTATCGCGGTCCTCTCCATCTGCCCTCCAGCGGTGAACGGAGCCTGCTATTTGAGCGATGTCTTCCTCGTCGAAGACGCGAGTCACGCGTGTCTCCATTCGCCCGAGCTTGCGCGCGTCGATGAAGAGCGTTTCTCCGCGGCGGTCGCGGCCTTGCTTTCCGCTGGAAAGCCTGGCGCCGCTTTTGTCTTTAGCCAAAAACCAAACGCACGCCGGAATCTGAGTGTTTATGAAGAGCTGCGGCGGAAGCGCCACTATCACGTCCACGACATCGGCTTCGACCATCGCCTTACGAATTGCGGACTCATTGCTCTGGCTGGAACTCAAACTCCCGTTCGAGAGGACTACGCCCGCTTGGCCGCGTGGACTTAACCGGTGGAGGATGTGCTGAAGCCACGCATAATTCGCGTTGCTTGCCGGAGGCATCCCATAAGTCCATCGACGGTCCTCAGCCAGGCGTTCGCCACCCCAGTCGCTGATATTGAATGGCGGGTTGGCAAGTACGTAGTCCGCACGCAAGTCCGGATGTTGGTCTCGGTGAAAACTGTCGGCTGGCTCCTTACCAAGGTCCGCAGCAAATCCGCGAATAGCCAGGTTCATCGCTACCAAGCGCCACGTTGTCGGGTTGCTCTCCTGGCCGTAAATGCTGATGTCGTCGGGATTCCCGCCGTGCGCCGCGATGAACCTCTCGCTCTGAACAAACATACCGCCGGAGCCGCAGCAAGGGTCATATACGCGACCTTGATGGGGCGCAAGGACCTCCACAAGTAGCCTTACAACGGAAGCAGGGGTATAGAACTGACCGCCCTTCTTACCTTCCGCGTTGGCGAACTCACCTAGAAAATATTCGTAGACTTCACCAAGTAGGTCCTTGGCGTTATGGCCCTCGCCGAATCCAATGGTGGATATTAAGTCCACCAGTTCGCCTAGGCGACCCGGCTCAAGTTGCGTGCGCCCGAAGCGCTTGTCTAGTATCCCTTTTAGGCGTGGGTTGTCCGCTTCGATGGCCTCGAGAGCGGCGTCAATTCGTACACCGATATCAGCTTGCTTTGCTTGCGCGCGGATGGATTCCCATCGGGCCGACAACGGCACCCAGAACACATTGCGCATCGTGTAGTAGTCGCGCTCCTCTAGTGCAGCAGCATGGTCGGTGTCGTCGGGCAAATACAGGTCGCTTTTTTGGTCTTTGAACGCGTAGCGAAGCTCGTGACGGCGCTCGTCAAATGCGTCCGAGATGTACTTTAGAAAAATAAGCCCGAGCACGATGTGTTTGTACTCTGCGGCGTCCATGCTCGACCTCAGCTTGTCCGCCGCAGCCCACAGAGTTCTTTTTATGTCTTGGTTCATTGGTGTTGAGTAACCTCTCTCGCGGGGACAAGCCTTTGTGCCCACGTAACGTTTCGGCGAACTACTCCCACTACGAGCCCCAGGAGCTGCCGCTTGCTAAAGGGAATGTGTCTGGTCTTGCCGTCTTCTCCAAAAACCTCGAGACGATAATGACGTCGGCCCTTCACCTTGTGTGTCAACCCCTGCCCAATGTGCACAATGTCGCCTTTTCGAACGGCAACAATCTGGCGCACCGGAAAATCTGGCGCCGGATATTCGGCCACCGCGACGTAGTCATGACGATGAATGAAGCGTGGCTGAACTTCCGCGTCATTCCCAATTTCAACGAGGAAGTCGGCTTTCTGCTCAAATGCGTCCACCGGAATACGCGTTGCTTGCCACTTCGCTGGATGTCGAATCCAGACGGTTCCCCTGCCCTGCGCGCATGCTCGGATGGTCAACGCCTGGGGAGAAGGCATGGGCAATGACTCGTGCCTGCGTACCAGTACCGCGGGAGGCTGAGCCAAGCGGATTCCGCGCGCCCGAGTTCGCTCCGCCCCTTGACCATGCCGAGGTGCATCGGCAGGCGCGACCACGCCAAGAGCCCGTAGTCGGGCGACCAACCCATGCGCCTGACTAACTGATGACAAGCGCAACGCGTCCTGAATATCGCGAAAACTTGGGGGGAATGCTTGTTGCGCTTGGTCAGCCAGGTACTTCACCACGCGCCGTTGCAGCTCGGTCAGGATGGGCTTGGTCGTATTCATTTTTCCATCAGAACACTTGTTCTGACGCATAGGAACATATGTTCTTATGGAGGTCAACTGGATACCGGGCGGGGCAATGAGGCGCCGCATGAACGCCCCGCACGCCCAGCAGCGGGCGCTAGGGTGCCCGCGGCGGTGTGGCGAGGCTTGGAGGCCGCTCCGCCCGCGCGTATGCGCGAAGGCTGCGGCAATTTCGCTATACCGTGTGTGGAACCATAGGCGGCACCACGTCCCCCGCAGCGCCCGAGAACGCAGCATGTCAGGGCAAGCGGTGCCTCGCGCAGTCAGAACACGTGCAGCACAAGCCTGCCCGAAGGCGTCTCGTCAAGAATGGCAGAGCGCCCCTCCTCGAGCAGCTGATGGAACCGCTCTTCGATTCGACGATTACGCTCCTCGAGGTGGAGCTTCGGCTCATTCATGAGCGGGCCGTTAAACTCCTCTGCATCGCTGGGCTCATCTTGGTTTTCGCGTACGGCGGCTGCCTCAGGGTCAAGAGCGGCATCATCGCGCTCGTTACTCATCGCGTCCCGCTGCTCGAGGTCGTCGCTAGCCATCTTGGGAAATAGTGACAGCAAATCTTTATGCTCCATAGTTTTCTCCTGTGAAAACGGGTAATGCCAGCGCCGCGCCGGCTCATCGTGCACGTGGGGCTGGCGCGGCGGCATTCGAAACGTCACGCCGCCATGGCCAGCAGTTCGGCGTCTTCATCGAGCAGCGCATTCAGATACGCAAAACCTTCCATCGGCACCGGATTGGGCTGCGGTACCGTGGTCCAAGCGTCCTTCAGGATGTTGCGCAGCTGGAGCCGGTGACCATCCGCAGGTACTGCCGCCACATAGCTCTCAAAGAGTTCGATGAGCTTGCCCAACGTATGGGGCTCGGAGAAACAGCGACCAACCTTTGCGCGCAGCGCGCGCACGGCGGAGGGCGAGAACTGCACCACGGAGTTCCGGGTAAGGACGGAAGGGCCAATGGCCTCGTCCTCGAAGCTTCCCGGCGCGTGCAGCAGCACAATGAACTCCGGATGCCGAACCCACGAGTAGAGGGTGCTACCGGCCGAGGCGACAGCGACCGCCTCTGCCTGGCCCGTGGGCTGCGTGCGACACAAGCGCTGGATAAGCTCCGCGAGCTCGACCTCGCTGGCGATACCCTGCGGGTTGATGCGTGCTATTGCTACCCCTTGCCCCGCCAGACGCATACGCACAGCCTTGCGCATCAGGGTGGTGATGGTGGTCAAGTGCAATTTCGTTTTCATGAAAACGTGCCTTTAGCGTCATACCGGCAGATGCCGGCATGACGTATAGGTAAATGCTCGCGGAACCCGAGCCCGACCATCAGCCCGGTCGAGTTACGCGCACGCGAAGCGCCGTCACCTCGCTGTCGAAGCGGGCGACCTGAAGCTCACCTCGCTGTCGAAGCGGGCGACCTGAAGCTCACCTCGCTGTCGAAGCGGGCGACCTGAAGCTCACCTCGCTGTCGAAGCGGGCGACCTGAAGCTCACCTCGCTGTCGAAGCGGGCGACCTGAAGCTCACCTCGCTGTCGAAGCGGGCGACCTGAAGCTCACCTCGCTGTCGAAGCGGGCGACCTGAAGCTCACCTCGCTGTCGAAGCGGGCGACCTGAAGCTCACCTCGCTGTCGAAGCGGGCG
>CAYOGL010000008.1:0-112707 GCA_964403515.1 uncultured Burkholderiales bacterium | reverse complement strand
TCACCTCGCTGTCGAAGCGGGCGACCTGAAGCTCACCTCGCTGTCGAAGCGGGCGGGCTCAAGCATCCGCCGAGCTGGAACGAGTCTCTGCACGGGCTGCGATGCCCTCATGCACGTGCGAAAACGTGGCGGGTAGCAGCTACGGGCGCGGGCTCGACGGCGCGAAGGCGCCGGAGAGCATCGCGCGGAGAGGCGAACCAACCAAGCGGCGGAGTTGCGCCGCTCGCATGGCGAGGAGGTCCGCTACTGACGAGTACGCGGACCAAGTGCACGTGGCCGCTGCCCGAGCGCGTTCGCGCGCGAGGGCGAGACGAGCGTCAGGGAGGCAAGCAGAGGCGCGGGAATAGCAAAAATTGGGGATATGCGAGGCGACCTAACTAGGCGAGATGTGAGGTTGGCGCGAAATGTGCGACAGAACAATCACTTACATCGCGCAGTGATGCAGCTCGCCGGCGAAGCGCAGGAAGCCGCTGTAACAGTGCGATTGCTCGGCGGTTGATATGCGGTTGATTTTTCGCTTCCGCTACGCCAAGCGCGGGCTACGACGCGCCGAGTGTCTATATGGTTCATGGAGACAACCAAGGCTGACACCGAAAAACAGCAACAACCTCAACGCCTGCGTGGCCGAAACGCCCGTCAGGAGGGGCGCCGCAAACTCCGGCTGGTATTGAGCTTCATTGCATCAGCCGGTGGCTACTCAACCGCTGATATCATCAACGAGCTCATCGGGCGTGTTGACCGGAGCTACGCCTGGAGGCTTGAGCGGCGAGGCTACCTCAGCAAAGTGCAGGCAGACACGTTCGCAGCGGGCGCACTGTACTTGCTCACGAAAAAAGCGGCCTTCGAAGCGCGGCTTGCTTTGGAAACGGAACTGAAGCTGCCGCGACGAGCTGAAGATATTCCACTCAAGATGGTGGCCCACGACCTAGCAGTTCAGCGAGCCTGCGCACCCTCTGTTGCTGCGGGAATCTCCGTGGTGTTCGACCGATTTCTGCCGCGCATGCCTGACAACAAAGCGCCGGACGCACTGCTTCTGCATCAAAACGGTACACGTCGGGCGGTCGAAATCGAACTCACCCCGAAGGACGGTCGAGCGCTCGAGGCTGCGTTGTGGCGCCATCAGATAGCCATGAACGAGGGGCGCTGGCAGAACGTAACTTACATTGCGGCAAGCATGAAACTCATCCAGTGTTACCGCACGCGATTGAAACTGCCATTTACTTTTTCAGCGTGGGGGCCGGACGGCAAGTGGTACACCCAGTATTCCTTGTTCCCCGACGAACAAGCGCGTTTTCAGTTCCAACGCCGTCCGGATTTGCTCATCGACACGTTGGGGCGATACTTGGGTGACGATGAGTAGCTTGCCATTGCGAGCTAGTCATCGCCTTGCGCTCCGTTAGCATTTACTCTTTCCAGCAGTTTGCTGGTCATATGAACTGGCTGCTATGCTCGCTCCGCGAGCATTACAACGTCACGACCGACTTGAAATGCGAAGTATGTCGGCGGAGTCCAGAATCAGCCGCCGTGCCATAGCGTCAGCGATGGCAAGCACCACTCGGCGCTCGCGAAGGACGATTTCCTTCGCGATGCGTCGAAGCCTGGTGAACGTGGCGTCGAGCTCCTGCGTCGTTTCGCAAACTTGAGCTAGCGCGCGCTCTGCACGACGCAGGTCATCCTCGGTAACATCCCCGCGCAGGTGGATTCCAAACGCGGTCTCTGCTTCACGCCCCGCCATCATCACGATGGCCGTCTGTTCCCACCAGCGACAGTGATGTACTAGGGATTGGACAGAGCGTCTGCGTTTCACTGCCAAATGTGTCAGCGGGAAATGGTCGCATTCCGTATCCAGGCTGAAGAGCGACACGCAAGGAAGATGGTGGCGCATCTCGAGTGCAGCAATGACATGACCAGCCTGATGCACGGCCGCTCGCGCTACGCTCGGTTCCTCGTCGGCGAACCGCTTGGCGAACAGGGTAATCAAAATGTGTACTTCTCGATGACCTTGTGGTCGGTCACGTCCTTAATGGTGTAATCGAGCGTGCCGTGATTCGCGTCGCTGAACGTGAACTTGAAAGTTCCTGCTTCCACCGTCTGCTGCGCGGACGGATTGAAGCTCGACGGGTCCCAGGGCGCCTGCCTCGTGACGTAGAGCTTGCCTTCGTACGTGAACTCGCTGGTCCAGGTGCCACCAGGCATCACGACCCACAGAAGCGAACCATCGGTGTCGTACGTGAAGATGACTGAGAACAGCGTCTGGTATTGCTGCGCTACCGAGATGCCCCAGCCGCTCTCCGCCGGGTTCCACCACATTCCCCGATAGTTCACGCCGTTCCCATAGGCTATGGGCACTTCCGCGAAGCGGCGCACCTGCTTCACGGTCGTCTGGCCATCGACCGTCATAGTGAACGTAGCTGTGCTCGTATCCGTCGAGAAAGTCATCGTGGCGCTGCCGGTGTTGCGAACCGTCACCTGCGACGGGTCGAATGGATGCGACGCGAAACTAGGTCCCTTCGTCTCGTAGACCGTCCATGACACCTGGCCCGGCGCCGTCCAACTAGTGTTCTGGAGCGTCACCCAACGCTGGTTGCCCTTGCTGTCGTAGAAGTACACCGTTCCGAAGAGGTTGCCCTTGGTGCCCTCAAGAAGGTCTAAGCCCCACCCCGACTCATTCGGGTTCCACCACATGTCTGTCAAATCGAACGGCGGCGAGAAGTCCTGCTCGAGCTCCGGGTTGAAGACCGTTGTGCGGTAGGTGCGTGTTTTCGCCACGCCGTTCTGCTTGTATGTGACCGTCGTGTCGAAAACGTCGTCCTGCGTGAATACCGCCGTGTCATGCGGTACGAAATGGCTGTAATCGACTCCCGCCACCTTCCAGACGAGAGTCGGTTGGTCCGAGTAGCCTTCCACCAATGACTCAAGGGTTGTCTGGATGGGGGTGCCGTTTCGCTTCACGGAAACCATGGCGCCGGTGAAATCGCAACCCGTACAGGCCATTGACCATCGGTTCGAGCTCCAGGGATAGGCCTGATAGGGCATGAAGCCTTCATTAGGCCAGAGGGTTTCCACAACGGCGCTGCTCTGGGTATCGCTCCAGCTCGTTGGGAACGCAATGGCGGCCGCATACGAAAACGTATCGAGAGGCGCGCTGGCCTCGCCGTAGTTCAAGAGCCCCCGCAATGGATGCAAGATGTTTCGTCGATGGCCGGCAGCACCATTCTCCGGGCCCCCATCGTCGATGAAAGCATCTACCGCAGCAGGTCCGCGTTGACCAAGCGACAGCGCCAGGGTGATGAGGGAAGCTAATGCGGCGTTCGCCGCATCCACCGAGTAGCACGGCGTCGAGCTGGTGGGTGTGTGCCCGGTAGGCTGCCCCACGGAAACAGCACCACGGTTCACCAAGGCGGCAAGCTGTGCGGTTTGGAAAGCGGCGAGGTTTACGCGCGCGGTAGGCGCCAAGCCTGCCATGCTTCGATACCAATTCGCTTGCCGCACGCTGGCTTCGATGATGCCGCGGCTCACATTGCCCGCTTTGCAGGTCGCAAGGTCGCCCGTCCACGCACTGTCGATGCCCCAGAAGGTCGACAGAAAGAGCGACCCGTACGTGATGGAATCCTGCATCGAGGCCGGCGTCGCGTGGTGGGCGAATTTCTTCCAGACGTGCGCGACTCGAGCGCGGTCCTGGCGCTGGTCGGCGAGCACATTCCCCTGGGTATCCTTCAGCACCATTGCCGGCACCGCAACGCCGTACGGTAGGTAGCGCTCGGCCGGCGGTATGCCTTGGATGGAGGGTGCAACCTGCGCTTGGGCCGCGCCCCACCAGAAAGCGCTCACCGCACCAAGGACGAGGACGAAACGCTGCGCAGCGTACTTCGCTTCCCACGCGCCGATATAAGCGCAGCCTACCGCTCGTCGCGAGCGGTCAGTCGTCATGCAACGAGCCGGACGACCAGTCATTTGAGTCCGAGAACGATGAATCCCATGAATGGCTGTCGTCGCTCGTGACGCCATACACGTTTCCGTGGATATCGACGTCACCTACCATCGGAGTAACTCCGTCTATGTTGAAGTCCGGGCCTCCGTTCAAAGCGGACGGGCTCGATGGAGACATCAAGTCATCGAGACCTGACGACGCCACTGCGGTCCCGGCAATCAATCGCGAGGCAGGCGTTTCGAACTCGCCGCTGTCAGCATTCACGCGCGTTGCATCACCGCGCGCTGCAAAGCCGGAGGTTGGCGCCAGGCCCGAGGCAGAAGATGCAAACGGCACGAGGCCAGCCGCTAAAAATCCTGCGATTAGTAGGGCTGCGGATGTAGGTCCCAGCTCACTCGCGCGGGAAAGCACGAGAAACGCAAGCACCACTACGGCCATCAAGGCGGCTGAAAAAATCCATTTCATCGGGTTCTCCTGTAAACAGGCTCCTCCAATGAAAAGGGCGGACCCGATTTGGCCCGCCCCGCACCCCGGTCTCCCGAGAACGAGCATTATACCACAATTCGGCACTATTGTGCGTATTTTAGGCATTTTAGTTCGGTGACACGGCACTACCTCCATGGGACCTTGCGCCCATGGCATCCGCCCGACATCA
This sequence comes from uncultured Burkholderiales bacterium, assembly GCA_964403515.1. Classification (GTDB taxonomy): domain Bacteria; phylum Pseudomonadota; class Gammaproteobacteria; order Burkholderiales; family Usitatibacteraceae; genus Usitatibacter. The sequence goes on along the minus strand of CAYOGL010000008.1, from coordinate 108,121 downwards.
AACGCCAGTCTTCAAGGCGCTAGCAGCAAATTTGAAGCACCTCCGCATTGACCGCGAATGGACCCAGCAGCAGCTTGCGGAAGAGTCGGATGTGAGCCTGCGTTTCATCGTTGAAATCGAACGCCGCACCGGCAATCCGACGTTGGAGGTGCTCGAGAAGATTGCCGGCGCCTTTGAAACTGAGGTGTTTGAACTGCTGCGTCCGAGGGACCCGCAAGGACGCTAACTGAAGCCCGCAACGCGGTTCGTATCGCTAGTGCGTACGAGCGGGCGTAATCACGTCGACCTGCTTATCACGGTAAAGGACTCGCCCAAATATTGAGTCGCGTGACGCACGACGTGCCGTCGAACATCATTTCGAAATTTCTGGACTCGACTTTTGTTCGGCGCTGCGCGCCGTCCGGAAGCGTCCACTCCACCACGTCGCCGACACTCGGAATCGGCGGAAATTGCTCGCCCGGCTTAATGGCGAAATCGTAACTGAGCGGCTGGTTCGGATTGTTGTAGATGCCCAAGCGAATAAAGAATTTAGTCGACAGTTCAACCGGCGCATTTTTCGCCATGCTTCTCTCCGCGTTAGGGTGTCCGCGCGTTAGCTTAGCCCAAGTCCCATAGCACATCACCGAATGCGCCTTGCGGTCGCCGCCGTAGCGGTTATCGCGCGCGGGCGGTAGCCCACTTGTGAGACTCTGCCCAATTGTCGGAAAGGGCCCTGAGCGCCTGGCCCCCTTTTGTCGAAGTATGCGACCGACAATGCGGTCTACTTCAGTCCGTACTTCCGCATAATTTCAGGCCAACGGCGCCTATCCCGTTCTACAAGGCTAGGGCGGTGAGCCACGCTAATAATCCACAACCTGTCTTGAGTGGGCCACGCATCGTGTGCGCGACTCTCCTCCCAACTGTCCGGCACAGCGCCGAGTTCAACAAGCGCACGCGCGATTCCCCAGGTCTTGCGAAGAATCGCGGCGGATAGCGGCGTTATGCCGTATCCACATTTCGAATTCAAAATGTCGGGGCTATGAGGGCGCATCAGAAGACTGCGCAATCCTCCGTCGGAATTCTTTGAGCCAATAATCGAAATGCGGCATATCCACTCTACGAGCTCGTCCGAGCTCAGCGGAAGGTCGCGCAGCATCTCGCGCTGAATCCGCGTGACAGCGGGATGGAATCTCCAAGGCACAGTAATCCGCCCAAACTCTCAAATGACGGCACGCTATCTCATGAGTCATATGAACAGCAAATTGCAAGTTGGTAAACGCTAACGGATGGCTGCGCTTCGCCTGGATGTAATAGCTTCAGGAGGTAAAGCACTCGCGCTCTGTAACGGCGGCCAGTCCGCACTCGCTCATCAGAAACAGGGCATGACGGATTCGGTCGGGCGTACCTTCTTGCGCGTTGATTTTGGACACAAGAGGACGCAGGCCGCCTTCTTCCATTGAAAACCGGAATTTGTTCTTTCCGGCCTCCACGCGGGCCGCCGCGGTTCGCAGATGCTGTCCGTAAACAAGGTGAGTCAACAGGTCCTCAGCAAAGGACTCAACCGTTTGCGAGTCGCGGCATGAGATGAATTCAGACATGTAGCTGAGGCTCGCGCGTTCCCGCCCGCCCATGGCGCAAAGCGGACGCGCGAGTTCGTCAGTCGCGAGCCGTCCCGAGAAATCGCAGCAAAGGAACAGAGTTCGAAGCACGATTGGCAACAAATCGCCCTGCCCCTCTCGGACAGCCTCAAGCTGCGTGCGCAACTCGAATTGGCTCAGGTCCGCACGTTGAAGCGGGGCGGTCCGGGGTCCCCCAGCGCGGTCGACTCTGTTCGCGATTTTCTTTCGAACGTCCTCAACACGGCTCGCCGCCAAATCCGCATCCCTTGAATTCAAATCCTTGCGCAATCGCTCGAAAACTACACCCCAATCGCAAGCTGAATATCGAAATTGTTGAAGGGTCGCCTCGAACCAGGTCAACAGTTTCTCCAAGGCGACACGCTGCGCCTGTCGAATCGACAGCACGTGCCAGAGAACACGAATCCGCTCATGCCTTGGGTCATCAATGGCATCGCCGTTCTTGAGAAAACCCAACGCAATGGCGCGCCGCACATCCTCGACCGTCATGTCAGTACGGCTCTTCGAGAGCGCACGCAGCATCAGGCTAACCGAGGTCGCTCGATTCCCATGTGCCGTATCCCATTCGCCAACACGCGCCTCCGGGTAAAACGCAGAACGGAATAGCTCCTTCTCGCGCTTGGTCGTACGACCCAGGTCAAAGGCGCGCTCGAGCGCCTTGACGTCCCGAAACGTGCCTTTGAATTCCTCGAATCCACTCACACGTTTATGGGTCGCGGCGTGCTCTGCCATCAACGAATTGACCACGAGCGCCATCTGCGCACCAAGCTCCGTGGGGACCCGCACGCCTCGATGCTCCGAGAGGAAGCCTAGGCCGTTGCGGTCGGAGAAGCTGGGGCCATAAGCAGCCGCCGCGAACCAGCTTGCCGCGTTGTGCGGGCCGAACTCGGCTTCGTCGAAAGAGAGCTCGACCTTCGCGGAATCACTGGGATATTGCCGCGTGTTTCCGATGCATGCCGGATATGTCCGGTTACACCAACTGAACAGTACCTCGACCTTCTCGCGAAATGTGCGCCAGAGCTTTCGCTCGTTCATTGGCAGCTTTTCGCCCTTGGCAGAGATTGCCTTGAGGTTCTCCGTAAACTGCCATGAGGTCCATGACGCCATTGAATAGGCGCGCAGGTACCGGGTTGCATTGGTGATACCTGGCAACGCGCCCGCAATCATTCGCTCGCCGACCGCACCGAGATTCAGAAAGTCGACGCCGGAGGTCTCTTCCTCAACAGGGTCAACGAAGAACGGGATGTCCGGAATCTTCATGCGGAAGCCCCGGTCCAGAAATGAAGCCGCCCACACTGGATACATCGCACCGCGCGCCGGTTTCGCAGTACCGACATATCCGACGAATCGAACTGGTGGTAGCAACGGTCCGAACACCGAGTCGGAAGACCTATCTTCCAATGTGTGATGGGCTGCTGGAGTCTTGTCTTATTCACGAGTGCGGAGACGAGGCCACCGGTTTGGGAGACTAACTCGGACGATGGCGGGCCAAAGCGGCTTTCGGGGGTGCAACTTTCCAGGTAGGCACTTAGCTTGGCAGCGAAACCCTCATGCTTGAGCATCGGCTCAACAGCCAATGCCGCACGAGCCCGGTCCTCGTCGCGCAACACGTGGAAACAAGGCCGATTATTCAACTGCGCGTCGAGGTCGAACGGCGGCGCGCCAGCTCCCGCATTGAGCGACGCTTTACGCCCCATGGTGGCGAAGCGTTCGCGACGAACATCGCTATCAGAGGTCACTGAGAAACCGCACGCGCAAACGGCGAGCGTCAATTCCCCGAGAGGCTGATATTGAGGGAATCGTTCTGTGTACGGCGCCGCAAGCGCGGTCCATTGCAGGAACGGCACAGAGTCCAGATTCGTTTGCCGGTTTCGACGGTCTTGGGTGATGAGACACCAGAACAACGCCTCCAGTATGAATGTCGCGGTTTCTTGCGTGTGCGCTCCTTCCTCGAGGCTGCGCCGCAAAGCCTTCTCAAGCAGCGCCAAAGCGTCGACCACCCTTTGCTCCGACCCTCTGGTCCCCGGCTCGTCCGCGGATTCATTGTCAGCCTCGGAAAACTCGTCCTCTCCAGCTTCCTTATCAACGGCGTGACCCTCGGCCGCGCTCTTCGTGAACTGCGCCAACGCCCGCAACGCGCTTTCACAGCTGCCCAGGAGAGAATGTGCCGCATGGTGGGAATGCCCCGCTCCAATGGCCCAGTGTGCGTAATCGAATTTGTGGTCCGGCGCTGGACCCTCATCCGAATCCGGACGCTTGGTGGCACTCGATGCGCCCGTCGTACCCATCGCACCCATCCGTCCAACGCGCTCCGCAAGCCAGCCCAGCACCGCGATGAAATCGTCCGGCGCCGCGTCGGGACTCGATAATCTGCGAACCTTTCTCGCGAATTCCCGCTCCGCCGTACTCATGCGAAGCTCGTTCTCGAACATGAGCCAGGCGACGGCTGTGCGATGAGCCTGACGCATGATGAACTGGCACGGCTCGCTTTCCAGCCCGCCTGGAAGCTCCAACTCGAAGCGTCCCTTGTTCACCATTACCGAGGCAAGGGGAAGCCGAATGCCCCCCTGTACGAGCTCGCTCCTCCACTTTCCGTCCACATCGCTATTCCAGACAAAAGCTCCAGACGCAATTCGACCTCGCGCTGTTACTGACAAGGCCAGCTGGTTTGCAGGTGACGAGAGGAATTCGGCGGGTCTCACCGAGAACTCTTCTGGCGTGGCAGCCTGCCACCGCGGAAGACGCGCGGCGGGCAATTCGCGCAATGTGGCTAATTCAAAATTAGCGATACTCTCTAGCGAGGCGTTGGTCGCATTGACGCTGCCGCTCAATAGCCACGATTCACTCCCCCTAAACTCGTACCACTTGGCATGCGTGGCCCGGTCCTCGCCGTCGAGTCGAACGTATTCCACGCCGTCAACATCTTCCTCGAGTGGTGTCGTATCGTTTGCGGCATCGACGGCGACTCGGACTTTGCGAATACCAAGAGAGCCGGCAAGCCGACGGCATGGCCCACCATCGGGTGCGTGGAATGGGGACACGACGACCAATTCGCGAAACTTCTTTCCAGAGAGAAGGCGGCCCACTTGCGTACTAATGGGCTCTTCGAGGGGGCCTAGTATGTGGACTGCTGCCGTCGCCGCTCCGGCCCCAGCCACCGATTCCGCGCGCGCGGCCAGTGCCTCCAGTATCGAAGCCGCATCTCCAGCCTTGAAGTCCTGACGTCGCAATAGCGCTCGGCAAATCGTGGCCAAGTCGCGAAACGCTTGAGCATCGCGCGAGGCCTCCATCACATCCAGACACTCCAGCCGATGACCGTAACCTGGCCACGTGAGATTTCCGCTGCCGACCATGCAGAGGTCGTTGTTGTCAGCACTGCGCAGGTATGTCAGCTTCGCGTGGAACACACCATTCGAAAGGGCGACGGGAACCAGGCGATAAGCGGTCCCCGCATGCCGCGGATTTTCGGCAGTCGAGGCGAGGTAGGCGAGCTCATCCACCAAGACCGTGACTTCCTCGCAGCCCGACTCGTGCAGCCGAGGCAGCACATAAGCCTCGAAAAAGGCGGCATTGAAGGTGAACGTCGTGAAGATGGCGGACTTCCATCGTCCGCTCTTGATGAGGGTTACCTGGTTTAGAGGCTGCCTCTCTTCAGCCGCTTCGGGTTTCGGCGCCGGCATGCCGCTAATGGTGTGCGAATCTCGAGGCAGCGTCCAGCTTAGGCGACGCTTTCGTCATGACCTGCGGCATGCAACTAGACACCGGACGAAAAAAAGCGCCTCCCAAGGGAGGCGCTCACAATTGCTTCAGAGCAAGTTAAATCACACTCGCCTCGGCCGGCGCTTTCACTTTAGAGATTGCGGCGACCATTTCCTGCGGCGTGGAGTGCGAATACCGCTGGGTCATGTGAAGGTTTCGATGCCCGAGTTGTTGACGAACAATCTCAAGCGGGACATTCGCCGCGATAAGACGCGATGCGGCCTCATGCCGACAATCATGAAAGCGCCAGTCGCTAATCTCCGCTGCCTCCCGCGCACGCTTCGTGGCCATATCGATGGCGTTCGGTGTCACCTTAAACACACAGCCGTCCGCCTTTCTTCCGCTCGCGGCCCGAAACGCACCAAACAGCGTTACGGCATGCTCCGTCAGCGCGAAGCAGCGACGCGAGGGCATGCTTTCAGGGTGACGCCCCTTTCTCGCCTGCTCGACCTCCGCGAGGCGGGTATCGAAAGAGATGTCCTCCCATCGCAGGCGAAGTAGCTCGCTCTTCCTCAGCCCGGTTTCCATCGCGACAGAGAAAACATAGAACATCTCGGGATTACCAGTCGTGCTGAGATGATGCATAAGGCGCTTCATCTCATCAGCGGTCAGTCTGCGAGTGCGTCCGCGCGCGCACTTCGGCTTGTCGACGTCGGGCACCGGGTTATTGACCGCATACATCATGAGTTTCCGCCGGACGAAGTTGTAAACCTCGCTGATGAAACTCAGCTCTTTCTTCACGGTGCTTCCGGCGATGCCGTCGCCCAAACGCGTGGTCACATATGCGTCGAGGTCGAGCGGAACCACCTTGCCGATATCGCGCGCGGCGAGCGGATGCTTCAACCACCGCGCGGCGAGTGACCGTTCTTGCTGGGCGCCCGCCTTCCGCGGCGTGCGCAGTTCGACGTACTTTCGGATGGCATCTTCCAAGGTCATGGAAGTGGCTTGTGCCGGGTCGAATTGATGGCCTCGCTGGCGCTCAATTTTCATCCGCGCGCACCATTCCATCGCCTCGCGCTTTCGGTTGTACGGAAAAACGGCGGATGCGGCGCGAAAGCCTGGCGTGCGGTCCTGGGCTTCCCAGACCTGCTTGCCGCTCTTGTACGTGCGAAGTCGGATGTTGTTAGGCATGTGGCAACGCCTCCTTTGCAGGATGGCGGGACGCGTCGTCCCATGTGTCCACATGCCCTAGAGGACTAACGCCTCTGGGCGGCGCTGCGACACCCGCCGCAGCACCTGAGAGCGTCACCATTGCGCCAAACTACAGCGCAACTACAGCGCGCTTTAATCGATGCGCTAGAGAACGAGGCCGATGGCCCCTCTAAAACCTCGGCGCATCAATAACTTGAAACTGGTGGCGAGTCAGGGATTTGAACCCCGGACCAACGGATTATGATTCCGCTGCTCTAACCACTGAGCTAACTCGCCGTAGCCGGCTATTTTCTCATACGTTGAAGCGGAAGTGCATGACGTCGCCGTCCTGCACGACGTAGTCCTTGCCCTCGAGGCGCATGCGGCCCGCTTCCTTCGCGCCCGCCTCGCCCTTCAGCCGCACGTAGTCGTCGTACGAGATCACCTCGGCGCGGATGAAGCCCTTCTCGAAGTCGGTATGGATCACGCCTGCGGCCTGCGGCGCGGTCGCGCCCTTGCGCACGGTCCACGCCTTCACCTCCTTCTCGCCGGCGGTGAAGTACGTCTGCAGGCCGAGCAGGTCGTAGGTCGCGTGGACCAGGCGGTCGAGCCCGGGCTCGGTCATGCCCATGTCCGCGAGGAAGATGTCCTTCTCCTCGCCGGCGAGGTCCGCGATCTCCGATTCGAGCTTGGCGCAGATGGCGACCACCGGCGCGCCCTCCTTCGCCGCGTATTCCCGCACGCGGTCGAGGAGCGGATTGTTCTCGAAGCCGTGCTCCTCGACGTTCGCGACGTAGAGCGCGGGCTTGGCGGTGAGGAGCTGCAGCGGCTTGAGGAGCGCCATCTCCTCGGCGGACAACCCGAGCGCACGAACCGGGTGCAGGCCGTCCAGCGACTTGTGCACCTTCTCGAGCACGGCGACCAGCTTCGCGACTTCCTTGTTGCCCGAGCGCGCGGCGCCGAGGTTGCGTTCGCGTGTCCGATCGACGGTCGCCATGTCGGCGAGCGCGAGCTCCGTGTGGATCACCTCGATGTCGGAGATCGGGTCGACCTTGCCGGCCACGTGCACGACGTTGTCGTCCTTGAAGCAGCGCACCACGTTCGCGATCGCATCGGTCTCGCGGATGTTCGCGAGGAACTGGTTGCCGAGGCCCTCGCCCTTCGAGGCCCCCGCGACGAGTCCCGCGATGTCGACGAACTCGACGATCGCCGGGACGACCTTCTGCGGGTGCACGATGTCGGCGAGCTTCTGCAGCCGCTTGTCGGGGACCTCGACGATGCCCACGTTCGGCTCGATCGTGCAGAACGGATAGTTCTCCGCGGCGATGCCCGCCTTGGTGAGCGCGTTGAAGAGCGTGGACTTGCCGACATTGGGCAGGCCAACGATGCCGCACTGGAGGCTCATTCGCCGTCCTCTTCCTGTTCCTGTTTGCGTCTGAGCTCGGCTTCGCGAGCCAGCTTCTTCTCGAGGCGCGCCTGCTCCGCTTCGGGGGACGTGTGCAGCCAGGCCATGGCGTCCTGCAGACGGCCGCTCGCGAGGCGCGGCAGCACGTCGAGGCTGCGCTCGAAGGGCGGATCGATGAGGCTGCGCTCGAGGCGCTTCGGCTCGTGCAACACGTAGTCGGCGACGAGATCCTTGTGCCCCGGATGGCCGATGCCGATGCGTAGCCGCCAGAAATCCTTCGTGTCGAGCGCCGCGCAGATGTCCTCGAGCCCGTTGTGGCCGCCGGTGCCGCCGCCGCGCTTCATCCTGACGGTCCCCGGCGGCAGGTCGAGCTCGTCGTGCACGACGAGCATCTCGCCCGGCCCGATCTTGAAGAAGCGCATGAACGGCGAGACGCTGCGGCCGCTCTCGTTCATGTACGTCGCCGGCTTCAGCAGGAAGAATTCGCGGCCGCCCTCCTCCACACGCGTCGTCCATCCCGAGAACTTCGTCTCGCGCTTCCAGGAGGCGCGCTTGCGGCCAGCGATCGCATCCACCCACCAATAGCCCGCGTTGTGGCGAGTGCGCTCGTATTTTTCGCCGGGGTTTCCGAGGCCGACGATGAGACGGATTTCATCCATGGATGGAAAGAAAAACGCCCGCCGGTGCGCCGGCGGGCGTGCTCTCCCGCGATGAGTTGATTACTTCTTCTCTTTCTTTTCCTCGGCCTTGGCCGCGCCGGGCTTCGCTTCCTTGCCGGCAGGAGCGCCAGCCGCGGGCGCTTCCTCTTCCTTCGCCTTCTGAGCCGTGGTCGGCACGTCGGCCGCCGACGGCGCCGCGGCCGCAGCCGCCGCTTCCGCCGCTTCCTCTTCCGCCGTCATCACGCGCGGGATGACGACCGTGGCGACGGTCGGGTCCTCGCCCTTCGGCACGATCGGCTCGACGCCCGCCGGCAGCTTCACGCCGGACAGGTGCAGCGAGTGGCCGGCCTGCAGGTTGGCGAGGTCGATCTCGATGAACTCCGGGAGGTCCTTCGGCAGGCAGCTCACCTCGAGCTCGTTCATCACGTGCTGCACGAGGCCGCCGGCGAGCTTCACGCCCGGGGAGACCTCCGCGTTGATGAAGTGCAGCGGCACCTTCATGTGGATCTTGCGATCCGCGGCGACGCGCTGGAAATCGGCGTGCAGGATGCGTTGCTGGAACGGATGCATCTGGTAGTCGCGCAGCAGCACCTGCGCCTTCTCGCTGCCCACCTCCATGTCGAGGATCGACGCGTGGAAGGCCTCGAGCTTGAGGTTCATGAAGAGCTCCTTGTGATCGAGCTCGATGGGCAGCGCGTCCTTGCCGCCGCCGTAGAGGATTCCGGGGACCTTGGCCGTGCGGCGCAGGCGGCGGCTCGCACCCGTTCCCTGCAGCTTGCGCGGCTCGGCTTTGATGGCGATCTTCATGTCTACTCCAGTTGATGCAGCGCGCCCGCGACCAGGCTGCGCTGCCGTTGATGAAAGTACTGCCTTACTCCACGAACAGGGAGCTCACCGAGCTCTCTTCACAGATTCTGCGCATCGTCTCGGCGAGAAGCTCCGCGACACTGATCTGGCGGATCTTCGAGCACGCCTCGGCCTCGGGCTTGAGCGGGATGGTGTCGGTCACGACGAGCTCGTCGAGCACCGAGGCCTCGATGCGGCTCACCGCGGGGCCCGAGAGGACCGGGTGCGTACAGTACGCGACCACGCGCACCGCGCCCTGCTCCTTCAGCGCCTTCGCCGCCTCGCACAGCGTGTTCGCCGTGTCGACCATGTCGTCCATGATCACGCACGTGCGCCCGTTCACGTCCCCGATGATGTTCATCACCGTCGCGACGTTCGGGCGCGGGCGGCGCTTGTCGATGATCGCGAGATCGCTCTCGAGGCGCTTGGCGATCGCGCGCGCGCGCACCACGCCGCCGACGTCCGGCGAGACCACGACCTGGTTCTTGTACCCGTGCTTCCACAGGTCCCCGAGCAGGATCGGCGTGGCGTACACGTTGTCCACGGGGATGTCGAAGAAGCCCTGGATCTGGTCGGCGTGCAGGTCCATCGTGAGCACCCGGTTCACGCCGGCGACCGAGAGCATGTTCGCGACGATCTTCGCGGAGATCGCCACGCGGGCGCTGCGCGGCCGCCGGTCCTGGCGCGCATAGCCGAAATACGGGATCGCGGCCGTGATGCGCGCGGCGCTCGAGCGGCGCAGCGCATCGCACATGATCAGCAGCTCCATCAGGTGGTCGTTGGTCGGCGCGCACGTCGACTGCAGCACGAACACGTCCTTGCCGCGGACGTTCTCGAGCAGCTCGACCATCACCTCGCCGTCGCTGAACTTCGAGACGACCGCCTTGCCGAGCTGGATGTTCAGGTGCTTCGCCACCTTCTGCGCGAGCTTCGGGTTGGCGTTCCCCGTGAACACCATCAGATTGTCGAAGGGCATGTCCGAGCTCGTGCTGTTGAAGATTGGCAGGGGAGGAAGGATTCGAACCCTCGAATGCCGGAATCAAAATCCGGTGCCTTAACCAACTTGGCGACTCCCCTGGAGATGCCACTACCCGTGACGCAGGGGATGCTCCGGCAAGCCCTTCGTCACAAATCCTTTCATCGGCGCGGGCAGCTCGTCGAGCACCCGCTGCGCTTGCTCGCGCCGCGCGAACGGCGCGAAGACGCACGCTCCCGAACCCGTGAGGCGCGCCGTTCCGCGCTCTCGGAGCCACTCCAGATGCTCCCGGACCACGGGGTAGCGCGCCGCGACCACCGGCTCCAGGTCGTTGTGGAAGCGAGGGTCCCGGGGCTGCGCCGAAAAGTCTTCCATTTTAAGGGCTTCGGTGTTCCGGGTCAATTCGGGCGCGCGGAAGATGGCGGCGGTCGGCACCGCCACCGGGGGCACCAGCACGACGTACCACTGGACCGGCACCTCGAGGGGCCTCAGGCGCTCGCCCACGCCCTCGGCCCAGGCGCTGCGCCCGAAGAGGAAGAACGGCACGTCGGCACCGAGGGACAGGCCGAGCGCGTGCAGGCGTTCTTGCGGGGAATGCGCCTTCCAAAGGCGATCGAGCACGAGCAGCGTCGTGGCGGCATCGGAGCTGCCGCCGCCGAGTCCCGCGCCCATCGGAATTCGCTTCTCGAGCTCGATGTCGGCCCCCAGGGGCGTGCCGGACGCCTGCTGCAACGAGCGCGCGGCCCTGATCGCCAGGTCGTCTTCCGACGGCACGCCGGGGATATCGTTCACGCGCCGCACGATGCCGTCCTCACGCACGCGCACCCGAATGCGGTCGCACAAGTCGATCAGCGTGAAGGCGCTCTGCAGCTCGTGATAGCCGTCGGCGCGGCGCCCGAGCACGTGCAGGAACAGGTTGAGCTTGCCGGGCGCCGGATAGTCGGGCCCGTCGAGCCGCACGGCCTCAGTCCCCGAGCGGCTGGTAGCGGTCGACCACGAGGCGCACCACGGTGTCTCCGTTCGTGACCGTGATGCGCTTGGCCAACTGCACCGCGCCGGCCGCCTGCTTCTCGTCGATGTCGAAGCGCCAGCCCTCGGGCAGGCCCTGCGGCACCTGGCCATGCAAGCCTTCCGCGAGCCATCGGGGATCGAGCGCCACGCCGAGCAGGCGGCGCGTGAGCGATTGGAAATCGCGCGCCTGCTCGGTGCCGTCGCCCGCGCGCCGCAGCACCGCGCCGTCGGGCGCCGATTCGATGGTGGCGAGCTCGTTGCCGAGCGGCGAGGAGATCACCCAGACGTCGTGCGAGCGCGTACGTGTCCACGTGAGCTTCGCGATGTCGCTGCGATCGCCCTGGCGCACCGCGAGCCGCCCTTCCATCTCGAAGGACGCGGGGACCGCCGACAGGGTCGGCAGCGGTGGCGCGGGAGCGAGCGTGGCGCAACCAGCCGCCACGAGCAGCGCGGCTGCGGCGAGCGCGCGGCGCAGCACGGGCGCAAACGGTGCGTGCGAGCTCAGGGCTCGAACTTCTGCATCACCGCGAGCAGCGACTCGTGGTTGGGGTTCTCCGACAACGCCGCGCGCCAGATCTTCTTCGCCTGGTCATGCTGGCCGCTCTTCCACAGGACCTCGCCCAAGTGCGCGGCGATCTCCGGATCGGGACGCGACGAATACGCCGTCTGCAGCTGCTTCAACGCCTGCTGCACGTGGCCCAGGCGGTACTCCACCCAGCCGAGGCTGTCGATGATGAACGGGTCGTCGGGCGCGAGCCTGTAGGCCTTCTCGATGAGCGCCTTCGCCTCGTCGAGCCGGTCGGTCTTCTCCGCGAGCGTGTAGCCGAGCGCGTTGTACGCGTGCGCATAGTCGGGCTTCATCTCGATCACGCGCTTCAGGTCCTTCTCGAGCACGTCCAGGCGCCCGATGCGCTCGGCGGCCATCGCGCGGTCGTAGAGCAGCTCGTACGAGTCGGGATACTTGTCGACCGCCTTGGAGAGCATGTCGTAGGTCTCGCGCCACTCCTTCGCATCGCGCAGCAGCTGCGCCTCGACCTGCACGACCTGGACCTGGTCTTCCTCGGATTTCGGCTGGATCTGCCGCAGGTACTCGCGCCCCGCGCTCAGCCCCTGCTGCTTGGCGATCAGCGTGGCGATCTTGAGCTGCGCCCGCACCCAGTCGCCCGACTCGACCTTGCGGTACCAGTCGATCGCCTCGTCGTAGCGCTTCTGGCCCTCGGCTGCCTGCCCGAGCCCGAGATACACGGCGGCGGCATCGCGGTAGCCGAGCTTGAGCGCCTTCGAGAAGGCCGCCTGCGCGCCCTCGAAGTCCTCGAGCTGCAGGGACAACAGGCCGTCGGCGTACACCGCCTGCGAATCGTTGCGCGAGATCTTCTCGACCTCGCGGAACTGGTCGCGCGCTTCGGCGAGCTTGCGCTCCTGGGCCAGCTCGCGGCCGAGCTGCATGCGCACCTCGGGCGACTGCGGATGCGCCTGCACGAAGGCCTGGTAGAAGGGCACGACGCTCGCCGGGTCGCCGCGCCGCAGGATCTGAGCCTTCAGGACCGCGCCGTCCTCCCACGCGGGATTGATGCGCAGCGCCTGGTCGGCTTCCGCGCTCGCCACGTCCATCTTGCCGGCCACGAACGCGGCCACGCCGTTCGCGTAGTGCGCCTCGGGCTGCTCGGCGTACGGCTTGGTGACCGCCTGCGTCGTATCGAGCACGGCCGCTTTGTCCTTGAACTTCGCGAAGAAATACGACATCTGCATGAGCAGCGGGCCGCGGTCGTCGGTCTTCTCGAGCATCCCCGAGACCATGCCGCGCGCCTTCGCGAGGTCGCCCTCGTTGGCGAGCAGCGAGGCGACGATCTCGCGCCCGAGGCTCGATTCGGGATCGAGCTGCAGGAGGAGCGCCGCGGCGTCGAGGGCCTGGCCGAACTCGCGGGCGCGGATGGCGGTCTCCACCGCCCGGCGCGCGATGCGCGGGTCGCGCAGCTCGCGGGCGAGGCGGTCGAAGATCGCGATGGCGCTTTCGGCGTCGCCGCGCTGCGCGGCGAGCTCCGCCTCGAGGTACTGGAACATCGCATCGGGCCCGGTGCCGCCGTTGTCCGAAGCGCTGTCGTCACCCGCCCATCCCGCCACCGGCGCCATGGCTCCCAACGCCAGCGCCGCCGCAATCCCCACACACCACTTTTTCCACGCCATCGTCACCCGCCTCTGCGAACAACGGCCTTGCGGCCGAGGACCTATCATAGAACGATTCCCGGGCCCCGAGCGCCGCTGTAGCCGGTTCATTCGGACCGTTGTCGGAGCCGTCCGGCACCCGGCCCGCCCTGTAGAATGGCAGGGCAATCCCCCCGAATTTCCGGCCGGGACCGAGTCCTGCGGCCACGAACGATGCCTGAACTGCCCGAAGTCGAGACGACCCGGCGGGGACTGCTCCCCCACCTCGTCGGCCGGCGGATCCGGGAGGTCGTGGTGCGCGATGCCCGGCTGCGCTGGCCCGTTCCCGCCGACCTGCCGGCCCGGCTTCGCGGCGAGCGCGTGTCGGCCATCCGGCGCCGCGGCAAGTACCTCCTTTTCGATTTCGACCGGGGCCACCTCCTGGTGCACCTCGGCATGTCGGGGCGGCTCACGCTGGTCGACCCCGCCGAGCCGCCCCGCGCGCACGACCACGTCGACGTGAGGTTCGAGGGCACTTCGGCCATGCGCCTCACCGATCCCCGGCGCTTCGGCGCGATGCTGTGGGTGCCGGGCGAGCCGGAGGAACACGCCCTGCTCAAGCACCTCGGCATCGAGCCCCTCGAGCCGGGCTTCACGGGGGCCGCGCTGCAGAAGAAGGCGCAAGGGCGGCGCGTGGCGGTCAAGCACTTCCTCATGGACGCCCGCGTCGTCACGGGCGTCGGCAACATCTATGCGAGCGAGGCGCTGTTCGAGGCCGGGATCCACCCGCTGCGTAGCGTCGGGCGCATCTCGCTTCCGCGCTGGAATCGCCTCGCGCAAGCGGTCCGCACCACCCTGCGCCGCGCGCTCGAGGCCGGAGGAACGACGCTGCGCGACTTCGCATCGGCCGAGGGCCACGCCGGCGCGTTCCAGAACGAATGCGCGGTCTACGGCCGCGAGGCCCTGCCCTGCCGGCGCTGCGCCACGCCCGTGCGTGCGTTGCGACAGGGCCAACGGTCGACCTTCTACTGCCCGCGATGTCAACACTGAGCGCGACGGGCGCGTGGATCTCGTCCACCCGCGCCTTCCACGACAGCCTCGAGGAACTGCGGCAATGGCGCGCCTCGACCGCCGAAGGGCTCGCGGCATTCCGGCGCTGGGCGATCGTGAATCGGTTGCTCGACGAGCAGGCGGGCATGCGGCTCGCCCACCTCGAGCGGCGGCTCGCGGCCGAGCGGCTCACCATCGCCTTCGTCGCCGAGTACTCGCGCGGCAAGAGCGAGCTCATCAACGCGCTCTTCTTCGCCGACCTCGGCCATCGGCTGCTGCCCTCGGGACCCGGACGCACGACGCTGTGCGCGACGGAGATCGCCTGGGATCCCGCGCGTGCGCCGTCGCTGCGCCTGCTGCCGATCGAGACGCGCGAGGATCCGAAGGCGCTGCGCGAATACGTCCAGGATCCCGCGGCATGGACCGAGGTCGCGCTCGACGTCGAGCATCCCGAGACGCTCGCAGCCGTGTGCGAGAAGATCTCCGAATCGATCGAGGTGCCGGGCGCGCGCGCGGCCGCGCTCGGCTTCGCGGTCGAAGGCGATGCGCCGGTCGCGATTCCGCGCTGGCGGCATGCGCTCCTCAACTTGCCTCATCCCCTGCTCGCGAGCGGCCTGGGCATCCTCGACACGCCCGGGCACGACGCGCTCGCAGCCGAGCCCGAGCTCACGCTGCATCGCATTCCGGATGCCGCCGCGATCGTGTTCATGCTCGACGCCGACCCTGGCGTGACGCGCAGCGACCGCGAGCTGTGGAACGAGCACATCGCGCCGATCGAGGGGCTCGATGAGACGTGCTTCGTGGTGCTGAACAAGATCGACGCGCTGCGCGCCGGGCTCAAGAGCGAGATGGGCCTGCTCGAGGAGATCGACCGCCAGGTGCGTTCGACCTCCGAGGCGCTCGGCGTGGCGCCCACCCGCGTGTTCGCGCTCTCCGCGCGCCAGGCATTCGCAGCGCGCATCGAGGGCGACCGCGACGCGCTCCTGCGCAGCCGCCTCTACCGTCTCGAGCAGGCCCTGGCGCAGGGCATGGTGCACGCGCGCCGCCTGGAACATGCGCAGGCGGCGCGTGCCGAGACGCGGACGCTGCTCGCCGAGGCGCGCGCGCTCATCGCGAGCCGCCTCGCCTTCACCGACGAGCAGCTCGAGGAGCTGCAGGCGCTGCAAGGCAAGAACCAGAAGCTGGTCGAGTCCCTCGCGCGCCGGGCGTCGCAGGAACGGGCGCGCGTCGAGCAGGCCCGCGCGATGCTCATGGGCCTGCGCAGCGTGCAGAGCCGCCACTCCGACGAGCTCGCGCGCCTGGTCGACCCGAACGCGATCCGCGCGCTCGCGATCGACACGCGCCGCGCGATCCTCGAGACCCCGTTCTCGAGCGGCATCGGCGCCACTCTCGACGCCTTCTTCGTCGAGGCCCGCGAGCGGCTGGTGCGCGCGGTGGCGATCATCGACGAGGCGCGCAAGCTCATGCTGACCGTCAGCCGGCGTTTCGCACAGGACTACCAGATCGTGACGGCCGACCCCGGCGATTTCGCGACCGAGCGCTTCTCGACCGAGATGGACCGCCTGCAGGCGCGCTGCGAGCGCGAGTTCAAGGCGACGGCGAGCCTGCTGCTGCACCGGCGCAAGACCCTCGGCGCGCTGTTCTTCGACACGGTCGCGCTGCAGGCGATCCACGTCTTCGAGATCGCCGACCGCGAGGTGCGCGCCTGGATGAACGGCTTCGTGCGCCCGCTCGACGCGCAGGTGACGGCGTACCAGGAACAGGTCAACAACCGCATCGAGGGCATGGGCCGCATCCAGAACGCGGATACGGACCTCGTGGAGCGGATCGCGGAGCTCGAGGCGATCGCCTCCGAGGTGCGCGGCCAGCGCGGCGAGCTCGAGGCGCACGAGAAGCGCCTCGCGGCCCTGCTCGACGTCCAGCGCGAGCGCTCCCTCGCCTAGCCCGGGCCGCCGCCCGCCTTCTCGCGCTCGAGGCGCTCGTACTTCGCCTGCAGCTCCTCGCGCGTCTCGACGTGCTCGGGATCGAGCGGGATGCAGTCCACCGGACAGACTTCACGGCACTGGGGCGCGTCGAAGTGGCCGACGCACTCGGTGCATCGCGATGCGTCGATCACGTAGAAGTCCTCGCCCATCGAGATCGCGTGGTTCGGGCATTCCGGCTCGCACACGTCGCAATTGATGCAAAGGTCGGTGATCTTGAGCGCCACGTTATCGCAGACGGACCTTGCCGCGCATGCGCTCGGCGGTGAGCGGGTGGACGAACGCGGTGATGTCGCCGCCCAGCACCGCGATCTCGCGCACGATCGTCGCGGACAGGAACAGGTACTTGTCCGAGGGTGTGAGGAAAAGCGTTTCGACGCCGGGAGCCAGGCGCCGGTTCATCCCGGCGAGCTGGAACTCGTACTCGAAGTCGGATACGGCGCGCAGGCCGCGCAGGATCACGCTCGCCGCCTGCTCCTTCACGAACTCCGAGAGCAACCCGGTGAACCCCATCACGCTCACGTTCGCATAGGGCGAGAGCACGTCGCGGGCGAGCTCCACGCGCTCATCGAGCGAGAAGAACGGACGCTTCGCCTGGCTCTGCGCCACGCCGACGACCACTTCGTCGAACAGCCGCGAGGCGCGCTGGATCAGGTCCTCGTGTCCATTGGTGATCGGGTCGAACGTGCCCGGGTAGACGGCGCGGGTGATGGTCATCGTAGGTCCCCTGGCGGCATGGCGCCCGGCGCGGGCAATTCGAAAAGCGCATAGCGTACCGCCCCCGCACGCGCCTCGCGATACGGTTGCCACGGCGCGGGCGGCTCGATCGGCTCGGCGCTCTCCACGTAGGCGCGCGCGGCCGGGTTCATGTGCGCGGCGAGCGCGACGAGTGCGGGAATCGCGAGCCCGCTCTCATATGGCGGATCGACGAACGCCACGTCGAAGCGCTCGCCCGCGGCGCGCAGGTAGCCGAGCGCGTCGCCCTCGACGACCTGCACGCCCTCGGCCTCGAGCGCGCGAGCCGATGCGCGCAGCGCTGCGGCCACCTCGCGGTCGCGCTCGACCATCACGACACGACGCGCGCCGCGCGACAGCGCCTCGAAACCGAGGGCGCCGCTGCCCGCGAACAGGTCGAGGCAGGCGAGGCCGTCGAGGCGCTGGCCGAGCCAGTTGAAGAGCGTTTCTCGGACACGGTCGGGCGTGGGACGAAGCGTTGCACCAGGGGGGAAATGCACGAGGCGGCTGCGCCAGCGACCGCCGATGATGCGCACGCGATTGCGTCCGTCCCGCGGCGAGCGGCTCGCCGTGCGGCGCGGGGAACTCATCGTCGCCCGATCATACCGTAAAATGAAGGCGGTTCCGTCGCCCCGGCCCGCCCGCGGCCATCACCATGCCCCCGCTGTTTCCCCGCAAGGACAAGGGCGAATCCGCCGGATTCGTCTCGAGCCTCAAGTCGTTCCTCAAGAAGGACCTCGAGCTCACGCGCTCGCGTTGGCAGAAGGCGCTCGGCGTCTTCCGCCGGCCCAACATCGACGAGGCTCTGTACGAGGAGCTCGAGACGCAGCTCATCGAGGCCGACGTCGGCGTGGCCGCCACGCACAGCCTCATCGAGCGGCTGCGCAAGGCGCAGCGCGACAAGCGTCTCGAGACCGGCGCGCAGCTCGAGGTCGAGCTCAAGGACGCGCTCGTCGACCTGCTCGAGCCGCTGGAGAAGCCGCTTCCCGAGCCGCGGCCCAATCCGTACGTGATCCTCCTCGCCGGCGTGAACGGCGCGGGCAAGACGACGACCATCGCGAAGCTCACGCGGCTCTTCCAGTCGGAAGGCCGCTCGGTGCTGCTCGCGGCCGGAGACACGTTCCGCGCGGCCGCGCGCGAGCAGCTCGCCGAATGGGCGAAGCGCCACAACGTGACGGTGATCGCGCAGGAGAAGGCGGATTCGGCGGCGGTCATCTTCGATGCTATCCAGTCGGCGCGCGCGCGCGGGATCGAGGTCGTGCTCGCCGATACCGCGGGACGTCTGCCCACGCAGCTGCACCTCATGGACGAGATCAAGAAAGTGAAGCGCGTGATGGCGAAGGCCGACGCCGCCGCCCCGCACGAGACGTGGCTCGTGATCGACGCGAACACGGGGCAGAACGCGGTGCGCCAGGTGAAGGCGTTCGACGACGCGCTCGGGCTGTCCGGTCTCATCGTGACCAAGCTCGACGGCACGGCAAAGGGCGGCGCCATCGCGGCCATCGCGCGCGAGCACCCGATCCCCATCCGCTTCATCGGCATCGGCGAGAAAGCCGAGGACCTGCGGCCGTTCGTCGCCGCCGATTTCGTCGACGCGCTCTTCGCGTGATCCAGTTCTCGGGCGTCGAGAAGCGCTATCCCGGGGGCCAGGAGGCCCTGCGCGGGGTGACCGCGGAGATCACGGCCGGCGAGATGGTCGCGATCACCGGCCACTCCGGGGCGGGCAAGTCGACGCTGCTCAAGCTCGCCGCGGGCATCGAGCCGCCCTCCGCGGGAACGGTGCTCGTCCACGGGCACAACCTCGGGGCGCTGCGCGAGAGCGCGCTCGCGATCCTGAGGCGCCGCATCGGCTTCGTGTTCCAGGACCACAAGCTGCTCTACGATCGCGATGCCTTCGAGAACGTCGCGCTGCCCCTGCGCATCGCGGGTTTGCCACGCGGCGACGTGGCGCGGCGCGTGCGTGCCGCCCTGGACAAGGTGGGGCTGCTCGCGCGCGAGAAGGCGATGCCCATCGCCCTCTCGGGCGGCGAGCAGCAGCGCCTGTGCATCGCGCGCGCGATCGTGAACCGTCCGTCGATCCTCATCGCCGACGAGCCCACGGGCAACCTCGATGCGGATTACGCCCGCGCCATCGTCGATCTGTTCGCGTCCTTCCACCAGGTCGGCGTGACGGTCGTGCTGTCGACGCACGATTCGGCGAGCGTCGAGCGGCTCGGCTGCCGGCGCATCACGCTCAGCGCCGGGCGAGTCGTCGAGGGAGCGCCCGCGTGATGCGCTGGCTGCGCCTTCATGCGCACGCTTTCGCGGATGCGCTCCACCGGCTCGGCGCGCAGCCCCTGGGCTCGCTCGCCTCGGTCCTCGTGCTCGCGATGGCGATCGCGTTGCCGGTCGTCGGCGCGGTGGTCCTGAAGAGCGTCGGCCTCCTCACCGCGAGCTTCGATACCGACCCGCACGCGAACGTATACCTCGCCCTCGATGCGGGCGACGACGACGTGAAGCGCATAGAGCGGGCCCTGCGCGCGAGTCCGGACGCCACGAGCGTGCGCTTCATTCCGCGCGACCAGGCGCTCGCGCAGCTCAAGGCCAACACCCATCTCGCGGAGCTGCTTTCGAGCATGGACCGCAATCCGCTGCCCCACGCGTTCGCGGTCCGCCTGCGCACCGCCGATCCCGCGCGCCTCGAGGCCGACCGGCGTGCCTGGGCGCAGTTGCCCAAGGTCGACCAGGTTGCGGCAGATTTCGAGTGGTCCCAGCGACTCGGCCGCTGGGTTCGCTTCGCCGACCGGGTCGTGCTCGCCATCGCCGTGCTGCTCGCGGCGGCCGTCGCCTTCATCGTCGGGCACCTCATCCGGCTCCAGATCGTGAGCCGGCGGGAGGAGATCGAGGTGAGCCGCCTCATCGGAGCGACGACCGGCGACGTGAGAAGACCTTTCCTCTACCACGGCCTGATCGAGGGCCTCTTCGCCGGGGCGGGGGCGCTCGCGGTGGCGGCCGGGGTGTGGCTCTGGCTGGGCCAGGAGTTGTCAGCGCTCACTCCCGAGTACGCCGCTGAACTCAAAGGGGTTTTTCTCGATCCAAGCCAGGCTGCCGCCCTCGTGCTCGGCACGGCCGTGGTGGGCTGGGCGGGGGCCTGGCTGGCGGTGTCCCGCGAGCTGAACCTGCTTTCCCACCATCGGTAAAAGTTGGAACTTCGCGGGCCATTAGCACTCCAATCGTACGAGTGCTAAGATGATTTTTCCGAGGAGGCTTACCCGCCGATGACCATGACGCTTCCCGCCACGCTGCCGCCCGTTTCCAGCCTGGAGTCGTACATCCACGCGGTGAACGCGATCCCGATGCTGACCGCTGAGCGCGAGATCGAGCTCGGGCGTCGCCTGAAGGGCATGAACGACCTGGCCGCCGCGCGCGACCTCGTCCTGTCGCACCTGCGGCTGGTCGTCTCGATCGCGCGCAACTACATGGGGTACGGGCTGCCCCAGGCGGACCTCGTGCAGGAAGGCAACGTGGGGCTGATGAAGGCCGTGAAGCGCTTCGACCCGGAGCGCGGCGTGCGCCTCGCCTCGTTCGCGATCCACTGGATCAAGGCCGAGATGCACGAATACATCCTGCGCAACTGGCGCATGGTGAAGGTCGCCACCACGAAGGCGCAGCGCAAGCTCTTCTTCAACCTGCGCAGCATGAAGGCGAGCACCGCGGCGCTCTCCCCGAAGGAAATCAAGCAGGTCGCGCAGACGCTCAACGTGAAGGAGAGCGACGTCGTCGAGATGGAGAAGCGGCTGCAGGGCGGCGATATCCCGCTCGAGCCCTCGCCCGACGACAGCGACGAAGAGTTCGTCACGCCGATCGCCTACCTCGCGGACAACTCCGAGGGACCGGCCGAGACCTACGAGCGCGAGCAGGGCGAAGCGCACCGGGCCGAGGGCTTGAGCCGCGCGCTCGGCAGCCTCGACGATCGCAGCCGTCGCATCATCCAGGCGCGCTGGCTCGCCGAGAAGGATCCGAAGACCCTTCACGAGCTGGCCGACGAATTCGGCGTGTCCGCCTAACGCAGCCGGCAGATCGCGGCGACGGCGGTGCAGAAGTTTAAGAAGGAGCCCGCGGCGACCCGCTGAGGGCGACGCGACGCCAGCAACGGGGCTTCGGCCCCGTTTTTCTTTTCAGGACTTGGCGAGGGTGCGCAGGTCCGATGCGATGTCCGCGGGCGAGGTGCCGGGCGCGATCATGAGCCTCAGCCGTCCCTGCGCATCGAACACGAAGACCTGCGCCGTGTGGTCCACGGTGTAGGTGTCCGGCGTCTTGCCCTCGCGCTCGGCGACGTACACATGGAAGTCGTCGGTCGTGCGCGCGGTGGCACCCGGGTCGCCGCGCAGCGCCATGAAGCGCGGATCGAACGCGGAGACGTACTCCGAGAGCAACGCGGGCGTGTCGCGCTTCGGGTCGACCGTGACGAAGAGCACCTGCACGCGCGAGGCCTCGGCGCCGAGCAGCTTCATCGCCTTCGCATAGTCGGCGAGCGTGGTCGGGCAGACGTCGGGACACTGCGTGTAGCCGAAGATCACCGCGACCACCTTGCCGCGGAAGTCCGCGAGCGTATGGACCTTGCCCGAGGGATCCTCGAGGCGCAGCTTGTCGCCCGCCTTCATCCCGGTGACGTCGACCCCGTGGAACGGCGACTTCGGCGGGACGAGGTAATCGCACCCGGCGAGCGCCACGGCCACCGCGACGAACGCCGCCGCGAGCGCGCGCCTCATGCGCCGAGGCGCGGCAGGTAGTGGTCCACCATCAGCACCGCGAACAGCATCGCCAGGTAGAAGATCGAGTAAGCGAACGTCTGCCGCGCGAGCGCGTCGGTGTAGCGCCGCCACACGACCCACGCGTATCCCACGAACACCGCGTCGAGCACCGCCGCGCCGCCCAGGTAGAACCACCCGGACATGCGGGTCGCGAAGGGCAGCAGCGTCGTGGCCACGAGCAGCAGCGTGTAGAGCATCAGGTGAAGGCGCGTGAACGCCTCGCCATGGGTGACCGGCAGCATCGGCAGGCCGGAGCGCTCGTATTCCTTGCGCCGGTAGAGCGCGAGCGCCCAGAAGTGCGGCGGCGTCCACGCGAAGATGATGAGGAAGAGCAGCAGCGGCTGGAACGTCACGTCGCCGGTCATCGCGGCCCAGCCGAGCACCGGCGGCATCGCCCCGGACGCACCGCCGATCACGATGTTCTGCGGCGTGGCGGGCTTGAGCAGCACCGTGTAGATGATGGCGTAGCCGACGAACGTCGCGAGCGTGAGCCCCATCGTGAGCGGGTTCACCGCGTGCCAGAGGATCGCCAGACCGAGCCCGCCGATCGCGCCCGAGAAGAGCACGATCTGCGGCGCGGAGATCGTGCCGGACACCGTCGGGCGCGCGCGCGTGCGCGCCATGACCGCGTCGATCTTGTGCTCGACCAGGCAGTTGAACGCGGCGGCCGCGCCGGCGACGAGCGCGATGCCCACCGTCGCGAAGACGAGCTTGCCGAGCGGCGGCACGCCCGGCACGGCGAGCATCATGCCGATCACCGCCGTGAAGACGATGAGCGACACGACGCGGGGCTTCGTGAGCTGGAAGAACTGGACCGCGAGGCCGGGTTCGGAGGAAAGGGTGCGCTGCAACATGGGAAGCCTCGTTGGGAATTCAGCCGATCTGGGACGCGTTGAGCAGCCGCTGCAGGTCGCGCAGCATGCCCTTGCCGTCGTCGGGGGCGGGCCAGCGCATCATCACGTTGCCGTGCGGGTCCACCAGGTAGATGTGGTTGCGGTCGCGCGCGGCCGACCGCGCGAACGCGACGCCGGGCGGCGCGATCACGGCCTCGGTCCCTTGGAACGGCGCCAGCCGCTCGGGTTCCGGCGCGCGCCCGTCGTCGGCGACGTACACGCGCGCGACGCGCTCGGCGTCGCGGCCGAGGGCGAGCCGCACCTGCCGCATCATGATGAGCTTGTCGATGCACGCGCGCGCGCAGTCGCCGGAGTCGGACATGACCATCGCCCACTTCCCGTCGAGGCCTGCGAAGGCGAACTGGCCGCCGGCAACGCGCTGGAAGCGATCGGCGGTGACCTGCGCCGGCGGCAGGAGCAGCTGGCCGTGATTCGCGGTCGGTGGCGGCGGAAAGAATTTGTACGCGACGGCGGAGGCCACGATGGGCGCCGCGAAGATCGCGACGATCGCCAGGAGCTTGGCGCGCGAACCGAGCCTCATCGGACCCGCCTCAGGTTGAGCGCGACCCACAGCGTCACCGCCGTGGCGGCGAAGAGGAACCACTGGTACTCGTACTCGCGATGGCGCTGGGCGCCCGCATCCGGCTGCTCGTGCACGCGCGCGAGCCCCGGGGCCGAAGCGTCGGCGAGGATCTCCACGGGCAGCACGTTCAAGCCGCTCCAGCCGCGATAGCGCTCGAAGGAGAGGTTCTGCCATACGTCGCCGGTCACGGTCTGCGAAGAAAGCTCCAGGAAGCGCGCGGGAGGCACGGTGGCGATCCCCGTCACCTCGGCCTCGCCCGACGGCGCGGGCACCGACGGCGCCTTCGGGTAATCGGCGCTGCGCGCGATCCATCCCCGGTTCACGAGCACCACCGCGTCCGAGCCGCGCAGCCTGAGCGGCGTGACCACGTAGAAGCCGGCCTGTTCGTTCTCGACCTGGTTGTCGATGAAGATCTGCCGCTCGGGAATCCAGCGGCCGGCGGCCACCACGTGCCGGTAGAGCAGCGGGGCGGCGGAATCGACGGCACCCGTGAGCCGCAACGGCGCTTGCGCCAGGCGCGCCTCGAGGAGCGCCTGCCGTTGCTCCTTGTCCTCGGCGCGATGCGCCTGCCATCGCCCGAGCGCGACCGTGAGCGCGACGAACGCGACCATGGCGAGCGTCGGCACGAGGCGCGGCGCGAACGTGACGCGGCGGCCCGCGATCGCGATCACGATCCCCGGGCCTCGCGCGAGGAATACACTAGTTGCCGCAACGCCATTTCCTTTCCAATCGATGCGCGTCCTGATCCTGATCCTGCTGCTCGCGGTGCTCGCGAGCCTCTTCTCGGGCCTCTACTTCGTCTACAAGGACAAGGGCACCACGAACCGCGCGGTGATCTCGCTCACGATCCGCATCGGCCTGTCCCTGCTCGTCTTCGCCATCCTGATGGCCTCCTACTACTTCGGCTGGCTGCCCGGCGGCCGCCTGTAGGCTGCGGGCCACAAGCGAAAAGCCGCACCGAGGTGCGGCTTTTCTTTTTCTCGTTGTCGTCGCGCCGCGGGTCGCCCCTGCCGCTACAGCCAGTACACGAACACGAAGAGCAGCAACCACACCACGTCCACGAAGTGCCAGTACCACGAGACCGCCTCGAAGCCGAAATGGTGGTCGGGCTTGAAGTGGCCGGCCACGCAGCGGAACAGGATCACGGTGAGCATCGTGAGCCCGAGAGAGACGTGGAAGCCGTGGAATCCCGTGAGCAGGAAGAACGTGGAGCCGAAGACGCCGGTCGTGAGCTTGAGGTTCAGCTCCGAGTAGGCGTGCCCGTACTCCATCGCCTGCAGCGTCACGAACGTGAGGCCGAGCAGGATCGTGAAGACGAGCCCGAGGATGAGGTGGCTGCGGTCGTTCTTCTTCAGCGCCCAGTGCGCCCACGTCACCGTGACGCCCGAGGACAGGAGCAGCAGCGTGTTGATCGCCGGGATTCCCCACGCGTGCATCGGGCTGAAGTCGAGCGGCTGGTACGGTCCCGAGGTCGGCCAGTGTCCCTGGAACTCGGGCCACAGCAGCTTGTTCTCGACGTCGCCCAGCCATGGCACCGAGTAGACGCGGGCGTAGAAGAGCGCGCCGAAGAACGCCGCGAAGAACATGACCTCCGAGAAGATGAACCAGCTCATCGCCCAGCGGAAGGACATGTCCACCTGGCGGTTGAAGAGCCCGCCCTCGCTCTCGTGGATCACGTTGCCGAACCAGCCGAAGAGCATGTAGACGAGGATCGCGAAGCCGAGGGCGACCGAGATCCAGCCCATGGAGTAGCTGTTGAACAGCAGCACGCCGCCGAAGGCGAGGAAGAAGAGCGCGGTCGATCCGACGACCGGCCATTTCGAGGGCGGCGCGAAGTAGTAGCCGGAGGTATGGGTGTTGGTCACTGGATTCCCCTTTTCTTGCGAATGCGTCGTTGTCCTGCGCTATCTCGTCACGAGCTCGACCACGCCGAAGATCATCAGCACGAACACGATCGTGGTGATCAGGCCCACGATGACCACGGCCACCGGGTTCAGGCGCTTCGAGTCGGCCTCGTACGCCGACCACTTGCGCACGCCGAAGAAGCTCCAGAACACGGCCTTGAACGTGTCGAGGATCATGTGCGCGGCGCCGTGTTCGGCACTTCCATGAAGCTGTAGGAGAGCGTGAGGAGCTTGAGGTCGCGCGGCGCCTCGGGGCTCACTCGGAACACCACCGGCATGTCGCGCGCCTCGCCGGCGGCGAGCGTCTGGTTGGAAAAGCAGAAGCACGTCTGCTTCTGGATCCAGCGGGCCGCCTCCTCCGGCGCGGTGCTCATCACCGCCTGCGCGGTCACCGCGCGGCCGAGCGTGTTCACGACCCGGTAATGCACGGTGGTGAGCTCGCCCGGATGCAGCTTGACGCTGCGCGTGAGCGTCTCGAAGCGCCAGGGCAACCCCGCGGTCGAGGCGAGCAGCTCGACGGTCACGTCGCGGCTCGCGTCGACCTGCGTGTTGACGGGCGCCACCTCGCGCTCCTTGCTGAGGCCGGTGGCCTCGCACACCTGGCGGTAGATCGGCACGAGCGCGAACGCGAACGCCAGCATCCCGCCGCACACCACGAGGAGCTTCCTCAGGAGCAGGCGGTTCTCGGCGGCGAGCTCGGCGTGGGCGTGCATCACTTCACCACGTAGCGGACGATCACCGTCGCGTAGATGCCCACGGCCACCGCGGCGAGGATCAGCGCCGTGATGAGGGCCTTGCGCCGCTGGTCCATGGAGGCGTTCCCGCTCATCCGCCGCGTCACTTCACCACCGGCGCGGTTTCGAACGTGTGGTACGGCGCCGGCGTCGGCAGGTGCGTCCACTCGAGCGAATCGGCGCCCTCCCACGGCATCTGGGGCGCGGGCTTGCCCGCGCGCAGCGTCTGCACGACGTTGATCACGAAGAGCAGCTGCGTGAACCCGAAGATGAACGCCCCGATCGACGACCACATGTTCCACTCGGCAAATTGCAGCGCGTAGTCGGGAATGCGGCGCGGCATGCCGGCCAGGCCCAGGAAGTGCTGCGGGAAGAACGCGAGGTTGAAGCCGATCATCGACAACCAGAAATGCCATTTGCCGAGCGTCTCGTTGTACATGCGGCCCGACCACTTCGGCAGCCAGAAGTAGACGGCGCCCATGATCGCGAAGAGCGCGCCGGAGACGAGCACGTAATGGAAGTGCGCGACGACGTAGTACGTGTTGTGCAGCGTGATGTCGACCGGCGCGATCGCGAGCACGAGGCCCGAGAAGCCGCCGATGGTGAACAGGCACAGGAACCCGATCGCGAAGAGCATCGGCGTCTCGAACGTCATCGAGCCGCGCCACATCGTCGAGATCCAGTTGAAGATCTTCACGCCGGTCGGCACCGAGATGAGGATCGTCGCGTACATGAAGAACAGGTTCCCGGCCGCGGGCATGCCGACCGTGAACATGTGGTGGCCCCACACGATGAAGGAGAGCATCGCGATCGAGGCGGTGGCGTAGACCATCGAGGCGTAGCCGAAGAGCGGCTTGCGGGCGAACGCCGGGATGATCTGCGAGATGATCCCGAACGCCGGCAGCACCATGATGTACACCTCGGGGTGCCCGAAGAACCAGAACACGTGCAGGAAGAGCGTGGGGTCGCCGCCGCCGGCCGCGTTGAAGAAGCTGGTGCCGAAGTGGCGGTCGAAGAGCAGCATCGTGATCGCGCCCGCGAGCACCGGCATCACGGCGATCAGCAGGTACGCGGTGATGAGCCACGTCCACACGAACATGGGCATCTTCATGAGCGTCATGCCCGGCGCGCGCATGTTGAGGATGGTCGTGATGATGTTGATCGCGCCCATGATCGAGGAGGCGCCGAGGATGTGGATCGCGAGGATCGTCATGTCCATCCCCATGCCCTGCTGCACCGACAGCGGCGGGTAGAGCGTCCAGCCGGTCGCCGAGGCGCCGCCCGGGGCGAGGAACGAGCCGACCAGCAGGATGGCCGCGGGAATGAGCAGCCAGAAGCTCCAGTTGTTCATGCGCGGGAAGGCCATGTCGGCCGCGCCCACCTGCATCGGAATGAGCCAGTTCGCGAGCCCGACGAAGCCGGGCATGATCGCCCCGAAGATCATCACCAGGCCGTGGATCGTGGTGAGCGAATTGAAGAACTGCGGATTGAAGAGCTGCAGCCCCGGCTTGAAGAGCTCCGCACGGATGCCGAGCGCCATCGTGCCGCCCACGAAGAACATGATGCACGAGAACCACAGGTACAGCGTGCCGATGTCCTTGTGGTTGGTCGTGTAGAGCCAGCGCGTGATCCCGTGGGGCGGCCCGTGGTGCTCGTGGGCCGCGTCGTGGTCGGGAGCGTGGGTGACAGTGCTCATGGGAGTGGCTCCGGTTTCTCTTTCGATGTCGGGTTCGGGACTAGCGCAGCGCCTTGATCTCGGACGGCTGGATCGCATCGCCGGTGTGGTTGCCCCAGGCGTTGCGCTCGTAGGTGACGATCTGCGCGAGCTCGGTGTCGGACAGCCGCGCGAAGGACGCCATCGCCGTGCCGGGACGGCCCTTCAGCACGGTCTTGATGTGCTCGGCCTTCGGGCCGGTCGCGACCTTCGAGCCGTCGAGCGCGGGGAACGTCCCCGGGACGCCCTTGCCGTTGGCCTGGTGGCATGCCGCGCAGTTCTGGGTGAAGAGCTTCTCGCCGGCGCTCTTCAGCTCGTCGAGCGACCACTTCTTGTTGTAGTCCTCGGCGGCGGGAGCGGCCGCGCCGGCGGCCGCGGTCTGCGTCGCTTCCGCAGGCGCTCCGCCGGCCTGCGCCTGGGCGGGCGTCGGGGGCGGCATCTTCGCCTTCTGCTCCTTCACCCAGGCGGCATACGCTTCCGGCGTGCGCGCGTCGACGACGATCGGCATGAACGCGTGCTCCTTGCCGCAGATCTGGCTGCATTGGCCGCGGTAGAGGCCCGGCTTCTCGATCTCGAACCACTGGTCCTTGATGTAGCCGGGGATGCCGTACTGGTGCACCCCGAGCTGCGGCACGTAGAAGCCGTGGATCACGTCGTTCGAGGTGATGAGCAGGCGCACCTTCTTGCCGACCGGCACGACCATCGGCTGGTCGACCTCGAGCAGGTAGTTCGGATTCTTCTGCGCGTCGCCCTCGATCTGGTCGCGCGGCGTGGACAGGTTCGAGAAGAAGGAGATGCCGTCCTGCTGGTAGTCGTACTGCCAGCGCCACTGGTAGGCCGTCACCTTGATCGCCATGTCGGCGCCGGAAGGATCCTTCATCTCGAGCATGGTCTTGGTGGCGGGATAGGCCATGCCGATCAGGACCACGAACGGGATGATCGTCCACAGGATCTCGATCGTCGTGTTCTCGTGGAACTGCGCGGCCTTCGCGCCGCGGCTCTTGCGGTGCTGGAAGATGGACCAGAACATCGCGCCGAACACGATGAAGAAGATGCCGACGCAGATCCACAGCACGCCCCAATGCAGGTCGTACGCCTGGTGCGCCATCGGGCTGGCGGGCGGCATGATGTCGACGTCGTACGTCGCCAGGGCCGCGAGGGAGACGGGAAGCGTCGCGACGAGGGCGACGAGGGCGCGCAGCGGTTTGAGATGCATGGTCATGCCTTAGTTGTCCGGATACTCCCGGGAGTTCTTCATTTCTCCGTGACGGCGATCCGCCCGCGCAAGCGTCGCGCGAGAATCCGCCGTCCCTCGTCCGACAGAAGCCTTCCGAGCGGCACGCTCTTCCCGGCGTAGGCGAGGCGCAGGCAGCAGCGCATCCCGTGGTCGCTGACGACCACGCGCGCCCATGCCCGCTGCGCCACGAATCGGGTGACGCGCTGCGCCTCGCGCGCCTCGACGCGCACCTCGTGCGCGCCGATCTCGATGCGCTCGAAATCGCCGTCGTGCAGACCGACGATCCGGAAGGCGAGCGCGACGAGCCCCACCTCGAGGCCGGCGAAAGGCATGACCGGCCACGCGCCGATGAACGCAGCCGCGGCCGCCAGCCCGAACACGGTCAGGGCGAGGAGGCCGATGATCCAGCGCCGGCCTGCGGGACCCAGTGAACGGTTGGGCACCGACAAGTGAACGTACGGCGGGGGATCCGCTGCGGGGAACACCGACGAACCGCTCCTAAAACCCGCCTATCTTAACCAAACGCAAACCTCCGCGCAAAAAAAGCCGCGGCAGTTTCGGCATCCGGTATGCTCAGCGGGACTCTTTTTCCTCGTCGTCGTCGGGCTTCGCGGGGATCCGGTAGGACTCCGACGCCCACGCGCCGAGGTCCGTGGTGCGGCATCGCTCGGAGCAGAACGGGCGCCACGGATTCCACGGCTCGAAGGCCGTCTTCGCGCCACAGGCCGGGCACGCCACGGTGCGCGCGCCTGGCGCTCCCGCCTTGCGCGGGGACGGCTTGCCGGTCATCGCCTCACAGGTTGCAGAACGAAAGCTCGAACGGAACGTCCTGGTCGTACACGCGGCTCTTCTGCACGCCCTCGGGCAGCAGGAAGCGCACGTTCAGCGCGTACTTGTTGGCGCTGATCTCCGGAACGCAGGGAAGTTCATCGTCGAGCGTAAGCCGGAGCATCTGCGCGGGCTTTTCGGCCGGCGTCTGCTGGTAGACGCCCTGGAACGCCATCAGCGACACGGTGCGGCCGCTCTCGCGCAGCACGCGCAGCACGATGGCGAGCGCGGCATGGATCGGCAAGAGCGGCTTCAGCCACTCGGACAGGTCGTCCTGCCGGCGGCGCGCGGGATGGTGCAGCCAGTGGTGGTACGAGGGCAGGTCGAACTCGCTCGTGCCCCCGGGAATGCCGGCGCGCTGCTTGATCGCCATGAGCCATTCGTTCTCGCGCAGGCTCTGGCCGGTCTTGCCGGAGGTCGCATGCAGGTTCGAGAACGCGCTGTCGAGCTCGGCGAGCACGCCGTCGAGCTTCTCCTCGGAGATCGCGGGGTTGTTGCGCAGCGCCTCGAGGAACGTGCGCTGCCGGTCGAGCTCCTGCAGCAGGTCGCTCTTGAGGTCGGCCCGGCTCGCCACCTCGACGATCTCGAACAGCCCGGTGAGGCACGCGTGGTGATCGTGCGGATCTTCCTTGGCGAGGAAGTACTCGACCCGGTCGTAGAGATCTTCCAGCCGGAGCAGCGTGCGGACGCGCTCGTTGAGGGGATATTCGTAGATGATCACGGACCCGGCCCTGGCTTGGCCCGGATTGTGGGGCAAAGTGGCGGTAATCACAAATTTTTCGCCGCGGACCGCGCGCGCTCGCACCAGCGCGCGTGCAACGCCCCGCATTGCGGTTCGAGCGCGGCCGCATCGCCTCCGTTCCACACCACGTCGTCGGCCATCTGGAGCCGGCGCCACCGTGGCCATTGCGCGCCCATGATGCGCCGCACCGTCTGCGCATCGAGCCGCGAGCGGGCCATCGTGCGGCGCAACTGCAGGTGCTCGTCGCAATCGACCACCGCCACGCGTTGCACGCGCCCCGCGTATCCGCCGGTCTCGAAGAGCAGCGGCACGACGAGGAGCGCGTAGGGACCGTGCGCCCGCGCGATCTCGCGGTCGGAGTGCGCGCGGATCATCGGATGCAGGATCGATTCGAGACGCGCGCGTGCAGCCTGATCGCCGAACGCGCGCGCGCGCATCGCCGCGCGGTCGAGCGCCCCGGACGGGTCGACGTACTCGGCGCCGAAAGCGTCGCGCACCGCGGCCATCGCGGCACCGCCCGGGCCGGTGAGGCTGCGCGCGATGCGGTCGGTATCGATCACGCTGGCCCCGAGGGCCTCGAGGCGCTCGGCCACCGTGGTCTTGCCCGAGCCGATGCCGCCCGTGAGCCCGACCACATACGTCATTGCGGGAAGCTGCCGAGCCAGGCGGTCACGGCCTGGCGGCCCCACAACAGCCCCACGATCCCGCCGAGGGCGAGATAGGGACCGAACGGAATGCGGGTATCGCGCCCCTGGCGCGACAGCCACAGCACGAGCGAGCCGATCACCGCGCCGAGCCCCGCGGAGACGAGGATCACCGCCGGCAGCACCTGCCAGCCGGTCCATGCGCCGACCGCCGCGAGCAGCTTGAAATCGCCGTAGCCCATGCCCTCCTTCTTCGCGAGGAGCCGGAACGCCCAGTACACCGCCCACAGCACGAGGTAGCCCGCGACCGCGCCCAGCACCGCCGAGCGCAAGTCGGTGTAGACCCCGAACGTGTTCGCGATGAGCCCGAGCCAAAGCAGCGGCAGCGTGATGTCGTCGGGCAACAGCTGCGTGTCCAGGTCGATGAAGGTGAGCGCGAGCATCGCCCACGCGTATGCGAGCCCGAACGCGAGCGCGGCCGAATAACCGAAGCGCCACGCGAAGAGCACCGACAACAGTCCGGTGGCGAGCTCGACGGCCGGATAGCGCTTGCTGATCGGCGCCCGGCAGGCGGCGCAGCGGCCGCGCAGCGCGATCCAGCTCACCACGGGAATGTTCTGCAGCGGCGAGATGCGCGTGCCGCACGCGGGGCAGCGCGATGCGGGCGTCACCAGGTTGAAGGCCGGCGCGGCCGGCGGCTCCTTGCCGTCGAGCGCCGCGCAGTCGGCGCGCCATTGCGCCTCCATCATCTTCGGCAGCCGGTAGATGACCACGTTGAGGAAGGAACCGGCGCAAAGGCCGACGAACGCGGCGGTCACCGCGAGCCACACCGCAGAGGCCTGCAGCACCTCGAGGAATTGCATGTCGTCGCCGCACCCTATAAACGAAAAGCGCGGGGATCGCTCCCCGCGCCCTGTGGCATCGCCCGGCTAGATCGCCTGGCCCATCTTGAAGATCGGCAGGTACATCGCGATCACGATGCCGCCGATGATGCCGCCGAGGACGACCATGATCATCGGCTCCATGAGGGAGGAGAGCGACTCGACCGCCTCGTCCACCTCGGCCTCGAAGAAGTCGGCGACCTTGCCGAGCATCGCGTCGAGCGAGCCGGACTCCTCGCCGATCGCGCACATCTGCAGCACCATCGGCGGAAAGACGCCGGAGTTGGTCATCGCCGCGGTGAGCGCCGTGCCCGTGGAGACCTCGGCCTGGATCTTCTTGGTGGCCTCCCAGTACACATAGTTGCCCGCCGCGCCCGACACGGACTCGAGCGACTCGACCAGCGGCACGCCCGCCGCGAACATCGTCGAGAGCGTGCGGCACCAGCGCGCGATCGACGCCTTGCGGATCACGTCGCCGAACACGGGGATGCGCAGCAGCAGCCGGTCCATGAAGCGCTGCACCGACGGCGAGCGCTTCCACGCGGTCAGGAACGCGTAGACGCCGCCGCCGATGCTGCCGAACAGCACCAGCCAGTTCTTCACGAAGAACTCGGACATCGCCATGACGATGAGGGTCGGTCCCGGCAGGTCCGCGCCGAAGCTCTTGAACAGGTCCTTGAACACCGGGATCACGAAGATCATGATCACCGCGACCACGACCATCGCGACGACGATCACCGCCACCGGATAGAAGAGCGCGCCCTTGATCTTGCTCTTGATGGCGAGAATCTTCTCCTTGTAGGTCGCCAGCCGCTCGAGCAGCGAGTCGAGGATGCCCGCCGCCTCGCCGGCGCCCACCAGGTTGCAGAAGAGCGCGTCGAAGTACGCGGGGTACTTGCGGAAGGCCTGCGAGAGCGACGACCCGGTCTCGACGTCGGTCTTGATGTCGAGGAGGAGCTTGCCGACCGACGGGTTCGAGTGCCCGCGCCCGACGATGTCGAACGCCTGCAGCAGCGGCACGCCCGCCTTCATCATCACGGCGAGCTGCCTGGTGAAGAGCGTGATGTCCTTGTCGGAGATCTTCTTGCCGGACCTCTGGCGCACCCGCTTGACGCTGGTGACCTGGATGCCCTGCCGGCGCAGGCTCGCCGCGACGAGCGATTCCCCCCCGGCGCGCAGCTCGCCCTTGACCACCTTGCCGGCCTTGTCCTTGCCGACCCAGGCGTAGTTGCTGAGCTTGCTCGCTTCCTTGCCCGCTTCCTTCGGTTTTGCGACCGCTGCCATCGTCGTCTCCCCTACTCGTTCGTCACGGCCTCGATCTCCTCGAGGGAGGTGAGACCCTTCTTGACTTTGAGGAGCCCCGACTGGCGCAGGTCGCGAACCCCTTCACGCTGCGCCTGGTCCGCCAGGTCGATGGCCGTCCCGTTCTTCATGATGATGCGCTCCATCTCCTCGGAGATGGGCATCACCTGATACACCCCGACGCGGCCTTTGTAGCCGGTATTCTTGCATACGTCGCAGCCCACCGGCGCGTACGTGTGCCAGGTCCCGTCGAGGTCCTCCTCCTTGAACCCGGCCCGCAGCAGCGCTTCCTCCGGAATGTCGGCCGGCTTCTTGCACGTGCACAGCTTGCGCGCCAGGCGCTGCGCGGTGATGAGGATCACGCTCGAGGCGATGTTGAACGGCGCGATGCCCATGTTCATGAGGCGCGTGAGCGTGGTGGGCGCGTCGTTCGTGTGGAGGGTCGACAGGACCATGTGGCCCGTCTGCGCGGCCTTGACGGCGATCTCGCCGGTCTCCAGGTCGCGGATCTCGCCCACCATGATGATGTCCGGGTCCTGGCGCAGGAACGCCTTCAGCGCGACCGAGAAGGTGAGCCCCGCCTTGTCGTTCATGTTCACCTGGTTGATGCCGGGCAGGTTGATCTCGGCCGGGTCCTCCGCCGTGGAGATGTTGATCCCCGGCTTGTTGAGGATGTTCAGGCACGTGTAGAGCGAGACCGTCTTGCCCGAGCCCGTCGGGCCGGTGACCAGCACCATCCCGTACGGACGGTTGATCGCGTTCAGCAGCGACTCCCTCTGGTCGGGCTCGTAGCCGAGGGCGTCGATGCCGAGCGTGGCGCTCGACGGATCGAGGATGCGCATCACGATCTTCTCGCCGAAGAGCGTGGGCAGCGTCGAGACGCGGAAGTCGATCGCGCGCGTCTTCGACAGCACGATCTTCATGCGGCCGTCCTGCGGCACGCGCTTCTCGGAGATGTCGAGCTTGGACACCACCTTGATGCGCGAGGCGATCTTCTCCTTGATCGCGAGCGGCGGCTGGGCGACGTCGTAGAGGATGCCGTCGGTGCGGTAGCGGACGCGGTAGAACTTCTCGTAGGGCTCGAAGTGGATGTCGGAGGCGCCGGTGTTGATCGCGTCGAGCAGGATCTTCTGCACGTACTTCACGATCGGCGCGTCGTCGATGTCCTCGGTGACGACGTCCGGCTGCGCCTCGCCGTCGCTGATCTCGACGATCCCCGAGAGGTCGACGTCCTCGGTCGCGATCTCGATCGACTTCGCCGAGGACTCGCTCAGCCGCCGCACCATCACCGAGAGCTTGTCGTCCTCGACGACGACCGGCTCCATCGTCATGCCGGTGGCGAACTTGAGCTCCTGCAGCACCTGCTCGTTCGACGGATCCGACATCCCGACGAACACGCGGTTGCCGCGCTTGCCGAGCGCGAGCACGCGATGGCTCGTGATGATCTTCGGATCGATGAGGTTGAGCGGAAGCTGATCCACGTCAACCGCGTTCAGGTCGAGTAAGGGATAACCGAACGTCTGCGCCGCGAACTGGCCGACCTCCTTCGCCGAGAGCTTCCTCGAGGCGACCAGTTGCTGCACGAACGACAGGCCGGCCTTGTGCGCCTCGGCCTGGATGGCGTTCGCGTCCGCCTGCGGCAGGCGGCCTTGCTGCACCAGGGCGCGCCCCAGGGCGCTGAACGGGTTCGGTTGCGCTGCCATGAGAAGATCGTTTTAAAATCAGGGCGATAATGCTGTTTCTGCGATTGAATTGTAAAGATTTGCCTCATCATACCTGCAACCATGCCCGGAGGTGGAGCCCCGCCCGGGCGGCGGCGGGTCGGCTGATATAATTTCGGGTTCCCATGCCCCTTCACGTCGTCGGCATCAATCACCGCAGCGCCTCGCTCGAGGTGAGGGAGAAGCTCGCCTTTCCCGCCGAGCGCCAGGGCGAGGCGCTCGCCGACCTCGCCGCGCAGCCCGGCGTGTCGGAAGCGGTGCTCGTGTCGACGTGCAACCGCACCGAGGTCTACTGCAGCGCCGACGATCCGAAGGTGGTGCGCGCGTGGCTCGCGCGCGAGGCGGCGAAATCGGGCATCGAGATCGAGCCCCTGCTCTATGCGCACACGGACGCAGGGGCCGTGCGGCACGCGTTCCGGGTCGCGGCCGGCCTCGACTCGATGGTGCTCGGCGAGCCGCAGATCCTCGGGCAGGTGAAGCAGTCGGTGCGCACGGCCGAGAACATGGGCACGCTCGGCTCGACGCTGAGCCGCCTGTTCCAGAACACGTTCTCGGTGGCGAAGCAGGTGCGCACCGAGACCGCGCTCGGCGCGCAGTCGATCTCGATGTCGTCGGCGGCGCTCAAGCTCGCGCAGAACCTCTTCGGCGACCTGTCGCGCACGACGCTGCTGCTCATCGGCGTGGGCGAGATGGTCGAGCTCGCGGCGACCTACTTCGTCGCGCAGAACCCGAAGTCGGTGGTCGTGGCCAACCGCACCGTCGCGCGCGGCGAGGCGTTCGCCGAGCGCTTCAGCGGCAGCGCGATCCCGCTCGCCGACCTCGCGCAGCGCCTGCCCGAGTTCGACATCATCATCACCGCCACCGCATCGTCCCTGCCGATCCTCGGCAAGGGTCTCATCGAGAGCGCGCTGCGCGCCCGCAAGCGCCGCCCGATGTTCATCGTCGACTTCGCCGTGCCGCGCGACGTCGAGACCGAGGTCGCGGACCTCGAGGACGTGTTCCTCTACACCATCGACGACCTCGGCAAGATCGTCGAGGAGGGAGCCGAGGCGCGCAAGGCCGCGGCGCACGAGGCCGAGGCGATCATCGAGAAGCAGGTGGGCGCGTTCCGCGGTTGGCAGGGCTCGCGCGCGGCGGTCCCCGTGATCCTCGAGCTGCGCCGGCGTGCGGACGAGTACCGCGAGATCGAGCTCGCGAAGGCGAAGGCGCGGCTCGCGCGCGGCGAGGACCCGGCGGCGGTGCTCGACGCTTTCGCGAAGGCGCTCGCCAACAAGTTCCTCCACCACCCGACCCAGGCGTTGTCGCACGCCCCCGAGGGCGAGCGCGAGCTGCTCATGCGCGCCATCCGCACGCTCTACCCGGAATCGACCGGCGAGAGCGAAGGCGGGGAGCGCCGGGCGGCCCGCGAGTCATGAAGCCCTCGATCGCCGCGAAGCTCGCGAGCCTCGAGACGCGGCTGAAGGAGATCGACGCGCGGCTTTCCGATCCCGGCGTCGTGAACGATCTCGACGACTACCGCAGGCTCACGCAGGAGCGCGCGGAGATCTTCCCCGTGGTCGAGACCTTCGGCGAGTACCGCAAGGCGCAGGCCGACATCGCGGCCGCGGAGGAGATGGCGCGCGACCCGGACCTGCGCGATTTCGCCGCCGAGGAGCTCGCGCACGCTCGCGCACGCCTCGAGTCCCTCGACGCGCAGCTGCAGCGCATGCTCCTGCCGAAGGACCCGAACGACGACAAGAACCTGTTCCTCGAGATCCGCGCCGGCACCGGCGGCGACGAGAGCGCGCTCTTCGCCGGCGACCTGTTCCGCATGTACATGCGCTTCGCCGAGCGCAACCGCTGGCAGGTCGAGGTCGTCTCCGAGAGCACCGGCGAGGCGGGCGGCTACAAGGAGGTCATCGCGCGCATCGTCGGCCAGGGCGCCTACTCGAAGCTCAAGTTCGAGTCCGGCGGCCACCGCGTGCAGCGCGTGCCCGCGACCGAGACCCAGGGCCGCATCCACACGTCCGCGGCCACCGTCGCGGTGATGCCCGAGGCCGACGACGTCTCGGACATCGAGATCAATCCCGCGGAAGTCCGCGTCGACACGTTCCGCGCGAGCGGCGCCGGCGGCCAGCACATCAACAAGACGGACTCCGCCGTGCGCCTCACGCACGTGCCCACCGGCATCGTCGTCGAGTGCCAGGACGCGAGGAGCCAGCACAAGAACCGCGAGCAGGCCTGGCGCGTGCTCGCCGCGCGCATCAAGGACAAGCAGATGCGCGAGCAGCAGGCGAAGGAAGCCTCCGAGAGGAAGAGCCTCATCGGCTCGGGCGATCGCTCCGACCGCATCCGCACCTACAACTTCCCGCAGGGACGCGTGACCGACCACCGCATCAACCTCACGCTGCACAAGATCGACGCGATCATGGACGGCGACCTCGAGGAGATCACCTCCGCGCTCGCCGCGGAGCACCAGGCCGAGCAGCTCGCGAGCCTGGCGAAGACCGCCTGACATGCGCCGCACGCTGCGCGCCGCGCTGGAGGAGGCGACCGAGACGATCGGCCGCGTCGACGCGCACGTCCTCGTCGCGAGCCTGCTCGGCGTGAACCGCGCCTACCTCGCCGCCAATCCGATGCGCGTGCTCACCGAGTCCGAGACGGCGAAGGTCGACCTTTTCGTCGCGCAGCGCGCGCTCGGCCAGCCGGTCGCATACCTCGTCGGCGCGCGCGAGTTCTACGGCCGCGATTTCGCCGTGGGCCCCGACGTGCTGATCCCGCGTCCCGAGACCGAGACGCTGGTCGAGGCCGCGCTCGAGCGCCTCGCCCCGCGCGCTCCGGGCATCGCCCCGCGCGTGCTCGACCTGGGCACCGGCAGCGGCGTCATCGCCGTCACGCTCGCGTGCGAGCGCACGGACCTCGTCGTCAGCGCGATCGATGCGAGCGAGCGGGCGCTCGAGGTCGCGCGCGCGAATGCCCGTGCGCACGCCTGCGAGGCGCGCATCGAGCTCCTCGCCGGCTCCTGGTATGCGCCGGTCGGCACGCGCCGTTTCGATCTCGTGGTCGCGAACCCGCCGTACGTGGCGGCCGCCGACCGGCACCTCGGCGAAGGCGACCTGCGCTTCGAGCCGCGCGCCGCCCTCACCGACGGCAGCGCCGACGGCCTCGACTCCATCCGTGCGATCGTGGCCGGCGCCGCCTCGCATCTCGCGCCCGGGGCGTGGCTGCTCCTCGAGCACGGCTACGACCAGGCCGAGGCCGCGGGCGCGCTCCTCGCGGCCGCGGGCTTCTCCGAGCGCGTCTCGATCCGGGACCTCGCGGGCATCCCGCGGGTGGCCGGCGGTAGAATCGGGAAGTGATAGATTCCTTCGCTGCAGCGGGTGCCGCCGCTCAGCCCACCCTTCGTACGAGGTAGCAGCCATGTCCGTCCACGACGTCATCCGCGACCAGGTCACGAGCCACCCGATCGTGCTCTACATGAAGGGCTCGCCCCAGCAACCGATGTGCGGCTTCTCCGCGACGGCCTCGCAGCTGCTCAAGATGAGCGGCGCCGACGAGATCTTCACCGTCGACGTGCTGCAGAACCCCGAGATCCGCGAGGGCATCAAGCAGTACGCGAACTGGCCCACGATTCCCCAGCTGTACGTGAAGGGCGAGTTCGTCGGCGGCTGCGACATCATGCGCGAGATGTACCAGTCGGGCGAGCTGCAGAAGCTCATCGCGGGCGCGCGCGGCTGAGACCGGCGTGCGCCGGCCGCGCGTGCGCTGGCTGCAGGCCGCGTTCGCGGCGGG
Source organism: uncultured Burkholderiales bacterium (assembly GCA_964403515.1). GTDB lineage: Bacteria > Pseudomonadota > Gammaproteobacteria > Burkholderiales > Usitatibacteraceae > Usitatibacter. Next base: position 69,062 of record CAYOGL010000008.1, on the reverse strand, counting down.
CGCCGCTTTTCTCGGCGCGCTGCTTCCGGCGTGCGCCGCGGTCACGGTCTTCGCCGCGGCGAGCCTGAAGGAATCCCTCGACGACGTCGCGCGCGTCTGGCGCGCCACCGGCGGCGAAGAGGTGCGCGTCGCCTACGGCGCGAGCTCGGCGCTCGCGCGCCAGATCGCCGCGGGGGCGCCCGCGCAGGTCTTCATCTGCGCCGACCTCGCGTGGATGCGCTACGTCGAGGAGCGCGCGCTCGTGCGCGGCACACCCGTGCGCCTGCTCGCCAACGACCTGGTGCTCGTGGCGCCCGCCGCGAGCTCCGTGAAGCTTCGCATCGTCCCGGGCTTCGATCTCGCCGGCGCGCTCGCGGGCGGGCGCCTCGCGATCGCCGATCCGCGCGCCGTGCCCGCGGGCAAGTACGGGCGCGCGGCGCTCGAATCCCTCGGCGTGTGGGACGCGGTGGCCGACCGGCTCGCGCCCGCCGGCGACGTGCGCACGGCGCTCGCGATGGTGGCGCGCGCCGAGGCGCCCCTCGGCATCGTCTACGCGACCGATGCGAAGGCCGAGCCGCGCGTGCGCGTGGTCGACGCGTTTCCCGAGTCCTCGCATCCGCCGGTCGTCTACCCGCTCGCGGAGCTGCGCGACGCCTCGCCCGCGGCGCACGCGTTCGCGCAATTCGCCGCCTCGCCGCCTGCGCGCGCGATCTGGGCGCGCTACGGCTTCCGCGCGCCGTAGATGCCGGGCGCCGAAGACCTCGCGATCGTCGGCCTGAGCCTCAAGGTGGCGCTCGCCGCCGTCGCGGCGAGCCTCCCGGTCGCGGTGGCGATCGCGTGGCTGCTTGCGCGGCGCGCGTTTCCGGGCAAGACGCTGGTCGACGCGATCGTGCACCTGCCGCTCGTGCTGCCGCCGGTGGTCGTCGGTTACGCGCTGCTGCTGCTCTTCGGGCGCAACGGGCCGCTCGGCTCCGCGCTCGCCTCGCTCGGCATCGTGTTCGCGTTCCGCTGGACCGGCGCGGCGCTCGCCGCCGCGGTGATGAGCTTCCCGCTGCTCGTGCGCGCGATCCGCCTGTCGATGGAAGCGATCGATCCGCGCCTCGAGTCGGCGGGCCGCACGCTCGGCGCCTCGCCCGCGCGCGTCTTCTTCACGCTCACGCTGCCGCTCGCGTGGCCGGGCATCGTGACGGGCGTGTTGCTCGCCTTCGCGCGCTCCCTGGGCGAGTTCGGCGCGACCATCACGTTCGTCGCCAACATCCCGGGCGAGACCCAGACGCTGCCGCTCGCGATCTACGCGTATACCCAGGTGCCGTCGGGCGACGTGCACGCGCTGCAGCTTTCGATCCTGTCGGTGCTGCTGTCGCTCGGGGCGCTCGCGATCTCGGAGTGGCTGGTGCGCCGGCGCATCGCCGCCGCGGCCCATGCTTGACGTCGGCATCGTCGTGCGCCGCGGCGCCTTCCGGCTCGACGCGAGCTTCCGCAGCGACGCGCCGATCGTGGCGCTCTTCGGGCGCTCGGGCTCGGGCAAGAGCACCCTCGTGGAGGCGATCGCGGGGCTGGTGCGGCCGCAGTCGGGACGGATCGTCGTCGCGGGGCGCACCCTCTTCGACAGCGCGCGCGGCATCGACCTCACGCCCGAGGCGCGCCGCGTGGGCTTCGTGTTCCAGGACGCGCTGCTCTTTCCCCACCTTTCCGTGCGCGCGAACCTCGCGTACGGCGAGCGACTGATCGCGCCGGGCGAGCGCTTCGTCGATCGCGAGCGCGTGCTCGCGCTCCTCGGCCTCGCGCCGCTGCTCGAGCGGCGCCCCGGCACGCTCTCCGGCGGCGAGAAGCAGCGCGTCGCGCTCGGGCGCGCGCTGCTCGCGAGCCCGCGCCTGCTGCTGCTCGACGAGCCGCTCGCCGCGCTCGACGCGCCGCGCAAGAGCGAGATCCTGCGCTACATCGAGCTGCTGCGCGACGAGTTCCGTCTGCCCATGGTGTACGTGAGCCATGCGATCGAGGAGGTGACGCGGCTCGCCGACCGCCTCGTGCTCGTCTCCGACGGGCGCACCATCGCCGAAGGCGACGTGACCGAGCTGCTGTCGCGCGCGGACCTCAAGCCCCACGTCGGCCGCTTCGAGGCCGGCAGCGTGATCGATGCGCGCGTGGCGCGGCACGACGAGCGCTACGAGCTCACGGTGCTCGCGTTCGACGGCGGCGAGCTCGTGGTGCCGAACCTCGACGCGCTGCCCGGCGAGCCGGTGCGCGCGCGCATCCGCTCGCGCGACGTGGCGATCGCGCTCGAGCCGCCGCGCGCCGCGAGCTTCCAGAACGTGCTCCCCGCGCGCATCGAGTCGATCGGCGAGGAGTTCGGTGCGATCGTCGACGTATCGTTGCGTGTCGGGCCCACACCGCTCGTCGCGCGCCTCACGCGCCAATCGGCCGAGCGGTTGCGCCTCGCCCCGGGGCTCGCGGTCTACGCGCTGGTGAAGGCCATCGCGATCGACCGCCGCAGCGTCGGCTACGCCTGATCGTTCCACGTGACCTCGCCCGCGCGGGCGAGATCGTAGCCGGTGAGCTCCGCGGCGTGCGCCGAGAAGCGACGCTGCCGCGCGAAGCGCCACAACGCCTGCAACGGCGGGTCGAACCACGCCGCGCGTGAGACGGCGAGGTCGAGCCGCTCGATCGCGACGGGGATGAAGTCGAGGCGGAACAGATGCGCGGCCGCGCGCGCGCCGAAACCCGCGTCGGCGCGTCCCGCGGCGATCGCGGAGGCGAGGTCGCTCTCGGTGGGCGCGGTCATGCTCGCCGCGTGCAGCGCGCGCGCTTCGAGGCCTTCGCGGGCGAGCAGGCGCTCGAGCAGCTCGCGGCTGCCGCTGCCTTCCTGGCGCAGCATCACGCGCACGCCGCGGCGTGCGAGGTCGGCCACGCCGCGCAACCGCCTCGGGTTCGAGCGCGGGACGAGCACGCCCTGCTCGCGCCGCGCCCATTCGACCAGCGCCACGTCGTGCCCGCGCAGGCGCGCTTCGGCCGCCTCGCGGTTGAAGTCCGCGAGGTCGGCGTCGGGCAGGTGCAGCAGCGCGGCGCACGCCTCGCCGGCCGCGAGCCGCTCGAGCCCGTCGCGGCTGCCGTGGGTGAGGAGAGCCAGCCCGCAACGCGACTCGCGCACCGCCCACTCGAGCAGCGGATCGTGGCTTCCGGCGAGCGTGGCCGGCAGCGCCCGCGGCGCCTTGCCCGCGGCGCGTCGCGCGAGCCAGCGCTCGACCGCCTCGGCGTCGAACAGGATCTTCGCGCCCGCGCGCGTGTGCGGGATGTCGCCCTTCGCCACCAGGTCGTAGACCTTGCGCTCCTTGAGCCGCAGCCAGTCGGCGAGCTCGCGCACGTTCAGCAGCCGCGCGCCACGCTTTTCCATCCGGCGATCCCCGTCGCAAATCCGCCGCCAAGGTTTGCATGTTTTCCGGGACCTTGCAAAAATTCCGGATGGCCGACATCCTCGCCAGCCTCGCGCTCGCCCTGAAGCTCGCCGCGAGGGGCGATCCCGAGCTGCTGCGCATCGTCTGGCTCTCCCTCGAAGTGAGCCTCGTCTCGGCCACGTGCGCCTGCGCGATGGGGCTGCCGCTCGGCGCGGCCGTCGCCGTCGCCCGCTTTCCCGGACGTCGAGCGGCGGTGGTGGTCATGAACGCGCTGCTCGGGCTCCCGTCGGTCGTCGTCGGCCTCTTCTTCTATCTGATGTTCTCGCGCGCCGGCCCGCTCGGCGACCTCGGCATCCTGTTCACGCCGCCCGCCATCATGGTGGCGCAGAGCTTCCTCGTCCTGCCCCTGGTCGCGGCGCTCTCGCGGCAGATCGTCGAGGATGCATGGGTTGAATACCGCGAGCAGCTCACGTCGCTCAACGTGCGCCCGGCGCGGGCCGTGCCGACGCTGCTCTGGGATACGCGCCTGTCGCTGTTCACGGTCGCGCTCGCGGGGCTCGGGCGCGCCGCCTCGGAGGTCGGTGCCGTGATGATCGTCGGCGGCAACATCGACGGCGTCACGCGCGTGATGACCACGGCGATCGCGCTCGAGACCGAGAAGGGTGACCTTCCGCTCGCGATGGCCCTCGGCTTCGTCCTGCTCGCGCTGGTGCTCGGCGTGAACGCGGCCGCCTACCTGCTGCGCGAATGGAGCGCGCGCCGCCATGGCTGACACGCGCCCGCACGCCCTGCCGCTCGTGGCCGAGCGCGTCGCGGTGCGCCTGGGCGAGCGCGAGATCCTGCGCGACGTCTCGTTCCGTCTCGAGCCGGGATTGCGCACCGCCATCCTCGGGCCGAACGGCTCGGGCAAGACCACGCTGCTGCGCGCCCTGCACGGGCTCGTGCCGCTCGCGGGCGGGCGCATCACGTGGGCGGGCGGGCCACGGCCGCCGCGCGCCGAAGCGATGGTCTTCCAGCGGCCGGTGATGCTGCGCCGCTCCGCGCGCGCGAACGTCGAGTACGCGCTCGCGGTGAACGGGGTGGCCGGCGAGCCACGCCGCCGCCGCGCCCGCGAGTCGCTCGCCCGGGTCGGCCTCGAGGCGATCGGCGAGCGCTCCGCGCGCGTGCTCTCGGGCGGCGAGCAGCAGCGCCTCGCGCTCGCGCGCGCGTGGGCCCTCGAGCCGCGCATCCTCTACCTCGACGAGCCCACGTCCGCGCTCGATCCCGCGGCCGCCGCCGAGATCGAGCGCCAGATCGGCGCGATCGCGGCCGGGGGCACGCGCATCGTGATGACGACCCATCACCTCGGCCTCGCGCGCCGCCTCGCCGACGAGATCCTCTTCCTGCACGACGGGCGCCTCGTCGAGCAGTCCCCCGCCGATCGCTTCTTCGACGCCCCCCGCTCGGAGGAAGCGCGGCAATTCCTGAACGGAGAACTGCCATGGAGTCGAAGCTGAACACGTCCTTTCCGCGCCCCGGCGCCCGCATCGGCGCGGCGATCGCCGCGGCCGCCTTCGCGCTGCTCGCACCGCTCGTCCATGCGAACGAATTCATCACGGTCGCCTCGACCACGTCGACCGAGCAATCGGGCCTCTTCAAGCACCTGTTGCCCGCCTTCACGAAGGCGACGGGGATCGACGTGCACGTGGTCGCCGTGGGCACCGGCCAGGCGCTCGACATGGGCCGGCGCTGCGATGCCGACGTCGAGTTCGTCCACGACAAGGCGGCCGAGGAGAAATTCCTCGGCGAGGGCTATGGCGTGGAGCGCCACGACGTGATGTACAACGACTTCGTGCTGATCGGCCCGAAGGGCGACCCCGCGCACATCAAGGGCCTCGGGCTCGACGCGGCGCTGCGCACGATCGCGGAGGCGAAGCCGGCGTTCGTCTCGCGCGCGGACAAGAGCGGGACCTACGCGGCGGAGCTGCGCGCGTGGAAGCACGCGGGCATCGACATCGCGAAAGCGAAAGGCCCCTGGTACAAGGAGACGGGCTCGGGCATGGGCCCGGCGCTGAATACCGCCTCGGCGATGGGCGCCTACCTGCTCGCCGATCGCGGCACGTGGCTGTCGTTCAAGAACCGCGGCGACCTCGCGATCCTCGTCGAGGGCGATCCGGCGCTCTTCAACCAGTACGGCGTGATGCTCGTGAATCCGGCGAAGTGCCCGCACGTGAAGCGCGACCTCGGCCAGAAATTCGTCGACTGGATCATCTCGCCCGCGGGGCAGCACACCATCGCCGCGTACAAGATCGACGGGCAGCAGCTCTTCTTCCCGGACGCCAAGCCCGGGAAGTAAGGCACGCGGGCCGCTAGAATGGCCCGCATGCCGACCGCCCCCCGCTCGCACTTCGCCCTCTGGATGGCCGCGGCGCTCGGCGCGCTCGCGCTGCTCGCCGCGTGGAGCCTGGGCGTGGGGCGCTTCCCCGCGAACGCGCTCGAGGCCTGGCGTGCGCTGTGGGGCGCGCTGGTCCATGGCCAGAGCGGCCTCGGCGCGAACGTCGACGCCGTGGTCGTGCACGTGCGCGCGCCGCGCGTGGCGGCCGCGCTCGCCGTCGGTGCCGCGCTCGCGGGCGCGGGCGCGGCCTACCAGCACCTGTTCCGCAATCCCCTCGTCTCGCCCGACATCCTCGGCGTGTCGGCCGGGTGCGCGCTCGGCGCGTCGATCGGCGTGCTCACGTCGCTTCCGTTCGTGGCGACCCAGGGGCTCGCCTTCGCGGGCGGGCTCGCGGCGGCCGCGCTCGTGGTCGCGATCGCGAGCGGCGTGCGCGCGCACGATCCCCTGCTCACGCTCGTGCTCGTCGGCGTGGTCGTGGGCTCGCTCTTCGGCGCGGGCGTGGCGCTCGTGAAGCTCGTCGCCGATCCGTACAACCAGCTGCCCGCGATCACGTTCTGGCTGCTCGGCAGCTTCTCGGGCGTGAGCGGGCGCGAGGCGGCGATCGCGCTGGTACCGATGGCGATCGGCGTCATCGCGCTCTTCCTGCAACGCGGGCGCATCGACCTGCTCGCGCTGTCCGAAGACGAGGCGCGCTCGCTCGGCGTGGACGTCGCGGCGTTGCGTCTCGCCGTCGTGGTCGCGGCCACCCTCGCCACGGCGGCGGCCGTCGCGCTCGCGGGCACGATCGCGTGGATCGGCCTGCTCGTTCCCCATGCGGCGCGCCTGGCGGCCGGCGCGCCGTTCGCGCGCGTCTTTCCGCTCTCGCTCGTGCTCGGCGCAGCGTTCATGCTCGCGGTCGATACACTCTGCCGCGCGGCCTTCGCCACCGAGATCCCGCCGGGGATCGTCACCGCGATGGCGGGCGCGCCGCTCTTCATCGCGCTGCTCGCGTTCACGTTGCGCCGCCGCCCATGAGTCTCTCGGCCCGCGATCTCGCCTTCGGATTCCGCGAGCGCGTCGTCGGGCGCGCGATCGACCTCGACGTGCAGCCGGGCGAGATCGTGTGCCTGCTCGGCCCGAACGGCAGCGGGAAGACGACCCTGCTGCGCACGCTGCTGGGACTGCTCGCGCCACGCGGCGGCAACGTGCTGCTCGACCATCAGGCGCTCTCCGAGTGGCCCGCGCGCGAGCGCGCCACACGCCTCGCATACGTGCCGCAGGCGGCGGTGCTCGACTTCGACTTCACGCTGCTCGAGGTGGTGGAGATGGGCCGCGCGGCCCGGCGCCGCGCGTTCGCCGCGCCGTCCGCCGACGATCGCGCCGCGGCGCTCGAGGCGCTCGCGCGCATGGGCATTGCCGCACTCGCCGATCGCGGCTTCCAGCACGTGAGCGGCGGCGAGCGCCAGCTCGCGCTCATCGCGCGCGCGATCGCGACCGGCGCGCCGTGCCTGCTCATGGACGAGCCGACCGCGAGCCTCGATTTCGCGAACCAGTCGCTGATCCTCGACGAGATCGCGCGGCTGCGGGCGCGCGGATCGAGCGTCGTCTTCTCCACGCACCATCCCGACCACGCGCTGCGCATCGCCGATCGCGCCGTGCTGCTCAAGGCCGGGCGCGTCGTGGCGAGCGGGCCCACCCTCGAAGTGCTCACGTCCGAGCATCTCGGCGCGCTCTACGGCCGCCCCGTCCAGGTCGTGCGCGTCGACACGCCGGCCGGCCCGCGCCACGTGTGCGTCGGCGCCTGAGCCGCAGAAATTACCGCGCGCGGCGCCGGGGAGGGCCGGAAAAATCCCCGGCGAAAAAACGGGCGATTTCGCCTATCATGATCCGGCACCGACCATACTCGCGGGCAAGCCATGTCCCTCCTCGCCAACAAACGCTTTGCGCTCGCCGGCGACCTCGGTTTGACCGCCCGGGAATACGCCACGCTCGCCCGGCTGTCGACGCCGGAGCGGGTCCAGGCGTTCCTGAACGCGATCCCGATCAACCACGAGATCGGCGGCGAGACGGTGCTGTCGGTGCGCGAGGTGCTGCGCCAGCGCCGCGCGCACTGCATCGAGGGCGCGATGGTCGCGGCGTGCGCGTTGTGGATCCACGGCGAGCCGCCGCTCGTGATGCACCTCGATTGCGACCTCTCGGACTACCCGCACGTGATCGCGCTCTTCCGCCGCGGCGGCGCATGGGGCGCGATCTCGAAGACGAACGGCGCGCCGCTGCGCTACCGCGACCCGATCTACCGCACGCTGCGCGAGCTCGCGCTGTCGTATTTCCACGAGTACTCGAACAAGCGCGGCCACAAGACGCTGCGCAGCTATTCGAGCGCGTTCGACCTGCGGCGCCTCGACACCGAGGAGTGGGTGACCTGCGAGCGCTCGTGCTGGACGACGCACGACCGGCTCGTGGAGTTGCGCCACTATCCGCTCATCAGCAAGCGCCAGGAAAGGCTGCTCGCCAAGCGCGACGCGTTCGAGCGCAAGGCGTCCAAGCTCGTGGAGTATCCGCGCGCCCAGGCGCTCGAGGCCGCTAGGCGGGGAGCCCGCTCGGAGGTGCCGGGTCGGGTGCCAGCTCGCGCAGGCGCCGGTGCCACCAGCCTACGTCATGCCACCCGCCGCGCTTGAAGCCCACGCCGCGATAGACGCCGACCGGAACGAAGCCCACCGATTCGTGCAGGCCCACGCTCGCCGCGTTGGGCAACGTGATCCCGGCGTAAGCGTTGAAGTAACCCTGCCGCACCAGGCGCTCGAATAGCGCGACGTAAAGAGCGCGGCCGATTCCGCGCCGGCGGAAATCGGCGTGCACGTACGCGGAAACGTCGACGGACCACTGGTAGGCGCGGCGCTCGCGATGCTTGCTCGCGTACGCGTAGCCCGCCACTCGGCCCTCCTCCTCCCAGACCAGCCACGGCAGCGACGCGAGCGTCGTGCGCACGCGCCGCGCGATCTCCTCGACGGCGGGCACCTCCATCTCGAAGGAGATGATCGTGTCGCGCACGATCGGGGCGTAGATCGCGTGGATCGCCGCGGCGTCGTCCTCGCGGGCGAGGCGGATGTTGCGGGTGGACGTGGTCGCATCCATGGGCGCGAGAGTACCAGAGTGCGGATCCGAACCGGCATGCGCGGCCCATGTCAACTCCCTCATCGCGCCGCTTCGAAAGGTCTCTCCATGGAAAGGATTTCCCGCCGCGCCTTCCTGAAGGCCGCGGGCGCGGCCGCGGCCGTGCCCGGCATCGCGGCCGAAGCGGCGACGCCCGCGCGCACGAACGCGGCGCACGCGCCGGTCGCGTACACCTTCTTCAATCCGCAGGAAGCGTCGTTCATGGAGGCGGCCGTCGAGCGGCTGATCCCCGCCGACGAGCTCGGTCCCGGCGCGCGCGAAGCGAACGTCGCGTTCTTCATCGATCGCCAGCTCGCGGGCGCGTGGGGCGCGGGCGCGCGGCTGTATCGCGCGGGACCGTTCGCGCAGGGCACGCCGTCGCAGGGCTACCAGCTTCCGTTCACGCCCGCGGAGCTCTTCCGCCACGCGTTGCGCGCGATCCACGAGGATCTCGCACGCCGCGGCACGCCGTTCGAGGAGATGGCGGCGCGGCAGCAGGACGATTACCTCAAGTCGCTCCAGGATGGCACGGGCGAGCTGGGCGGCGTGCCCTCGAAGACGTTCTTCGAATCGCTGCTCGAGCTCACGCTCGAGGGTTACTTCAGCGACCCGGTGTACGGCGGCAACAAGGACATGGCGTCGTGGGAAATGATCGGCTTCCCCGGCGCCTATGCCGACTACTACCAGCTGGTGGACCGGCACGGCATCGCGTATCGGCGCAAGCCGATGAGCCTTGCGGAAAACGGCCGTGGCCAGATCCACGTCCATCGCGGGCCGGCGAAGAAGGCCGAGCTCTAGAGGAAAGGAAACGGCCATGGCCACGCAAAGGCTTCGTGAAACGGACGTCGTCATCATCGGCTTCGGCCTCGTGGGCCACATCCTCGCGCGCGAGCTGCTGCGCGCGGGCCTGAAGGTGGTCGCCCTCGAGCGCGGCGAGCCGCGCGACACCGTGCCCGATTTCCAGGGCCCGGCGATGCACGACGAGCTGCGCTTCTCGATCCGCAAGGCGCTGATGGAGGACACCGCCAAGGAGACGCAGACCTTCCGCAACAACCCGAGCCAGACCGCGCTGCCGATCCGCCGCCTGGTGGGATTCCTCCCCGGCACGGGCGTGGGCGGCGCGGCGGTGCACTGGAACGGTCAGACGTACCGCTTCCAGGACACGGACTTCCGCATGCGCTCGCACACGATCGAGCGCTACGGGCAGAAGGCGATCGGTCCCGAGCTCACGATCCAGGACTGGGGCGTGACCGCGGCGGAGCTCGAGCCCTACTACGACCGCTTCGAGTACCTCATGGGCACGAGCGGCAAGGCCGGCAACATCAAGGGCCGCAAGATCGAAGGCGGCAACCCGTTCGAGGATCCGCGCGCACGCGACTATCCCACGCCGCCGCAGAAGGAGCCGTACGGCAGCGCGATCTTCCGCAAGGCGGCGACCGGCCTGGGCTACCACCCGTTCCCGCAGCCGTCATGCAACCTGAGCCAGCCGTACACGAACCCCGAGGGCCTGAAGATCGAGACGTGCATGTTCTGCGGCTTCTGCGAGCGCTACGGCTGCGAGCACTACGCGAAGTCCTCGCCGCAGACCGCGCTGCTGCCGGTGATCCTGCGGGAGAAGGACTTCACGCTGCGCACGAACTGCCAGGCGCTGCGGATCAACGTCGATGCGACGGGCAAGCACGCGACCGGTGTCACCTACGCCGACACCCACGGGCGCGAGGTCGAGCAGCCGGCGCGGCTCGTGATCGTCGCGATGTTCTCGATCAACAACGTGCGCATGCTGCTGCTCTCGAAGATCGGCACGCCGTACGACCCGCAGACCGGCAAGGGCGTGGTGGGCAAGAACTACACGTACCAGACGACGAGCGGCGCCACGGTCTTCTTCGACGAGAGCGTGAACATCAACCCGTTCATGCGCTCGGGCGCGTCGGGCACGGTGATGGCCGATTTCGTGAGCGACAACTTCGACCACGGCCCGCTCGGATTCCTCGGCGGCGGCTACATCGGCGAGAACATGTCGCACGGGCGACCGATCGAGTTCCACCCGACGCCGCCGGGCACGCCCGGTTGGGGCGCGGAGTGGAAGAAGGCGGTGGTGCGCCACTACAACCACACCAGCAGCCTCGGCGTGCACGCGAGCTCCATCGCGGTGCGGCAGAACTACCTGGATCTCGATCCGACGTACAGGGACGCGTGGGGATTGCCGCTGTTGCGCATGACGTTCGACTTCGCCGACAACGACATCAAGATGTCCGCCTACCTCACGCAGAAGGCCGAGGAGATCGGCAAGGCCATGGGCGGCAAGCTCGTGCACGGCGCGCCGCGCAAGGGCCCGTACACGACGACCCAATACCAGACGACGCACAACTGCGGCGGCGCGATCATGGGCGCCGATCCGTCCACGAGCGTCGTGAACCGCTACCTCCAGAGCTGGGACGTGCACAACGTATTCGTGATCGGCGCCTCCGCATATCCGCAGAACGCGTCGTACAACCCGACCGACACGGTGGGCGCGCTCGCCTACTGGGCGGCCGATGCCCTCGTGAAGCAGTACCTCAAGAACCCCGGCCCCCTGGTGCACGCATGAAGACGCTCCTCATCCCGATCATGCTCGCGCCGGCGCTCGCGCTCGCGCAGGGCCAATCCTCTTCTTCCCCGCCGTCGTCCGCAGCTCCGTCCACGACCGCAGCGAACCCGGCGGCCACCTGCGCCGCGTGCCATGGCGCGCACGGCGAAGGCAATGCGCGGGCGGGCGGCCCGCGCCTCGCGGGCCAACCCGAGGCGTATCTCGAACGCCAGCTCGAATCCATCGCTTCCGGCGCGCGCAAGAGCCCGACGATGGAGCCGATCGTCAGGCCGCTGTCGCCCGACCAGCGCAAGTCACTCGCGCAGATGTACTCGCAGATGCAAGCGCCCGCGAAGGCGGCGCGTGCGTCGGCGAACACGGCGGGGCGCAATCTCGCGGACGTCGGCGACAACGGGCGGCGCATCCAGGCGTGCCGGAATTGCCACGGGCCGGAAGGCGTCGGCGAGCCGCCCACCAATCCCTACCTCGCCGGCATCGACGAGAAATACCTCGCGCGCACGCTGGGCGACTGGAAGAGCGGCGACCGCAACGACGATCCGAGCGGGCAGATGCAGGGCATCGCGAAACGCATGGCGCCGCAGGACATCGAGGCCGTCGCGCGCTACTACGCATCGCTCGCTCCGCCGAAGGCCGGCGAGCTCATCGCGAAGGGCCCCGCGCAGGCGCCGCAGCCTTCCGCGAGCCCGGGCACCACGACGCCCACGCAGGGCGTCGGCATCGAGCAGGGCTCGCCGACGAGCGGCGGCTCGCAGGGCGCGGGCGGCTCCGACACCGGCTCGCACAGCGGCGGCCGTGGCACGAACCCGCCGTCGCGCTAGGAAGCGCCGTCACCGCGCTCGACGTGGCGACCGGGCCTGCGCCCGACCTTGCACTGAGACGCGGCCGTCAGCGGCACACCACGCGTACGGTGGAGGACGCGTGCCGCTCGTGCGTGAAGCCCGAGTTCAGCACGATCGTCTCGGCCGCGTCGATGCGCGCGCCGGGCCCGCCGACGGTCCAGAAATCGCGCACGACCACGCTGCGCTGCCGTCGGCCGACGTGCGCCGCACGCACCGGTCCCTTGGCGCCGTCGCTGCGCTCCCAGTGATAGTTGAACGCGAGCCCGCGCTCGTGCGGCTCGAAGTTCACCGTGGCCGTGAAGACGATCTTCACCGGGCAGCGCCGGCCCACGTACTGCGCGCGGTTGGCGGCCACGTTGACCGGGCCGAACGGGCCGTCGGCGCAGGCCGCCCCGGTGGCGAGCGCGAGCAACGTGGCGAGGAGCGTGCGCGGCAAGCGTGCGGACGTCATGGATCCTCCGGGATGGACAGGCGCTCGCAGCGTATGACGCAGGCGCGCGGGCGTCAAACCCGGCGCTTCCTCGGCGGCGCAACGGCGAGCTCGACAATGCGCGCCTCGATCGCGCCGCGCGCGATCTCGAGGCGGCCCACGCACACCGGCAGCGTGAAGCGGCGCGGCCCGGCGCTGCCCGGATTCAGGTAGAGGACGTCCGCGCGCCGCTCGATCGCCGGCTTGTGCGAATGGCCCGAGATCACCACGGCGATGCGCCGCGCGTGCGGATCCATGTCGAGCTCGGCGAGCGCGTGGACGACGTGGATCCTCACGCCGGCGAGCTCGATCGTCTCCGTGGCACGCAAGCGGCGCGCCCACGGCGCCGTGTCGTTGTTGCCGCGGATCGCCGTGAGCGGCGCGATGGCCGAGAGCCGCTCTACGATCTCCGCTGCACCGATGTCGCCCGCGTGCACGACGTGGTCGCTGCCCGAGAGCGCGTCGAGCGCCTCGGGGCGCAGCAGGCCGTGGGTATCGGCGATGACTCCGACGACGAAGGGCGCGGCCCTCGCCGTCATCGAGCCGTGGTGGTGGCGGGCGCGCCGCTCGCCGCGGACGCGGGCGCCGGCACGCGCCCGAGCAGGTAGAACTCGTCGTTGGGCCGCATGCTCACCATGTTCGCCATGCGGTTGGAGAGCGCGAAGAAGGCGCTGATCGCACCGATGTCCCAGATGTCCTCGTCGTTGAAGCCGTGCACCCGCAGCGCCTGGAAATCCGCCTCGTCGATCGTCTCGGCGCTGCGCGAGACCTTCATCGCGAAGTCGAGCATCGCGCGCTGGCGCGGCGTGATGTCGGCCTTGTGGTAGTTGGTCGCGACCTGGTCGGCGATGTGCGGGTTCTTCGCGCGCACGCGCAGGATCGCGCCGTGGGCCACCACGCAGTAGAGGCAATGGTTCGCGCCCGAGGTCGCCACCACGATCATCTCGCGCTCCGCCTTCGCGAGGTTGCCGGGCTTGTCCATGAGCGCGTCGTGGTAGGCGAAGAACGCGCGGAACTCGTCGGGGCGATGGGCGAGCGCGAGGAACACGTTCGGCACGAAGCCCGACTTCTGCTGCACGGCGAGGATGCGCTCGCGCATGTCCTGGGGCAGCGTGTTGATGTCGGGCACCGGGAAGCGGCTGGCGGGCTTGGTCATGGCGCTCCTTCGGCTATCGGGCGGGAGGGACGACGCGTTCGCCTTCCTGCAGGCGGACGATGCGTCCGGCCAACGCCGGCTGTGCGACGTTGCTGCTGTAGTGGACGTCGTCGATGCGGAAGGCCACGTGGACCTTGGGCGGGAAGCTCGTGAGCAATCCGTAGGTGGCGCAATGGACGTTCTCGAGATCGACCTCGGCCTTCAGGATGCGCGCAAGCGTCTCGCACGGATCGACGCGCGTCGCTTCGAGCACCTTCACGATCTTCGCGTAGTGCGCGGGATTGTCGCGCGCGATCGACCCGAGGATGCCGGGACGATCGAGGTCCACGAAAGTCACGGGCGGGCTGGCGAGGGTGGGTGCAGCGAGCGCGGCACCGAGCGCGAAAGCAAGGGCCGGATTGCGCATCGAATCCTCCTTCGGCGGCGGATCATCCATCTTCGCGCCGCGCGCGGGCAGGCGCAAGCCGAAGCCCGGTAAAGATTGCGCTACTTCGGATTTCCCCGCTTCGCCGCCCACGCCTCGATCTGCGCACGGATCGCTTCGCGCCGCGCGAGGCTCTCGGCGGGCCAGTAGCGGCTGCGCTCGTAGTACTCGGCGACCGCGGGCATGCCGGGCGGGATCAGCACCCACGGCTGCTTCGACGCGGTGAAGATGTGGATGTCCGGCGGCAGGCGATCGGGGTCGTCGAGCGTGCCCACGCGCACGAACTTCACGACCGGTCCCGCGCCCGCGTAATGGCTCCAGACCGCGATGCGGCAACGCGGGCAGCGCGCGATCTCCTGGCCGAGCCCGCTTTCCGACGGCGTGTCGACGATCTCCGGCTCGCCCGCGAGCAGCCTCACGCGGTCCGATTCGATCATCGCGTTCAGCGCGAACGCCGAGCCGCTCTCGCGCTGGCACCAGCGGCAATGGCAGCAGTGGACGAAGAGCGGACGGGTTTCCATCCGGTAGCGCAGGTAGCGGCAATCGCAGCCGCCTTCGATCGGGAAACGCGCATCGCCCATCGCGTCGCGCAATTACGAGCGGGTTGCGCGCACGCCGCTCGCGGCCGTGGCGGCGAGGATCTTGTCGGCGATAGAGCGCTGCAGCTCGAGGCTCGATCGCAGGCCCATGTCCTCGGCGGCGACGCTGTGCAGGTACTCCGCGATCTCGTCGCGATCGCCGCGCAGCGCGAGCCTCAGCACGTGCGGCAGGTACGCGTAGTACTCGTCCTTGCCCTCCGGGATCGCGCCCGCGCCGATGGACTCCCATTCGCGCCACACGATCTCGTCGATCGCGAGATAGAGCTGCAGGTGCCCGGGCGTGAGATCCGCGGTCATTGCGCCTCCTCGCCTTCGCGGCACCACGCGCCCGTGCCATGCTCGGCATCGGCGACGAGGCTGAAGCGATCGCCGCACAGCTCGCAACGGAAGCGGTAGCGGATCGTCCCGGGCAGCGCACCGCACGCGAGCGAGGATTCGAGCGCTTCCTGCTCCGCCGCGCCGCGCGCCGCGCCGCCTTCGCGCGCGAGCACCCCGCGGTCCACCTCTTCCGCCGCGAGCCGCACCGCATGGATCAGGTCGTCGGGCGAGCGGAACCGGTGCGTCGCGAGGTCGCGGCATTCGGGGCAGGGCAAGGCGTCTCTCCTCTCGAGTGCGAGACGGAAGTGTACTGCGCCTGCGCGCAGCCTCCCGCTACGCCTCGTCGGGAATCGGCCCGTTCAGGTCGCGCACGCGCACGAGCCCGCGCGGCGTCGGCACGTATTCGCCCTCGACGATCACGTCGCGGTAATCGTGCCGCAGCGACTCGATCTCGTAGCGCAGCCGCTCGACGGATCCGCCGCTCGCGACGGCCGCGCACCGCAGCAGCCGCGGCTCGGGACGCGCGCCGTCGTGCATGACGGCGGCCTCGAGGAGCGCGAGCGCCTGCGGACGCTCCGAAGCCGTGAAAGCGCGCGCGATGTACCGGTCGAGGTCGGCGGGAATCATGCGGCGCCGTCAATCGCGCCGGTGGAGGAACACGTGGGTGGCACGCTCGCCCGCGACGTACTTCGAGCATTCGTAGCCGAGCGCGTGCAGGTCGAGCCCGTGCCAGAGCGCCTCGCCGCAACCGAGCAGGATCGGGCGCACGGCGACGTGCATCTCGTCCACGAGCCGCTCGGACAGGAACTGGCGCACGGTGGACACACCCCCGCCCAGGCGAACGTCACGCGCGCCCGCGGCTTGCCTCGCCTGCTCGAGCGCCGAGCGGATGCCGTCGGTCACGAAGCGGAATTCCGTGCCGCCCTTCATCCGGATCGGCGGGCGCGCGTAATGGGTGAGGACGAAGACGGGCACGTGGTACGGCGGCTCCTCGCCCCACCAGCCCTTCCAGCTCTCGTCGGGCCACGGTCCGCGCACCGGCCCGAACATGTTGCGGCCGAGGATCCACGCGCCGACGTTGGCGAAGCCCTGCTCGGCGATCGCGTTGTCGACGCCGGTCTCGCCGTCCTCCTGCCCGTGCATGCGGCGCCAGACTTCCGTGGGGAAGAACCAGTCCATCAGCTCGGGTCCGCGCACGCCGAGCGGATGCTTCAAGTCCTGGTCCGGTCCCGCGCCGAAGCCGTCGATCGAGACTCCGAAGCTCTGCACGCGAAGTTTCGACACCGTTGCCCTCCCCCGATCGCAGCTGTTCCGCCGATTATGGCGCGGTTCCGGAATTCAGGCGGCATACGAGAAGCCGCAGTGCCGGCACCTCGCGCGCGATACGAGGAAGAACGGATGCGCAAGCGCCGGCCTGCCGCAACGGGGACAGGGCAACGTCGAGATGCGCCGGGCCAACCAGAACCACGCGACGAGCCAGAACAGAAACAGCCGCGCGACGATCTCCATCGGCGCGTCGGCGCGAAGGAGGAATCGGCGCGCGAGCACGAAGCCCGCGCCCATCGCCCCCACGACGCACCAGGAGAAGAACACATCCCTCCTGCGCCGCGCCTCCTGCCAGAACTGGCCTTCTTCCACGCGACCTATCGCCGCTGTCGCGCAATCATGGAGCCGGCTCCCGTGGCCCGCAGCAGCCGCTCGATGCCTGGACCGGCGGACACTTCACCGTGCCGAACGAGCAGAACACGCAACAGTCGCCCGGGTTCGGCCTGAGAAGCGCGCCACACGCGCGGCATTCGTAGAAGTACACGCAGGCGTCGAGGGGCATTTCCTCCTCGAAGCGCGCGCCGCAACGCGGGCAGGCCAGCACCGATCGGGTCTGGATCGCCATCGCCGGCATCGCGCGCCCGTCGTCAGCCGTCACGACCGACCAGCGGGATGGCGTATTCGTGGAGCGCGAACATGCCGATGGCCCCCGCCACCAGCGCGGCGATCCCCAGCGGCGATGCTTCCAGGTATATGGCCACGGCGATGCCCGCGAGAAACGGCATCACGGCCCACAGGCTGCGCGGGTGCACCGAGATCCGCTTGCCGCACGACTTGCACGGCGTCGAGCGCGCCGGCCCGAGCACCGACTTGCGCACCACGCTCAGCGCTTCCTGCCCGCAATAAGGACATGTACGCATTCTCCCCTCCCTGTTGAGCAACGGTCGAGCTCGATCGGTAATCCCGAATTCGCCATCAACCACGCGCTCTCAATGGGCGCTTCGATTCGATTCATCCCTGACGTCGATCTTGACGTCGATGCGGATCTTCGCCGATCCCAGAACCACCATGGCGCCCGCGAGCAAACCGAGGAAAACGAACACCCCGCCAAGCGGGATCAGCCAATCGCGCATCGCGTTCTCGACAGGCGTGATGTAGACGATCATGCCGTGACAGCTGTACGTGATGACCTGCTGCGCTTGCGGAACGGGCGTGCGCGAATGCGAGCAGAACGAGGTCAGCAGGACGCCCCACGCCACCAGGCTCGCCAACGCGCAGGCGACGAAGAGGGCGGCGAGAAATTTCCAGAGGATCTTCGCTCGAGCCGTCACGCGCTGGTGCCCCTTTCCGTTGCCGCCCGAGGACGCGGTCGGGCGAGCGGCCACGATGGCCGATCAGTATCCATACCTTTCCGGCGCCGCCAGCAGGGCCGATGCCGTTCCCTGCGCTTGCTCCGGCGTGAACCCGGCCTCGATCAGCACCGCGACGATATCCGGTTTGCTTCGCGCCCGGGCCGCGGCTTCGAACTGCGGGAAGAGACCGAGATGGAAGAGCCGCTCGTTGACCGTCATGCCGCGGATCTTGTCCTCATCGCTCATGCCCGTGATTCCTCGAGCTTCTGTCTCACCTCGCTGTCCGAGAGCTCGTGCCCGACCCACACGACGACTTTCCGGGCGCCCGCGGCCATCGCCAGCTCTCGAAACACGCGCTCCTCGACCTCCGAGAGGCCGCCCTCGGTCTTTTCGAGAGGCTGGATGAGGATTCGAGGCGCGACAGCGATCAAGCGCCCGCCCATCAATTCCTTGACGCCCGTCCGCAGGGCGTGCTGCGCGACCTGGAACCGCCCCACGAGCAGGCGCTGTGTCGTGAACGGGGATGAAGGGCGGCTCTCGCTGCTCGTTCCCGATTCCAGGTGCTTCAGCCGCAGCCAATTGGTGGAGACGCGCACGTAGAGGGTGTTCGAAAACATGATCCTCGCTCATGAAGTTGCCCGACGCCAACCGGTTCATGCTGTCCACGTGCGCGACGGCTCGCACGGAGTCAGCTGCCACGCCGCCGCCGTTCGAGAACATGCAACAGGTAGCCGAGGGGAAACAGCACGATGCCGACGATGGCGCTCGCAAGGTCGATGTAATGGCCGGGACTGTCGTGACGGCCCCAACCCATCGAAGGAAAGACGTGCAGCGCCTCGAACAAATGGCAAAACGCGACGACCACAAAGCCTGCGGCGCCGAGAACTTGCAGGGCGACCGGGCCCGTCCTCACCCGCGAGAGCAGCACGCCGGCAGCCGCCAACAAAGCCATGGCAGGAACGAGCGCGAGCAACGCCGTCGACAGCGGATTCACTCACCGTTCGGCCGGTTGGCCCTGAACCACTCGGCGATGCCCGGCATCTCCGGCTCGAACGGGCCCGGAGCCGAGAAGTTGAGGAAACCGGCACGAACGCTTCCCCGGTTCTCGAAATCGTGCGTGATCCCGCCGGGGACGAGCACGAACGAACCCTTCGGGGCATCGTGCCATTCGTCGCCGACGCGAATCGTCACGACGCCTTCGATGACGTAGAAGAGATCGTCTTCGGGGTGAGAGTGCGCGCCCGGCCCCTGCGTCTCGGGGTCGAGCCACCATTCGGATACCGAGTACCTCGAATCGGTTTCCGCTTCGTCCGCCTTGAACACCGCCGAGATCCGGCCCATCGGATAGGCGCGCCCTTGGCCGGGGGCCAGGATGATGGCTGTTCTCGCAACTGCGGTCTTGGTCGCCAAGATTCACCTCCTGAACGGGCTGGCTTCCAGCCGAAGTATCCACGGATATCGGTGCTTCGGGAAACGCTCGCCCAAGGCCACGACGCGAAGTGCACCGCCGCAAGGCTCTAACTCGGATCATCACGCACTCGGCATGCACGCGCCGCCGAGGATCGCCGTGCACCCGTCGCAAGCGATTGCGCCACGACCCACGCGGCGCCGGTCAGAGCCAGGTTGATGGCGTTCTCGGTCCAGACCATGCGGTCGGAAGGATGCGCGAGGAGCATCGGCAAGTGGATGAGCGGCGTGAACGACGCGTACATGATCGTCAGCAACGCTGCGGCGAGCGCCGCGCGAATGCCCGTGAGGATGGCGAGCCCCGCGGCGATCTGCGCTACCCCGGTCGCGTAAGCCCAGAACGGCTGCCCGAACGGCAGCCACCGCGGCACCAGCGGCGCGGTGAGATTCATGTAGACGAAGTGCGCGCCGCCGAAGAGCACCACGCAAACGGCGAACGCGCCCTGCGCCTGGCGCGCGATGCCCGCTGTGCGGGCCGCATCGGTGCGCGCCGTCGTTGCGTACACGATCAGCGCCGCCGTGGCGATCGCCACCTCTTCCGCCGCGCCACTGTAGCTCACGTACTCGGAGTAGTGGGCGATGATGACCGGACCATTCATCAGGATGACGACGACGAGCGCGTAGTAGGCGAAGAGCGCGGCGGCAGCCGGCGCGGCGCTACGGCGCCACTGCAGGGCGACACCGGCGGCGATCGTGAACGCCGCGGCCGCGCAAGCCAATGCCGTTCGCGCGGGAAGATCCCTGGCCACCGGCTGTCCCAGGACGAAGTCCCGCCACGCCAGTCCGACCATGCCCAACGCGGCGACGCCCGCGCCCAAGACCTGCCGCCCCGGGTTGCCGATCCACGCAGGGGCGCTCATCACGCGGCTTGCGGATGCCCGATGATCCGGTCGAGCGGTCGCGGTCCGGCTCTCACGCCGCCGGCGCAACGGCCGGCGCCGCGCGATCCATGAGCGCGACGAGCAGGTCGAAATCGACCGGCTTGGTGAAGTGGTGGTCGAAGCCCGCCTCGCGCGCCCGCTGGCGATCCTCTTCCTGGCCCCAGCCGGTGATCGCGACGATGAGCACGCGCGTGCCGCGCACGGCGCGGATGCGACGCGCGACGTCGTAGCCGGAGACCTTCGGAAGGCCGATGTCGAGGAGCACGATGTGCGGCCGGAAGTCCTCCTCGGCCGCGACCGCCTCCTCGCCGTCGTACGCGATGCGCACGCTGTCGCCGCGCGCGACGAGCAGCATGCCGAGGCTGTCGGCCGCGTCCTCGTTGTCGTCGACCACGAGGACGCGCCGGCCAGCGCCCGGGCCGGCGTCGCTATCGTTCATCGCGGCATCGCTCCTCGACTCGACCGGGCAACGGCCCCTCCGTCAACGGATCTCCGCGAGCAGGCGCTCGATCGCCTGGTCGGCCTGTCGGACATAGCCCCCCGCGAAAAGGTTCGCGTGGTTGAGCACATGATAGAGGTTGTAGAAGTCGCGGCGCACGGGGTAGCCGTCGTCGAGGGGCAACACGGCGCGGTAGGCGGCGTGGAAGTCCTCGGGGAAGCCGCCGAAGAGCTCGGTCATCGCGACGTCCGCCTCGCGGTCGCCCACGTACACCGCCGGATCGAAGACCACGGGCGTGCCGTCGCCGAGGGACGACGCGTTGCCCGACCAGAGGTCGCCGTGCAGCAACGACTTCGCCGCCGCGTGGCTGCGGAAGAACGCCTCGCAGTCGGCGGCGAGGCGCTCGCCGCGATCGATCATGCGCGAGGGCAGCCGGTTGTGCGCCGCGAGCCGCAACTGCGCGTGCAGCCGCCTGTGCCTCCAGAAGTCGAGCCAGTCGTCGCTCCAGCCGTTCAGCTGCGGCGAGGCGCCGATGAAGTTGTCGCGCGGCCAGCCGAACTTTTCCCGGGCGGTCCCATGCTGCACGGCGAGCGCGCTGCCGAGGCGCGCGCCGCTCGCGGCATCGAGCGGGGCGAGCTCGAGCCATTCGAGCACGAGCCATGCGCTCTCGCCGTCGTCGCCGCGCGCGACCACCGCGGGCACGCGAATCGCGCCGGCATCCCCGAGCGCCGCGAGCCCATCGGCCTCCGCCTCGAACATCGGCGCCTTCAGGGCGTCGTTCACCTTCGCGAAGTAGCGGCGCATTCCTCGCGCGGTCTCGCCCTCGAGACGGAGCGCGGTATGGATGCATCCGCCGCCCACCGCCTCGACCTTCTTCGCTTCGAAGAGCTCGCCGGTCGCATCGCAGACCGCGCGCGCGAGCGCCGCGGCGAGGGCATCCGGCTTCACGCCGCCTTCATGCGCCCGAAGCCGCGCTCGAGGTCGGCGATGAGGTCGCTCGGCTCCTCGAGCCCGATGTGCAGGCGAATCAGCGGGCCGCCGGTCCACGGACGCACGCTGCGCGCGCCGCGCAGGTTCGCCGGCACGACGAGGCTCTCGTACCCGCCCCAGCTGTATCCGAGCGCGAAGCAATCGAGGCCGTCGATGAGCGCGGCAAGTTGCGCGTGCGTGCACGGCGCGAGCTCCACGCCGAACAGGCCCGAGGAGCCGGTGAAGTCGCGCGCCCAGAGCACGTGTCCCGGATCGTCGGGCAGCGCCGGATGCAGCACGCGCTTCACCGAGTGCTGCGCCTGCAGCCACTGCGCGACCTGCAGCGCGTTGCGCTCGTGTTGCCGCAGCCGCACGTCGAGCGTGCGCAGCCCGCGGACCGCGAGATAGATGTCGTCCGGGCTCGCCGTGAGGCCGAGATCGCGCGACGTGTCGCGCAACCGAGGCCACCACGCCTCGTTGGCGACGACCGCGCCGATGAGCAGGTCCGAGTGCCCGCCGGGATACTTGGTCGCCGCCTGCACGACGAGGTCGGCGCCATGGTCGAACGAACGGAAGAAGACGCCGGTCGCCCACGTGTTGTCGTGGATGACGGCGGCGCCGCGCTCGTGGGCCACGCGCGCGATCGCGGGAAAGTCCTGCACCTCGAACGTGAGCGATCCCGGGCTCTCCAGATAGACGACGCGCGTGTTGGGCCGCATGAGCCCGGCGATGTCCGCGCCGATGCACGGGTCGTAGTACGTCGTCTCGACGCCGTAGCGCGCGAGCGTGCGGTCGCAGAAGCGGCGCGTCGGCCCGTACACGCTGTCGGTGACGAGGACGTGGTCGCCCGCGCCCACGCACGCCATGATCGCGACGGTCACCGCCGCGAGCCCCGAAGGCACCGTCACCGCGCGGTGCCCGCCCTCGATCTCGACCATCAGCTCCTCGAACGCGTTGCGCAGCGGCATGTTCACGATGCCGTAGGTCGGCGCCGGCTCGCCCGCCTCGAAGCGCTTCTGCACGGCCGCCATCTCCTCGAGCGAAGCGAAGGTGACGGTGGAAGCGCGGATGACCGGGAGGTTGACGGTCGAGGGCCGCGAGGCCGGCTTGCGACCCTTCTGCACCAGCCGCGTGCGCAGCTTCATTGCCCGAGCGGCCTCACGTCGGCGCTCACCTCGAGGGTGGCGCGCCTGCCCCTGCGGTCCTCGGTGACGAACGACAGCGGCACCTTGTCGCCGGCCTTCAGCGGCTTCACGAGGTCGACGAGCATGACGTGGTAATCGCCCTGGAGCTGCACGGGCTTGCCCGCGGGCAGCGGCACCGCGTCGACCGCGTGCATGTGCATCACGCCGCCGCTCGAGGTCATGGTGTGGATCTCGACGATCCTCGCGGCCGGGGATTTCACCGCCACGAGCTTCGCGTCCTCGGTGCTCGTCAGCGTGGCGAACGCGCCGGTCGTCTTCTGTGCGGGCACCGTTCCCCTCACCCACACGTCCTTCGCCGTGACTGCGGCTGCCGCGGGCAGGCTAAAGGCCAAGGAACCACAGATGAACACAGATGAACACAGATGGGTGGCGTGGATTTTGAGCTTCATGAAGTCGGGAAACAGTCGTTGGGGAGGAACCGCACGAGTGAGCACGACGATCAACATGTTGAAGATCATCTGTGTTCATCTGCGTTCATCTGTGGTTTCAAAGCCTCTTGCTGGCATCACTCGGCAGGCTGCAGGTCCTTCGCGTGCGCGGCGCCGAACTCGCGCTCCATCTCGCGCCGCACCTTCACCGCTTCGGCGTTCGCGTCGAAGTCGACGTCGTCCCAGCCCACGGTGCGGCCCTCCGGGATGTCGCGCTTGAGCTTCACGTGGTGCGCGAGGCCGATCGGCAGGGCGCGCTTCGACGCGGAATCGGCCGCGGTCATGAGCTTGCCCCAGACGGTGTAGCCGCCCTCGCCGTCGAGCACCTCGCCGGCCTTGAGCAGGCGCTTCGCCGTCGCCACGCAGTCGCCGCGCCAGCCCGTGGCCGCGCCCGTCGCCTCGCGGCGCAGGGCCGCGCTCGCCACCGAGATGCCGAGCTCGAGCCCGATCAGGTGGCTCGGCTTGTACATCGACGCGTACTCGCCCGAGGGATCGGTCACGATGCCGTACTCGTGGAAGCAGCGGCGCACGTACTCGCTCTCGGCGGCGAACGTCACGTACACGCCCCAGCGCAGGTCGCGGAACACCGGGCGGCCGTCGCGCTCGAGGCTCGAGATCACCTCGACCTGCCCCGCGTGGTGCAACGCGCCGCCGGCGCTTCGCGGCCTGAGCACGCGCGCGAGGTCGTCCACGCCGCACGGCGGGAACGCGAGCCCTTCGGGCGCCGGCGTGAGGCCCGTCGCGTTCGCGACCGCGGCCATCTCGATGCCGCTCTTCGTGCCGTCGAGGAACGAGTTGAACATCTGCGCGTTGAAGTCGCCCTTCGCCACCATCTCCTCGGTGAAGCCGTAGTGCCCCCACACGGTCTTCGGCGTCGAGGCGTGGTAGCTCGGCAGGTACTTGGTGCCCTTGCCGCCCGCGACGACCGGGAAGCCTGCCGCGCGCGCCCAGTCGACGAGCTCGCAGATGAGCGCGGGCTGGTCGCCGTAAGCGAGCGAATAGACGATGCCGGCGGCCTGCGCGCGCCTGGCGAGCAGCGGCCCGGCGAGCGCGTCGGCCTCGACGTTCACCATGACGACGTGCTTGCCGTGCGTGCAGCAGGCGAGCGCGTGCGCGATGCCCGCGGCCGGGTGGCCCGTCGCGTCGATCACGACGTCGGTCGCGCCATGGGCGATGGCGGCCATCGCATCGTCGGTCACGCAGGTGGCGCCGCCCCTGGCCGCCTCGTCGAGCGTGCGCGCGGCGCAGCGCTCGGCGCTCCAGCCGACGCGGGCGAGCGAAGCGCGCGCACGGTCGGGCGCGAGGTCGGCCACGGCGAGGATGTGGATGCCGGGAGTGCGCCGCGCTTGCGACAGGTACATGGAGCCGAACTTGCCCGCGCCGATCAGCACGGCGCGAACCGGACGTCCCTCGGCGGCCCGGGCTTGGAGAAGACGGTGGAGGTTCATGGCGTTCCCGGTGCGGGGCCCGAACGGCGCGCGGCCGCGGACGGGCGGACTGGCAGTTTACCGCCCCGCGCCCCACAATGCGCCCATGAGCGCGTCCGCCCCCGTCGAGCCGTCCGGCCTCGAGACGCGCATCGAGGCGCTGCGTCCCGGCATGGATCTGCTCGGCCTGCCGGTATGCGTGCTCGACCCTGCGCTGCGCTACCGCTACGTGAACGCGCCGTACGCGGCGTTCACGGGCCGCGCGCGCGAGGAGTTCGAGGGCCGCACGCCCGACGAGGTGTTCGAGCGGGCGCCGTTCGACTCGCGCCGGGAGACGCTCATGCGCGCGCTCGCCGGCGAGACCGTCGTCTACAACCGGCAGACCATCGAGGGCCCGAACGCCGGGCGCTGGATGCGCGCGCTCTACCAGCCGCTCGCGGCCGACGGCGGCGCGGTCGTCGGGGCGCTCATCGTCCTCGTCGACGTGCAGCCGCTCATGGACGCCGAGGGCACCCTCGCCGAGCGCGAGCGCCAGCTCTCGCTCATCATGGATGCGGTCGGCTTCCCGATCACCTACGTCGGGCGCGACCATCGCGTGCGCTTCGCCAATCGCCCGAGCGCGCAGTTCTCGGGGACCAGCGTCGAGCAGATGATCGGCGAGCGCATCCAGCATCTCATCCCGCCCGAGGTGCTCGCGCGCACCTGGCCCTTCGCCGAGCGCGGATTCGCGGGCGAGGCGGTGGTGTACGAGCGCGAGGCCGCGTGGCCGGGCCTCGGGCCCCGGCGCATCCGCGGCCACGTGATCCCCGATCGCGACGACAGCGGCGAGGTGCGCGGCATCCTCATCGTGATCAGCGACATCGAGGCCGACCACCGCCTGCGCACGGCGCTCGACGACGAGCGCAAGCGCCTGCGCCTGGTGATCGACAACGTGGGCGTGCCGCTCTCCTACCTCGATCGCGACCTGCGCATCGTGTTCATGAACCGGCCGGGGGTCGACTGGCACATCGCCTCGCCCGAGGACGCGCTCGGCCGCTCGATCGAGGAGGTGTTCGACCAGGCCACGCGCGACATGGTGATGCCGGAGCTGCGCGCCGCGCTGCGCGGCGAGAAGCGCGTGTACGAGCGGCTCGCCACCGCGATGGACGGCTCCGAGCGCTGGGTGCGCGTGCACCTGGTGCCCGACATCGACGACCAGGGCGCGGTGCAGGGCCTGTACACGCTCATGCTCGACGTGGACCAGGACCATCGCATGCGCGACGCGCTCGAGCGCCAGGAAGCGCAGCTGCGCGCCTTCGCCGAGAACATCCCCGGGCCGATCGCCGTGGCCGACGGCGACCTGCGCTACGTGTTCGCGAACAAGGTGTACCTGCGCACGCGTGGCGTGACCCTCGAGACGCTCGTCGGGCGCAGCATCGCGGAGGTGCTCGGGCCCGAAGAGGCGGCGCTCTACTTCGACCCGTACGTCGAGCGGCTGCACGCCGGCGAGAGCTGCTTCTACGAGCGGCGCTTCGGCCCGGCCGGCGGCGAGCCGCGCTGGCACCTCTTCCGCCTCGCGCCGATCATCGACGGCGAGGGACGCTTCAACGGCGTCTACATCGTCGGCAGCGACATCCACGACCTCAAGCTCGGCGAGGAGCGGCTGCGCGAGCGCGAGGAGCAGCTGCGCCTGTTCGCCGACAACATCCCGGACGCGGTCGCGTACCTCGATCGCGAGCGGCGCGTGCTCTTCGCGAACCGCCTGTACGCCGAGCAGCGCGGGCTCAATCCCAGGAAGATCCTCGGACGCACGACCACGGAGCTGCTCGGCCCCGAGGCGGCCGCGTGGATCGCCGAGCGCACGCAACGCGTCCTCGACCGCGGGGAGGTCGGCACCTACGAGCGGCTGATGCCGATGCCCGAGGGCGAGCCGCACTGGTTCCACGTGAAGGCGGTGCCGCACTTCGATGCCGCGGGCGGCGTGGTCGGCATGTACATCGTCGCGCACGACGTGCACGAGCTCAAGCAGGCACAGGCGCAGCTCGCCGCGCGCGAGGAGGAGCTGCGCTTCTTCGCGGAGAACATCCCCGAGGCGATCGCCTACGTGGACCTCGAGCGCGGCTGCACCTTCGTGAACAACCACTTCCTCGCCGCGCGCGGCATGGCCCGCGAGGCCGTGCTCGGCCGGTTCCCGCACCAGATCTATTCGTCCGAGCTGCTCGCCGAGCTCGCGCCGCACCTCACGCGCGTGTCATTGGGGCAGGAGTCGACGTACGAGCGGCTGGTGCGCAATCCCTCGGGCGAGGAGCGCTGGTTCCGAGTGCGCCTCACGCCGCGGCGCGACGAGCGCGGCATCGTGCGCGGCTACTACGCCGTCTCCACCGACATCCACGACGTGAAGATGGCGCAGCGCGAGATCGAGGACAAGGAGCGCGAGCTGCGCCAGGTGATCGACTCGGTGCCCACGCCGATGTGCTACGTCGACGCGGACATGCGCTACCGCTACGTGAACCACGCGTTCCTCGACTACCTCGGCCGGCGCGCCCGCGACATCGTCGGCCGCCCGGTGCGCGAGGTGCTCGGCGACGAGGGTTTCCGCCAGTTCCACCCGCATCTCGAGCGCGTGAAGATGGGAGAGTCGCTCGGGGTCGAGCGCCTGGTGCGCTTCGCCGACGGCCACTCGCGCTGGATGACCGTGCGGCTCACCCCGCGCATCGTCGACGGCCGCTACCTCGGCTACTTCGTCACCACGAGCGACATCCACGAGCAGAAGACGGTGGAGGAGGAGCTGCGCCGCGCGAACACGATCCTCTCGGCCCACTTCGACAACACGCCGCTCGCCGTCATCGAGTGGGACCCGGAGCTGCGCACGGTGCGCTGGTCCGGGCAGGCCGAGGCGATCTTCGGCTGGAACGCGGCCGAGGCGCTCGGCCGGGCGCTCGGCTCGTGGCGCCTGGTGTACGAGGACGACCGCACCGCGACGCAGGCGATGGTGCGCTCGCTCGTCGAGGGATCGGACCGCCACGCGACGATCCTCAGCCGCAGCTACCGCAAGGACGGCTCGGTGATCTGGGTCGAGTGGCACAACTCGGCGCTGCGCGACGAGGCGGGACAGCTCGTGTCGATCCTGTCGCTCGCGCAGGACGTCTCCTCGCGCATCCAGGCCGAGGAGCGGTTGCAGTACATGGCCACGCACGACGGGCTCACGGGGCTTCCGAACAGCGTGCTGCTGAACGCGCGCCTGGACTCGGCGCTGGTGCGCTCGCGGCGCAGCGGCACGCGCGTGGGCGTCATGTTCCTCGACCTCGACCACTTCAAGGACGTGAACGACTCGTTCGGCCACCGCGCGGGCGATGCGCTGCTCAAGGAGCTCGCGCAACGCATCCGCGGGGCGCTGCGCCAGAGCGACGTGCTCGCGCGCGTGTCCGGCGACGAGTTCGTGGTCGTGCTCGAGGATTTCCCCGAGGACACGGGCCCGGAGGTCGTCGGCCGCAAGGTCCTCGACGAGGTGCGTCGCCCCTTCCACGTCGAGGGCCACGAGATCCACGTGAGCGGAAGCCTCGGCCTCGCGTTGCATCCGGAAGACGGCGAGGACGCGGAGACGCTGCTCAAGAACGCCGACGCGGCCATGTACCACGCGAAGGAGCTCGGCCGCAACGGCCTGCGGCTCTTCTCCGCCGAGCTCGCGGCGCGACGCGCGCGCCGGCTGCAGGTCGAGTCGGCGCTGCGCCGCGCGCTCAAGCGCGGCGAGCTCGAGATGCATTTCCAGCCCATCGTCGACATCGCCGACGGCGGCGTGCGCCGCGTCGAGGCGCTGGTGCGCTGGCAGGATCCCGAGCACGGGCTCGTGCTGCCGAACGACTTCGTGCCGCTCGCCGAGGAGAGCGGGCTGGGGCACGCGATCGGCCAGTGGGTGCTCGGCGCCGCCTGTGCCCAGGTGCGCGCGTGGCGCGACGGCGGGCTGGGCGATCTCACCGTCTGCGTGAACCTCTCGGCCGGGCAGCTGCGCGACACCGCGACGATCGGCGACCTGAACGAGATCCTCGCGCGCACCGGCTGCGAGCCGCGCTGGCTGCAGCTCGAGATCACCGAGACCAGCATGGTGCGCGACGTCGAGGGGGCGAGCGTGGTGCTCTCGCGCCTGCGCGCGCTGGGGGTGCGCGTGGCGATCGACGACTTCGGCACCGGGTTCTCGAGCCTGTCGCACCTGCGCTACCTGCCGGTGGACGTGCTCAAGATCGACAAGGGATTCGTCGCCGACATCCGGCCGCCGCCCTCGGGCGTCGCGGCCGGGCGCAACTCGCGCCAGCACGGCGGCGCCGCGATCGTCTCGGCGGTGATCGGCCTGGCGCGCGGCCTCGGCCTCGACGTCGTCGCCGAGGGCGTGGAGAAGAAATCGCAGCTCGATTTCCTCGAGCGCGAAGGCTGTCCCGCGTGCCAGGGCTACCTGCTGTGCCCGCCGCTCCCGGCCGCGAAGTTCGAGGCGTGGCTGCGCGGCCGCGGCAAGCTCGCCGGGCCGCGCGCGAAAACGAAGGTCGCGGCGCGCAAGGGCGCGGGCACCAAGCGGCGCGCGCGCGTCAAGCCTTCTTGACGACGAGGAAGTTGCGCACCGACTTCACGCCCTTCACGTTGTCGGCGATGCGCTCGGCGCGCTGGCGCGCCGCCTCGTTCTCCGCCAGGCCGTTCAACGTCACCACGCCGTCGTTCGTGTCCACGTCGATCTTGAGCACGCTCAGGTCCGGGTCCTTGAGGTAGTCGGCCTCGATCGAGGCGGTGATCGCCGCGTCGTCCAGGCGCGAGCCGGCGCCGCTCGCGCCCTTGCTCTTCGCCGACGCGTCGTTCACCGCGTTGTCCACGGTCTGCTCGGTCTTGCGCCCGGCCTGCGCGAGCTGGTGGCCGGCCTCCGAGAGCTTCTGCTTCGCGGTGTCGAGCGCCTGGCTCGTCTGCCGCCCGATGCGCGCGCCTTCCTGGTCCGCGCGTTGTGCGGTGTCGCGATCGCAAGCCGCGAGCGCGAGCGTAGCAACGGCCGCGAGCGCGGCCGCCCCGATGCGCAGTTCGTTCATGGTGGCCTCCGGTCCGGGAGTTGAGCCGATCGTAGCCGCACGCAGCTTCGCCGGCCGTCGGTGACGCTCGCAAAGGGATGTCGGCTTGAGCCGACATGCGGGTGTCGGACGAGTCCGACGCCCGAATCGGAGTGTGCTTCGCGCAGGCCGCGTGCGCATCCGACAGAGGCCGATCGGGCCACCTCCTAATCTGGCGGGGTGGGAACGCGCGCCCTCGATGCCCGCCCACAACCAGACCGAGGCCGGAACCGTCCAACAAAGGAGATCGCCATGCGCAGCACCACCCAGTCCAATCCCGTGAACCGCGACATCCAGAACGTCGTGTCGGATGCGCAGGACCTGCTGAAGACCGTGCAGAACGAAGGCCAGAGCCGCATGGACGACATGCGCGTGAAGGTCCAGCAACAGCTCGACAGCGCGCGCCAGACGCTGAACGAGCTGCAGCAGACGATGCAGGACGGGGCGAAGGTGGCCATGACGACGACCGACGAGTACGTGCGCACGAACCCGTGGCGAGCCGTGGGCATCGCCGCCGGGATCGGCGCGCTGCTCGGCTTCCTCATCGCTCGTCGCTGAGGAGAGCAGGCGTGATTCGCGAAGCGACCAGCATAGTCGGAGACGTCAAGGGCCTGGCGTCGACGGGGCTGCGCGCCGTGCGAACGCGCCTCGAGCTACTCGCGATCGAGCTGGGCGAGGAGAAGGCGTGGGCGATGCGCTTCATCGTGGTCGCCATCGCCGCGCTCTACCTCGTCACGTTCGGTCTGCTGCTTGCGATCTTCGCCCTCGCGTTGTTCGCCTCCGAGCAGGATCGCCCGATCATCCTGGGCGTCTGCGCGGCGGTGTTCCTCGTGGCGGGGATCTGCGGTGTGGGGTACCTCTGGATCGGCTCGAAGAAGCGCCACCCGATCTTCCACGAGACGGTGGCGGTCCTGAAAGGCGACGAGAGGGCCCTGCGTCAGGGCCTGCAGGGAGCCGGCGATGACTGAGACCGAAGTCCTTCGCCGGCGCCGCGAGCTGGTCCTCCTTTCGGCGCAGCTGCAGCGCGCGACACTCGTGCGCCGCCTGCAACGGATCGAGACCAACCCCGCGCGCATGGTCCTGGGATACGCCGCGAAAGTGGCAAGCCGCCCGATGCTCTGGAAAGTGGGCACGGCTGCGGTGGGCTTCGCAGTGCGCGCGTATCGGCGGCGTTCTAAAAAGAACAAGGAACGCCATTGACAACCAACCTCGAATAGCAAGGAGACTACACATGCTTTACTGGGCTGCAGTGTTCTTCATCGTCGCTCTGATCGCCGCCGTGCTCGGCTTCGGCGGCATCGCCGCCGGCGCGGCCGGGATCGCCAAGATCCTGTTCTTCATCTTCCTCGTGGCGTTCGTCGTCTCGCTCCTCATGGGCGTGTTCAGGCGCGGCGTCTAGGAGCCGACGATGCTCAAGCCTCACATCCTGGGCGCCCTGGCGCTCGCGGGACTCGTCGCCGCGTGCGCGAACGAGCCGGCCTATTACAACGAGCCGGCCTACGCCTCGCGTAGCGCGTACTACCCGCCCGCGGACGTGGCCTACGCCGACCATGGGAGGGTCGTGGCCATCGACGAGGTGCGGGGGTCGCGGTCGGGCCCTGCGGGCGCGATCATCGGCGGCATCGCCGGTGGCGTGCTCGGTCACCAGTTCGGCAGCGGCCGCGGCAACACCGCGGCGACGGCGGCCGGGGCGATCGGCGGCGCCGTCGCCGGCAACGAGATCGAGAAGCGCGGCAGCGGCGACTACTATCGCGTCACCGTGCGGTTCGCCGACGGCCGCGAGTCGACCTTCGCACAGGACCATCTCGATGGCCTGCGCGTCGGCGACCGCGTGCGCATCGACGGCAACCGCGTGGTGCCGGACTGACGCGCACGACCTCGTCGCGGAAAGCGCCATGGGTTAACATCCCATGGCCTTTCCGGAGTCAGTGACCTTCGATCACGGCGCTGGAGCGGCGCCGTGGTCTTTGTTTTTTCCGAAGCCATTCGATGACTTCCCAACCGATGCCCTCGCTGCCGGCGGATGCCGGAACGCCGCCCGCCGTCGGCCGGCGCATCGGCGAGCTCGCGCGCGCCATCGAGGAAAAGCTCGCGCGCCTCGAGCGCGACCTTCCCGCGGTCGACGCGACCTCGCGCCAGTTGCTGGCGCAGGCGCGCCTCGAGTTCGAGGAGCTGCGCGTGCTCGCCGCGCAGGCCGAGGAGCTGTCCTCGCTCTCCGCATTCCTGCAGCGCGACACCGAGCGCGAGAAGGCGGCGCTCGCGCGCGAGCTGCACGACCAGCTGGGCGGCATCCTCACGCCCGCGAAGATGGACCTGTCGTGGCTGCAGGCGCGCCTCGGCGAGGACGCGCAGTACGCCGACCGCATGCGCCGGCTCAACACGCTCATCGACCAGGGCATCGACCTCAAGCGGCGCATCATCGAGAACCTGCGCCCGTCGCTGCTCGATCACCTCGGGCTCGCCTCGGCGTTGCACTGGTACATCGACGAGACGAGCCGCAAGGCGGGCATCGAGCCGCACCTGGACATCGCGAAGGATCTCGAGCGCCTGCCACCGGACCTCGAGATCGCATGCTTCCGCCTCGTGCAGGAGGGCCTCGCCAACGTCGTGAGGCATTCGCGGGCGAAGCATCTCGACGTGACCGTCGAGCGCACGCGCGACGGCCTGCACATGACGATCTCGGACGACGGTATCGGCATCGCCGACCTCGCGGCGGCCAAGCGGCTGTCGCACGGCCTGGCGGGGATGAGCCAGCGCGCGCGCTCGCTGAACGGCCGTTTCGAGGTGAAGAGCCTGCCCGGCAAGGGCACGCGGCTCGAGGTGTTCGTGCCGCTGCCATGAGGGCATCGCCGGGGGGTCGCATCCGCGCAAGCGGCCCCGGCTGCGCCTGGTTGTTCGATCTTCGGGCGAAGCGGCTCACACGGCCGCCGCCCTGAAGGTCTAGTTCTCGCGGCTCGAGAGCAGCTCGCCGATGAGGCGCGGGATGGTCGCGAAGTCCTTGCTCTTGTCGAGGAAGTAATCCGCGCCCGCCTCGAACGCGGCGACCTTGAGCGCGGGCACCGCGTGGTTCGTGAGCACCACGATGCACGCGGGGTTCGAACCGGTGGCCGCGCGCAGGCGGCGGATCACGCCGAAGCCCGTGCCCTGCGCGAGCTGCAGGTCGACGATGGCGAGGCTGATCGTGTAGCGGTCGCACGCCGCCAGCGCCTCGTCCTCGGTCGCGGCGGTGGCCACCACTTCCACCCGGCTCGGCACCGAGACCAGCTCGACGAGGCGCTCGGCGATCTGCGGCGAGTCCTCCACGACGAGCGCGTTCATGAGCTCGTCGCCGTGCAGGCCCGGGTTGTACTCGCTCGCACGCGGCGAACGCTCGGGCAGCGGGTCCTGGGGAGTGGGCGCGTGCAGGTGGGCCCCCGTCGGCGTCTCGTCGGCGCCTGCGGCACCGCGTGGATCGAAGTTCGTCATGCGATGAGCTGGTTCTTCACCGCATAGTAGGTGATGTCCGCGTTCGACTTGAAGTTCATCTTCTCGAGGATGCGCGAACGGTAGGTGCTCACCGTCTTCACGCTGAGGAAGAGCTCCTTGGCGATCTCGGACACGCTCTGCCCGGAGGCGAGCTTGCAGAAGATCTGGAACTCGCGCTCGGACAGCTGCGTGTGCGACGGCTGGTCGGCGGCCGGTCCCGCGAGTCCCTGCGCGAGCTTGTCCGCGATGCGCGGGCTCACGTAGCGCCGGCCCTGCGCCGCGGCGACCACCGCGGACACCAGGTTCTCGCTCGGCGCGTCCTTCGCGACGAAGCCCGAGGCGCCCGCCTTCAGCAGGTTGATGGCGTACTGGTCCTCGGGATACCCGCTCACGATGAGCACCGCCATCTCGGGGCGGATCGCCTTCGCGCGGTTGAGCACGTCGACACCGGACATGTCCGAGAGCGACAGGTCCACGAGCGCCACATCGAACGGGTTCGACCGCACTTGTGCGATCGCCTCTTCGCCGGTGCGGGCCTCGCCCGCGACCTCCATGTCGACGCGTCCGGAGAAGACCTGTTTCAATCCCATCCGCACGACGTCGTGGTCGTCCACGATCAGTAGCCGGATCATTGCCTGTTTCCCTGGCTGGTTGGTCCAGGCGCTCATTACACCACGGTGGGCCGGGGGCGGAACCGTCGGTCCCCTCGGATTAGTTTGTAGGACGATTCCTACACGCCCCGATTCAGAAGGAGTAGCGGAAGGAAATGATGTGTCTTTTGACGGAGATGTTTTCACGTTTGAGCCCCGGTATGTCCGGCATGAACGCGCGGGCCGGACGGTAGACGATGTGCCCTTCGGTGCTGTCGTAGCAAAGCGCGTGCTCGCTGCAGCCGGACGCCGGACGTTCGCGCAACGCGGTCCGCGCCGGCGAGAAGTCGATCACCGGTGCGCCGCCGCGCTCGAACATCGAGTTCGATGCGCCATGATGCGCGCCCGCCTCGAGCGCGAGCTTCGGCCGCAGCTCGAGCGGCCTCTGCTCCGGCTCGGCCGCACGCGCGGCCTTCGCGGCCACGAGGGCGAAACCCAGCAACAGCGCGACAATGAAGACCTGCATGGCCCCTCTCCGAGCGCCTTCCGCGCGGTTGGTTCCAACGGACCGGGAAGGCGGGTTTCGTGAATGGATGCTGCCGCGCCGCGAGCCACGGGTATGCCAGCGGGATGCGCCCGCGGCTGTCCCCGTTTCCCGGCGCCGCGCGTGGGAATGCGCCGACGCGTCGCCGGGGAACCGGAAGGGCCTTTCGCTTGCCCGTGATGAATCGAAAGGAGGCCGCATGACGAACACATCCATCCGCGCGCTGCGATGCGCGATCGGCCTGGCGATCGCCGCGACGCTCCCCGCACACGCGCTCGATCACGTCGGCTACGAGGCCCAGCGCGGCGATCCCGATCGCTGGTACCAGCCGGCCGACACGCCGCAACGCAAGTACGAGACCGCGATGAAGGAAGCGCGCAATGCGCTCGCCGAGGCGCGCAAGGAATGCCGCGGGCAGGCGAAGGACGCGCGCAAGGCGTGCGAGGCCGAAGCGCGGGCGCAGTACGCGCGCGATGTCGCCGACGCGAAGGCCTATCTCGCGGGACGCAGGCCGCTCGACTGACGCGCAGCGGCCGCGCGCGGGGGGCGCGCCGTCGTGATGCGCGCGCGCCGCCGCAGGAGCGCCACCACCGCCGCTTCGTCGGCGCGCAGCCCGCGCGGTGCGCGCACCGCGCGGCGCACCGCTGCGTCGGTCCACGTCGCCGGATCGAGCACGCGCGGATGCACGTAGCTCTTGCGGCACACCGCGGGCGTGTTGCCGAGATACTGCGCCGCCTCGCGCACGGCGACCGCCATGTCGGTGAGCCGCACGTCCTCGGTGCGCGCGCGCAGGTGGTTCGCGACGAACACCGTGCCGGCCCAGGTGCGGAAGTCCTTGGTCGACAGGTCGCGGCCCGATATCTCGCGCAGGTACTCGTTCACGTCGCTCGAGCCGATGCGCTGCACCTCGCCCGCGTCGTCGACGTACTCGAACAGGTCCTGTCCCGGCAGCTCGCGGCAACGGCGCACCACGCGCGCGAGCCGCGGCGCCTCGATGCCGATGCGATGGAACTTGCCGCTCTTGCCGCGGAACTGGAACTCGATGCGATCGCCGTGCACCTTCACGTGCCGGTTGCGCAGCGTCGTGAGCCCGAACGAGTCGTTCTCCTCGGCGTAGCGCTCGTTGCCGACGCGGATGCACGTGCGCTCGAGCAGCTGCACGACCGCCGCGAGCACCTTGCGGCGCGGCAGTCCCGACAGCGCGAGATCCTCGCGGGTGCGCGCGCGGATCTTCGGCAGCGCCGCGGCGAACTCGAGCAGGTGGTCGAACTTGTCGGCGTCACGCATCTCGCGCCAGCGCGAATGGTAGCGATACTGCTTGCGCCCGCGCGCGTCGCGTCCGGTCGCCTGCAGGTGGCCGCGCTCGTCGTCGCAGATCCAGACGTCGGTCCACGCGGGCGGGATCGCGAGGCGCTTGATGCGATCGAGCGTCTCGCGATCGCTCACGCGCCTTCCGCGTGCGTCGAGGTACGCGAAGCCCTTCGCCGCATGCTCGCGGCGCAGCCCCGGCTCGCGATCGCTCGCGTAGCGCAGGCCGCCCACCGGCGCGGGATGGCGCGCGCGCGACTTACCGATCCGCAAGGCCATGGGTAGCAATTTCCTCCCTCGTGCAAGATGTTCCGGCAAGAAAAGGGGCGCGATCGACGCGCCCCTTCGCGTTGCGAGGCCCGCGCGGGCCGCTTCGACTTCAACGCTTGCCGGAGCTCGACGAGTCGTCCCTTCGGGTGGACCCTATGCTGCCCGATTCGTTGGGGCTCCCGGGCCGATTGGACGTGCCGGCCTGGCGCGAGGCACCGCCCGAGCCTTCGCCCTGGCTGCCCATGCCGCTGCTCGACGAGCGCTCGCCGGGTTGCTGCCCCGAGCCCATCTGCCGGCCGTGCTGTCCCGCGTTCTCCTGCTGTTGCTGGCCCGGGCGCTGGCCCTCGCGTGATTGGCCCTGTTGTTGTTGCTGCGATCCGGAACGCTGGCCCTGCTGCTGTTGCTGTCCCTGCTCGTCCTGCTGTCCCATCCTCCGCGGCTCCTGCTCGCCGGGCTGGCGCTGGTCGGACGGCGATTCGTGCCCCCCGGTGCGGGTGCTGTTCCCGGAATTGCGATTGGTCATGGTCGGCTCCGTTGCGAATGAGTAGGAAGCGGCCGCGCGATTCGCGACCGCGCTTCCTACGCGCAACATCCATGCCGCGCCGACACGGCGCTGCGCCGTGGCGCAAGGGCCGTCAATGGCCCGGAGAAACGAAGGGAATTGGTGGAGTGGAAGGGGATCGAACCCTCGACCTTCGCATTGCGAACGCGACGCTCTCCCAGCTGAGCTACCACCCCACGCGAAGGAAGACGGTAATTATAACCTACACGGGTCGCCGCGCGAGCCCGTGATCGGAGGAAATCCGCATGCGGGACAACCGCCCGCTGGTCGTGCTCGCGGTGATCGCCGCCATCTTCCTGCTCAAGTGGGCGGCGGCGTTCTTCATCCCGCTTTTCGTCGCCGTGCTCATCGCGTACGCGCTCGCGCCGCCGGTGGACGCGCTCGCGGGGCTGGTGCGCTCGCGTACGCTCGCCGCGGGGCTCGTGGTCTTCTCGCTCATCGCGGCGGGCGTGGGCGCGACGTGGGCATGGAGCGGCGACCTGCAGGCGCTCGTGAACCGCCTGCCCGCGGTCGCGAGCACGATCTCGCGCCACATCCAGCGCGTGTCGCTGGAGCCGACGGGCGCGATCAAGCAGGTGAAGAAGGCCGCGGCGAACATCGAGTCCGCGGCGCGCACCGCGTCGCCGACACCGAGCGCCTCGCCCTCGATGCCGGCGCCCGAGCCGGTCCCCGTGTGGCAGCTGCTGTGGTCGGGCTCGAAGAGCGCGGGCGGGGCGGCGATGCAGGTGATCGTCGTGCTCTTCCTCGTGTTCTTCATGCTCGCCTCGGGCAACCTCTTCAAGAAGAAGCTCGTCGTTCTCTCCGGCGATCAGCTCGCGCAGCGCAAGTTCACCGTGCAGATGATCGACGAGATCGACCGCCAGATCCGCCGCTACCTCATGGTGATCGTCGTCGCGAACGTTCTCGTCGGTCTCGGCACGTGGGGCATCTTCTACGGGTTCGGGCTGGAGTATGCGGGACTGTGGGGTCTCATCGCCGCGGTGGTGCACACGATCCCGTATTTCGGCGCGGCGATCATCGCGCTCGCGAGCCTGGTGGTCGCGCTCGTCGAGTCGGGCGAATGGTCGCGCGCGCTGCTCGTCGCGCTGTCCACGATCGCGCTCACCACCGTCGTCGGATTCCTGTTCTCGACGTGGTTCGCGAGCCGCCAGACGCGCATGAACACGACCGCGTCCTTCATCGGACTGCTCTTCTTCGGCTGGCTGTGGGGGCTGTGGGGCCTGCTCCTCGGCATCCCGCTGCTCGCGATCGTGAAGACGGTATGCGACCACAACGAGGACTGGAAGCCGGTCGCGGAGCTCCTCGGGCAGTAGACGCAATGGCGCAAGGTCGTCGTTGCACGACGCAACGAATGTCGCGCCGGGGCCCGCCGTGCGGCGCACCTGCGGAAACCGGCGCAGGCGAGGGCTGTCAGTGGGGCAGGGACGCCGCCTCGGCTGCGTCCCGCAACCAAGGAGAAGATTCGATGAAGAAGCATCTGTTGCTCGGGATCGCGGCGCTCGGCGTCGCGGCCACCACGCAGGCCTTCGCGCAGAACGAGCCGGAGCGCGTGCCCTGGCAGGGCGATTTCTGGGGCAGCCTCGGCGTGAGCGGCGGCGAGTCGA
This sequence comes from uncultured Burkholderiales bacterium, assembly GCA_964403515.1. Lineage (GTDB taxonomy): Bacteria > Pseudomonadota > Gammaproteobacteria > Burkholderiales > Usitatibacteraceae > Usitatibacter. The sequence continues at coordinate 30,956 of CAYOGL010000008.1, read as the reverse complement.
AGTTCCGCACCGACTGCGCGAACGTCGACGTGTTCAAGTGCGACCATCGCGATTCCGCATGGAAGGTCTACGCCGGCGGCAACTTCAGCCGCATCCTCGGCCTCGAGGTCGGCTACACCGACTTCGGCAAGATCGCGGCCTCGGGCGGCGAGACCAAGGCGTGGGCGGCGAACGTGAGCCTCACGGCCGGCGTGCCGATCGGCGATCGCTTCGACGTGTTCGGCAAGGTGGGCGGCGTGTACGGCCACACCGACGTGAGCGCGAGTCCCGAGACCCTCTTCGACACCGGGCGCAAGACCGGGTGGGGCACGACGTACGGCGTCGGCGCGTCGTTCGCGATCACGCGCAACTGGCTGATCCGCGCCGACTGGGATCGCTACAACCTCGACTTCGCCGGCGGTCGCAAGGACGTCGATCTCGCATCGGCCGGCGTGCAGTTCCGCTTCTGATCATTTCCCGAGGAGGCAACATGACGACGATCATCGCCGGCGGTTTCGATGCCATCGCGGATGCGGACGCGGCGGTCGAGCGCCTCGCGCAGGCGGGCGTGCAGCCGCAGGACGTGTGCACCTTCCACGTGAACCCCGCGGGCGAGCACCAGAACCTCACCGGCGGCGGCGACCGGCAGCGCTCGCCCGGCGCGAAGCAAGCGCACAAGGGCGCGGGCACGGGCGCGGCCGTCGGTGGCGTGCTCGGTGCCGCGGCCGGTGCGGCGACGACGCCGTTGATCGGTCCCGCGGGCGTGGTCGCCGGTGCCGCGGCGGGCGCGTATGCGGGCTCGATGGTGGGCGCCCTCAAGGGCGTCGACCAGGAAGCGCAGCCCGGCCCCGAGGACGTGCGGCCCGCGGAGACGCTGGTCGCCGTGAACGTGGAGCGCGGCACGCCGCCGATGGACGAAGTCATCCGCCTCTTCGAGGAATGCGGGGCGCGACAGATCGAGCGCACCGAGGGACGCTGGGAGAACGGCGCGTGGGCGGACTTCGATCCGCTCACGCCGCCGCACCTCATCGGCGGAAGCGACCGGCGCGAAGCGGGTCGCGAGGCGCCGCCGCGACCCTGAGCGCGCGAAGCCATCCCACCGCGGCCGCATAATGTCGGCCATGCGAATCGTCGCGACCGCGGTCCTCTCCCTCTGCCTTCTTCCTCTCGCAGCGCGCGCGCAGCCGGCGTTCGTGCCGCGGCTGCCCGCCTCGGCGCTCGATGCATCGCTGCGCGAGCATCCGAACGATCCCGCGTCGTGGTTCTTCATCGCGCGTGCGCACGCCGAAGCGGGCGATGCGAATGGATGCGTGGCCGCGCTCGAGAAGGTCGAGGCGCTCGGCGACGGCTTCCTGCCCGCGCGCGACGCGGGCTTCGACCGTGTGTGGGGCGACGCGCGCTTCCAGGCGGTGCGCGCGCGCATGGAAGCGAAGCTGCCGCGCCTCGACTTCGCGCCCACCGCGTTCGAGCTGCCCGACCGTCTCATGCTGCCCGTGGGCATCGCCTACGACGCGCCCTCCCGCGACTTCTTCGTCGGCAGCCTCGAGCATCACGTGATCGCGCGGCTCGACGCCTCGGGCGCGGCGCGCGAATTCGCCGGAGAGGCGTTGAGCCTCGACCCGGTGCTCGGCCTCGCCGCCGATTCGCCGCGACGCCTGCTCTACGCGATCACGTCGACCGCGGTGAGCGAAGCGGGCAGCGCGCATCCGCGCAACACCGTGTTCGCCTTCGAGATCGATACGCGCCACATCGCCCGCCGCGTCGAGATCGCGCAGGCCGAGCGCCTGGCGCGCCTCACCGTCGCCTTCGGCGGCCGCGTCTACGCGAGCGATGCGGCCACGGGCGCGGTCTACGAGATCGCGCGCGACGAGCCGCCGCGCACGGTGGTCGCACCCGGCCGCCTGCATGGCGCCTTGGGGCTCGCCGCTTCGGCCGACGGTCGCACGCTCTATGTCGCGCATGCGAGCGGCATCGCCGTGGTCGACCTGGTGCGCGGCGACGTGAAGCCGCTCGCCGCACCCGCGCGCGAGAACCTCGCCGGCATCGACGGCCTCTACCAGTGGCAGGGCGCGCTCGTCGCGGTGCAGAACACGACCACGCCGGGACGCGTCATCGTGCTCACGCTCGCTCCCGGCGGCGCGCGCGTGGCGCGCGTGCAGACGCTGCTCTCGGCGCAGCATTCCGCGCTCGATTTCCCGACCACGGGCGCGGTGACCGAGAACGGCTTCTTCCTGCTCGCGGCGACGGGGCTGTCGCACTACACGCGCGAAGGCACGATCCGCGATCCCGACGGCGTGGCGCGCCCGCTCGTCGTGCGCGTGCCGCTGCCGCGCTAGCTTGCCGCCGCGTGGGATGGTTCGACGGCGCTAGGCGGCCTTCGGCCGCTCGCGTCGATAGGCCCACGCGATCATCGCGATGCCGGCGAGGATCATCGGCAGCGACAGCCACTGGCCCATCGACAGCCCGAGCGCGAGCAGCCCGAGGAAATCGTCGGGCGCGCGCGTGAACTCGACGAGGAAGCGAAAGCACCCGTAGCCGACCAGGAACGCGCCCGACACCGCGCCCGCGGGTCGCGGCTTGCGCGCGAACATCCACAGGATCACGAAGAGCGTGATGCCCTCGAGCCCGAACTCGTAGAGCTGCGACGGATGGCGCGCGAGCGGCTGCGGGTCGGTCTGCGGGAACCACATGCCCCACGGCATCGTCGTGGGACGTCCCGGCAGCTCGCCGTTGATGAAGTTGCCGAGGCGTCCGGCCGCCAGACCGAGCGGCGCGATCGGCGCGACGAGGTCCATCACGTCGAACCAGCGCCGCTTGCGCACGTGGCAGAAGATGGCCACCGCGATCAGCACGCCGAGGAAGCCGCCGTGGAAGCTCATGCCGCCGGTCCAGATCTTCAGGATCTCGTCGGGATGCTCGAAGAAGAAGTGCGGCTTGTAGAAGAGCACGTAGCCCAGCCGGCCGCCGAGGATCACGCCGAACACGCCGTAGACGAGGAGGTCGTCGACGTCGCGCTCCTCGAGGCCGCGCCCCAGACCGTGCCGCACCCGCCACTTTCCGAGCACGATGATCGCGATGAACCCCAGGACGTACATGAGGCCGTACCAGCGGATCGCGAGCGGTCCGAGGTGCAGCGCGATGGGATCGAATTGCGGATGGACGAGCAAGGCGTTTCCCTCAGTCGAAGCGGTAGAGCCGTGCGGGATTATCCCAGAGCACGGCGCGGGTACGTTCGTTCCCGAGCCAGCGCGGAAGTTGCGCGCGCAGCCGCGCATGGTCGCGGCCGCTCTCGTGGCGCGTCCACGGCCAGTCGCTGCCCCACACGAGGCGCCCGGCGCCGACGATCGCGATCCATCGTCGCGCGAGGCTTGCGGGATCCGCGCCGCCGAGCCGGTACGGCGCCGAGAGCTTGCACCAGACCGGCTTGGCCGCGGCGAGCTGCGCGACCGCGTCGAACGTGCGCGCCATCGACTCCGCACCCGTCCCCGGATTGCCGAAGTGGTCGAACACGACGGGCAACGCGTGCGACGCCATGGCCGGCGCGATGTCCGGCAAGCGGCCGGCGTCGACGAACACCTCGACGTGCCAGCCCAGCGTGGCGGCCCGGTCGAAGAGCGCGCGCCATTCGCGGTTCGCGTAACCCTCGAAATCCGCGCTGCCGCTCAGGTTCAGGCGCACCGCCCGCACGCCGCCCGCGTCGAGCGCACGCAGCGTGGCGAGATCCCAATGCGGCTCGACGATCGCGACGCCACGCAGGCGCGCGGGATCGCGCGCGATGGCGGCGAGCATCTCGCGGTTGTCGGCTCCGAAGAAGCTCACCTGCGTGAGCACGCCATGGGTGATGCCCGATGCGGGCCAGAGGGCGCGCCATGCATCGAGCGTCGCCGCGTACTCCGGACGATAGCGCGCACCGGCGATCGCGGGCGCGGTGGCGGAGAACACGTGCGCGTGCGCGTCGACACCGCGGGAGGCTTCCGGCGAAGGCATGGCCCGGCTATTCTAAGGCCCCCACGCCAACGCACCGGCCCATGAAGACGATCCTCGCCCTGCTCGCCGCGTTCGCCGCGGTGCTCGCGCTTCCCTCGCATGCCGATACGTTTCCCACGCATCCGATCCGGCTCGTCGTGACCTATCCGCCCGGCGGCGGCGCCGACCTCATGGCGCGCCTCATCGCGCCGAAGATGTCCGAGACGCTGGGCCAGCCGGTCGTCGTCGAGAACAAGGCCGGTGCGAGCGGGCAGATCGCCGCCTCCGACGTCGCGAAGAGCGCGCCCGACGGCTACACGCTGATGCTCGACGCCTCTTCGTTCGCGGTGAACCCGAGCCTGTACAGCAAGCTGCCCTACGATCCGGCGAAGGCGTTCACGCCCGTCGCGGTGGTCGCGCTCTTTCCCAACGTGCTCGTGGTGAACCCTGCGTTCCCCGCGAAGGACGTGAAGTCGCTCATCGCGATGGCGAAGGCCGAGCCCGGCCGGATCGCGTTCGCTTCGTCGGGCAACGGCTCCGCGCAACACCTTTCGGGCGAGCTCTTCAAGCAGCAGGCGCACGTCGACATGACGCACATCCCGTACAAGGGCGGCGGTCCGGCGTTGAACGACGTGATGGGCGGACAGGTGCCGCTCTACTTCGCGAACATGGCCTCGGGCCTGCCGTTCGTGAAGTCGGGCAAGCTGCGCGCGCTCGGGGTCACCGCCGCGAAGCGCTCGGCGGCGCTGCCCGGCGTGCCCACGATCGCCGAGGAAGGCCTGCCCGGCTACGAGGTGTACGAGTGGAACGCGATCTTCGCGCCCGCGGGCACGCCGCCGGCCGTCGTCGCGAAGATCGCCGAGTCGATCCGGCACGCGGTCGAGTCGCAGGTGGTGCGCGAGCGCGTCGCGAGCCTGGGCGGCGAGATCCCCGCTTCCGGTCCCGCGCAGGCCGCGCAGTTCGTGCGCGAGCAGACCGAGCTGTGGGGCCGCGTCGTGCGCGAAGGCCACATCCACCTCGAGTGATCCCTGATCGGGCCGATTGGGAACGGATTCCGATCGTCGGCCCGTGATGATCGGGGTCTGCCCCCAATCGGCTAGCTGGTGCCGCGCAGGTCGTGGCGCGGGCCGGGCGGCAGCAGGCGCGTGTGGCTGAAGAAGCCGAGCCAGAGGCCGGCCGCGGCGATGACGACGTGCGCGATGTCGTCCGCCATGTTGATCGCCATGCCGAGCGCGAGACCGTCGCGCTCGCCGACGAACCCGACCACCGCGAGCAACGCGTAAATGATGCCGGCCAGCCCGAAAAACATGCGCGCGGGCGCCGGCCCCGCGAGCGCGAGGCCGAGAGCGAGGATGCCGGTGGCGATGTGCACGACGTTGTGCGGGCTGTTCACGGCGAAGACACCGAACAGCAGCCCGCCGGGAAAGAGCGCCGGGACGAAGCCGGCGAAGCCGACCGCCAGGAACGCCACGCCGGTGAACATCGCCAACCGTTGGATCGGGGCGTCCGACATCGAACCTCCGGGACCGCGATAACGCGTGTCCTTCGGGATGCAACGCGCATGCCACGCACGCTGCTCCGGACGGCACGGCGCGTCGGATAAAATGGGAGGTTCCCCACCGCTTCCACCGCCATGACCACCAAACTGCGCTCCTTCACCGTCACCAAGGGCGTCGCGCGCTCGCCGAACCGCTCGATGCTGCGCGCGATCGGCTACAAGGACGAGGACTTCGAGAAGCCCATCGTCGGCATCGCCAACGGCCACTCGACGATGAATCCGTGCAACGCCGGCATCCAGCCGCTCGCCGACGCCGCCGATGCGGCCGCGCGCAGGTCCGGCGCGATGCCGCAGATGTTCGGGACGATCACGGTGACCGACGGCATCTCGATGGGCACCGAGGGCATGAAGTACTCGCTCGTCTCGCGCGAGGTGATCGCCGATGCGATCGAGACCGCGGTGCAGAGCCAGATGATGGACGGCATCCTCGCCATCGGCGGCTGCGACAAGAACATGCCCGGCGCGATGATCGGCATCGCGCGCATGAACATTCCCGCGATCTTCGTCTACGGCGGCACCATCAAGCCCGGCCACTACAAGGGCCAGGACCTGCAGATCGTCTCCGTGTTCGAGGCGGTGGGCGCGTACAGCGCGGGCAAGATGTCGCAGGAGGACTTCGACTGCATCGAGCGTTGCGCGCTGCCGGGCGTCGGCGCCTGCGGCGGCATGTACACGGCGAACACCATGTCGTCGTCGATCGAGGCGATCGGCATGTCACTGCCCTATTCCTCGACGATGGCCGCCGAGGACGCGGAGAAGCGCGAGAGCGCCGCGAAGAGCATGGAGGTGCTGGTGCAGGCGATCGCGAGGGACCTCAAGCCGCGCGACATCGTCACGCGCAAGTCCCTCGAGAACGCGATCTCGGTGGTGATGGCCACGGGCGGCTCGACCAACGCGGTGCTGCACTGGCTCGCGATCGCCCATGCGGCGGGCGTGCCGTGGACCATCGACGATTTCGAGCGCATCCGCCAGCGCGTGCCGGTGCTGTGCGACCTCAAGCCCTCGGGACGCTACGTCGCGGTCGACTTGCACCGCGCCGGCGGCATCCCGCAGGTGATGAAGATGCTCCTCGCGCACGGCCTGCTGCACGGCGACTGCATGACCATCACCGGGCGCACGGTGGCCGAGGTGCTGAAGGACGTGCCCGACGCGCCGCGCAAGGACCAGGACGTCATCCGGCAATGGGACGACCCGATGTACGCGCAGGGCCATCTCGCGATCCTGAAGGGCAACCTCGCGACCGAGGGATGCGTGGCGAAGATCACCGGACTCAAGAATCCCGTCATCACCGGGCCGGCGCGCGTGTTCGAGTCCGAGCCCGAATGCATGGACGCGATCCTCGCCGACCGCATCAAGCCCGGCGACGTGCTCGTGCTCCGCTACGAGGGCCCGAAGGGCGGCCCCGGCATGCGCGAGATGCTCTCGCCCACCTCCGCGCTCATCGGCAAGGGCCTCGGCGAATCGGTCGGCCTCATCACCGACGGGCGCTTCTCGGGCGGCACCTGGGGCATGGTGGTCGGCCACGTCGCGCCCGAGGCGTACGTCGGCGGCACGATCGCGCTCGTGAAGGAAGGTGACTCGATCACCATCGACGCGCACAAGCGGCTGCTGCAATTGAACGTGCCCGACGAGGAGATCGAGCGCCGCCGCAAGGCGTGGAAGCAACCGGCTGCGCGTTATACGCGAGGCGTGCTCGGCAAGTACGCGAAGCTCGTCGGCACCGCGAGCCAGGGCGCCGTCACCGACTGATCACTCCCCGATGATTCGGGACAGACCCCAATTGTCGGCATGCGGAATTCGGGGTCCGTCCCCAAATATTGCTATTCGGTCAGGCCATCGACGATGGCATCGATGCGCGCCATCACGTCGGGCGTGAGCTTCGGGATCACGTCGGCCGCGGCCATGTTCTCGCGCACCTGCGAGACGCGCGAGGCGCCGGTGATCACGGTCGAGACGCGCGGGTTCGCGGCGCACCAGGCGATCGCGAGCTGCGCCACCTTGCAGCCGAGCTCCGTCGCGACCGCCTCGAGCTCGTCCACCGCCTCGTTCTTCGCCTTGTCGGTGAGGTCCTCGACGAGGAACTTCATGCGCGGGATCGCGCCGCGGCTCCCGGGCGGAACGCCGTGGCGGTACTTGCCGGTGAGCAGCCCCGAGGCGAGCGGGCTCCACGTCGTGAGGCCGATGCCGAGCTCGTCGTAGAGCCGCGCGTACTCGACCTCGACGCGCTCGCGATGGAACAGGTTGTACTCGGGCTGCTCCATGACGGGCTTGCGCAGATGATGGCGCTCCGCGATGTGCCACGCGGCCATGACGTCGCCCGCGCTCCACTCCGACGTTCCCCAGTAGAGCGCCTTGCCGCGCTCGACCATGTCGTGCATCGCCCACACCGTCTCCTCGATCGGCGTGTCGGGATCGGGACGGTGGCAGAAGACGAGGTCCACGTAATCGAGCTGCAGGCGCCGGAGCGACCCGTCGATCGCGTCGAGCAGGTACTTGCGGTTCAGCGTGTTGCGCTCGTTCGGGCCGTCGCTGATGCCCCAGTAGAACTTGGTCGACACGACGTACTTGAGGCGCGGCAGCGCGAGCTGCTTCAGGACCGCGCCCATGATCTCCTCGCTCTGGCCGGAGGCGTAGACCTGCGCGTTGTCGAAGAAATTCACGCCCGCGTCCCACGCCGCGGCCATGCATTCGCGCGCCGCCGCCGCGTCGAGCTGGTTGCCGTAGGTCACCCACGAGCCGAACGAGAGCTCGCTCACCTTGAGGCCGGAGCGGCCGAGCCTGCGGTAGTTCATGACGAGGCAATCAGGGCGGGAAAAGGGCGCCCAGCATAACGCAACCGCGCGGCCGCTTCAGGCAGCGCGCGGCGGGAGCTCGCACAGGAGCTTCTCGAGCATCGCGGGCTCCACCGGCTTCACGAGGTGCCGGTCGAAGCCCGCGGCGTGCGAGCGTTCCTTGTCCTCCTGCTGCCCCCACCCGGTGAGCGCGACGATGTGCGTGCCGGCGGCCCACGGCTCGGCGCGGATGCGCGCGCACGCATCGTAGCCGTTCAGCTTCGGCATGCCGATGTCGAGCAGGATGGTGTCGGGGCGGAACTGCGCGGCGAGCGCGACCGCCTCGGCGCCGTCGTGCGCCACGCGCACCTCGTTGCCCATCGCCTGCAGGATCAGCGCGAGCGTTTCGGCGGAATCGGCATTGTCGTCGGCGATGAGCACGCGGCGCTGCGGCGGCGGGGCTTCGTCGCGCGCGACGGCCTCCTCGGGTGAGGGCCGCGCGCGCCCGATGCGCGCGGGCAGGCGCACGGTGAACTCGCTGCCGTGGCCGTGGCCGCCGCTCTTCACCGCGATGCTGCCGCCGTGCATCTCGACCAGGCGCTTGGCGATCGACAGCCCGATGCCCAGGCCGCCCTGCGCCTTCTCGAGCGAGCGGTCGACCTGCGTGAAGATGTCGAACACGCGCGCCTGCATGTCGGGCGGGATGCCGATGCCGTTGTCGCGCACGGCGACCGCCACCTCGCCCTCGCCCGGAACGACGGCGAGCTCGATGCGCCCGCCGCGCTCGGTGTACTTGGCGGCGTTGTTGAGCAGGTTCCAGAACACTTGCGACAAGCGCGTGAGGTCGCCGTGCACGACGACGGGCTCGCCAGGGATGCGGGCCACGAGCTCGTGCCCGCGCTCGGCCATCAGCGGCTGGCTCGTCTCGAGCGCGTTGCGCAGCACCGTGGCGAGCTCGATGTCGGCGCGGCGCAGCTCGATCTTGCCGCGGCTCACCCGGCTCACGTCGAGCAGGTCGTCGACCAGGCGCACCATCTGCGCGAGCTGGCGCTCCATCATCTCGCGCGCCTTCTGCGCGGTCTGCGGCCCGGCGCCGGCGATGCGCATGAGCTCGAGCCCGTTGCGCAGCGGCGCGAGCGGGTTGCGCAGCTCGTGCGCGAGCGTGGCGAGGAACTCGTTCTTGCGCTGGTCGAGCTCGCGCAGCTCGTTCTCCACGCGCTTCAGGCGCGCGATGTCGAGCGCGATCCCGGCCCACGCGGTGATCTCGCCGCGCTCGTTCCTCACCGGCACGCCGCGCGACAGGATCGGATGCCAGCGCCCGTCGGTGCCGAGCACGCGGTGCTCGCGGTCGAACTGCGCGCCGGTGCGCACCGCTTCCCGCCACGCGCCGGCGCAGCCTTCCCGATCGTCGGGATGGATCACGTCGAGCCAGCCGAGCCCGCGGTTCTGGTCGGCGGTGCGCCCGACCAGCCGCAGCATCGACTCGCTCTGGTAGACGTTGCGGCCCTCGGGATCGCAGATCCAGATGCCGTAGTCGATCGACTCGCCGATCGCGCGGTACAGGCGCTCGCTCTCGCGCAGCATCTCCTGGTTGCGGAACGCCTCGATCGCGTCGGCCGCGTGGCGGGCGCAAACGTCGGCGAGCTGCATCTCGTGCTGGTGCGGGCGCCGCCGCTTCTCGTAGTGCACCGACAGCACCCCGAGGAGCGCACCGGAGCGCGTGACGATCGGCGTGCTGTGCAGCGCGCGGATGCCAGCCGCCCGCGCCGCGGCGCGGAACGGCTCGAACGACGCATCGGTCTCGACGTCCTCGATCACCCAGCGCGTGCCGCGCGCGAACGCGTTGCCCGCGCCGCCGCCCCCGGGTCCCGGCGCGACGCGCTGGAAGAGATCGCGCGTCGCCGCGCCGAAGCCGTGACGCGCCTCGACGACGAGCTCGCCGGTGCGCGGGTCCTGCAGCCACACCAGGCCGAAGCTCGCGCCTTGGCCCTCGACCGCGGTGGCGAGCACCGCCTCGAGCGCGGGCCTCAAATCCGTCATGCCGCCGAGGGCCATCGCGAGCTCGTGCAAGCGCGTGACGCTCTCGACCTGCAGCGCGAGCTGGTCCTTGGTCGCCGCGAGCTCCGCCTCCGCCGCCTTGCGCTCGGTGATGTCGACGAGCATGTTCACCGCGCCGACCACGCGCCCGCGCGAGTCGCGCAGCGCGCGCGGATGGGCGAGGACGTGGCGTCGCGAGCCGTCGGGCCGCTCGATGATCACCTCCGCGCGCGCCTCGGTGCCGCGTCCATGCAGCACGTCGGCCATGGGACACGTCTCGAGCGGCATGGGCCGGCCGTCGGGCGCGAAGACGCGATGGGAGCCGCACCACTGGTCGCGCGCGGGATCGGGGCGGCGGCCCCACAGCTTCACGGCGGCCTCGTTGTAGTGGCGGATGCGGCCCTCGGCGTCGGTCGTGTAGACCGCGGCCGGCAATGCCGCGAGCAGTCCGCTCGACTCGCGCTCGGCCGCGCGCAGCTCGTCCTCGACGCGCGAGCGCTGCCCGAGCTCGTTGCGCGCCTGGCCGAAGAGCCGCGCATTGTCGATCGCGACCGCCGCCTGCGCCGCGATGCCCAGCGCGCTGCGCTCGGCCTCGGCGTCGAACACGCCCGGGCGCGAATGGCCGAAGAAGAGGCCGCCGAGCACTTCGCCGGTGCGGCTCACCACGGGCACGGCCAGATAGCTGCGTACCGGCGGATGCCCGGCCGGCATGCCGTGGTGCGGGCCGACCTTGCCGTAGCGCGGATCGCGCGCGACGTCGTCCACGCGCACCGGCCCTTCGCCCAGGCACGTCGGCATGAAGAGCGGCGTGGCGCGCGGCATCGCCAGGCGCGCGATCGCGTCGCGCGGCACGCCGGAGAGCGCCTGCAGGCGGTAGCCCTGCCCGTTCTCGTCGGTCGCGTTGTAGAAGAACGCGCCCACGCTCGCGCCCGTGAGACTCGTGCCCGCATCGGTCACCTTCTGCACCAGCTGCGACAGGTCGAGCTCCGAGGCGAGGTCGAGCGCCACCTGCTGCAGCGTCTCGGCCTCGAGCCGGCGGCGCTCCTCGTGGCGCGCGTGCGCCGCGGAGATGGCCGCGGCCACGGGGCTCGCGACCAGCTCCACGAAGCGCGACGCGTCGTCGCACGCCGCGCGGAACGGATTCAACGCGAGCACGAGGACCGGCGTCTCGCGCGCGTGCGGGTCGCGGGTGAGCGCGACCACGGCGCCCTCCTCGGGCGGGTGGCGGCGCCGTCCCGCGGGAAGCGGGCCGAAGCGCGCCTCGTCGAGCACCACGGCAATCCACGCGCGCCGCGTCTCCAGGAGCGCCTCGGCGAAGGGCCACGGCGCTTGCGCGTCGTCGAGCCCGAACTCGAGGGGCAGCGCGCGATGGCCCGGCGCGAGCCCGGCGTGCCCGCCCAGGCGCGCGCGCCGCGTCTCGCGATTCACGGTGTAGAGCGCGGCGAAGGGTATGTCCGTGGGCGCGCCGCCGAGCACCTGCGCGGCGTGCTCGTACGCGCCCTCGAGCGTGGCCGCGCCGCCGCATCCCGCGAGCGCGCGCAGCAGCGCGAGCTGGCGATCCCACACGACGCGCGCGGTGACATCGTGGAAGGTGCACACCAGGCCGCCGCCTCCACGCCCCTCGAGGCGCGCGAAACCGAGCTCGAAGTGCGCTTCCTGCGCGCGGCCGTCGCGCTCGATCACCAGCGCCACGGGCTCGCCGCTGCCGCGGTTCTCGCCGTGCTGCGCGGCGCGGGCGCGCGGCCCGAGCGCGCTCCACCATGCGGCCCATGCCGTGGCCGCCGGCGCGCCGAGCGGATCGGTGAGGGCGCCGCAGCCGAGGAGCGCGGCGCACGCGTCGTTGTGCAGGTTCACCTGCTGCGGGCCCCACCACAGGCACATGGGCTCGCGCGAAGCGAGCATCATTCCGATCGCGGCGCGCAGCGAGGCAGGCCAGTCGCGGCGCGCGCCGAGCGCGGTGGCCGACCAGTCGTGCGTGCGGATGCGCTCGGCCATCGGGCCGTGCGCGGCGACAGGGGCGAAGGGACGGGCGGGTGCGGCAGGGGCCGTGCGGTAGTCGAGCATGGATCGGGCTTCGAAGGCGGATTCCAGTATGGGCAGTGCCGACGCCCCTTGGCTGTAGGCCCGCTCCTACATCACACTGGGAACGATTCTGTCGCAGGAAAACGACATGGAAAGCCAACGCAGCAACGTCCTCCTCCTCGCCTCCTGCCAGGCCCTGCTGCTCACCAACTCGGTGACGCTCATCTCGGTCGCGGCCCTGGCCGGCTATGCGCTGGCGACGAACAAGGCCTTCGCGACCGTGCCCGCGACCTCGTACGTGATCGGGGCGCTGCTGGGGACGTTCCCGGCGTCGATGTGGATGCGTCGCGTCGGGCGCCGCAACGGATTCCTCACCGGCGGGCTTTTCGCCCTCGCCGGGTCCGCCTGCGCGACCACCGCGATATTGGCGCACAGCCTGCCGCTGCTTTGCACGGGCACGCTGCTCCTCGGCGTGTACAACGCGTCGGGCCAGTACTACCGCTTCGCGGCCGCCGACGTCGCGCGCCCCGAGTTCAAGGCGAAGGCGATCTCCTACGTGATGGCGGGCGGGCTGGTGGGCGGCATCGTCGGTCCCGAGATCAGCAAGCACACGCGCAACCTCGTCGAGCCGCTCTACGCGGCGACGTACGCGTCGCTCTTCCTCTACGCGCTCGTCGCGATGGCGATCGTCTCGCGCCTGCGCATTCCGCAGGCTTCCGACACCACCGTGCACGAGCCGGCGCGGCCGCTGCGGGTGATCGCGGCGCAACCCGTGTTCCTCGTGGCCGCGAGCGTGGCCGCGCTCGGCTACGGCGTGATGAACCTGCTCATGACCGCCACGCCGCTCGCGATGGGGTTCTGCGGCCACCCCTACTCGGCCGCGGCCACGGTCATCGCCTCGCACGTGGTCGCGATGTACGGCCCGTCGTTCTTCACCGGCACGCTCATCAGGCGCTTCGGCGTGCTGCGCGTGATGTTCACGGGCACGCTCACGATGTTCGCGTGCGTGGCGGTCGCGTTGTCGGGGCAGCTCGTCGCGCACTTCTGGGTCGCGCTCGTGCTCCTCGGCATGGGCTGGAACTTCATGTACATCGGCGGCACGACGCTGCTCACCGAGACGTACCGGCCCGCCGAGAAGGCGAAGGCGCAGGGGGCGAACGAGATGACGATCTTCGGCGTGCTCGCGGTCTCGTCGTTCGCCTCGGGCGTGCTCGTGAACACCGCCGGCTGGCGCATCCTCAACTTCGTGGCGCTGCCGCTGCTCACCGCGGCCGCGCTCGCGATCCTCGGGCTCGCCGTCCTTCGACGTCCGAAAACGGCGAGCGGCGCGGCCGCGGCGGGTGAATAATGGCCGCATGTGGCTCGATTCGGAACAATGCTGGCGCGCGCTGCGCGCCCACGACACGCGCTTCGACGGGCGCTTCTTCGTGGGCGTGGCGAGCACGCGCATCTATTGCCGCCCGGTGTGCCCCGCGCGCACGCCGCTGCGCGAGCACTGCCGCTTCTTCCCGAGCGCGGCCGCGGCCGAAGCGGGCGGGTACCGCCCGTGCCTGCGCTGCCGTCCCGAGCTCGCGCCGGGGCATGCGAGCGTCGATGCGAACCGGCGCCTCGCCCAGGCGGCCGCGGGGCTGATCGACGACGGGCGCCTCGCGGAGGCGCGGCTGCCGCAGCTCGCCGCGAGCCTCGGCGTGACCGACCGTCACCTGCGCCGCGTGTTTCGCGACGAGTTCGGCGTCTCGCCCGTCGAGTACGCGCAGACGCAACGCCTGCTCCTCGCCAAGCGGCTGCTCACCGACACGGCACTCCCGGTGGTCGAGGTCGCGCTCGCCAGCGGCTTCGCCAGCCTGCGCCGCTTCAACCATCTCTTCCGCGCGCGCTATCGCATGCCGCCCGGCGCGCTGCGAAGGGCCGCCCCGGGACCCGCGCGCGAGAAGCTGGTGTTCGACCTCGCCTACCGCCCGCCGTACGACTGGCCGGCGATGCTCGATTTCCTCGCGCACCGTGCTATCGCGGGGGTCGAGGCGTTCGAAGGCGCGCGCTATGCGCGCACCGTGCGTGTGCCGTGCGCCGCGGGTTGGGCGACGGGCTGGATCGCCGTCGCGCGCTCGCCGCGTCGCGATGCGCTGCGGGTGACGGCAAGCGCGAGCCTCGCGGCCGCGTTGCCCGCGGTGCTCGCGCGCACCAAGCAACTGTTCGATCTCGCGTGCCGGCCCGACGAGGTCGCGGCGGCGCTCGGGGCGCTCGCGTCGAACGCCGGCCTGCGCCTGCCCGGCGCGTTCGACGGATTCGAGATCGCGGTGCGCGCGATCCTCGGCCAGCAGGTGACGGTGCGCGCGGCCTCGACGCTCGCGGGCCGCTTCGCCGAGGCGTTCGGCATGCCGCTCGCCGATGCGCCGCACGGATTGGCGCGGCTCTTTCCGGCGCCGGGCGAGATCGCATCGCTCGCGTCCGCGCGCATCGCGCGCCTCGGCATCGTCTCGGCCCGCGCGCGTGCCATCGTCGCGCTCGCCCGCGCGGTCGAGCAGGGCCTCGCGTTGCACCCGGGCGCGGACGTGGAGCGCACCACCGCCGCCTTGCGATCGCTCCCCGGCATCGGCCCGTGGACCGCGCAATACATCGCCATGCGCGCGCTCGCATGGCCGGATGCGTTTCCCCATCCCGACGTCGCGGTGCTCAAGGCGGTCGGCGGCCTCACCCCCGCGCGCACGCTCGCGCACGCCGAGCGTTGGCGGCCGTGGCGCGCGTACGCGGTCATCCACCTGTGGAAGTCCCTCGAAAGGAAAGCGTGATGCGCTACCTGCGTTTCGCCACCCCGCTCGGCCCCATGACGGCCGCCGCCGAACGCGGCGCGCTCGTCGCGATCTTCTTCGAAGGCGCGCGCCACGCACCGGCCATCGGGCGCGACTGGATCGAGGACGCGCGCGATCCCGCCCTCGTCGAATGCGCCGCGCAGTTGCGCGCGTACTTCGCGGGCAAGCGCACGGCGTTCGAACTTCCGCTGGCCGCGCGCGGCACGCCTTTCCAGCGCCGCGTGTGGGATGCGATCGCACGCATTCCCGCCGGACGCACGCTCACGTACACGCAGCTCGCCGAGTCCGCGAACGCGCCGGGTTGCGCGCGCGCGGCCGGTGCGGCGACCGGGCGCAATCCGCTCGCGATCGTCGTGCCGTGCCACCGCGTGGTCGGCGCGCACGGCGGCCTCACGGGCTACGCGGGCGGCCTCGAGCGCAAGGCGCGGCTTCTCGAGCTGGAGCGCGGGACGCTGCGGCAGGCGGCGTGAGGCCGGCCGACCTCGCGCGGCTGGTCGCGCTCGCCGCGATGTGGGGCGCGTCGTACCTCTTCATGCGCTTCGCGGTGCCGGCGCTCGGGCCGGTGCTGCTGATCGAGCTGCGCGTGATCGTCGCGGGCATCGCGCTCCTCATCTTCACGAGCATCACCGGTGTGCGCGTGGGATGGGCACGGCACTGGAAGGATTACCTCTTCGTCGGCGCGATCGGGCTCGCGGCGCCGTTCTTCCTGATCGCGCAGGCCCTCACGGTCATCGATGCATCGACCGCGGCGATCCTGAATGCGCTCGCGCCGCTCTTCGCCTCGGTCGTCGCGGCGATCTGGATCCGCGATCCGCTCACCCCGCGCAAGCTCGCCGGCATCGCGCTGTGCCTCGCCGGCACCGCCGTGCTCGAGGGATGGACGCCGACGCCCGCCACGCGCCGCGAGCTGCTCGCCGCGTGCCTGCCGGTGATCGCGACGTTCCTCTACGGCTTCACCATCGTGTACACGAAGGTGCGGCTGCGCGAGCCGAGCCCGATGGGCACCGCGGCCGGCACGCAGCTCATGGCCGCGGCCGCGATGCTGCCGTTCACGCCGCTCGACCGCGACCTCGCTGCGATCCCGACGCTCGCCTGGGCGGCCACGCTCGGCCTCGCGCTCGTCTCGACCACCTTCGCGTTCATCCTGTACTACAGGCTCATCGCGGACATCGGGCCGGTGAAGGCGATCACGACGACGCTCCTCGTGCCGATCTTCGGCATGCTCTGGGGCATCGTCTTCCTCGGCGAGCCGCTCACCGCCGGGCGGGTCGCGGGATGTGCGATCATCCTCGCCGGCTGCGCCCTCATCCTCGGCGTCGGCCGCTTGCCGCAACGCGCTCCCGCTTGATCTGCCGCCGCTTGGCGGATTACCGCAGGAACGCCGATGAACGCAGAAAAGGCAAACGCGGATGAACGCGGAAAAAGCGCGCATGTCCCAAGCGGATATCGCATCCCCCGGCAACTGCTATCACGTAATTCCTTCTTCGTTCATCTGCGCTTCATCTGCGTTCATCTGCGTTACCCGCTTTGATTCCGACTGAGCCGCCCATGCCCAACCGCCTCGCGAACGAGACCAGCCCGTACCTGAGGCAGCACGCGGACAATCCGGTCGATTGGTACCCGTGGGGCGAGGAGGCGCTCGCCGAGGCGAAGCGCACCGGCAAGCCGATCCTGCTCTCGGTGGGCTACTCGGCGTGCCACTGGTGCCACGTGATGGCCCACGAATCGTTCGAGGACCGGGCGACCGCGCGCGTGATGAACGAGCGCTTCGTGAACATCAAGGTCGATCGCGAGGAGCGTCCCGACATCGACCAGATCTACCAGGTCGCCCAGGCGATGCTCACCCAGAGGAGCGGCGGCTGGCCGCTCACGATGTTCCTCACGCCCGAGCAGGTGCCGTTCTTCGGCGGCACGTATTTCCCGAACACCGCGCGCTACGGGATGCCGGCCTTCGGCGAGCTGCTGCAGCGCGTGCGCCAGTTCTACGACGAGAACCGCACCGCGATCGGCGAGCAGAACGGCGAGCTCGTGGCCGCACTCGAGCGCATGCAGCCGCACGGCGGCGAGGACGCGCAACTGACGCGCGCCCCGCTCGACGCGGCCGCGCACCAGCTCTCCGACGAGTACGACGCCACGAACGGCGGATTCGGCGGCGCGCCCAAGTTTCCCCATCCCGATGCGATCGAGCTGCTCATGCGCCGCTACGCCGCGCAGCACGACGGCCATGCGCTCGACATGGCGACCACGACGCTCGCGCGCATGGCGCGTGGCGGCATCTACGACCAGGTGGGCGGCGGCTTCGCGCGCTACAGCGTCGACGCGCGCTGGGAGATCCCGCACTTCGAGAAGATGCTCTACGACAACGGCTGGCTGCTGCGCCTCTATGCCGACGCGTGGACGATCACGCGCGATCCGCTCTTCGCGCGCGTGTGCTCGGAGACGGCCGGCTGGGTGATGCGCGAGATGCAGTCGCCCGCGGGCGGCTACTACTCCTCGCTCGACGCCGATTCCGAGGGCGAGGAAGGCAAGTACTACGTGTGGCAGGTCGACGAGATCCGCGCGCTCCTCACGCAGGAGGAATACGAGGTCGCGGCGTTCACGTACGGGCTCGACCGGGCGCCGAACTTCGAGGGCCACGCGTGGCACCTGCACGTCGTGAATCCCGAGTTCGCGATGGACCGCAGCATGAGCGTGGACTCGGGGACCGCGGACATGCTCCTCGACTCGGCGCGACGCAAGCTGCGCGCGGCGCGGGACAAGCGCGTGCGCCCGGGCCTCGACGACAAGATCCTCACCTCGTGGAACGCGTTGATGATCGCCGGCATGGCGCGCGCGGCGCGCGCGCTCGGGCAGCCCGAGTGGCTCGCTTCCGCGCGCCGTGCGCTCGACTTCCTGCGCGCGACGATGTGGCGCGACGGGAAGCTCCTCGCCACCGCGAAGGATGGACGCGCGCATCTCGGCGCGTACCTCGACGACCATGCGTTCCTGCTCGCGGCGCTGCTCGAGATGATGCAGGCGGAGTTCCGCAACGGGGACCTGGCGTGGGCGCGCGAGCTCGGCGACGCGCTCATGACGCGCTTCCACGACGAGCGCGACGGCGGCTTCTTCTTCACGGCGCACGAGCACGAGAAGCTGATCCACCGCCCGAAGCCCGGGCCCGACAATGCGACGCCGTCGGGAAACGGCATGGCGGCGTGGACGCTGAACCGGCTCGCGTTCGTGACCGGCGACATGCGCTACGCCGAGGCCGCGCGCGACACGGTCGCGGTGTTCTGGCCGCAGATCGAGCGCCATCCCTCGGGCTTCGGCACGATGCTCGCCGCGCTCGAGGAGACGCTCACGCCGCCGCGCACCATCATCGTCCGCGGCCTCGGCGAGCGCTTCGGCCCGTGGCGCGAGCTGCTCGATACGGCATACCTGCCCACGACCCTCACGCTCCTCGTGCCCTCGGGCACCGAGCGGCTCCCGGAGCCGATCGGCAAGCCGGCCACGGAGGATGTCAACGCCTGGGTGTGCGAAGGCGTTAGCTGCTTGCCGCCGATCCGCGAGCCCGATCATTTGCGCACGCAGCTCGATTTGCCCACAATGCGCGGTTTCGCCCAGTCGCCTCTTCCGAACAGGAGCCCCCCATCATGAAGAAGCTGTTCCCATGCCTGGCCGCCGCGGGGTTCGCCGCGGCCGTCTCCCTGCCCACGCTCGCCGCCGAGGACATGCTGCCCCTCGCGCAGAAGGATGGCTGCACCGCGTGCCATTCGGTCGACAAGAAGATCGTCGGCCCGGCCTACAAGGACGTCGCCAACAAGTACCGCGGCGACAAGAGCGCCCCTGCCAAGCTCGAGCAGAAGGTGAAGGCGGGCGGCGCGGGCGTGTGGGGCCAGGTGCCGATGCCGCCCAACTCGCAGGTGTCCGACGCGGACATCAAGAAGCTCGTCACCTGGATCCTGTCGCTCAAGTAACGCGACCGCATCCGCACGGAAGAGCCGGCCGCGTGCCGGCTTTTCCGTTTGGAGCGCGAGGTGAGTCATCGGCGCAACAAAACGACCTCGCGCGCGCTTTCATTGCCCTCGCAAATTGACACGTTTCGTGGGGCGTCCCCATAATGCGCCCCGTATTGGCGCCATGCGCCCCTTGCATCCCACCCTTCCCGAGGAGAAATCGATGAGAAGATCCCATGGCCTGGGCCTCGCCGTCATGCTCGCGTTGGGTGTGGCCGCGTGCGGACAGAAAGAGGAGCCGGCGAAGACGTCGAGCGCCGCGCCCGCCAAGCCCGCAGGGCCCGAAGCCGTCACCGTGACCATCGCGCACGCCGGCCCGCTCACCGGCTCGATCGCGCACCTCGGCAAGGACGACGAGAACGGCGTGCACCTCGCCATCGACCAGGCGAACGATAAGAAGATGACCATCGGCGGCAAGCCGGTGAAGTTCGTGATGGACAGCGAGGACGATCAGGCCGATCCGAAGGTCGGCACCACCGTGGCGCAGAAGCTGGTCGACGCGAAGGTCGCGGCGGTGATCGGGCACCTGAACTCCGGCGTGTCGATTCCCGCTTCCGAGATCTACGCGAAGGCCGGCATCCCGATGCTCTCCGGCTCGGCGACGAACCCGGCGCTCACCGAGCGCGGGCTCAAGACCGTGTTCCGCACCGTCGGCCGCGACGACCAGCAGGGCCCGGCGATCGCCTCGTACATCGCGCACGAGCTCAAGGCGAAGAAGGTCGCCATCCTCGACGACAAGACCGCGTACGGCGAAGGGCTCGCGAACGAGGTCGAGAAGACGCTCAAGAACGACAAGATCGGCATCGTCGCGCGCGAGCACACGACCGACAAGGAAACCGACTTCAACGCGATCCTCACGCGCGTCAAGTCGAAGCGCCCCGACGTGATCTTCCACGGCGGCATGGACGCCACCGGCGGCCCGATGCTCAAGCAGGCGCGCGAGCTCGGCATCAAGGCGGTGTTCTCGTTCGGCGACGGCGCCTGCACCGACCAGATGGCGAAGCTCGCCGGCCAGGCGGCCGAGGGCATGGTGTGCTCGCAGGCGGGGCTGCCGCGCGAGGCGGCGAGCAAGGAATTCGTCGAGGCGTTCACGAAGAAGTACGGCGAGATCAAGCAGTACGCGCCCTACTTCTACGACGCGACCAACGCGGTGCTCGAGGCGATGAAGAAGGCCGATTCGGTCGATCCGACCAAGTTCGCGCCGGAGCTCTTCAAGGTCTCGTTCCAGGGCGCGACCGGCAAGGTCGAGTTCGACGAGAAGGGCGACCGCAAGGACGCCGAGATGACGAT
Organism: uncultured Burkholderiales bacterium; assembly: GCA_964403515.1. Lineage (GTDB taxonomy): Bacteria > Pseudomonadota > Gammaproteobacteria > Burkholderiales > Usitatibacteraceae > Usitatibacter. Next base: position 10,528 of record CAYOGL010000008.1, on the reverse strand, counting down.
CTTCAAGATGGAGAACGGCAAGGTCGTGCCGATCGCCATCGTGAAGAACGGCCAGACCACCCCATTCAACGCAGCTTCGGCCGGCGCCGCACCCGCCGCGGCGAGCGCCCCGGCGGCCGCACCGGCCTCCGGCAACGCGGCTCAAAAGGGAGAAGCCAAGCCCGCCGAAACGAAAAAATAACAACGCGAACAAGAAAGAAGAACAACGTCCAGCGGGCTTGCCCCGCTCGAATCGACGGCACCCTCGAGGTGCCGTTTTTTTTGGGGATTGCGCCGCGGCCTGCTAACGTAGAGCGTCGCCACGTCACCGCCGCTCATGAAGGACCTCACCCACGGCTCGATTCCACGCCACGTCGCCGCGATGGCCCTGCCCCTCGCCGGCAGCATGCTGGTGCAGACCCTGTACTTCTTCGTCGACCTGTACTTCGTCGCGCGGCTCGGGCCGGCCGCCCTGGCGGGCGTGGGCGCCGCGGGCAACGCCGTGTTCGCCGTCTTCGCGCTCACGCAGACGCTCGGCGTGGGCACCGTCGCGATGGTCTCGCACGCGGTGGGCCGCAAGGACCGCGGCGAGGCGAACCACGTGTTCAACCAGTCGGTCGCGCTCGGCATGGCGTGCATCGCCATCACGCTCGCGGGCGGCTACGCGATCGCCGGTCCCTACATGCGCGAGTTCGCGGCCGACGCGGCGAGCGCCGCGGCGGGCATAGCGTTCCTGCACGCCTACCTTCCCGGCCTCGCGCTGCAGTTCGCGATCGTCGTCATGTCCTCGGGCCTGCGCGGCACGGGCGTGGTGAAGGCGCCCACCATGGCGCAGGCGGCGAGCGTGCTCGTGAACGTGGCGCTCGCCCCGGTGCTCATCGCCGGATGGGGCACGGGGCACGCGTACGGCGTGACCGGCGCCGGCCTCGCCTCGTCGCTCGCCACGCTCGCGGGCTTCGTGATGATCGCCATCTACTTCCTGCGCCTCGAGCGCTACGTCGCCTTCCATCCCGCGCAATGGCGTCCGCGCCCGCGCACGTGGCTGCGCATGCTCGACATCGGCCTGCCCGCCGGCGGCGAGTTCGCGATGATGGCCGTGGTGACCGCGGTGATGTACTGGACGATCCGCGACTTCGGCGCGGCGGCGCAGGCCGGCTACAACGTCGGCGCGCGCATCAACCAGATGTTCTTCCTGCCGGCGATGGCCGTCTCGTTCGCCGCCGCGCCCATTGCCGGGCAGAACTTCGGCGCGCGCCGCTTCGAGCGCGTGCGCGCCACGTTCCGCACGTGCCTCGGCTACGGCATGGTGCTGATGGTCGTGCTCTTGTCGCTCGTCCAGTGGAAGGCGGAGACGCTCGCGCAATTCTTCACGGCCGACGCGGGCGTGATCGCCGTCGCCTCGGAGTTCCTGCGCTACATCTCGTGGAACTTCGTCTCCGCGGGCATCATCTTCACGTGCTCCGCCATGTTCCAGGCGATGGGGAACACGTGGCCCACGTTCGCGAGCAGCGCGCTGCGGCTCGTGACGTTCGCGGCGTCCGCGTTGTGGATCGCGGCCCGCCCCGGGTTCGAGCTCGCCGACGTGTTCCGGCTGTCCATCGTGAGCACCGCGCTGCAGGCGCTCGTGAGCTACGCGTGGCTGCGCCTCGAGTTCCGCGGCCGCCTCGGGCTCGACGACGCGGGACTGGCTGCAAGATCGCCCTCGCCGCCTTAGAATCCGCCCGATGGACATCCTGCTGCAGCAGATCGTGAACGGCCTTACGCTCGGCTGCGTCTACGCCGTGGTCGCGCTCGGCTACACCATGGTCTACGGCATCATCCAGCTCATCAACTTCGCGCACGGCGAGGTGGTGATGATCGGCTGCATGGTCGCCTTCTCGGTGATCGTCGCGCTCGCCGGCTCGGGCATGCCGCCGCTCATCGTCGTCGGCATCGGCACGCTCGCCGCGATCCCGGTGTGCATGGCGGTGAACTACGTGGTCGAGCGCGTGGCCTACCGGCCGCTGCGCAACGCGCCGCGCCTCGCTCCGCTCATCACCGCGATCGGCGTGTCGATCGTGCTGCAGCACCTCGCGCTGCTGGTATGGAGCCGCAACATCATCCCGTTCCCGCAGATCATTCCGCTCAGGCTCTACCACCTCGGGACGGAGGATTCGAGCGCGGCGATCTCGAACGTGCAGGTGACGATCATCGCGACCTCCGTCGCGCTGATGGCGGCCCTGCTGCTGCTCGTCTACCGCACGCGCATCGGGGTCGCGATGCGCGCGACCTCGCAGAACCCGCACATCGCGGGCCTCATGGGCGTGGACATCGATCGCGTGATCTCCTTCACGTTCGTCGTGGGCGCGGCGCTCGGCGCCGTGGCCGGCGTGATGGTCGGAACCTACTACGGCATCGCGCACTACCAGATGGGGTTCCTGCTGGGACTCAAGGCCTTCTCCGCCGCGGTGCTCGGCGGCATCGGCAATCTGCCCGGCGCGGTCCTCGGCGGAATCCTCATGGGGCTCATCGAGTCGCTCGGCGCGGGCTACGTCGGCGACTGGACCAACGTGTGCACGCTCAGTCAATTCCTGCCCGGCTTCGCGGACGTCTGCGCACGCAGCCCCGAGTCGAGCCTCTTCGGCAGCAACTACAAGGACGTGTATGCGTTCATCGTGCTCATCCTCGTGCTCGTCTTCCGGCCCTCGGGCCTGCTCGGCGAGCGCGTCGGCGACCGGGCCTAGAGATGCCAGCGTTCATTGCTGAACGAGATTTCCCGGCGAATAATCGGCGCGGCACAGCAAGTGAGCAGCACCCTGGGCTATGGATTTCTCGAAAAGGTCTACGAGAACGCCCTTGGCTGGGAACTCAGCAAGCGCGGACTTCACGTCGAGCAGCAACATGCTGCTCACGTCCACTACGATGGGAAAATCGTCGGGGACTACGTGCCGGACTTGATCGTCGAGAAACGGATCATCGTCGAGATCAAGGCAATCGCTGCGCTCGAAACGGCCCATCGGCTGCAATGCCTCAATCACCTTCGTGCCACCCGGCAATCGCTTTGCCTTCTTCTGAACTTCGGGCGGCCGCATTTGGAAGTCGCCCGGATTGTCTGGCACTTCTGATCTGCGTTCATCTGCGTTCCTAGCCCTTTGGCTCCCATGTCGATAGTAGCCAACTTTCGCGCGCATCCGGCGGCCAAGTGGGTCGGCGTCGTGATGATCGCCGCGTCGCTGCTCGCGCTGCCGTTCGTGCTCGCGCAGGCGGGCACCGCGTGGGTGCGCATCACGAACTTCGCGATCCTCTACGCCCTGCTCTCCCTCGGGCTGAACATCGTGGTCGGATTCGCCGGGCTGCTCGACCTCGGCTACATCGCGTTCTACGCGGTGGGCGCGTACACCTACGCGCTGCTCGCGTCGCCGCAATTCAACATCCACCTGCCGTGGTGGGCGATCCTGCCGATCGGCGCGAGCCTCGCGTGCCTGTTCGGCGTGCTGCTCGGCACGCCCACGCTGAAGCTGCGCGGTGACTACCTCGCGATCGTGACCCTCGGCTTCGGCGAGATCATCCGCATCTTCCTCAACAACCTCTCCGATCCCTTCAACCTCACGAACGGGCCGAAGGGCATCACCACGATCGACCCGATCCACGTCCTCGGCATCGATTTCGGGCGCTACTCGCACGTGGGCCCGGTCGTCTTCACGGACACGATCAAGTACTACTATTTCCTCCTCGTCGTGCTCATCGTCGTCATCGTCGTGAACCTGCGCCTGCAGGATTCCCGGATCGGCCGCGCGTGGGAGGCGATCCGCGAGGACGAGGTGGCCGCGCGCGCCATGGGCATCAACACGCGCAACATGAAGCTCCTCGCCTTCGCGATGGGCGCCTCGTTCGGCGGCGTGGCGGGCGGCATGTTCTCGTCGATCCAGGGCTTCATCAGCCCGGAGAGCTTCGTGCTCACCGAGAGCGTGATGGTGCTGTCGATGGTCGTGCTCGGCGGCATGGGCAACATCTGGGGCGTGCTGCTGGGCGCGCTGCTCCTCTCCTACGTGCCGGAGCTCCTGCGCTACTGGGTGAAGCCCGCGCAGATGTGGCTCTTCGGCCGCGCGTACATCGATCCCGAGGTGATCCGCATGCTGCTCTTCGGGCTCGCGATGATCGTGATGATGCTGTTCCGCCCGGCGGGGCTGCTGCCCTCGGCGGTGCGCAAGCGCGAGCTGGTGGTCCCGCACGATGGCGGCTGAGCCGGACGCCGTGAGCGGGCGCACGGCGATCCTCGAGGTCGAGGGGATCACCAAGCGCTTCGGCGGCCTCGTCGCGCTCTCGGACGTGCGCTTCTCGATCGCGCAGGGCGAGATCTACGGCCTCATCGGCCCGAACGGCGCGGGCAAGACGACGCTCTTCAACGTCCTCACCGGCCTTTACCACCAGGACGAAGGCAGCATCCGCTTCCAGGGCAGGCCGCTCGCCAATCCCACGCCCGACCGCATCGCCGCGCTCGGCATCGCGCGCACGTTCCAGAACATCCGGCTCTTCGCGAACCTCTCCGCGCTCGAGAACGTGATGATCGGGCGCCACGTGCGCACGCATGCCACGGTCGTGGGCGCCATCCTGCGCAACCGCCGCACGCGCGAGGAAGAGGCCGCGATCGTCAAGCGCGCCCACGAGCTGCTGCGTTACGTCGGCATCGCGAAACGGGCCAACGAGCTCGCGAAGCACCTTTCCTACGGGGACCAGCGCCGGCTCGAGATCGCGCGCGCGCTCGCCACCGACCCGAAGCTCCTCGCGCTCGACGAGCCCGCCGCCGGCATGAACGCCACGGAGAAGCAGGAGCTGCGCCGGCTCCTCGAGTCGATCCGCCGCGACGGCGTGACGCTCCTCATCATCGAGCACGACGTGCGGCTCGTGATGGGCCTGTGCGATCGCGTGCTCGTGCTCGACTACGGCCGCAGCATCGCCGAAGGCGCGCCGAAGGAAGTGCGCAACGACCCGCGCGTGATCGAGGCCTACCTCGGCAAGGCACACCGCGACGAGGCGCAGGCGCCGTGAGCCTGCTCGCGCTCGAGCATCTCGAGGTCGCCTACGGCGGCATCCGCGCGGTGAAGGGCATCGACGTCGCGGTCGAGGCGGGCGAGCTCGTGTGCCTGATCGGCGCGAACGGCGCGGGCAAGACCACGACGCTGCGCGCCATCACCGGCCTCGTGCGGCCGGCCGCCGGCCGCATCGTCTACGACGGCCAGGCGATCGACGGCCTGCGCGTGCACCAGATCGCGCGCCGGGGGCTTGCGCTCGTGCCCGAGGGCCGCGGCATGTTCGCGCAGCTCACCATCGAGGAGAACCTCGCGATGGGCGCCTACGCGCGCGACGACCGCGCGGGCGTGAAGGCCGACGTCGAGCGCATGTTCACGCTCTTCCCGCGGCTGAAGGAACGGCGCCGGCAAACCGCGGGCACGCTTTCCGGCGGCGAGCAGCAGATGCTCGCGATCGCGCGCGCGCTCATGAGCCGCCCGAAACTGCTGCTCCTCGACGAGCCGAGCATGGGCCTCGCGCCCCTCATGGTCGAGCGCATCTTCGAGGTGATCCGCTCGATCGCATCCGAGGGCGTGACGCTGCTCCTCGTCGAGCAGAACGCGCGCCTCGCCCTCGAGGTGAGCCATCGCGGCTACGTGCTCGACGGCGGGCTGGTCACCATCGCCGGCTCCGCGCGGACGTTGCTGGACGACCCGCGCGTGCGCGAGGCCTACCTCGGGGAATGATTCAAGGGATTTTCTCCCTCTCCCTTGGGAGAGGGCCGTGGTGAGGGTGCGCCGCGTGCGCGCCGCGTTGGCGTAAGCTCGGGTGCAAGAGGAGGTCGCGATGGTGTTCGATCACATCGGATTCAATGTCTCGAACTTTGCCGAGGCCAGGGCATTCCTTTCGAAGGCGCTGGCTCCGCTCGGCATCAGCGTCACCCGGGAAGGCGAAGACTGGGCCATGGTCGGACGCGCCGGCGAAGGACAGCTGTGGTTCGGATCTTTCGGCAACGCGCCGAGCCCGATCCACATCGCGTTCGCCGCCAGGGACAGGGAAGAAGTGCGCCGGTTCTACGCGGCGGCCCTTGCCGCCGGCGGCAAGGACAATGGGCGACCCGGGCTGCGGCCTCAATACCACGCGAACTACTACGGTGCCTTCGTGATCGGGCCCGATGGCCACAACTTCGAAGCGGTTTGCCATCGCGCCGAGACGTAGCCGTTGGACTTCCCGGATCTCCCGTGACTCTGTCCCGCAACCATATCCTCGAGCTCAAGCGCGCGAAGGACGTGCTCGAGAACCCCGGGCTCGCCGCGAAGATCACGGCGGCCGTCGGCTCGCCGGTGGAGAAGGGCATGCAGCTCCTGCCGCAGCGCTGGCAGGACACCGTGCACAAGGCCACCCACAGCGCGCTCGAGAAGGCGGTGGATGTCGCCGTGCGCTCGCTCGGCACGCGGCGCGCGGAATCGCCGCGCAACCGGTTCCATCGGATCGCGGCCGCGGCCTCGGGCGCGGCCGGTGGCGCGTTCGGGTTGCCCGCGCTCGCCCTCGAGCTGCCGATCTCGACCACGCTGATGCTGCGCTCGATCGCCGACATCGCGGCCGCCGAGGGCGAGGATCCGCGCGACCTCGACACGCGGCTCGCCTGCCTCACCGTGTTCGCGCTCGGCAGCACGCGCGACAAGCGCGACGACGCGGCCGAGTCGGGCTATTTCGCGGCGCGCTCGGCGCTCGCGACCGCCGTGAGCGAAGCGTCGAAGCACCTGGCGCAAAAGGGACTGGCCAAGGGCGGCGCGCCGGCGCTCGTGCGGCTGCTGAACCTCATCGCCGCGCGCTTCGGCATCGTCGTCTCCGAGAAGGCGGCCGCGCAGGCGATCCCGATCATCGGCGCGGCCGGCGGCGCGCTCATCAACACGCTCTTCATCGGGCACTACCAGGAGATGGCGCGCGGCCATTTCGTCGTGCGCCGGCTCGAGCGGGCCTACGGCGCCGAGGCCGTGCGCGAAGCGTACGAGGCGCTCTAGGAAGACGCGCGTCGCGTTCGCCCGGGACGCTCGCCGCGACGATCAGTAGTTGAGCGGACGGCTCTCGGGCAGGCTCACCTTCACCAGGTCGAGCGGCCGGCCTTCGTTCACGCGCACCAGCCGCAGCTGCGACGTGAGGCGGTTCGTGGCCCGGTCGTAGCCGGCGAAGATCATCACGTCGTGCGACTCGCGCACCAGGAGGAAATTCTCGGCGCCCTGCAGCGCGAGGAAATCGTGCTTGGTCTGCGCGATGCTGTAGCCCATCAACGTCGCGAAGATGCCGGCGAAGAGCACGAGGCCCGCGGCATTCGCGGCCAGCCGCCGGATCGCGCGCGAGCGCGACGATTCGAGCTCGGGCTCGAGCGCCCCCGAGCGCAGCCGTTTCGACGCGCCCAGGACGAACACGAGCTTCTCGCCGTAGCCGTACGCGACGATGCCCGTGAGCACCCAGATGCTGCCGAGGTACGGCGAGAGATCGTGGCTCGACGAACGCAGCACGAGGGCGAAGTAGCCGACCACGAGCGCGACCACGATCACGCCGCCGACGAGGACCTTCGTGCGCGGCACGTGGCGATGGAACGCCGCCCTCACCTCCGTTCCCGTCATCAGGTAGATGAGCAGCGAGTACAGCACGACGAGCGATGTGGCCATCAGCATGCGCGGCCAGGTGAGCTCGACGTACTCGAGCGGAATGCCGAACGAGAGCAGGTATCCCGCATCGTAGAGGCACGCGAACACCGCGCCGAGGACCGGGATGACGGCGACGAGGACGCGCTCGCTCGCCGGCAGGCCGGTGATCGCGGGGGACACCCTGGGATTCGGATCGCTCATTATCGCAAGCCTTTCGCGCGCGGCTTTGGCGGGTAAGCGATCGTAACGCGCCTCGGCCTGCGGGCATAGCCCTCTCGGGCGGCGCTCGCCGGCGGCAACGCGTTCGATCAGCGGTGGCTGCGGCCCGGGACGAGGCGAGCGGGCATCGCGGTGACCAGGTCGATGCCGTCGTGGTCCGCGCGGAACTGGATGTGCACCGAGTGCGTGGGCCAGTCGAAGCGCAGCAGCTCGCCCAGGCGATGCCCGCCGAACGTGCCCGCGGCGCGGCGCGATGCCGGCGTGCCGAGCGCGCGGATGGCGTCTTCCGGCTCGGCCGCGAAGTCGAGGCGCCCGGGCAGCTCGCCGCGGAACTCCGAGCACCCGTCCTTGCCGTCGCTCATCATGAAGATCGCGAGGATCTCGCCGTCCCCGGCCACCTTGATGAGCAACCCATCGGCGCAGCTGCGCAGGTACCTCACCGAGGATACGCGCGGGTCGGGCGAGGCGCCGCCTTCCTCGGGGCGCAACCCGGGATAGTGCGCCAGGCGCGCGGCGACTTCCGGCGCGGCGATGTTTTTCCCCAGCAGGTCGACGAGCGTGCTCATGCCGGAAAGATTGCCACGTCAGCGCTGCATGCGCATGACCTCGCCCACCGGCAGCATGTTGTGGTTCAGGTGGACCATGATCCAGAGCGAGCCCGCGATGATGAGCGCGACGATGAGGATCCCGAAGGCGAGCGCGAGCACGTTGTTCGTGTTGTCGGGCGCGGTCGTGATGTGCAGGAAGAAGACGAGGTGCACGCCGATCTGCGCCACCGCGAGCACCACGAGCACGATCGGGATCGACGGCGCCCACACGAGGCGGGTGCCGAGCGCGTAGAACGAGGCGATGGTGAGCAGCGTGGACAGCGCGAGGCCCACGGCATAGGAGATGACGGCCGGCCGCGTGGCCTCGTGCGCGCCGGCGAAGCCGGGCGTGGTGTCGTCCTGGTCGATGCGCGTGTCCCGGTCCGCGGAGGTGTCGGTCATCTTCCGAACCCGATCAGGTACACCATCGTGAAGATCGCGACCCAGATGATGTCGAGGGTGTGCCAGAAGAGGTTGAAGCAGAGCAGCCGGTGCAGGATCCTGGTGCGGAAGCCCTTGACGAGCACCTGCGCCATCATCGTTCCCAGCCAGAGCAAGCCTGCGGTCACGTGCAGGCCGTGGCATCCGACGAGCGCGAAGAACGACGACAGGAATGCGCTGCGCCCGGGGCCCGCGCCGCGCACGACCATGCCGTGGAAATCCGAGACCTCGAGGAGCAGGAACGCGAGGCCCAGCAGGCCGGTCACGAAGAGCCATGCCTCGGTCCACAGGCGGCTGCGCGCCTGCGTGGCGACGGCCGACATGCCGCACGTGAAGCTCGATGCGAGCAGGCACGCGGTCTCGATCGCGATGCGCCGGGCGTCGAAGAGCTCGCGTCCCGACGGCCCGCCCGCGGTCGCCGTCTGCAGCACGGCGTGCGCGGCGAAGAAGCACGAGAACATCACGATGTCGCTGATGAGGAAGATCCAGAAGCCGTAGCCGACGATGACGCGCTTGGACGCGGGCCCGCCCTCGCCGTGCCCGGTCGCGTCGTGGCGCGGCGCCGGCTCGTCGCGGTGCCCGATGCGGTAGGGATCCGGCTGGCCCGTGAAGGGCGCGGCGGTCGCGCTCATGCCGGCTCCCCGCTCGCCACGTGCCGCGCGAGCCACGCGCCGCGAGCGCGACGCCGCTCGCGGTCGATGCGCGCGACCACGTCGGCCGGGATCACCTTCTCGTCGACGTCGCGCCATGCGAACCACACGAAGACCGCGTACGCGGCGGCCAGGCCCGCGGCCACCATCCACCAGATGTGCCAGATGAGCGCGAAGCCGGTGATCGTGGCGAAGAACGCGGTGATGAACCCGACCGCGCTGTTGCGCGGGAGCTCGATCTCCTCGTAGTGCGGCTCGGCCGAGAGCTGCTGCGTCTCGATCGCGCGGCGCTTGATCTGCCAGTACGGCTCGGTGCCCTCGACGTGGGGCAGCACCGCGAAGTTGAACGCGGGCGGCGGCGAGGTCGTGGCCCATTCGAGCGAGCGGCCGTCCCACGGGTCGCCGATCTCGTCGCGCAGGTGCGCGCGCCGGCGGATGCTCACGACGAGCTGCGTGACCTGGCACACGGCGCTCGCGAGCATGATCAGGATGCCGACGGCCGCGACCAGCATCCACGGCCGCCACGCCGCCACGTCGTAATGCTGCATGCGGCGGGTCATGCCCTCGAGCCCCACGATGTAGAGCGGCGTGAACACGACCCAGAAGCCGATGAAGCCGAGCCAGAACACCGCCCTGCCCCAGCCTTCGTGCAGGCAGAAGCCGAACGCCTTCGGGAACCAGAACGAGATGCCGGCGAACCCGGCGAAGAGCACGCCGCCGATGATGACGTTGTGGAAGTGCGCGACGAGGAAGAGGCTGTTGTGCAGCTCGAAGTCCGCGGGCGGGACGGCGAGGAGCACGCCCGTCATGCCGCCGATCACGAACGTGAAGATGAACCCGAGCGACCACAGCATCGGCGTGGCGAACCGCACGGTTCCGCCGTACATCGTGAAGATCCAGTTGTAGATCTTGATCCCCGTGGCCACCGCGATGAGGCTCGTGGCGATGCCGAAGACGGCGTTCACGTCGCCGCCCGCGCCCATGGTGAAGAAGTGGTGCAGCCAGACCG
>CAYOGL010000007.1:37782-161076 GCA_964403515.1 uncultured Burkholderiales bacterium | reverse complement strand
GCGTTGCCGAGCAGGCCGACCGACAGCGCCTCGCCCTTGCGCGTGGCCTCGGCGATGAGCGCGAGCGCCTCGTCGAGCGAGTGCGCCTGGCGGTCGAGATAGCGGCTGCGCAGGCGGAACTCGATGCGCGAGGGGTCGCATTCGACCGCGAGCATCGAGAAGCCGGCCATCGTCGCGGCGAGCGGCTGCGCCCCGCCCATGCCGCCCAGCCCCGCGGTGAGGATCCAGCGCCCCCTGGGGTCGCCGCCGAAGTGCCGGTCGGCCATCGCATAGAACGTCTCGTACGTGCCCTGCACGATGCCCTGGGAGCCGATGTAGATCCACGAGCCCGCGGTCATCTGGCCGAACATCATGAGGCCCTTGCGGTCGAGCTCGTGGAAGTGCTCCCACGTCGCCCAGTGCGGCACCAGGTTCGAGTTCGCGATCAGCACGCGCGGCGCATCGGGATGCGTCTTGAAGACGCCCACGGGCTTGCCGGACTGGACGAGGAGCGACTCGTCGTCCGCGAGGCGCTTCAACACCTCGAGGATCTTGTCGAAGCACTCCCAGTTGCGCGCCGCGCGCCCGATGCCGCCGTAAACCACGAGATCCTCGGGATGCTCGGCGACCTCCGGGTCGAGATTGTTCTGGATCATCCGGAACGGCGCCTCGGTGAGCCAGCTCTTGCAGCTCAATTGCGTGCCGCGCGGCGCGCGCACGACGCGCTCGGCGTGGCGCGTCCAGTTCGCTCGATCGTTCATGCCTTGCTCCTTGCGTTGCCGGAGGCGTGCGCGACGGGCACGTAGCCTCCGAGTCGGTAACGGCTGCCGGGATGGACCAGGCGCGCGTACGTCGCCACCTGCCCGCGCGACCAGGTGCGGCGGTTGATCTGCAGGCACGGCTCGTCGGTGTCGATGTCGAGCCAGCGCGCCATCTGCGCGGTCGGCACGACCGCCTCGATCACGTGCTCGATCGAGTCGATCGGCAGGAACTTCGACAAATAGGCGTTCGGCGTCTGCTTCGCGAAGTCCTGCTCGAGGTACTTCGGCGCGGCGTGCGGGTTGACATAGCGGTCCTCCACCTGCACCGGCACGCCGTTGTCGATGTGCACGATGATCGAGTGGAACACCTGCGCGCGGCTCGGCACGCCGAGGTACATCGCGAGCGCATCGGTGGCGGCGACCGGCTCGAGCTTGACGAGACGGCAGCTGTAGCGGTGGCCGCGCTCGGCGATCTCGTCGGCGATGTTGCGCACCTCGAGCACCGACAGCGCCGGCTTGCGGTCGGCGACGAACGTGCCCACGCCCTGCGTGCGCACCAGCCAGCCTTCCTGCATCAGGTCGAGCAGCGCGCGCCGCGCGGTCATGCGCGACACGCGGAATTGCGCCGCGAGCTGGTTTTCCGAGGGGACGCGCCCCGCGACCGGCCACTCGCCCGACTCGATCCGGGCGACGACGTGGCGCTTGATGCGCGCGTAGGGGGCGACGTGGGGAAGCGGCTCGGCCATGGTTGACTCTAGCTTGCATATACAAGTACAGTCAAGCCCATGGACCTCGTCCTGGACCACGTCCGCATCGCCTCCATGGAGCCGGGCGCCGCGCCCTACGGCGTGCCCGCCGGCGACGCGCTCGCGGTGCGGGACGGCCGCATCGCGTGGATCGGCGCCTCGGCGAGCGCGCCGCCCGCGGCCCGCCGCGTCGATGCGCGCGGCCGCTGGCTCACCCCGGCGCTCATCGATTGCCACACGCACCTCGTGCATGCGGGCAACCGCGCGCGCGAATTCGAGCGGCGGCTCGCGGGGGCGAGCTACGAGGAGATCGCGCGCGCGGGCGGCGGCATCGCGGCGACCGTGTCGGCCACGCGCGCCGCGACCGAGGACGAGCTCGTGGCGCAGGCGCTTCCCCGCGTGCGCGCGCTCGCCGCCGAAGGCGTCACCGTGATCGAGGTGAAGTCGGGCTACGGCCTCGACGTCGACAACGAGCTCAAGATGCTGCGCGCCGCGCGCCGGCTGTCGACCGTCGTGCCGGTCACGGTGCGCACGACGCTGCTCGCCCTGCACGCGTTGCCCGCCGAATACCGCGGGCGGCCCGACGACTACGTGGACTTCACGTGCGAGAGGCTGCTGCCGGCCGTGGCCGCCGCGGGCCTCGCCGACGCGGTCGACGCGTTCTGCGAGCGCATCGCGTTCGACACGCGGCAGGTCGAGCGCCTGTTCGAATGCGCCGCGCGGCACGAGCTGCCGGTGAAGCTGCACGCCGAGCAGCTCTCCAACGTCGGCGGCGCGAAGCTCGCCGCACGCCATCGCGCGCTCTCCGCGGATCACCTCGAGCATCTCGACGAGGAGGGCGCGGCCGCGATGGGCGCGGCGGGCACGGTCGCCGTGCTGCTTCCCGGCGCCTTCGCTTTCCTCGGCGAGAAGCAGCTTCCGCCGCTCGATGCGCTGCGCCGCCATGGCGTGCCCATCGCGATCGCCACCGACAACAATCCGGGCACGTCGCCCTACTCCTCGCTGCTGCTCATGCTGAACCTCGCCTGTTCCCTCTTCCGCCTCGCGCCCGAGGAAGCGCTCGCCGGCGCGACGCGCAACGCCGCCGCCGCCCTCGGGCTCGCGAGCACTCATGGCACGGTGCGCGTGGGCAAGTGCGCGGACCTCGTGTTGTGGGACGTGGAGCACCCGGCCGAGCTCGCGTACAGCTTCGGCACCCATCGCCCCGCCGCGATCGTGCGCGCGGGCGAGGTGCTGCACGCCGCATGAAGCTCTTCGCTGCGCACGCGCTGCTGCCGGAGGGCTGGGCGAGCGACGTCCGGCTCGAGACCGACGCCGGGGGACGCATCACGTCGGTTCGAACCGGCGCACCGCGCGACGACGCGCAGGAGGCGCGCGGCTACGTCGTGCCCGGCATGCCGAACGTCCACTCGCATGCGTTCCAGCGCGCGATGGCCGGGCTCACGGAGACGCGCTCGCAGGCGGCCGACAGCTTCTGGACGTGGCGGCAGGTGATGTATCGCTTCGCCGCGCGCATCACGCCCGAGCAGACGGGCGCCATCGCGGCGCACCTCTACGTCGAGATGCTCAAGGCGGGCTACACCTCGGTGTGCGAGTTCCATTACCTGCATCACGACGCGGGCGGCAAGCCCTTCGCCGACCGCGCGGAGATGTCGAACCGCATCGTCGGTGCCGCCGCCACCGCGGGCATCGGCCTCACGCACCTGCCGACGTTGTATGCGTACGGCGGTTTCGGCGGCCAGGCGGCGCTGCGCGGACAGGGCCGGTTCCTCAACTCGGCGGAGGATTTCCTGCGCCTCGTGGAGACGCTGAACGCGACCTACGCGCAGCTGCCCAACTTCCGCCTCGGCGTGGCGTTCCATTCGTTGCGCGCCGTCGACCGCGCGATGGTCGCCACCGTCTGCGACGCGCTCGCGCACCTCGCGCCGCGCGCGCCCATCCACGTCCACATCGCCGAGCAGGCGCGCGAAGTCGACGAGTGCCTGCAATGGAGCGGCAAGCGACCGGTCGAATGGCTGCTCGACAACGCGCCGGTGGACGAGCGCTGGTGCCTGGTGCACGCGACGCACATGACGAGCGCCGAGGCGCTGCGCTTCGCCACGAGCGGCGCGGTGGCCGGCATCTGCCCGACCACCGAGGCGAACCTCGGCGACGGCTTGTTTCCCGCGCAGCCCTTCCTCGGGGCGGGCGGGCGCTTCGCGATCGGCAGCGACAGCCACGTGAGCGTGAGCGTGGGCGAGGAGCTGCGGCTGCTCGAGTACGGGCAACGGCTCGCAACGCATCGGCGCGCCGTGCTGGCGACCGACGCGCAGCGTTCGCCGGGACAGCGCGCGTTCGTCGATGCATGCCTCGGCGGCGCGCGCGCGAGCGGCATCCGCTCGGGCCAGCTCGCCGTCGGCTGCCGCGCCGACCTGGTCGTGCTCGACCCGGCGCACCCGGCGCTGTGGAACAAGCGTCCCGAGCAGGTGCTCGACGCGTGGATCTTCGCCGGCGACTCGGGCTGCGTGCGCGACGTCGCCGTCGCCGGCGAATGGTGCGTGCGCGACCGCCGGCACAAGCTCGACGAGGACATCGCGCACCAATACCGCGCAGCGCAGGCCGAGCTGCTGGCCGACGCATGACGGTGCAGCGCCTCGGCCCGCCCGACTACGCGCGCCAGCGCTGGCGCAACGGCGCCGGCTTCACCACCGAGCTCGCGGCCGAACGCGACGACGGGAAAGTCGTGTGGCGCGTGAGCGTCGCGGACGTCGCGCGCTCCGGGCCGTTCTCCGACTTCTCCGGATACGAACGCACCATCCTGCTGCTCGAGGGCAACGGCATGGCGCTCTCGTTCGACGGCGGCGCCGAGGTCGTCCTCGACCGCGCGCTCGAGCCGTTCCGCTTCGACGGCGGGTGGAAGGCGTTCTGCCGCGTGCTCGCCGGCCCGGTGCGCGATTTCAATCTCATGGCCGATCCCGCGCGCGTGCGGGCGTCGCTCGACGTGGTCCACCTCGCGCCCGGCGAAGTGGCCCCGATCCACGCGGCCGCGGGCACGACGTTGCTCTATGCCGCCCGCGGCCCGGCCGACGTGGCGACCGGCGCGGAGCGCGCGACGCTCGCCGGCGGCGAGATGCTGCGCATCGACGCACCGACCATTGCCTCGAAGGCGAGCGGCGCGGCGAACGGCTGCGCGCTCGTGCTCATCCGCATCGCGCCCCTCGTTCCCGCCGCATGAACCGACCGCTCCTCGCCGATCCTCCCTTCGAGTTCCACAACGGGCACGCGCCGCTGCTCGTGAGCATGCCGCACGTCGGAACCGCCCTGCCGCAAGGCATGAACGGCCGGCTGAGCCCCGCGTGCGAGCCGCTCGGCGACACCGACTGGCACCTCCCACGCCTCTACGATTTCGTGCGCGAGCTCGGCGCCTCGTGCCTCGTGGCCACGCACTCGCGCTTCTGCATCGACCTGAACCGCCCGCCGGACGACACGCCGCTCTACGCCACGGCGACGACCGGCCTGCATCCCGACATCCTGTTCGACGGCACGCCCGCGTTCCGCGAGGGACGCACGCTCAGCGCGCACGAAAAGGCCGGATTCATGGAGCGCATCTGGCGCCCATACCACGCGCGCATCGCCACGGAGCTCGCGCGCATCCGCGCGGCGCACGGCTACGCCCTGCTCTTCGACGCGCACTCGATCGCGAGCCGCATCCCGCGGCTCTTCGCGGGCCGGCTGCCCGACTTCAACATCGGCACCGCGGACGGCGCGAGCGCCGCGCCCGCGCTCGCCGAACGCCTGTGCGACGTGGTGCGCAAATCGGCGCGCTACTCGTTCGCGCTGAACGGGCGCTTCAAGGGCGGCTACATCACGCGCCACTACGGCGATCCGCGCCACGACGTCCATGCGGTGCAGCTCGAGCTCGCGCAATGCACGTACATGCGCGAGCACGCACCCTATGCGTACCGGCCCGAGCTCGCGGAAGAGCTGCGGCCGGTGCTGCGCGAGTTCGTAGGGACGCTGCTCGCGTGGGGTCGCGAGCGCTACGGCAGGTAGCGCGGGCGCGCGCTATTCGGCCAGCGCGAGCGCGGCGATCGGCGGCAAGCGCAGGATCGCGGTGAGCACACCGATCAGGCGGCCGGCCTGGCTGTGGTTGGTGGCGTCGTTCGGCTCACGCGCGCTCGCGCACGAGATGCGATCGCCGAGCGCGGGCATGTCGTGCGGCTCGCGCACGTTGAAGTAGGCGAGGGAGCCGTCTTCATAGCCGAGCACGAACGCGGAGCGCCCCGGCAACACGCGCATCACGATGCCGACCGGCTGCCGGGGCGACGGCAGCGTTCTCGAGCTTCGCGTCTCCATGCATCTCGCCAACATGGATCCTCCCCTGCTCGTCCCCCTCGCGAACGCGGCGCATGCCTTGCCGCGTCCGGCGCCTCGCACGAGCGGCGAGGCGATGGCACCGGCGTGCCGCGCGCTAGCGGATCAACGCGAGCGCGACGCTCGCCGGCAGGTTCGTGAGGCTGTTGTGCAACGCGATCAGCCGGCCGCCGTCGGAGACGTTCACGACGGTCGTCGGGATCGACGAGCGGCATTGCACCTCGTCGCCCACCTTCGGCAGCTCCCTGGGCGCGGCGCGGAAGTAGGCGAACGTCCCGTCGGGGCAGCGCACGCAGAAAACGCCGCGCATGACGTTGACGTGCTCGACCACTCCCGAGGACATCGCCGTGTCCCTCGTGCCTGCTTTACTCGCCTCCATTGCAGCCGATTGTATCGGCGCGATGCCGGCGCGGCCGACGGCTTTAACAAATGTTTACACCGACCGTGGCGACCGGCGGAGTCCATGGCATCTATTCGACGAGGGCCAGGGCGGCGTGCCGCGGCAGCCCGAGGATCGCATTGAGCAGCCGGATCACGCGCTCCTGGGAAGCATTGATCGCTTCCACCGGGACGGCGGGGTGTTCCTCGGACTCGCACAGCACGTGGTCGCCGACTTCGGGCAGCTCCGTACGCAGCGTGCGGAAATAGGCGAAGAGCCCGTTCGGGCAATGCACGCAGAAGGCGCCATTGCGCTTGTTGATGCGGGCGACGGTTCCCGATACCACGTGGCCTCCTCCCCTCCCGGTCGCGAGCCTCTCGGTGGGCCGATCGATAAGCCGACGCTAGGGCACGAAGCGCGCGCGCTGGTTGACGTGCATCAGCCGGCTTGACGATCGCCGGGGTGGATCGGACCCGCGCGCGGCGCGGGAAGCGCGCTGTGGATATCCGCCACGACCAGTCAGCTTCGCGAAAGATTCGCCACGACCCGGATTTGTCCCATGTCAACCGGGACCCGGGTCGCGCCGGCTAAGGTCGGGGCGCCGGTGGCCTCTTCCGGCTCGGAGCACCCCCCAGCCCCGCTCCGAAAGCCCCACGGCGGCCCGGGCCGAAACGCTCGGGCCGCTTTCCTTCCGGCGCTCAGATCATCTGCAGCCGCTGCTTGCGCCGGGGCGCCGGGAAAATGCGATCCATCTTCGCGAGGGTCGCGGCATCGAGCACGATGCCCGACGCCGCGACGTTCGCGCGCACGTGCTCGGCACGCGCCGCCTTCGGAATCGCGACGACACCTTCCTGCCTCAGCACCCAGGCGAGCGCGAGCTGCGCGGCCGTGATCCCGAGCGGCTTCGCGAGCGCCGCGAGGCGCGCGTCGCCCGCGAGGCGCCCCTCCTCGAGCGGCGAGTACGCCATGACCGGCATCGACCGCGCGCGGCACCACGCGAGCAGGTCGAACTCGATGCCGCGCCGCGTGCAGTTGTAGAGCACCTGGTTCGCGGCCACGTTCGTGCCGCCGGCGGCGACCAGCTCCTCGAGGTCCGCCACGTCGAGGTTGGACACGCCCCAGCGGCGCACCTTGCCCGCCTCGACCAGCCGCTCGAGCGCCTCGACCGTTTCCGCGAGCGGGACGCTTCCGCGCCAGTGCAGCAGGTACAGGTCGAGCGTGTCGATGCCGAGGCGCCGGAGCGAGCCCTCGCACGCCCGCGGCAGCTCGCGTCGCGACGCATGGTGCGGATAGAACTTGGAGACGATGAAGACCGCGTCGCGGCGGCCGCGGATCGCCTCGCCCACGAGCCGCTCGGCATCGCCTTCGCCATACATCTCGGCCGTGTCGATGAGGCGCACGCCGAGATCGAGGCCGAGGCGCAGCGCGTCGAGCTGCGCGGGCTCGCCCATGTGCCACGTGCCCATGCCGAGTCGCGGCATCGCGAGCGCCGGCGGCGTGGCGGAAGGGTCGCTCGCGGATCGGTTCGCGCAAGACATCGGGATGCCGAGCTTACTCCGCGTGCGCGCTCGAGCCGGAAGGGTTGCGCGAGCGTGCCGGGCACGGTATGGTGGCCATATTAACGTCCGTAAACGACGATCCGGCGTGCCGAGAACCTTCGTCTACTGCTTCACCCGCGAGACCGGCTTCGAGCAGCACGGCTGGCACTCGCTCTATCCCGCGACCCTCGAGGCCATCGAGCGGCTCGGGGGCGAGCCGATCTTCGACACGGCGGTGGAGGTGGACGAATCGGCCCTCGTGGAAGGGCGCTTCTTCGGCGCGCCCCACTGCGCGCATCGCTTCCACGTCACGACCTTCGTCACGCAGTCGGCGCCGGAAGCGCAGTTGCCGGACTCTCCGGCCGATCCCGAGCCGCTCCTCGCCGACGCGGCCTAGTGCGCGCCGGCGGCCTCCGCGCTCGGCGCGCCTGCGTGCGTGCGGCGCGTGAGCCACACCACCCCGATCAGCAGGACGAAGAGGATCGCCGAGGCGCGGAACACGTCGTTCGCCGACATGAGCGCCGCCTGCTGGTCGATCAGCTGGTTCAATAGCGCCGCGCTCTGCTGCGCGCCGAGCCCGTTCGCGTGCAACGTCGCGAGCGCCTGACGCCCCGCCGGATCGAACGCGGTGATGCGCTCGGCGAGCTGCGCGTGGTGCAACGTGGCGCGGTGGTCCCACAGCGTCGTCGAGATCGAGGTGCCGAACGAGCCGAGCGTGATGCGCACGAAGTTCGACAAGCCGCTCGCCGCGGGAATCTGTTGCGGCTTCAGGCCCGAGAGCGTGAGGGTCACCAGCGGGATGAAGAAGCACGCGACCGCCACCCCCTGCACCACGGTGGGCACGAGGATCGTCGCGAAATCGGCCTGCGTGTTGAAATGCGAGCGCATGTACATCACGAGCCCGAAGACGGCGAACGCGAGCGTCGCGATGACCCGCGGGTCGACGCGATGCACGTTGCGGCCGACGAAGGGCGTGAGGAAGATGGCGAGCACCCCCACGGGCGCCATCGCCATGCCCGCAAGCGTGGCCGTATAGCCCATGTCCTGCTGCAGCCAGAGCGGCAACAGGACGACGCTGCCGAAATAGGCGCCGAAGCCGAGCGCGAGGGCGAGCGTGCCCATCGCGAAGTTGCGCCCGGCGAAGAGCCGCAGGTCGACCACCGGATGGCGCTCGGTGAGCTCCCACGCGATGAAGAGGGCGAAGCCGAGCGCGACCATGACGGCGAGGGTGACGATGAGCGGCGAGTTGAACCAGTCGAGGTCCTTGCCCTTGTCGAGCAGGACCTGCAGCGAGCCGACCCAGAGCACCAGCAGCCCGAGCCCGACGGCGTCGATCGGCAGGCGGTGGGTGGGCGTCTCGCGCTGGCGGTAGATCGCCCACGTCGCCGCCGCCGCCGCGAGACCCACGGGCACGTTGATGTAGAAGATCCACGGCCACGACACGTTGTCGGTGAGCCAGCCACCGAGCAGCGGGCCCACGACGGGCGCGACCAGCGTCGTGACCGACCAGAGCGCGAGCGCGGTGCCCGCCTTCGAGGGCGGGTAGCTCGACAGCAGCAGCGTCTGCGACAACGGGATCATCGGCCCCGCGACCGCGCCCTGGATCACGCGGAACACGATCAGCATCTCGATCGACGGGGCGAGCCCGCACGCGAGCGAGGCGACCACGAAGAGCAGGATCGACGCCGTGAAGAGCCGCACCTGACCGTAGCGTTGCGTGAGCCAGCCGGTGAGCGGCAGCGAGATGGCGTTCGCCACGCCGAACGACGTGATGACCCACGTGCCCTGCTCGGGCGAGACGCCGAGATCGCCGGCGATGGCCGATAGCGACACGTTGGCGATCGACGTGTCGAGCACGTTCATGAACGTCGCGAGCGACACGGCGAGCGTGCCGAGGACGAGGGCACTGCCCTTGAGCGGCGTGGTCACGGGCCGGCCTAGCGCGGCATCACCACGGCGACGGCCACGCGCCGCGCACCCCGGGCCGCGATCGTCGCGTCGTTCGCGGCGATGATCTCGTGCACGCGCGCATCGGCCTCGCGCTCGAGCGCCTCGAACACCGCGCTCGCGTCCGCGACCTTGCCCGGCGCCGCGCGCGGCAGGCGCTCGCCGTCGCGCACGTGCGTGTCGACCTCGATCTGCATCGACAGTCCCACCTGCAGCGGATGCGCCTTGAGCTCCGCCGGATCGATCGCGATGCGCACCGGAACGCGCTGCACGATCTTGATCCAGTTGCCGCTCGCGTTCTGCGCCGGGAGCAGCGCGAAGGCGCCGCCGGTGCCGGCGCCGAAGCCGACCACCTTGCCGTGGTATTCGAGCTTGCCGCCGTAGAGGTCGGCGGTCGCGACCACCGGCTGGCCCACGCGCATGTTGCGCAGCTGTCCTTCCTTGAAGTTCGCGTCGACCCACACGTCGTCGAGCGGCACCACGGCCATGAGCGGCGTGCCGGGCGCGATGCGCTGGCCGAGCTGGACCGTGCGCTTGGCGACGTAGCCCGACACCGGCGCGGGCAACGCGGAGCGCGAGAGCGCGAGGTAGGCCTCGCGCACGCGCGCGGCGGCGTTCTTGACGTCGGGATGGTCCTCGATCGTCGTGCGGTCGACGAGCGCGCGCTGCGCGGCGAGCTGGCGCTTCGCGCCGGCGGCCGCGGCTTCGGCGGCGGCGAGCGCATCGCGCGCGTGCTGCAGCTCCTCGCCCGAGACCGCGCCCGAGCCCGAGAGCCGCTCGCGCCGGCGCACGTCCTCGCGGGCGCGGGCGAGATCGGCTTCGCGCGCGCGCACGGTGGCATCGAGCTGGCCCGAGGTCTCGAACAGGTTGCGCACCTGGCGCACCGTCTTCGCGAGCGTGCTCTCCGCCTCGTCGAGCGCGACCTTCGCGTCGGCGGTGTCGAGCTGCACGAGCGGCGTGCCGGCGTTCACGAAGTCGGTGTCGTTCGCGGCGATCTTCACCACCGTGCCCGGCACCTGCGAGGTGATCTGCACCACGTCGCCGTTCACGTAGGCGTCGTCGGTGGACTCGACGTAGCGCGCGACGAGCGCCCAGTACGCGCCGTAGGCGAGCGCGCCCGCGGCGAAGAGGCCGACGATGCCGGCCACGAGCTTGCGGCGCCGCCCGTCGGGCGCGAGCGTGTCGTCGGAGCTGTTCGTTCTGTCGTCCATGTTCTCTTTCTCTCTCAATCCGGTCGGTAGCCGCCGCCGAGGGCGCGCGCGAGGCTCACCGAGGCGTCGAGGCTGCGCGCGGCGAGGCTCACGCGCAGGTTCTTCTGCCCGAGCACCTGCGTCTCGGCGGTGAGCACCTGCAGGTAGTTGCCCATGCCCTCGCGATAGCGCAGCAGCGCGAGGTCGTAGCCGTCCTGGGCCAGGCGCACGCCCGCGTCGACCTCCGAGCGCTGGCGATCGATCGAACGCAGCGCCGCGAGCTGGTCGGCGACCTCGCGCAGCGCATCGGCCAGCCCCTGGTTGTATCGCTCGACGGCGATGTCGTAGTCGGCGTCGCGCCCCGCGAGGTTCGCGCGCAGGCGTCCGCCATCGAAGATCGGCAGCGTGAGCGCGGGGCCGATGCCGGTGGCGGTGCTGCCCGCCTCGAGAAGCTTCGACAGGCCGATGCTTTGCAGCCCGATGAAGGCGACCAGGTTCACGTCGGGATAGAACGCCGCCTTCGCCGCCTCGACGCCGTGGCTCGCGGCCTCGATGCGCCAGCGCTCGGCGACGATGTCGGGCCGGCGGCCGATCAGCTCGGCGGGCACGTTCGTGGGCAGCGCGCTCGCCCCCGTCCCATGCAGCGCCGGGTGCGCAAGCGTGGCGCCGCGATCGGGACCCGCGCCCATCAGCGCCGCGATCTGGTGGCCCGTCGTCGCGATCGACTCCTCGAGCTGCGCGATGCGCTCGCGCGCTTCGGGCACCGCGGCCTGCGCCTGGCGCAGCTCGACCTTCGAGTCGAGGCCCGAGGCGGTGCGCTCGGCGACCAGCTTCGCGAGGGCCTCGCGTTGCGCGAGCTGCGCGCGCGCGATGTCGAGCTCGTCGTAGCCGCGGGCGAGCTGGATGTACGCGCGCACGATCGAGGTCGACAGCAGCAGGCGAGCGGCCTGGCGATCGACCTCGGCGGCGTGCGCCTCGTCGAGCGCCGCCGCGGAGGTCGCGCGGTTGCGCCCCCACAGGTCGAGATCGAAGCGCAGACTGGCATCGAGATCGGCCGACGTGTTCCAGCTTCCGCCGAGCGGCCGCGGATACAGGCCGTGCTCGGGATAGCGCTGGTACGTGGCATCGGCGCCGCCGTTCACCTGCGGGGCCCGTGCCGCGTTCGCGACTCCCGCCGCCGCCATGGCCTTGCGCACGCGCGCCTCGGCGAGCCGCATCGAGGGACTGCCGGCGAGCGCGTCGTGCACCAGCTGGTCGAGCTGGGGATCGCCGAGGCGCGTCCACCATTCCCGGGTCGGCCATGCCGCGGGCGAAAGTCGCGCATCGCCGAGCGATTGCTTCGCGGCGATCGCGTTCGCATCGGCGCGCGACGCCTGCGGCCGCTCGCCGCCGGGGCTCGCGCACGCGGCGGCGAGGCCGGCCAGCATGATCGCGAGGACGCGCCTCAATGCCGGGCTCCCTTCGCGGCCGCCGGCACGCGCTCGACCGCGGCGGCGTTGGCGAGGATGCGCTTGAGCATGCTCTCGAGCTCGCGCACCTCGGCCTTCGTGAAGCCGTGCAGGAACTCGTTCACCATCCCCACGGCGATCGCGAGCATCTTCGGATACAGGCGCCGCCCCTCGGGCGTGAGCTCGAGGTGGATGGCGCGGCGGTCGTCCGGGCTGCGCACGCGCCGCACGAGGCCGCGCTCCTGCAGCGCGTCGATCTTGCGCGTCATGGCGCCCGGGTCGTGGGCCATCACCGAGCAGATCGCGGCGGCGGTGTCGCCGATGTCGTGCGCGAGGGTGGCGAGCACGACGTAGTCGGCCGACTTGATGTCGAAGGGCGCGAGCCGCTCGTCGAGCGCGTTGATGAAGGCGGTGCGCACGCGGCCGATGAGCGGCGGCACGGCGCTGCGCAGGTCGTAGGTCTCGGGTTCGTAGATGCCCATGGCGGTTCCTCGGAGGAGGGTCCACGATACTTGCCTAGGCAATCACTGTCAAGGCCATATTAGCCGGCGCAAGGAATTTCGCGGAGGCCGGTTGACCCGCCATCCCGCGCGCGCCGACAATCGGCAACGCCCGCCCACACCCGCCGAGCCCGCGACGATGCGCCTGCCGCCGATCGCAACCGCCCTGCTCCTCGCCGCGCCCCTCGCCGCCTTCGCCGCCACGCCGAAGGAAGCGGGCGAGGCCAACTGCCGCGTGCAGGCGCCGCAGCGGCTGCAGCTCGACGATCCCGACAGCGCGAAGGTCGGCCGGGTGAGCGGCGGCGAGATGGAAACGATGGAGTACTACGGAACGCCGATCGCCGTGCGCAAGTACGTGGTCGCGATCAACGCGAAGAACAGCTATGGCGCCTACACCGGAGAGAAGCTCGTGCCGTGCTTCACCAGCGAGGACGGGCAGCGCGTGCTGAAGGTCGGCGACTAGGCTTCGCAGGGCCTGCCGGCACGGGCGCGATCAGCCCTTCGCGCGCGCCGCCGCGCCGGTCTTTCGGGCGCCCCGTCCGTGGCCCTCGAACGCGAGCAGCGTCGCGCCGAGGTGGCGCGCGAGGCCCTCGCCGCCGCTGCGCATGACCTGGTCGTGGTTCCATTCGAACACCGGCGCGAGCAGCGGCGCGAGCGCATTCATCCACGCCTTGTCCGTCGCGACGGTCCACGTGTACTGCACCCTCGTGGTGTCCTCGCCGACCTCGCGCAGGTCCCAGCGGCCGATGCCGTTCAGCTCGCCGCTCGCCACGCCCTCGATCGCGAACGGCCGCTCGATGCCGGTCGTGCGCATCTCGAAGGCGAGGCGGTAGGGAAGGCGGCTCGACCACACGTAGCGGCGCAGCGCGCCGAGTCCGTTCGCCTGGCCCGGCTCGAGCTCGCTCACCGACTCGACGTAGCGCCACCACCGCGGCCATTCGGCGGGCACGGTGAGCGCGTCCCACACGCGTTCGATCGGCGCTTCGAGCACCCAGCGCGTGACGAGCGAATATCGCTTGGCGTTTGCCATGGCCGGCCTCCATGGACGGTGCGGAAGCCACGACACCACAACGGCTCGAAAAGCGCAACAGCCGGCGGGCGCGCTCGTTGCCGCGCCCGATACGCGGCGCCACCTCCTACATCCGGATGCAGGCCGCACCGACACGGCTCGTCTGCGCAACCGACATTCGTTGGGCGCGCGAATGACGAAGATGGCCGGACCTTTCACGAAGCTTGCCCGTCATGCGCCCACTCGCTCGTTCGTCCGTGCTTTCGCGCGCCTTGCTGTTGGCGGCGCTGCTCTTCGCCTCGTGCGTCGCCCTCGCCGGCGGGCAGTTGCTCGCCAGGATCCTCACGCCCATTCCCGGCGACAACGAGTGGCACCGGGTGCTGCTGCAGCCCGACGGCAACCGGCTGATGATCGGTTACGCGCCGCAAGTCACGGACAAGTTCGCGGTCGCGCGTTACACGCCCACGGGTCCCCTCGATACGACGTTCGGCAACAACGGCAGCGCGGTGCATGCGCCCGCTCCCGGCAACGCGCAGGCTTGGGCGGCGGCGCTGCAACCGGACGGGAAGATCGTTCTCGCGGGCTACTCGAGGAACGGGTCGACACGCTTCGCGTTGATGCGCCTGAACGCCGACGGTTCGGTGGACAACGGATTCGCGAGCGGCGGGGCGGTCACCGCCATCGGCGCGGGCGATGCGGCGGCCTACGCGATCGCGCTGCAGGCGGACGGCAGGATCCTCGCGGGCGGCTACTCGATGCTGTCCGGAAGGAAGGTATTCACGGTCGCGCGCTACAACGCCGACGGCACGCTGGACACCACGTACGGTGGCGGCGGCTTCTACGTGCGCGTCGCCGGCACGACCGACTCGGTGATTCATTCGCTGCTGCTGCTGCCCGACGGGACGCTGCTGGCGGCCGGCGACTCGAGCAACGGCACCGGCGACATCGACGTCGTCCACCTCAACGCGAACGGCGGGTTCATCAACACCTACGGCTCGATTTCGTCGCCCAACGTGGTCAACCTCGCCGGCGGATGGGACATGGCGATGCAACCCGACGGCAAGATCCTCATCGTCGGCGCGACGCAGATTCCCGCGACCTCCACGTTCAACGCCTTCCAGGACCTCGCGGTCGTGCGCTTCAACGCGGACGGCACGATCGACACCGCTTTCGGCGGACGCGGCACCGGCATCGCCAACCTGTTCCAGAACACGGGCACCACGAGCGGGAACATGGGCTACGGGCTCGCGCTGCAGCCCGATGGAAAGATCGTCGCTTCCGGCACCGTCATGTCGGCGAACGGCAGCACCGGGATGGCCGCCGGCCGCCTGAACGCGGACGGCAGCTCCGACACGATGTGGGGCTCGAGCGGCCACCTGAGCCTGTCCGATGTCGGCGTGCCTTCGCCGCGCACCGGATATGGCATCGCGCGCCGCGCCGACGGCGGCTTCGTCGTCGCGGGCGGGGCGATCCCCTTCGACCGGGCGGACTTCGATGCGCTCACCGTGTCGCTCGATGCCGCCGGCGGTACGGACGCGTTCAACGGCAACCATGGAACGGCCGGTTGGGCGCTCCTCGACCTGGGCAGCATCGCGGCCAGCGCGCAAGCGACCGCCCTGCAGGGCGATGGAAAGCTCGTGGTCGCGGGCTACGCCCAGGATCCGGCGCGCGACTCGCCGTTCGTCACGCCGTTCACCGGAGTGCTCGCGCGGTACAACGCCGACGGATCGCTCGACACGTCGTTCGGCAACAACGGCTTCGCGAACCCGGCGTGGGCGGTTTACGCCGTCGCGTTGCAGTCCGACGGCAAGATCGTCATCGGCGGCGACAAGCTCACGGACCAGGGCGGCTGCTGCGGCGCATCGGTGGCGTTCGCGCGCTACGACGCGAACGGCACGCCGGACACGCTGTTCGGCAACGCCGGTCAAATGGTGCTCACGCCGTTCGGCGAGGAATACATCTTCGCGGTCGCGATCCAGACCGACGGCAAGATCTTCGGCGCGGGCCAGCATCTTAACGGCACCGAGTTCGACTCGCTCTTCGTGCGGCTGAATGCGAACGGCAGTCCCGACGCGACGTTCGGCAGCGCCGGGCGCCTGCAAATGGACCTCGATCCGGGCAACAGCGATGCGTCGCGGGCCGTCGCGATCCAGGCCGATGGCAAGGTCGTCGCCACGAGCTATGCGGCGCTGAGCGGCGTGTTCAAGGCGGTGCGCTTCAACATCGACGGCACTCTCGACACCGGCTTCGGATCGAATGGCGTTGCCTCCGTCGCGATGCCCGAGACGAACAGCGTCGCGACCTCGCTCGCGCTGCAAGCCGACGGCAGGATCGTGCTCGGCGGCTGGGGCCACAACGGCACGAATCTCGATTTCCAGCTCGCGCGGCTCCTGCCCAATGGCGCGCCCGATACGTCGTTCGGTTCCGGCGGGACGGTCGCGAACGACTTCGGCGGCGACAACGTCCTCTACGGACTCGCACTCACCGCGAGCGGAAAGATCGTGGGCGTCGGCCAGGATGGCCCGGACTTCGCGGTCGTGCAATACCTCGCGAACGGAACCCCGGATGCCGGGTTCGGCAGCGGCGGCAACAGCGCGATCGACGTGAACGGCCCGAACGACGTCGCGTACTCCGTCTCCGTCGCGGGCGACGGCAGCCTGTACGTCGCGGGCAACGCGTCGGGCGCATTCGGCTGGATCCGCGTGGCGGGCGATGCGGGCGCTCTCACGCTCTCGCGCACGAGCGTCGATTTCGGCGGCGAGTCGATGGGGACGACGTCGCTTCCGCGCACGGTCACGCTGACCAACGGCACGAACGCGACCATCACGGTCACCGGCATCACGGTCTCCGACGGCCAGTTCGCGTTCACGAGCGGCTGCACGACGCTCGCTCCGGGCGCCTCGTGCTCGATCGACGTCACGTTCAAGCCGACGCCGACCGCCGGGGCGCTCAATTCCACGAACCCGGCATCGGCCACGCTCGCGATCTCGACGGACACGGCCGGCACCTTCGACGTCGCGCTCACGGGCACCGGCGAGAAGTCGCTCGTCACCCACTACTACGAGTCGATCCTGCGCCGCGAGCCGGACGCGCCCGGGAAGAGCTTCTGGCAGAACGAAGCGGTGCGCATGCAGTCCCTCGGCGCGAACATCGACGAGGTCTGGTACGCGATGGCGATCGCGTTCTACGACAGCGCCGAGTACGCCGGCTTGAATCGCGACAATACCGGGTTCGTGACGGATCTCTACGCCACGTTCTTCAACCGCGCGCCGGATTCCGCGGGCCTGTCGTACTGGGTGGGCCAGCTCGACAACGGCATGCCGCGCGACTCGGTGCTGATCTCGTTCCTGTTCTCGCCGGAATTCACGAGCTTCACCCAGGGCATCTTCGGCAACACCTCGGCGCGCGCGGAGGTCGACGTGGTCGGCGACTTCTATCGCGGCATCCTCGGCCGATTGCCCGACAATGCGGGCTTCACCTACTGGGTCGGGCAGTTCCGCACCGCGCAGTGCTCGGGCGCGCAGGCCGTGCAGGCCGCGGCGGATTCGGAATCCTCGTCGTTCCTGGCGAGCCCCGAGTATGCGAACCGCAACCGCACCAACGCGCAGTTCGTCGCCGACCTGTACGACGCGTTCCTGCGGCGCGGCGGCGACTCCTCCGGCGTGCAGTACTGGATCTCGCAGCTCGACAGCGGCGCCATGACGCGCGACCAGGAACGCGCACAGTTCGTGAGCAGCCCGGAGTTCTCCAATCGCGTCTCCGCGATCGTGAACCAGGGCTGCATGCAGTAGCGCGATCGCGCGCCTTCCCCGCCTCGGCAACCGCGCTTCGGGCGCGTGAACGCGGTTGCCGCCTTTTCGCTGCGAGCCCCGGAGGGGAGTAAGCTTTGCCACCGCCGGACCATGCCGCGACGGCCGGCGTTCCGCGAAGGGAGGCGCGATGCCAGGCGATCGATTCCGGTCGAGCGAAGGTCGCACCGTGGCGCCATCGAGCGCCATCGGCGCGCGCCTCGCGCTCCTTCTCGCGCTGCTCGTGTGCGGGTGTGACGCGGTCCCGCCCGCCGCGACCTCGCGCATGAACGCGCTCGCCGAGAACGGGCTCGCCACGCTCGATCCCGACGCCATGCGCCTGCGCCTCGTGCTGCCGCAAGGCTACGTGTTCGATCCCGATCAGACGCAGCTCGCGCTCACGGTGTCCTCGGGCGGGCGTTCGCGCAGCGCGGACCTCCACGTCGAGGAAGTGGGCGCCCAGTCGGGCGTGCATCGCCAGGCGCTCTTCGAGCCCGGCATGCCGGTGGTCACGTGGACGCTGCGGCTCACCGCACCGTCGCGCAAGTCCTTCCGCGAGCTGCAGCAGATCCTCGGCACGGACAACGACTTCCTGATGAACGTGCAGCTGTCGATGAAATCGGCGCCGCCCGAGGCGTCCTCGGTGAAGGTGTGGGCGGATCTGATGCTCACGGAGAAGGAAGGCTACTTCCGCGTGGTCGACGGCGGCAACGTCGACTTCTCGCGCCGCGACGTGTACCAGTGGAGGCCGCAGTGAGCCTGCGGCGCGCGCGCGATCAGGTCTCGCCCGGTGCCGCGTCCTTCATGCCCTGGAGCTTGCGCCACACGAGGACCGGAAGGCGCGCGAGGAAGCCGAACACCAGGCGCGTGTGCATCCAGCTCAGGAGCACGTTGTCGCGCAGGTAGTTGAAGTGCGAGACCCCGCCCTCCTCGGGCTTGAGGTAGCGCACGGGCGCCGGCACGTTGATCGGCCGCAGGCCGCGCCACACGAGGCGGATGGCGACCTCGGGATCGAAATCGAAACGGCGCATCCAGCGGCCGCGGCGCATCACCGCGACGAGGTCGGCGATCGGATAGACGCGGAAGCCGAAGAGGTTGTCGCCGACGCCGGCATTGAGCGTCTCGACGTTGCCCCACCAGTTGGAGATGCGCCGGCCCTTCACGCGGATCGACGGCGCGCTCTCGTCGAACACCGGCTCGCCGAGGATGAGCGCGCGGGGATTCGCCTGCGAGATCGACATGAACTGCGGGATGAGGTTGGCCGGATGCTGGCCGTCGGAGTCCATGGTGAGCGCGTGCGTGAAGCCTTCCGCGGCCGCGCGCTCGATGCCGTGCAGGACGGCGAAGCCCTTGCCGCAGTTCTGCGGCAACGCGATCACGCGCAGCTCCGCGTCATCGGCGGCCATGCGCTCGAGGCCCTCGCGCGTGCCGTCGTTGCTCCCGTCGACGATCACCCACACCGGCGACCAGTAGCGCCGCGCATCGCGCACCGTCTCGTAGACCTTCGGTCCCGGGTTATAGCTGGGGATCACCACCAGGTGCGTGGCGGAACGCAGTGTCATCGCTGCCGTTCTCCCATCTCGGTCACCGGCACGCGCTGCGGCGATTCGGCGACGATCCACGATACGCCAATCCCCGCCGCGAAGTAGTGCCTGGAGGTCACCAGCGGGCTCGCTTCGAAGGCCGCGCCGCGCAGCACGTCGTAGCGCGCGAAGCCTCCGACCCAGAGCTTCGGGAACCGCTTGGACAACGCGACGATGAATTCGGTGCCGCCGTAGCCGCCGCCGGGCGTGTACTCGGGACGGCTCGGCGTCGCATACGCCGCGGGCACCGCGTAGAAATAGCGGTTGTAGCGGCTGCTCGTGTAGACCGGGCCCGCGAGCATGCCGAGGTTCCATCCTTGCCGGCCCGCCGGATCCACGAGGTCGAGGTTCAGGTTCGGCGAGAACTGCGTGCCGATGAAGCGCGAATGCGCCTCGACGGTGAACGCGCCGCGCACCGGAAGCCTCAGGTCGAGCTTCGCCCGGCGGTCGTCGGCGCGCCAGAGGGTGAGCTCGAGCGACGGCCCGAGCTCGACGGCGGGGCGCAGGTCGGGCATGCCTTCGCGCACCGCGTTGCTCGAGCTCGACACCGGCAGCGACGCGCCGAGGCTGAGGTTCAGGTCCACGCGGTCGCTCTGGAGGAAGACGCCGCGCAGGCCGCGACGATCGGCCTGCAGGATCTTGCCGCGGTAGACGAGGTAAGGCACGGGCAGCGCGTACAGCTTCGAGTGGCTCGAGCCGCGGTAATCGGGGAAATCGAGCAGGCCCGCGCCGATGCCCGCTTCCCACAGCGGCTCGGTGGCGGCCGATTGCGCGCGCGCAGCGCTCGCGGCGAGCGCGGCGGCGAACGCCGCGACGGCGAGGACGCGGCGGCTCATCCGCGCGACAGGCGCAGCTCCGCGTCGTCGCGGATGTTGAACGCGCGCCGGCGCCACGCGCGGATCGAGCGCGGCAGGTGGATGAGCGAGAACAGGTAGTAGACGATGCGGAAGCCGATGAGCCCGGCGCGGGTCGGCGTGTCGCCGAAGATGTCGCCCGCGAGCACGGAGATCAGCGCCTTCTTCATGCCGAGCCGCTCGCTCGGGCTCATGAAGAGATCGCGCATGGTCGGGTTCGTCACGCGGTAGATGAACCAGGAGAATTCCTTCGGGCCGATGCGCATCACGCGCTCGAACCTGCGGCGCGCGGCGGCCTCGGCGGAAGGATCGGCGAGGCGCGCGCGGACCACGTCCGCCGCGGCGAACGCGCTGTTCATCGCGAGCATCACGCCGGAGGAGAACACCGGGTCGACGAACGCGTACGCGTCGCCGATCATCACGTAGTTGTCGCCCTGGCAACCGGTGCATTCGTACGAGTAGTTGCCGGTGGCCTCGGGCTCCGCGACGAGCTCCGCTTGCCCGAGCCGCTCGTGCAGCGGCGCGCAGCGCGCGATCGTCTCGAGGAAGAACTCGCGCAGCGGCTTGTCGCGGTTCTTCATGTAGTAGGGCCACACCACGGCGCCCACGCTCGTTATGCCGTCCTTCAACGGGATGAACCAGAACCAGCCGTGGTCGAACCAGAAGATGATGATGTCGCCCTCGGCCTGGCCCGCCTCGCGGCGCGCGGCGCGGAAATGGCCGTACATCGCGGAGCTGTTGTGCCTGGGATTGCGGCGCTTGATCTTCAGCCGGTTGGCGACCAGGGTCTCGCGCCCGGTCGCGTCGACCACGAACCTCGGCCGCCACTCGCGCACCGTGCCGTCGATGCTCGTGGCGCGCACGCGGGGCGGCGTGGCGCGATCGCCCAGGTCGAAATCGCGCACGCGCGTGTTCTCGTACGTCTGCACGCCGGCGCGCTGCGCGCGGCGGAAGAGCACGAGGTCGAGCTCCGAGCGGCGCACCTGGTAGGCGAGGGGCAGCGACGGGTTCACCGCGTCGGCGAAGCGGATGCCCGAGGTGTGGTCGTGCCACGGCGAGACGAACTGCGCGCCCCACTTCTGCATGCCGATCGCCGCGACCTCGTCGGCCACGCCGAGCTTCGCGAACAGCGGCAGGTTCGCGGGCAGCAGCGATTCGCCGATGTGGAAGCGCGGATGCTCGTCCTTCTCGACGAGCACCACGCGATGGCCGTGATCGGCGAGCAGCGTGGCGGCCGTCGAGCCGGCCGGCCCTCCTCCGATCACGACGACGTCGCATTCTCCGGCGGCATCGGCGTGCCGGACGGGATCTTCCAACGCGATCTCTCCCTCGGGCTGAAGCGGGCACATTGTAGCGGAGACCGCCGCGCGTCGGCCATGGAATAATGGGTCTTTCGATCCCGCAGCCACGGCCATGACCGCCTCGGATGCCGCCGCCATTCCCGTCGACCTCGCGACGCTGCGCAAGGATTACGCGCTCAAGACGCTCGACGAACATGACGTGGACCGCGATCCGCTCAAGCAGTTCGGCGTCTGGATGGTCGAGGCCATCCACGCGCAGGTCCCCGAGCCCACGGCGATGACGCTGGCGACCGCCGATCGCGAGGGCCGGCCGTCGGCGCGCATCGTGCTGCTGAAGGGCATGGACGCGCGCGGCTTCGTGTTCTACACCAACTACGACAGCCGCAAGGGCCGCGACCTCGACGCGAATCCGGTGGCGGCGCTCACCTTCCTCTGGAAGGAGCTCGAGCGGCAGGTGCGCATCGAAGGCCGGGTCGAGAAGGTCACCGCGCAGGAATCGGACGCCTACTACGCGACGCGCCCGCTCGGCTCGCGCATCGGCGCGTGGGCCTCGCCGCAGAGCCGGCCGATCGACAATCGCGGCGTGCTCGAGGCGTCGTGGCAGGACTTCACCGAGAAGTTCGGCGAGCAGCCGCCGCGGCCGCCGCACTGGGGCGGGTACCGCGTGCTGCCCGAGCACGTCGAGTTCTGGCAGGGGCGGCTGAGCCGTTTGCACGACCGCATCGTCTACACCCGCACGAAGGAAGGGTGGAGCATCGCGCGCATCGCCCCATGACGCGCATCGCCCCGTTCGACGCGAAGCGCCTGGAGTCCGAGCGGCTCACCGGCGAAGCGCTCGAGCGCTCGCTCGAGCGCATGCTCGCCGAGCATGCCGGCGACGAGGAGATCTGGATCTTCGGCTACGGCTCGCTGATGTGGAACCCGGAGTTCGACTTCGACACGCGGCGCGTGGCGACGCTCTACGGCTATCACCGCGCGTTCTGCCTGTGGTCGCGCATCAACCGTGGCACGCCGGACAGCCCCGGCCTGGTGCTCACGCTCGAAGCGGGCGGAAGCTGCCGCGGCCTCGCGTACCGATTGCGCCGCGCGAGCGATCGCGAGCAACTCTCGCGCCTATGGCGGCGCGAGATGTCGATGGGCTCGTATCGGCCGCGCTGGGTCGATGTTCACGCGGGCACCGAGCGCTTCCAGGCCCTCGCCTTCGTGGTGAACCGCTGCTGCACGGGCTACGCGGGGAAGCTTCCGCTCGACACGATGGTCAACACGATCGCCACGGCGAGCGGCAAGTACGGCACGAGCGCCGAGTATCTCTTCAACACCGAGGCCGCGCTCGCGCAGCATGGTATCCGGGATGACCGTGTCCGCCAGCTCGCCGAGCGGGTGCGCGCGCACATGAAGGCGAACGGCGGCGGCACCGAGCGCAGGCGCTCGGCTGTCGCGCAACAACCCGGCGAGTAAACCCCTCCCCTACGCGAATCCGCGCTTGCGCATCAGCGCGCCGACATCCGGGTCGCGGCCGCGGAACGCGCGGTAGGCTTCGGCCGGGTCGACGGTGTTTCCCTTCGACAGGACGTTCTCGCGCAGGCGCTGCGCGACGTCGCGATCGAACGGGCCGCCCGCCTCGAGGAAGGCTTCGAACGCGTCGGCGGTGAGCGTGTCGGCCCAGAGGTAGCTGTAGTAGCCCGCGGAGTAGCCGTCGCTGCCGAAGAGGTGGTCGAAGTGCGGCAGGCGATGGCGCATCACGACCTCGCGCGGCATGCCGAGCGCCGCGAGCGTCTCGCGCTCGAAGCGCTTGGGATCGAGGTCGCGGCCGTCGCCCAGGTGCAGGCGCATGTCGACGAGCGCGCCGGAGAGGTATTCGACCGTGTCGAATCCCTGGTTGAAGCGCGCCGCGCGCTCGAGCTTCGCGCGCAGCTCCGCGGGCATCGGCTCGCCGGTCGTGCAGTGGCGCGCGAACCGGTCGAGGACCTGCGGGGTTCGCAGCCAATGTTCGAGCAGCTGCGACGGGAACTCCACGTAGTCGCGATCGACGGAAGTGCCCGCGAGGGAGGGATACGACACGCGCGAGGACAGGCCGTGCAGCGCGTGTCCGAACTCGTGGAAGAGGGTGCGCGCGTCGTCCCAGCTCACGAGCGCGGGCTCGCCCGGCGCGCTCTTCACGAAGTTCGCGTTGTTCGAGACGAGCGGCAGCACGTCGCCCTCGAAGCGCTCCTGGTTGCGATAGGCGCTCATCCAGGCGCCCGAGCGCTTGCCGGTTCGCGCGTACGCGTCGAAGTAGAAGAGCCCCACGGGCGCGCCGCCCGCTTCCCGCACCTCCCAGACGCGGACGTCGGCGTGATAGACCGGCACGTCGGCGAGCGGCGCGAAGCGGTAGCCGAAGAGCTCGCCCGCGACCCAGAACATGCCCTCGCGCAGCCGCTCGAGCTGCAGGTACGGCTTCACCGCGTCCTCGTCGAACGCGTAGCGCGCCTGGCGCACTTTCTCAGCGTAGAAACGGTAGTCCCAGGGCTCGATCGTGACGCCGTCGCCGGCCGCGTCGGCGAGAGCCTGCATGTCGGCGACTTCCTCGCGCACCCGCGCGATCGCCGGCTTCCATACCGCCTCCATGAGCGCCGTGGCGCGCTCCGGCGTGCCCGCCATGCTGCGCTCGAGCCGCCAGTGCGCATGGCTCGGATAACCGAGCAGTCGCGCCCGCTCGCCGCGCAGGCGGACGATTTCCGCGATCACGGTGTTGTTGTCGTGCGCATCCCCATGGTCGGCGCGGGTGTAGAACTCGCGCCACACCTTCTCGCGCAGGCTGCGGCGCTCGGACGCGGCGAGGAACGGCTCGACGCTCGAGCGGGTGTTGAGGATCGCCCACGCGTTCGGGCGCCCGCGCTCGACGGCCGCGGCGCGCGCCGCATCGCGCTGCGCCCGGGGCAGGCCCGCGAGCTCCGCCTCGCTCTCGAGCCACGTCGTGCGCCCGGCCTCGTCGGCGAGCACGTTCTGCCCGAACCGGGTGAAGAGCGCGGCCAGGCGCTGGTTGATGGCGGAGAGCTTTTCCTTCGACGCCGCATCCAGGCGCGCGCCGCCGCGAACGAAGTCGGTATGCCTGAGCCACGCGAGGCGCCGCGGCTCGGATGCGAGAACGTCGCGCTGCGCGTGCACCGCATCGACGCGCCGAAAGAGCGCCTCGTTCTGCAGGATGCGATCGCGATATGCCGCGAGCCTGGGCGCCATGGTGCGCTCGACCGCCTGGAACTCCGGCGTCTTCAGCGTGGAGCCGAGCACGTGGTAGACGGCGAGCGCGCGGGCGAGCGGACGGCCGCTGCGCTCGAGGGCCGCGAGCGTGTTCGCGAAATCCGGCGTCGCCGGATCGGCGGCGATGCGCTCGATCTCGGCGAGCTGCGCCTGCATGCCCGCCTCGAGCGCGGGCTCGAAATGCTCGACCCGCACCGCGTCGAAGGCGGGTACGCCGCCCAGCGGCCCGGTCCACGGGCGCAGCAGGGGGTCGCTGTCGAGCGCCGCCTCGCCGCGGGGTGTTGCTTCGCCGTTCGCCTCGCTCTTCAGCTTCATTCTTCGCTTCGCTATGGGCTAAGGCAGAACGCAGATGAAGGCGGACGCGGATGAACGCAGAAACACCATATTGAAGCGGCTGGTTCTGCCGCCAAAGTCGAATTCGCGAGACCAATATTCTGCAGGAGTCGCGTTCATCTGCGCTACATCTGCGTTCATCTGCGTTCCCGATTTTCGCCGGCCTATCTGCTACTTCTTCTTGCTCGCTTCGTAGAGCTTGCGGTTTTCCTCGTCCGGCGGATAGAGCCCCGGCAGCGTCGCGCCCTTGTCGACCTCTTCGACGATCCAGGCCTCGAGCCGTTCCTGCTCGGGCGCGGTGGCGCAGAGCTCGTCGATGAAGGCGGCGGGGATCACCACCGCGCCATCGTCGTCGGCGACCACCCAGTCGTCGGGGAAGACCGCCACACCGCCGCAGCCGATCGGATCGCCCCAGCCGACGAACGTGAGGCTCGCCACCGAAGGCGGCGCGGCGGCCCCCTGGCACCACACCGGAAGGCCGGTCGCGCGCACGCCCGCCGCGTCGCGCATCACGCCGTCGGTCACGAGCGCCGCCACGCCGCGCTTGCGCATGCGCATGCACAGGATGTCGCCGAAGATGCCCGCGTCGGTCACGCCCATCGCGTCGACCACCGTGACGCACCCGGGCGGCATCGCCTCGATCGCCGAGCGCGTCGACACCGGCTTGCTCCACGACTCGGGCGTGGCCAGGTCCTCGCGCGCGGGCACGAAGCGCAGCGTGAACGCCTTGCCGACCCGGCGCGGCTGACCCGGCTCGAGCGGGCGGGTGCCGCGCATCCACACGTTGCGCAGCCCCTTCTTCAGCAGCAGCGTCGTGATCGTGGCCGTCGTCACGTGCGAAAGCGTCTCGACGATCTCCTGGTCTCGACTCATCGGGAAGCCCTGTCGGCGGCGCCGGAAACGGAGCGGTTGCTACGCGAGCCGCCCCAGGTACTCGCGCACCCGCTTCGCGTTCGCGCCGACGTCGCTGCTCCCGACACGCGAGACGCTGCGCACGTCGATGCGGCTGCCCGAGCCCTGGGGACGGATGCGCACCACGACGTCATCGCGGAACCCGAACCACCAGGTGCGCGCCGTCGCCTCGAGCCGTCCGGCCGCCGCGTCGGCCGCGACGATCTGCCATCCCATCGCACGCGCCGCGTCGATCGCCTTCTGCATCGCCTCCGCGGGCGGGCGGTCGAGCACGAGCGGCTTGATGTCGGGATAGGCCTTCTGCTGCGCGGCGGCGACCTTCGGCCCGCCGTAGTCGGCACCGTTCGGCGTCTTCTTGCGCTCGTCGAGCAGCGCGACGAATGCCGGCGGATCCTGCGTGTCCGTGGTGATGTCGTGGATCGGCGGCACCTGGTGCGCCTGCCCGATGAAGATGCGCGCGGGCGCGGCGGCCGCGAGGCCGATGCAGAGCGCGAGGACCATCAGCGGCAGTCCGGCGCGGAACCGCGGATGCACGGCGAACGCGATGACGAGGAACGCGGCGAACGCGGCCGCGATCCCGAGATTGCTCGCGAACTGGAAGAGCAACAGGCCGATGCGCCACGACCAGAGGTCGGCATGGGTGCCCGGCCCGGACGCGACGAGCATGAGGAGCGCGACGACGGCGGTCGCGAAAACCAGCGCGCGGGCGAGGGTCATCCGGCGCGCGGTAACGGAAGCGGGTGCGTTCTCGGCCATGGTCGCGGGATGTCGGCGCCTCGCGGGGCGGGCCCACATTATGCACGCGCACGGCCTCGCGTCGGCGGCTCAATGCTGCGCCACGAAGGCGCGCCGGCGCTCGACCAGCGGCGGGGCGCCGACCGCGAACGGCACCCACGCGCTTGCGTCGGCGACCGCGACTTCGCGATGGCCCACGTCGGCCACTTCCTGCGCGTCGGGGATCGCCGTGAGCAGGTCGTCCAGGCGGCTCGCGCACGCGAGCACCATCACGTCGCCCGGCCGGCAGCGCGCGAAGGCCGCGCGCGCCGCTTCGCGCACGTCGGTCAGGACCTCGACCTTCCCGCCCGCCTCGCGCGCGCCCGCGGCGATCAACGCCGCCGTATCGCCCGGCTCGCGACCGCGCAGCTCGTCCATCTCGTAGACGACGAGCTCGTCGAAACCGCGGCCGCACACGGCGCCCACCTCGCGCAGCTTCCCGTCCTGGCGGTCGCCGGGCGCGCTCACCGCCCCGACCAGGCGCCGGCACTCCAGCGCGCGCACGGTCTCGATCAGGGCCGCATAGGACGCGGCGTTGTGCGCGTAGTCGAGGATGACGTGCACGCCGCGCGCGGTGAACACGTTCAACCGCAGCGGATTGCGTTCCACGCTCGAGCGGAACGTCGCGAGGGTGGACACGATGCGCTGGCGATCGAAGCCGCACGCCCACAGCGCCGCGGTCGCCGCGAGCGCATTCGCCACGTTGAAGCGGGCGCGCCCGTGCAGCGCGAAGCCCAGGCGCCCGGTCTCGATGAGCGGGATGCGGTGCTCGCCGATCGCCATGATGATCATGTTCTTGCGCAGGTACACCGCGCTGCCGCCCGCCTCCAGGTGCTCGAACAGCACGCGGTTCGACGGCTTCATCGCGAAGTAGATGATGCGCGCGCCCGGATCGACGTGGGGCGCCATCGCGACACAGCGCGGGTCGGCCGCATTCAGGACGACGGCCTTGGTGGCCGCCTCCGCCACCACGCGTTTGGCGCGCGCGACGTCGTCGAGGCTCGTCACGTAGTCCTGACCCACGTGGTCGTCGTCGACGTTCAACACCACGGCGACGTCGCAGCGGTCGAATCCGAGGCCGCGCTTGAGGATTCCGCCGCGCGCCGTCTCGAGCACCGCGGCCTCGACCTGCGGCGACGTGAGGACGGTGCGCGCCGACCAGTACCCGGTGCAATCGCCCTGGC
This sequence comes from uncultured Burkholderiales bacterium, assembly GCA_964403515.1. Taxonomy (GTDB): domain Bacteria; phylum Pseudomonadota; class Gammaproteobacteria; order Burkholderiales; family Usitatibacteraceae; genus Usitatibacter. Next base: position 133,257 of record CAYOGL010000007.1, on the reverse strand, counting down.
GCACCACCTGGTTGCCGATGCGGATGGCCTCGGTCGTCGCCACGCCGGTGACCAGCCCCGCGCCCTGCATCGCGTGCGCGATGAGCAGCGTGGTCGTCGTCTTGCCGTTCGTGCCCGTCACCGCGACGAGCGGGATGCGCCCGTCGTCGCCCTCGGGATAGAGGGTGCCGAGGATCGCCTCGCCCACCCGATGGCACTCGCCGTGGCTCGGATGCTCGTGCATGCGGATGCCGGGCGCCGCGTTCACCTCGACGACGCCGCCGCCTTGCGCCTCGAGGGGCGTGCCGATGTCGCGGCAGATCACGTCGATGCCCGCGATGTCGAGACCGACCTTGCACGCGGCGCGCACGCAGGCGGCCGCGACGTCGGGATGCGTGCGGTCGGTGACGTCCTCCGCGGTGCCGCCGGTCGAGAGGTTCGCGTTGCCGCGCAGGGCGACGCGCATGCCGGCGGGCGGGATCGATTGCAGGCTCAGCCCCTGGCGCGCGAGCACCTCGTGCGTGGTTTCGTCGACGGGGATGCGCGTGAGCGTCTTGCCGTGGCCCTCGCCGCGCTGCGGATTGCGGTTCTCGGCCTCGACCAGCTCGAGCACGCTGCGCCAGCCGTCGCCCACCACGTGCGGCGGCGAGCGGCGCGCGGCGGCGATGAACTGGCCGTTCACCACGAGCACGCGGTGGTCCGCGCCCTCCAGGCAGCGCTCGACGATGACCCGCGAGCGGATGCGGCGCGCGCGCTCGAAGGCCGCGCGCACCTCGTCGGCGGAGACGAGCCCGGTCGAGACACCCTTGCCCTGGTTCGCATCGAGCGGCTTCACGACGACCGGTGCGCCGATGCGCCGCGCGGCGGCCACCGCTTCCTCGGCGGTCGCGATCACCTCGCCCTCGGGAACCGGCACGCCGGCCTCGACGAGCAGCGCCTTGGTGAGGTGCTTGTCGCTCGCGATCTCGACGGCGATCTCGCTCGTGTTCGACGTCATCGTCGCCTGGATGCGCTTCTGGCGCTTGCCCCAGCCGAGCTGGATGAGGCTCGATTCCTCGGAAAGGCGCAGGTGCGGAATGCCGCGGCGTTCGGCGGCCCGCACGATCGCTCGGGTGCTCGGTCCGAGCGCCGCTTGCGACGCGATGTCGCGCAGGCGCTCGAGGTCACGCGTGAAGTCGACGCTCTCCCCGCGGCAGAGGGCTTCGACCGCGTCGAGCGCCACGGGCAGCGCGGCGGAAACGACCGACTCCAGTCGATACGCGACGACCACGCGATGCAGGACCGGCCGGCCCTCGATGATGCGCGCGCGGCCGAAACCGACCTCGGTGCCGGCGAGGCACTGCAGCTCGAGCAGCACGTGCTCGGCGATATGCGCCATGTACGTGCCTTCCTGCAGGCGCTCGACGAAACCACCGGGTTGGCCGCGCGAGCAGCGATGCTCGTAGAGCGTGGGCAACGCGGCACACAGCCGTTCGGTGAACCCGGGGAACTCGGTGGAAGGCCGGTCCTCGAGGTCCTCGAGGTCGAGGACCGCCTGGAAGCACGGCCGGGTGGACCAGACGTTGGGTCCGCGCAGGAATCGGGTTTCGACGATCTTCATGACGGGGAAACGGATCGGGTGCGATGGGGATTGTCGACGAGGTTCACGGCGGTGACGAAGCGCACGATCTCGCCGACCGAATGCGCGTCGGGTTCGGGGCCGTCGAGGCGATAGTGGAATCCGGTGGGCAGCAGGTGCAGGCGGATGTTCGACAGCTGCGGATGCATGCGCTCGTTCACGTCGCGCGTGTTGAGCACGACCTCGCGCGCGTCGACGATGGTCACCGAGCCTTCGCCGAGCACGTCGAGGCCCACGTTGGGCTCGACCACCACGGCGGTGTTCTCGTCGATGCCCATGCCGAGCAGGTAGGGATTCGCCGAGACGACCGACAACAGGCGGCCGAGCCGCTTGCGCTCGGAGAAGTGCTGGTCGATCGCCGTGCGGCGCAGGAACCCGAGCCCGGCGCCGAGCCACGGCGTGAGCGGCTCGGGATTGCGCACCGGCTCGCCCGCGGAAAGCATGTGCTCGGAGATCGCCGAGGCACCCGCGCTCGTGCCCGCGATGCAGCAGCCGCGCCCGAACGCGTGGTGCATCGCACGGGCGAGCGCCGTGCCGCCGACGAACGCGACGAGGCGCCGCTGGTCGCCGCCGCTCATGAAGACGCCGCCGACGTTCGCGAGCTTCGCGTCCCAGCCGGGCGTGTCCGCGTCACTGCGCTGGTCGATGCGGATGGGAACGATCTCGTGCGCGCCGAGATCGCGCAGGGCGCGCTCGTAGACCGACATCATCTCGCCGTGGTGTTCGCTCGCCGCGGTGAGCACCGCGATCGGCGCCTTGCCCGCGCCGGCGAGCGCGACGAAGCGCGCGAGGATGTCCTTGTCGTCCTCGCGGTCCTCGCGGCCGCCGATGATGACGAGGTGTCCTGGCCCCCGGCGGGTGGCGCGCGTGCGCGTCGGCATCTGTTCCCTGATCGGATTCGTCGCGGCACGAGGCAGGCGTGCGGCCGCGATGCCGCTATCCGAGCAAGGTGTGTGCCGCGCGCGCTACCCGTCCGGTGGGCGCGCGCGCTCGCGACGGCGGCAAGTTACGCCGAGCGCGAGGAGAATGGATTACCGGATCGGTAAGGATGCGGCCGGCGCAAGGCCGGCCGCGATGCCGCGCGCGATCGCGTCAGAACGGATCGCGGTTGCCGTTGGAGAGCGGTTGCTGCTCGCCGCGCGGTTGCTGCTCGCCGCGCGGTTGCTGCTCGCCGCGCGGCGGCTGCGCGCCGCGGTTGCGATGGCGATTCTTGTTGCGCCGGTTGCGGCCGGGCTTGTTCGCGCCCTGCCCCGCGGGACGCGGCGGCGGCTGGCCCTCGGTCGCGACGCCCTGGCCCTGCGGCTTGGGCTGTCCGTGCTTGCGATGCGGCTGGCCCTGCGGTTGCGGCGCGTTGCCGCCCGTGCCCCGCTTCTTGAAGAAGCCCTTGCCTGCACCGCGCCGTCCGCCCCCGCCCTTCGGTGCGCGTGCGTCGCGCGGCGCGTCCGCCGCGGCGAAGCCGCCATAGGTGCCGCGATTGCCGTCGACCTCGCGCGCGGGCTCGGCGCGGTTGCCGAAGTTTTCGCGGTTGCCGTCGACCTCGCGCGGCGGCTTCGGCTCGCGGTTGGCGTGGTAGTCGACGCGGTTGCCGATGTTGTCGTGCTCGTCCTCCTCGTGCTCCTCGGAGGCGGCCGCTTGCGTCTCGCCCACGCCGGCGACCTGCAGCAGCTCCTGCACCTGGGTCTCGTCGAGCTCCTTCATCTGCCCGCGCTTGAGGAACGTCGGCAGCTCGATGGGCCCGAAGCGCACGCGCATGAGCCGGCTCACCATGAGGCCGACCGTCTCGAACATCTTGCGCACCTCGCGATTGCGTCCCTCGCGCAGGATGACGTGGTACCAGTGATTCGCGCCCTCGCCGCCGCGATCCTCGAGCGCGTCGAAGCTGCACGACTCGCCGTCGACCTCGACGCCGGCGAGCAGCTTCGCCTTCTGTTCCTCGGTGAGCTCGCCCATCACGCGCACGGCGTATTCGCGCTCGACCTCGAAGCGCGGATGCATGAGGCGGTTGGCGAGCTCGCCGCTCGTGGTGAACACGAGCAGCCCGCCGGTGTTGATGTCGAGCCGGCCCACCGAGACCCAGCGGCCGTTCTTCACCTTCGGCAGCTTCTCGAACACCGTCGCGCGCCCTTCGGGATCGTCGCGGGTGACGATCTCGCCCTCGGGCTTGTGATAGAGCAGCACGCGCGGCAGCTCCTCGCCGAAGCGCAGCCGGATCAGCTCGCCGTCGAGCTTCACCTTGTCGCCGGGCCCGACCGAGTCGCCGAGCTTGGCGACCTGGCCGTTCACGGTGACGTGGCCCTGCGCGATGAGGATCTCGACGTTGCGGCGCGAGCCGAAGCCCGATTGCGCCATCACCTTCTGCAGGCGCTCGCGCTTGCCGCCGGCGCCCTTCGGGCCGCGGCGATTCTTGCCATTGCGTTGCGGCCGCGCCCACTCGGGCACGATGCCGCCCGGCCATTCGAGCCGGTAGTTCGGATGAGGTTTATCCCGCATGGGGTTCGGACTCCGTGGATTGCTGCGGTTGCGACTCGGATGGCAGCTCGTCGATCAGGGATTCCTGCTCAGGCGGCGGGGGAGCCGCGTCGATCGCGAGCGGGGTTGTCGCCGGCTCGAGGGAGGATTGCAGCTCCTCGAGCGGCGGAAGCTCCTCGAGCGACCGCAGGTTCAGGTCGTCGAGGAATCTTTTCGTGGTGGCGAAGATCGCCGGGCGGCCGGGCGTCTCGCGGTGGCCCACCACCTCGATCCAGCCGCGTTCCTCGAGCGCCTTCAACGTCGGCGGCGAGACCGCGACGCCGCGCACCTCCTCGATGTCGCCGCGCGTGACCGGCTGGCGGTAGGCGATGATCGCGAGGGTCTCGAGCACGGCGCGCGAGTAGCGCGGCGGTTTCTCGTTGCTGATGCGGTCGAGGAACTTCTGGTAGTCGGGCCGGACGCGGAAGCGCCAGCCGGAAGCGACGGCGGTGAGCTCGATCGAGCGGTCGGCCCAATCCTCCTTTAGCTCGTCGAGCACCTTGCGGATCGTGTCGGCCGCGACCTCGCCGCCGAACAGGCGCTTCAACTGGCTGAGCGCGAGCGGCTCGCTCGTCGACAGCAGCGCCGCCTCGAGCACGCGCTTCACCTGCGTGAGGTCGAGCGCGGGCGACTCGGGCGCAGGCTCGTTCGAATCCGGCGCGGCGCTCGAGCCGCCCTCTCCCCCGCCGTCCCGCAAGGGGGAGGGAGCGCTTTCTCGCTCCGCCGAGGCAGCGGTTTCTCCCTCCGACTCGGGGGAGGGCTGGGCAGGGGGACCGGCTTCCACCGGCGAAGCGCTCATCGCCTCGATGTCTTCGGCAACGGGATCGGCGTTGATCTGCTCGTTCATGGTTCAGGCAATCGTGAGGGCCGTGCGCTCGCTCTTGAGCTTCACGTAGATGGGATCGAAGGGGCTCTGCTGCGTGATCTCGATGAGCGACTCGCGCGCGAGCTCGAGGCAGGCGAGGAAGCTCACGACGACGATCGGGGCGCCGCGCTCGGGCTCGAAGAGCTGGGAGAACTCGACGAAGGTGCCGGGCGCGAGGAACTTGAGGATGCGGCTCATGTGCGCGCGCACCGAGAGCTCCTCGCGGGTGATGCGGTGGTGCTTCGTCATCCTGGCGCGCGCGAGGATCGAGCGCCACGCTTCGGAGAGATCGGCGACGTGCACCTCGGGCAGCTTCTCCGCGACCTGCTCGATGTACACCTCGACGATCGAGAAGTCGCGGCCCGCCACGGGAATCTCGCCGAGGCCCTGCGCCGCCTTCTTCATGCGCTCGTACTCGAGCAAGCGGCGCACGAGCTCGGCGCGCGGATCGTCGGGCTCCGACTCGTCCTCGCGCTTCGGCCGCGGCAGCAGCATGCGCGACTTGATCTCGATCAGCAGCGCGGCCATCAGCAGGTACTCGGCGGCGAGCTCGAGCTGCGTGGTGCGCATCATCTCGACGTACTCCATGTACTGGCGCGTGAGGTCCGCCATGGGGATGTCGAGGATGTCGAGCGAGTGCCGCCGGATGAGGTAGAGCAGCAGGTCGAGCGGGCCCTCGAACGCCTCGAGGAACACCGACAGCGCCTCCGGCGGGATGTAGAGGTCCGGAGGCAGCTCCGTCACCGGCTCGCCGCGCACCTTCGCGATCGGCAGCGCCAGCCCGAGCGTCGGTTGCTCGAGGTCGAGCGGCTCGTTCGCCGCGTGCGTCGTCATCGCCCTGCCTTATCCGTGTTCATGCGTGTTCATCTGTGGTTACCCTCACCCCCGCCCTCTCCCACGGGAGAAGGAGGAGATCCTCAGCCGTAGTTGAGGCCCATCGCCTCGCGCACGTCGCGCATCGTGTCGTTCGCGAGGTCGCTCGCCTTCTCGCAGCCGTCCTGGATGATGTTGCGCACGAGCTGCGGATCCTCCTCGAGCGAATGCGCCCGCTCGCGGATCGGCTTGATCTCGGCATTCACCGCGTCGATCACGGGCTGCTTGCACTCGAGGCAGCCGAAGCCCGCCGTCGTGCAACCCTGCCACACCCAGTCCTTGGTCGCCTGGTCCGAGTAGACCTGGTGCAGGTTCCACACCGGGCATTTCTCGGGGTTGCCCGGGTCGGTCCGCCGCACGCGCGCCGGATCCGTCTGCATCGTGCGGATCTTCTTCGTGACGCTTTCAGGAGATTCGCGCAACATGATCGCGTTGTCGAGGCTCTTCGACATCTTCTGGCCGTCCAGGCCGAGCAGCTTCGGCGTCTCGGTGAGCATGGCGTCGGGCTCCGGCAGGATCATGCGGCCGCCGCCCTCGATGTAGCCGTACAGGCGCTCCTTGTCGCCGAGCGACAGGTTCTGCACGTCGTTCACCAGCTCCTGCGCCTGCGCGAGCGCCTGCTCGTCGCCGTGCTCCTGGAACTTCGCGCGCAACGTCCGGTAGAGCCGCGCCTTCTTGGGGCCCATCTTCTTTACCGCCGCCTCGGCCTTCTCCTCGAAGCCCTTCTCGCGCCCGAAGAGGTGGTTGAAGCGCCGTGCGATCTCGCGCGTGAGCTCGATGTGCGAGACCTGGTCCTCGCCCACCGGCACGCGGTTCGCCCGGTAGATGAGGATGTCGGCCGCCTGCATCAAGGGGTAGCCGAGGAAGCCGTAGGTGAGGATGTCGCGGCCTTGTTCCGCATGGCGCTCGAGCAGGTCCTTGTAGGTCGGCACGCGCTCGAGCCACGCGAGCGGGGCGAAGAACGACAGCAGCAGCGTGAGCTCCGCGTGCTGCGGGACGCGCGACTGGATGAAGAGCGTCGCCTTCGCCGGATCGATGCCGACTGCGAGCCAGTCGATGAACATTTCCCACACGGTCTGCTCGATGACCGCCGGGTCCTCGTAGTGGGTCGTGAGCGCGTGCCAGTCGGCCGCGAAGAACAGGCACGGGAACTCGTTCTGCAGGCGCAGCCAGTTCTTCAGCGCGCCGTGGTAGTGGCCGAGGTGCATCGCCCCGGTGGGGCGCATGCCGGAAAGTACGCGGTCCTGGAACATGCGTCGTGTTTGTGGTCGTGGGTCAGCGCAAGCCGAAGAGCGAATAGGTCGCCGCCATCGCGATCTCGAGCAGTGGCCCGAGGATCCAGCCGAGCGCGCCGGTGAACATCAGCACGAGCAGGATCACGAGGCCGTACGGCTCGAGCCGCGAATACCGGTACGCGAGCGGGTTCGGAAGCAGGCTCATGAGGATGCGCCCGCCGTCCAGCGGCAGCACCGGCAGCAGGTTGAGCAGCGCGAACATCATGTTCACGTCGATCCCCGCCACGGCGACCTGGATCCAGTAGCTGCCCGCCTGCCCGGTGGCGAAGGCCGAGAGCGTGCGTGCGAGCGTCGCCCAGATCGCGACCTGGACCAGGTTCGACGCCGGCCCCGCGAACGCGACCCAGAGCATGTCCTGCTTCGGGCGGCGCAGGTTGTTGAAGTTGACCGGCACCGGCTTCGCCCAGCCGAAGAGGAAGTTGCCGATGGCGAGCGTGACGATCGGCAGCACCACGGTGCCGATGGGATCGATGTGCTTGGCCGGGTTCAGGCTCACGCGGCCGAGCATGTAGGCGGTCGTGTCGCCGAAGTGCTTGGCGACGTAGCCGTGCGCGGCCTCGTGCAGCGTGATCGCGAAGACGACGGACGGCGCATAGATCAGGATCGCCTGGAGGATGCGGTCGAATTCCATCAGTGCAGCGCCGCCTTCACGAAGCCGAACGGGCGGATGTCGCCACGTCCCTCGCGCAGGAGCTGAGGCGCGTCGGTCGAGAGGTCGATCACGGTGGTCACCTGGCCGTCGCAGGCGCCGGCGTCGATCACGAGGTCGAGCTGGTGCTCGAGATGGCGGCGGATCTCCTCCGCGTCGTTCAGCGCCACGCCGTGCTCGGGCAGGATGAGCGTGGACGAGAGCAGCGGCTCGCCGAGGATCTCGAGCAATGCGCGCGCCACGGGATGGTCGGGAATGCGCACGCCGATCGTATGGCGCGGGTGCAGCAGCCGGCGCGGCACGTCGCGCGTGGCGCGCAGGATGAACGTGTAGCTGCCGGGCGTGTTCGCGCGGATCAGCCGGTACTGCAGGTTGTCGACCTTCGCGAACTGGCCGATCTCCGCGAGGTCGCGGCATACGAGCGTGAGGTGATGGCGTTCGTCGACTCTGCGGATGCGGCGGATGCGCTCCATCGCCGCCTTGTCGCCGATGTGGCAGCCGAGCGCATAGCACGAGTCCGTGGGATAGGCGATGACGCCTCCCGCACGGATGATCTCCACGGCCTGGCGGACGAGCCGCGGCTGCGGATTCTCGGGGTGCACCGAAAAGTATTGCGCCATTCGCCTGGTCGGGACGCGGCCGCTTCGGGCGCGCGTCGCAAAAACCCTTCTTCTTGCTTCGAAGCGCGGGGGCCTACGGCGCCCGCGCCGTCATTAACGGGCGGCTTCTAGTGCGCCCACTGGGACCACACGGGCGTGAGCGAGCCATGCAGTTGCGGCAGGCTTCCCGGCTCGTGCGGGCTTTCGCCCGGCCCGTGATAATCGGCGCCGCGCGAGGCCATGAATCCGTGCTCCAGCGCCTCGCGCTGCCACAGCGCGTACTCCTCGGGACGGTGGCTTCCCGTCACCACCTCGATCGCCGCGCCGCCGAATTCGCGGAACTCGCGCAGCAGCTCGGCCCGCATCATCGGCTTGAGGTCGTAACGCCCCGGATGCGCCAGCACCGCCATGCCACCGGCGCCGCGGATCCAGGAAACCGCATTTTCGAGGGTTGTCCAGCGATGTGCAACATACGCCGGGCGCCCCCGTCCCAGATACTTGTCGAACGCCGCCTGCGTGTGCTTCGCCGCGCCGCGCTCGACGAGATGGCGGGCGAAGTGGGCGCGCGAGAGCTTCAACTCGCTGCCCGCGGCCGCCAGCGCCGCCTCGAGCGTGTCGGGAAAGCCGAGGCGCTCGAGCGCGGCGGCGATGCGCTGGGCGCGCGCGAAACGCCCGGCGCGCAGCGCATCGAGGCCGGCATTGAGCTGCTCGTCGTCCGCGTCGAGGCCGAGGCCGACGACGTGCACGGTCGTGTCGCCCCAGCTCACCGAGATCTCCACGCCGGGCACGAAGGCGATGCCCACGGTCCGCGCCGCGTCGGCCGCTTCCTCGAGACCGGCGATGGTGTCGTGGTCGGTGAGCGCGACGGCGTCGACCCCGTTGCGGGCCGCCAGCTCGATCAGCCGGGTGGGAGACAGCAAGCCATCCGAGCGCGTCGAATGGTTGTGCAAGTCGAAATTTTCCAAGCGGACGCTACCGACAATCCAAGGGAAATTATATCAAAATGAGGGTTTTACTGCACATGACCGTCCATCCCCTGCGCTTCGGCGACGCGGGCCAGGCCGCCTCGGGCGAGCTGCTCCGGCGCTTCGATGCGTGCGCCGGAGACCCGCGCCTGCGCGAGCGCCTCGCCCTCCTCGAGCGGCTCGACCGCCAGTACGGCGGCGAGGGTCCGCTGCCTCTCGAAGGCAGCGAGGATCTCGTCGCGTCGCTGCTCGCCGAGCTTGCGCAGCTGCGCGATCCGCAGCTCGTGATCGCGGTGGCGCTGTGGGCGATCCGCCACGAGGTGCGGATCGATGTGCCGGAGGCGGTCGTGAATGCGCTCGCGCAGGTGTCGAACGAGGCGCGCGGACGCGAGGCGATCGCTGCGGCCGCGGGCCTCATGCTCGGCCTCATCGAGCACGTGCGGCCGACGCTCGGCGCCGATCTCGAGCGCTCGAATCCCGAGCGTCCCTGGCGGATCCTGCACGTGAACCTCGCGATCACCGCGATTCGCAGCGAGGACCCGCGCCTCATCGAGACCGCGTTCGACGCGCTCGACCGCGCGCTGCCCGACGAACGCGCCGGTTTCTACGCCGAAGCGCTCGCGCTGGCGCTCGCTCCCGGCATCGCGCCCGAGGTGCGCGCCGCCCTCGAATCGCGCCATGCCAAATGGACGGTCGGCCGGTAAATCTGACATACTTGTTCGTTGCTTCGCCCCCTTTCCCCGCGTGAACCTCCTCTTCGACTTTTTCCCGGTCATCCTCTTTTTCGTCGCGTTCCGGTTCTCCGACATCTTCGTCGCGACCGGCGTGGCGATCGCCGCGACCATCGTGCAGATCGGCTATGCGCTGGCGCGGCGGCGGCCGGTTTCGAACATGCAGTGGGCGAGCCTCGCGATCATCGTGGTGTTCGGCGGCGCGACGCTCCTGCTGCACGACGAGACGTTCATCAAGTGGAAGCCGACGGTGCTCTACTGGCTCGGCGGCGCGATCTTCCTCGGCAGCCTCGGCTTCGGCCGCAACGCGGTGCGCGCGGTGATGGGCGCGGAGATCGAGCTGCCCGCGAGCGTGTGGACGCGGCTTTGCGTCGCGTGGGGCGTGTTCTTCCTCTTCGCCGGCGCGCTCAACCTCTACGTCGCCTTCACGTACTCGACCAGCGTGTGGGTGAACTTCAAGCTCTTCGGCAGCCTCGGGCTCATGCTCGCCTTCGTGCTCGCGCAATCGCTGTGGATCTCGCGCTACCTGCCGGACGACGACCAGAAGCCGAAGGCCGTCGAGGAACCGAAGGCCTGATGCTCTACGCCATCCTCGCCGAGGACGTGCCCGGCTCGCTCGCGCGCCGCGTGGAAGCGCGCCCCGCGCACCTCGAGCGGCTGAAGGCGCTGCACGAAGCCGGCCGCCTCGTGCTCGCCGGCCCGCACCCGGCGCTCGACGCGGCCGACCCGGGCGCGGCCGGATTCACCGGCTCGCTCATCGTCGCCGACTTCGCGAACCGCGAGGCGGCGATCGCGTGGGCGGCCGAGGATCCGTACGTCGGCGCGGGCGTGTACGCGAAGGTGACGGTCAAGCCTTTCAGGCGCGTGCTGCCATGACGCACCCGGTCGAGACCGCGATCCGCGAGCGGCTGGCGGCGTTGCGGCCGGTGCGCGTCGAGCTCGAGGACGAGAGCAACCAGCACATCGGGCACGCCGGCTCGCGGCCCTCCGGCGGCACGCACTGGAAACTGAAGATCGTCTCCGAGGCGTTCCGCGACGCGAGCGTCGTGGCGCGCCACCGCATGGTTTATGAGGCGTTGGGCGACCTCATGAAAAGGGACATCCACGCCCTGAAGATCGAGGCGTCCGCGCCCGAGAAGTCGTGAACACATCGATACCCAGCAAAGGAAACTCCATGTCATCTCACCTCAGGAACCTCGCCGTCGCCCTCGTGGCCGCCTCGTTCGCCCTCGCGGCCGCGGCGCAGGACAACAAGGCCGAGAAGCCGTCCGCGAAGAAGGCGCCCGCGACCACCGCCGCCCCGACGAAGATCGTCGTGAACGGCGTCACCATCCCGAAATCGCGCATCGACGCGATGAACAAGGAGCTCGACGCCCAGGGCCAGCCCAACACGCCCGAGCGCCAGAAGGCGGTCGACGAGGAGCTCGTGAACCGCGAGGTGCTCGCGCAGGCGGCGATGAAGCGCGGCCTCGACAAGAATCCGGACGTGCAGGCGCAGATGGACATCGCCCGCCAGGCCGTGCTCGTGCGCGCGCTGTTCGAGAACGAGATCAAGCAGCACCCGATCACCGACGAGGAGCTCAGGAAGGAATACGACCAGTTCAAGGGCTCGATGGGCACCAACGAGTACAAGGTGCGCCACATCCTCGTCGACAACGAGGCCGAGGCGAAGTCGATCATCGACCAGCTGAACAAGGGCGGGGACTTCGCGAAGCTCGCCAAGGAGAAGTCGAAGGACCCGGGCTCGAAGGACAACGGCGGCGAGCTCGACTGGGGCCCGGCCGCGCGCTACGTGAAGCCGTTCGCCGACGCCGTGCAGGCGACGCCGAAGGGCAAGATCACGCCCGCGCCGGTCAAGACCGACTTCGGCTACCACGTGATCCAGGTCGAGGACGTGCGCCCGCTGAAGGTGCCCGATTTCGACCAGGTGAAGGAGCAGTTCCGCCAGCGCGCGCAGCAGCAGCAGATCCAGAAGATGGTCGCCGACCTGCGCACCAAGGCGAAGGTCGAGGAGCGCTAAGCGCGGCCGGCTCCGAGCGCGAACAGCGCAACGAACGAGGGCGGCTCCGGCCGCCCTTTTTTGTTGGCGCACCGCCCGGCACGTACACTGGATACACGATGCGCTCCGAAATGCGCAGCGCCGCCATGGCGCTCGTCGAAGATCGCCGCGAGACGTTCGAGCCGCCGCACGCCGATGACGAGGTGAAGGCGCGGCTCGGCGAGGCGCTGCGCAGGATCGGACCGCCGCGATCGTTGCGCTTCAGCGGCGAGTGGAACGACGGCGGCGGCCGCGCGGTGTTCGAGGCGCGCTTCGCGCCCGCGACGCGCACGCGCTTGTTCCTGAACACGTGCTCGGTCGCGCTCGTGCTGCTCTTCGCTGCGACCGCGTGGGTCTTCTACTCCGGCGAAACCGCGGCGCTCAAGGTCTCGCTGCTGCTCTTCACGGGACTCACGGTCTTCATGTTCCCGCTCGTGGTCACCGCGCTCGGCACCGCGCGGCAGGCCGAAGAGTCGCGCATCCGCGGCGCGATCCGCCGTGCTCTCGACATCGAAGCGACGTAACTTGGTTCGGGTCGAAGGGGACAGACCCCTGATATCAGCGAGTCATAATTGGGGTCCGTCCCCGAATTTCACCAAATTTCAGCGGGAAGCGCAGTCCTTGCCGTGATCGGGCCGGTAGCCCTGGGCCTTCGCCTCCGACTCGCTCATGTACGCGCCGTCCTTGGTCTTGCCGTACCAGCGGTCGCCTTGGCAGTGGTAGACCTTCGTGGGCTTGTTCACCCACACCTGGCCGGCACCGCCGCCCGCCATGCTCTTCGACGACGCGCGCGACGTGCCCTGGGACGCGCCCATCTCCGATTTCGCCGACGGCATCTCGGAGCGCGTCGCGGGAGCCTCGCTGCGCGCGGAGGAGGCCGAGCCTTTCTCGTCCGCCGTCGAGGATGCCTTCTCCTTCGACTTCGAGGACTTCGATTTCGCGCCGCCGTCCTTGCCGCCCTTCGCTCCCGCCTTGCCGTACCAATCCTTCACGCCACCGTGGTCCGAGCACGCGCCCTTCTTCTTCGCGGCCGTGGTGTAGGTGCCGTCCTTGCACTCGCCGGTGGAACCGGCGGGCGCTTCCGCCGCGAAGGCGGGGAGCGAGAGCGCGAAGCCCAGGGCGAGACCGAGGAAAGCCGAACACAGTTTCATGGGAATCCCTTTCTTGTGTGGGTTGCGGCGGAAGTTGGAGAGCGACGGCCGGCGGGTTGGTTCCCGAAGCCGCCTAGAGCAGGCACGACAGGCGCTCCTCGCGCAGGCTCGCGAAGCCGAGGCGCTCGTAGAAGCGGCGCGCGCCCGGGTTGTCGAAATGGGTGGCGGTGTCGATGCGCGTGGCGCCGGCGCGGCGCAACTCGTCCTTGAGCGCCTCGATCATACGCGTGCCGACACCCTGCCCCTCGAGCCCGGGACGCACGTTCACGTCGTCGAGCTTGGCCACCAGCGTGCCGCGCGAGGTCGAGATGGCGAAGCACGCGACGCAGCACGCGACCACTTCCGCGCCGCGCCGCGCGATCCACACGAAGCCCAGCTCTGGGCGCTCGAGGAAAAGCGCGAGCGCGCGCCGCAGCGCTTGCGGTCCTCCATCGCCGTAGATGTCCGCGACATCGCGGTAGTGGCGGTCTTTCGCGAGGAATGCGCCGAACAACGCCTCGACATCATGCACGTCGCCGCGCTGCATCCTCGCGCACGCGATCGCCCCGGGGTCATTCATGCAGGGACCATCCCGAGGCGGAGGCAGACATGCGGGTCAGCCAACCCAGACCCGGGCATTGCGGAACATGCGCATCCACGGCGAATCCTCGCCCCACTCCTCGGGATGCCACGAGAGCGCGATGGTGCGGAACACGCGCTCCGGATGCGGCATGAGGATCGTGAAGCGGCCGTCGGGAGTCGTCACGCTCGTGACACCGTCGGGCGAGCCGTTCGGGTTCGCGGGATACGTCTCGGTCACCTTGCCGCGGTTGTCGACGAAGCGCGCGGCGACGAGGTAGCGGCACGCATCGCGCGCGGCCGTATCGCGATACACCGCGCGCCCCTCGCCGTGTGCGGTCGCCACCGGGATGCGGCTGCCCTCCATGCCCGCGAAGAGGATCGACGGTGTGGCCGCGATCTCGACCAGCGCGACGCGCGCCTCGTACTGCTCGGAGAGGTTGCGCTCGAAGTGCGGCCAGTTCTGCGCGCCCGGGATGATGTCCTTGAGGTTCGACATCATCTGGCAGCCGTTGCACGCGCCGAGGGCGAACGAATCGGAGCGCCGGAAGAAGCGCTCGAACTCCTCGCGGGCGCGGGTGTTGAAGAGGATCGACTTGGCCCATCCTTCGCCGGCGCCGAGCACGTCGCCATAGCTGAAGCCGCCGCACGCCGCGAAGCCCTTGAAGTCGGCGAGCCGCACGCGGCCGGTCAGGATGTCGCTCATGTGCACGTCGACCGCCTCGAAGCCCGCGCGGTCGAACGCGCCCGCCATCTCCATCTGGCCGTTCACGCCCTGCTCGCGCAGGATCGCCACCCGCGGCCGCGCGCCGCTCGCGATGAAGGGCGCGGCGATGTCCTCGTGCGGGTCGAACGTGAGGTGCGCGCTCATGCCCGGGTCCCGCTCGTCGAGGATGCGCTCGTATTCCTGGTCCGCGCACACCGGGTTGTCCCGCAGGCGCTGGATGTGGTGCGTGACCGTCGACCAGGCGCGATGCAGCTCCGAGCGGCGGCGCGCGAACACGGGCTTGCCGTTCACGATCACGCGCACCTCTCCCTCCGTGTTCGGGTGGCCGATCACGTGCGCCTCGCGCGAGAGCCCGGCGGCGCGCAGCACGTTCATGACGGCATCGCGATCGCTGCGGCGGATCTGCAGCACCGCGCCCAGCTCCTCGTTGAAGAGCGCGGCGAGGATGCGCTCGTCGACGCCGGCCGCCCGCCGCTCGCCTGCGCGCTCGGCGCCATCGACGTCGAGCTGCGCCGCATCGAGCACGAGCGCGTCGAGGTTCACCGTCACGCCCGCGCGCGCCGCGAACGCCATCTCGCACAGCGTGGCGAAGAGCCCGCCGTCGGAGCGATCGTGATACGCAAGCACCCAGCCCGCGGCATTCAGGTTCTGCATCGCGGCGAAGAAGCCCTTGAGCTTCAGCGCATCGTCGCAATCGGGCGCGGCGTCGCCGACCTGCCCGTAGACCTGCGCGAGCGCCGAGCCGCCGAGCCGGTTGCGGCCGCCGCCGAGGTCGACGAGCACGAGCTCGGTCTCGCCGCGATCGAGGCGCAGACGCGGCGTGAGCGTGCGCCGCGCGTCGGTGACCGGCGCGAACGCCGAGACGATGAGCGAGAGCGGCGCGGTGACCGCCTTGTCCGCCCCGCTCGCCGGATCGCGCCACGTCGTGCGCATCGACATCGAGTCCTTGCCGACCGGGATCGCCACGCCGAGCGCGGGACAGAGCTCGAGGCCGACGGCCTTCACGGTATCGAAGAGCGCCGCGTCCTCGCCAGGATGGCCCGCGGCGCACATCCAGTTGGCCGAGAGCTTGATGTCGCCGATGTCCGCGACGGAAGCCGCGGCGATGTTGGTGATCGCCTCGCCTACCGCCATGCGTCCCGACGCGGGACCGTCGATCAACGCGAGCGGCGTGCGCTCGCCGATCGCCATCGCCTCGCCTTCATAGGTGCGATAGCCGAAGGTCGTGACCGCGCAATCGGCCACCGGCACCTGCCACGGTCCCACCATCTGGTCGCGCGCCGTGAGCCCGCCCACCGAGCGATCGCCGATCGTGACGAGGAACGTCTTGTCCCCGACCGTGGGCGAGCGCAGAACGCGTTCGGCAGCGTCTTCAAGAGCGATCGAACCGAGATCGAGAGGCCGCAGTGGCCGACGGCCACGTCGCACGTCGCGGTGCATGCGCGGCGGCTTGCCGAGCAGCACCTCGAGCGGCATGTCGACCGGCTTGTTGCCGAAGAGCGGATCGTCGACCTCGAGCACGCCGTCGGCGCGCGCGCGGCCCACGACCGCGAACGGGCAGCGCTCGCGCTCGCACAGCGCGCGGAATTCGTCGAGGCGCGCCGCGTCGATCGCGATCACGTAACGCTCCTGCGCCTCGTTCGACCAGATCTGCATCGGCGTCATGCCCGGCTCCTCGATGGGCACGGCGCGCAAGTCGAACGTCGCGCCCACGCCGCCGGAATGCGCGAGCTCCGGCAGCGCGTTCGAGAGGCCGCCCGCACCGACGTCGTGGATCGAGAGGACGGGATTGCGGCTGCCCATCTGCCAGCACGCGTCGATCACCTCCTGGCAGCGCCGCTCCATCTCGGCGTTCGCGCGCTGCACCGAATCGTAGTCGAGCGCCTCGACGTTCGCGCCGGACGCCATCGAGGAGGCCGCGCCGCCGCCCAGGCCGATGAGGAAGCCGGGGCCGCCGAGCTGGATGAAGAGCGTGCCGGCACCGAGCGGCTTCTTGTGCGTGTGCTTGCCGGAGATGTTGCCGTAGCCGCCCGCGAGCATGATCGGCTTGTGGTAGCCGCGCATCTCGCCGCCGCTCTCGAGCTCGAAGCTGCGGAAGTAGCCCGCGAGGTTGGGGCGGCCGAACTCGTTGTTGAACGCGGCGCCGCCGATCGGGCCCTCGATCATGATCTGCAGCGCCGAGGCGATGCGGCCGGGCCGTCCGTAGGCCGTTTCCCAAGGCTCATGTGCGCCGGGAATCTCCAGGTTCGAGACCGAGAAGCCGGTGAGTCCCGCCTTGGGCTTCGCTCCGGTGCCGGTCGCACCCTCGTCGCGGATCTCGCCGCCGGCGCCCGTGGCGGCCCCGGGATCCGGCGCGATCGCGGTCGGGTGGTTGTGCGTCTCGACCTTCATCAGGATGTGCGTGGCGTCGTTGCGATACGTCCACGCGCCCGATGCATCCGGGAAGAAGCGCTGCGCCTCGGTGCCTTCCATGATCGCGGAGTTGTCCGCGTACGCGACGATCGTCCCGCGCGGGCTCTTCGCGTGGGTGTTGCGGATCATCTGGAACAGCGAATGCGCCTGGCGCTCGCCGTCGATGGTCCACGACGCGTTGAAGATCTTGTGGCGGCAGTGCTCGGAGTTCGCCTGCGCGAACATCATCAGCTCCGCGTCGGTCGGGTTGCGGCCGAGCTTCGTGAAGTTCGCCACCAGGTAATCGATCTCGTCGGGCGCGAGCGCGAGGCCCATCGCCGCGTTCGCCTGCACCAGCGCCTCGCGGCCGCCCTTCAGGACGTCGACGGTCGCGAGCGGCTGCGGATGCGCGTGATGGAAGAGCGCCGCCGCCTGCTCGAGGCTCGTGACCACCGTCTGCGTCATGCGGTCGTGGATGGCCGCGTGCAGGCCGGCGAGCGCCTCCTCCGACAGCGACGCTTGGCCGCGCGTGGCGACGTGATAAGCGATGCCGCGCTCGATGCGCTCGACCGTTTCGAGCCCGCAGTTGTGCGCGATGTCGGTGGCCTTCGACGACCACGGCGACTCGGTGCCGAAGCGGGGAATGACGAGGAGCAGCTTGCCGTGCGGCTCACCGGCGGGCGGCGAGCCGTAGGTGAGGAGGCGCCCGAGCACCCGCTCCTGCTCCGCAGTCAACGGCGCCCGGGTCGCGACGAAGTGCACGAAGCGCGCGTCGATTCCGAGGGACGCGGCGAGCGCGTGCGGCAGCGAGGCGCGGAGCTTTTCGACCCGGAAGCGCGAGAGCGCAACGGCACCCGGCAGCGTGAGGATCGGCTGCGGCCGTGCCGCGGGCGGGGTCATCGTCGAATTATACCGTGCGGGGGAATGCAAGCTTCGTGCAAGGTTCGGGCGGGATCCCCTTGCAGCTTTTCCCGAATCGGGTTCTGATCCGCGACAAACAAGACGCGGGTGCGTGGTCGCAGAATCGCGCGGACAACAAAGGGAGGGCTCGTATGTACCACCAGAACTACGATCCGTTCGGGAATGCCGTCCTGTCCACCATCGTCGCGGCGCTTCCCATCGTCGTCCTGCTGTACTTCATCGCCCTGCATCCGAACCGCGACAAGCAGGGCATCCGCCACCTCGGCATCTCCGCCCCCTACGCCGCCTTCTACGGCGTGATCACGGCGTTCCTCGTCTCGTGCATCGCCTTCCGCATGCCGGTCGCCTCTGCGGTCTCGGCGTTCGTGCTCGGGACGCTCTCGGGATTCCTCGGGATCATCTGGATCGTGCTGGGTGCGATGTTCCTCTACACGATGACCGTCGTGACCGGCAAGTTCGAGATCGTGAAGGAATCGATCGTCCACATCTCGTTCGATCGTCGCCTGCAGGCCGTGCTCATCGCGTTCTCGTTCGGCGCGATCATCGAGGGCACCTCGGGCTTCGGCACGCCGGTGGCGATCGCGGGCGCGGTGATGGTCGGCCTCGGCTTCCGGCCCTTCCAGTCCGCCGTGCTCAACCTGCTCGCGAACACCGCGCCCGTCGCCTGGGGCGCGATCGGCACGCCGATCGTGACGCTCGCCGCGGTGAGCGGCCTGGACGAGGTGACGATCTCCGCCATGGCCGGACGCCAGCTGCCGTGGGTCTCGGTGCTCGTGCCGTTCTGGATGGTCGCCGTGTTCGTGAAGATGGAAGGCGGCAAGTGGAAGCAGGTGTGGGAAGTGTGGCCCGCCTGCGTGGTCGCGGGCGGCACCTTCGCCATCATGCAGCTCTACGCCTCCGGCACACCCGCGCTGCACCTCATGACGGACGTGGTCTCGGGCGTGTTCTCCGTGATCTGCACCGCGCTCTTCCTGCGCTTCGTGTGGCACCCGAAGACGCGCTTCCTGCTGAAGAGCGAGCGCGAGGAGCTGATCCGCCAGGGCAAGAACCCGGACGACCTCGGCTCGGGCGGGTACAAGTATCCCTACACCGTCGGGCAGACGGCGTACGCGTGGATGCCGTGGGTGGTGCTCATCGCCTGCTGCGCGCTGTGGGGCGCGCCCGAGTTCAAGAAGACGCTGAACAACAGCCTGTCCGCGTCGAAGGTGAACACGACGCTGCTCGGCGCGCCGTTCACCGGGACCGTGTCGCTGCCGGTGTGGAGCATGCCCGCGCTCGACAGCCAGGTGCAGCGCACGCCGCCCGTCGCGCCGCCGAACGCGAAGCCGGAAGCCGCGAAGTTTGCGATCAACTGGCTCTCCGCGGCGGGCACCGGCGTGTTCGTCGCCGCGATCATCACCGGCCTCATCCTCGGCATGAGCGCGGGGCAATGGAAGGAGGCGATCGCCCGAACGGCCAAGCGCATGGTGATCCCGGTGCTGGTGATCGGGCAGGTGCTCGGGCTCGGCTTCCTCACCCGTTACGCGGGCACCGACGCGGTGCTCGGCCTCGCGTTCACCGCGGCGGGCGCGATGTATCCGTTCTTCGCCGCCTACCTCGGGTGGCTGGGCGTCTTCCTCACCGGGTCCGATACCGCGTCGAATGCGCTCTTCGGCAGCCTGCAGCGCATCACCGCGCAGCAGCTGCACCTGAACGAGGTGCTGATCGTGGCGACCAACTCGACCGGCGGCGTGATGGGCAAGATGATCGACGCGCAGTCGATCATGGTCGCGTGCGCGGCGTGCTACGACGATCCGAAGGAGCGCTCGCACGCGCTGGGGCCGATCTTCCGCACGGTGTGGTGGCACTCGCTGCTCGGCGCCGCGGTGATCGGCATCATCGCCCTGCTGCAGGCGTACGTGTTCCCGGGCGTCATCCCGATCCTGCCCGGCAAGTGATCAGCGCCGCGGGTCCGGCTTCAGGCTGAAGACGGGCAGCGTGAGGTCCCAGACGATCGCGGCGATGCGCATCGCCGCGATCGTCGCCATTCCGACGAGAGCCGCGGTCCCGCGCGCGACAACCAGCTCGAGCAGCAGGTAGATCGCCGTGCCCACGATGGACGCGGTGGCGTACAGCTGCCCCTTGCGCAGGATGAGCGGGATCTCCGCGGAGAGCAGGTCGCGCAGCGCGCCGCCGGCCACCCCGGTGAGCGTTCCCATGAGCACGATGACGATTCCGGGGAGCGCGCGATCCTCGGCGATCTGCGCGCCGCTGATCGTGAAGAGGGCCAGGCCGAGCGCATCCGCGATGCCGAGCAGGCGATCGGGCGGGCGGAAGCGCGCGGCGTAGACCACGGTCGCGAACGCCGCGACCACGATCACGTAGAGGTACGACGGCCGCGCGAGCCAGAACACCGGGTGGCGGTCGAGCAGCAGGTCGCGCAACGTGCCGCCGCCGATCGCGGTGACCGAGGCGATCACGAGGACGCCCAGCAGGTCGAGGTTCTTCCTGCCCGCCGCCAGCGCTCCGCTGATCGCGTACACCGCCACGCCGGCGAATTCGAGCAGATCGGAAGTCATCGAGTCATGCGATCAAAAGGCTTTGGAACCACAGATGAACACAGATAGTTCGTCATCGGCTTCAGCATCTCGTGACTGCATGAAGCGCCGTGGTTCGCACTCGCAAAGACCATCTTTGTTCATCTGTGTTCGTCTGTGGTTCCAATGCATTTTGCCTGCGTCACTCCGCCTGCGGGCACACTCATCCCCAGCGCAGCAGCACGCGCAGCCGCCGCAGCGCCTCGGCGGGCGCCATGCCGGGAATGAGGAAGACCGTGCGATCGAGCCGCGCGTTCGCCGGGCGCCAGCGCACGATCACGAGCCACGGCGCGACCAGCGATCCGGGGCGCAGCCGCCCCTCCCGAAGCCGCCCGTCGGCCGCCTCGATCTCCACCTCGCCATCGCCATCGACCTGCAGCACGCGAACGCCATGCGCGCCGCGCGCAAGGGCGACGCGATGCACCGCCTCCAGCGCCGCGCACACGATCGCCGTGCCGGCGAGGATCGCGAGCGGAAGCGCCATGGGCGTGGCCCACAGCACGGCGAGCGTCGCGCCGGCGGCGAGCGCGATGAGCGCGGCGGCCGGGACGCTATACTTGATCCGGACAACCACCGTTTCCGCTTCGTCCCTCATGTCGTCCTGGCTCTCCTTCCTGGCCAGCCGCGGCGCGCGCATGACCGCCACCGGCGCGGCGGACTTCGGCGACCCCGCCGGCGAGCTCGCCGCTGCACGCGACGGCACCATCCTCGCCGATCTCTCCCATAACGCGCTGCTCGCCGTCACGGGGGACGACGCCGGCCCGTTCCTGCACGGCCAGTTCACCAACGACGTCGCCGCGTTGCCCGAGGGCGGGGCGCAGTGGAACGGCTGGTGCTCGCCGAAGGGGCGGCTGCTCGCGACGTTCCTGCTCGTGCGCCGCGCCGGCGCGTACCTCATGCTCATCCCCGGCGACATCGCCGAGCCGATCGCGAAGCGCCTGCGCATGTTCGTGCTGCGCTCGAAGGTGAAGATCGACGACGCGAGCGGCTCTTATGCGCGAGTCGGGCTCGCGGGCAAGACCGCGGCCGTGCTCGTCGCGCGCCACTGGGGCTTCACGCCCGATCCCATGCGCTCGGTCGAGAAGGATGGCGCGCTCTGCATCGCCCTCGACGCCGAGCGCTTCATGATCCTCGCCGATCCCGCTCACGCGTCGCCGCTGTGGGAAGAGCTCGCGTTGACCGCCACGCCCGCCGGCGTCGACCCGTGGGAATGGTCGCTCATCCACGCCGGCATCCCGACCGTCGACGCGCAGACGCAGGACCAGTTCGTGCCGCAGATGGCGAACTTCGAGCGCGTCGGCGGCGTGAGCTTCAAGAAGGGCTGCTACCCGGGGCAGGAGATCGTCGCCCGCACCCAGTATCGCGGCATCCTCAAGCGGCGCATGGCGCTCGCGCACCTGCCGGGCACGTCGCGGCCGATCGCGGGGCAGAGCGTCTTCAGCGCGAGCTTCGGCGACCAGCCCGCGGGCACCATCGCGCGCGTGGCGCCCGCGCCGGGCGGCGGCTTCGACCTGCTCGTCGTCGCGCAGATCGAGGCGCTCGCGCAGGGCGACTTGCGCTGGAACGCGCCCGACGGGGCGCCGCTCGAGATCCGCGTCCGCCTCGCACCGCTCGAAACCGCTCCGTGAGCAGGGCCGGCTCGGGGCCGCTCGTCGCCCTCGTGGCGATGATCCTCATCTGGGGCTACTCGTGGATCCTGATGAAGATCGGGCTGCGCTACGCGCACCCGTTCGACTTCGCGGCGCTGCGCGTGTGGATCGGCGCGGCCGTCCTCTTCGGGATCGTGAAGGCGCAGGGCCGCGGGCTCGCGCTTCCCGCCTACCGCATGGCGTTCGTGCTCGGCACGCTGCAGGTCGCGCTCTTCCTCATATTGGCCAGCTTCGCGCTGCTGAACGCGGGCCCGGGCAAGACTTCGGTGCTCGTCTTCACCATGCCGTTCTGGATCATCGTGTTCGCGCACGTGATCCTGCGCGAGCGCATGCGCGGAATGCAGTGGCTCGCGGTCGGGCTCGCCTTCGGCGGGCTGGTGCTCATCGTGGCGCCGTGGCGGCTCACGAGCATCGGCGCGAGCCTGCTCGCCGTCGCGGCCGGCGCGACGTGGGGCCTTTCGGCGGTGCTATCGAAGCGCTGGCCGACGCGCTCCGACCCGATGATCTTCACCGCGTGGCAGCTTCTCTTCGGCGCCTTCTGGCTCACCGCGCTCGCGTGGCTGCATCCGCATCCCGCGATCGTGTGGACGCGCGAGTTCGTGGTCGTGCTGTTGCTGGCTGCGGTGGTCGCGAGCGGGATCGGGTGGTGGCTGTGGACCTACGTGCTCGCGCACACGGCCGCCGGCATGGCGGGGCTGAATTCCCTCGGCATCCCGGTGGTCGCGGTGCTCTCCTCCGCCTTGCAGCTCGGCGAGCGCCCCACCACGCCGGATCTCGCGGGCATGCTCGCGATCGGCGCGGCCCTCGGCCTGCTCGCATGGCTCGACGCGCGCGCGCGAGCCCGCTAGCCGCGGATCACTTCTTCTTCGTGGCCGCCGGGCGCTTGTAGCGCTTCACGCCCTCGGCGATCGCACGGCGCGCCTCCTCGACGCCGCCCCATCCGTCGACCTTGACCCACTTGCCGGGCTCGAGGTCCTTGTAGTGTGCGAAGAAATGGCTGATCTGCGAGAGCATGAGCTCGGGCAGGTCGCGCACGTTCTCGATGTGGCGGTAGAGCGGCGTGAGCTTGTCGATCGGCACGGCGAGCAGCTTCGTGTCGACGCCCGCCTCGTCCGACATCTTGAGCAGGCCGATGGGGCGGCAGCGCACCACGACGCCCGGCATGAGGGCGAAGGGCGTGATCACCAGCACGTCCACCGGGTCGCCGTCGTCGGCCAGCGTGTGCGGGATATAGCCGTAATTGCACGGATAGTGCATCGCGGTGGACACGAAACGGTCGACGAATAGCGCCCCCGTTTCCTTGTCCACCTCGTACTTGATCGGGTCGGAGTGCATCGGGATCTCGACGATGACGTTGAAGTCGTTGGCGAGATCGCGCCCCGAATCGACGCGGTCCAGGCTCATCTTCTTTCCTCGAAACAGGCACTAAGCGCGCAAATTTGGTAAATTGGAGCAGGTTCTGAGCTGGCATTATCCATGAACAGAAGCCTGCCCCTCATCCTCACGCTCGACCAGCACGGTGTGCCCCACCGCTGGGTCACGTGGCAACAGGCGGTGTGGTACTACGCCAAGGAACGCGTGGCCTGGGAGGTCGGAAGCGAGGCCTTCACCGTCTACGGTGGTCGCTCCCACCGCACCGGCGAGCGCTCGCGCATCACGGCCAACTCGATCATCGCGATCCGCGGCAAGGCGCTCGCGATCCGCGGCTTCAACCAGATCCCGCCCCTGAACAACCGCGAGCTCTTCCACCGCGACCGCTTCGTGTGCGCGTTCTGCGGCGGCAACTTCTCGCCGCTGCGCCTCACGTGCGACCACATCATGCCGATCTCGCGCGGCGGCCGCGATACGTGGATGAACGTCGTGACCGCGTGCCGCACGTGCAACCAGAAGAAGGGCAACCGCACGCCCGAGGAAGCGGACATGCAGCTGATCTACGCGCCCTACGTGCCGAACCGCGCGGAATTCCTCATCCTCGCCAACCGGCGCATCCTCGTCGACCAGATGGAGTTCCTGCGCCAGCACGTGTCGGCGAACTCGCGCATCCACATGCGAGGCGCGGGCGCGGCGCGCGCCGCCTTCCCGCAGGTCGGAACCGCCGACTAGCGCCTCTCCGCGTGCTCGATGTCGAGCACGATCGTGAAGCCCTCGGCCGTCGGCTTCAGCCCACACTTCACCGTCCCGCAGCGCCACACGATCACGTAGAACGGCGCGGCCGTCTCGACCTCGGACACGTCGAGCGCCGCGGTGTAAGGCATCGAGGCGCTGCGATCGAGTGAAGACCTGGCGAAGCGGATGCCGGACTGCCATCCGGCGTATTCGCCCGCGGGGCTGCGCGGCTGGCTCGCGATGAAGATCGCGGCGCTGTGCTCGTTGAAGCGGTTCGCGCCGACCACCGGCACCGGCTCGCCCACGCTCACGTCGAGCCGGTTCTTGAAGATCACGTCGATGCCGCGCAGCTCGCCGGCATTGTTCGGCGCCATGTTGACCAGGCCCGATTCGACGCCGACGACGTTGCCGCCCGCCGCGGGGAAATTCACCGCCTCGCTCACCATGCCCCAGACCGTATTGTTCGGCCCGTCGCTGAGCGAGTAGGCGCGTCCCACGGCTCCCACCGCGTTGGCGCCGGCCGCACTTTCGTTGAGGAGGATGAAACCGTGGAGCGCGGAATCTTCCGAGTAGGCGGGGCGCGTACCCTCGATCACGATACGAAAGTCGCCGCTCCCCGCGTGCGCGGATGCTCCCAGGGCGAGGAACGATGCGGCTGCCAGGCGAAGCAGGTTCATGGCCCTCCCTTCCGCCGCCACCACGGACGGCAGCGTGCAGGAGGCTAGGCTGGCCGCTCGCCACCGTATTGACGGCGGGCACAACGCGTGGAGATTCGCCCGAAGGCGCGACCTCAGGCCCGCTCGAGCAGCATCGCGTCGCCGTAGCTGAAGAAGCGGTAGCGCTCGGCGATCGCGTGGGCGTAGGCGCGGCGGATCGTGTCCATTCCCGCGAAGGCCGACACCAGCATGAGCAGCGTCGAGCGCGGCAGGTGGAAGTTCGTGAGCAGGCGGTCGACCACGCGGAACCGATAGCCGGGCAGGATGAAGAGCTGCGTCTCCGCGGAGCCTGCGGCGAGCTCTCCCGTCGCGGCGGCCGATTCGAGCGCACGCATCGCCGTCGTGCCCACCGCGAGCACGCGTCCGTTCGCCGCCCGGGCGCGGGAGATCGCGTCCACGGTTTCCGGCGGAATGCTGTACCACTCCGAGTGCATCACGTGCTGCGAGACGTCCTCGACGCGCACCGGCTGGAACGTTCCCGCTCCGACATGCAGCGTGATGCGCGCGAGCGCGGCGCCCTTCGCGCGCAAGGCGTCGAGCACCGCCGCATCGAAATGCAACCCGGCCGTCGGCGCGGCCACGGCGCCCGGCACGCGCGCATACACCGTCTGGTAGCGCTGCTCGTCCTGCGCTTCGGGCACGTGCGTGATGTACGGCGGCAGCGGCACCTCGCCCCACGCGTCGAGCACGTCGAGCACGGGACCATCGAGGAAGAGCAGCTCGAAGAGATCGCCTTCGCGGCCGAGCACCTCCACCATGCCGCCACGCGCGAGCCTGATCTGGCGTCCCGGCTTCGGCGGCTTGCTCGCCCGCACGTGGGCGAGCGCGCGCGAGGCGTCGAGAATGCGCTCGACGAGGATCTCCACCTCGCCGCCGCTGTCCTTGCGCCCGTGCAGCCGCGCCTTGATCACCTTGGTGTCGTTGAAGACGAGGACGTCCTCCGCCGCGACGAGGTCGACGATGTCGCGGAAGTTGCGGTCCTCGAGCGCGCCGGTCGCGGGCACGACGTGCAGCAGCCGGCTCGCCGCGCGTTCCGGTGCGGGATGCTGCGCGATCAGCTCGGGGGGCAGGTCGTAGTCGAAATCGTCGAGGCGCACCCGTCGATTATAATTTCCGGCTCGGGATCGCTCGCTGCGCCGATGTGCCGTACGCCGCATGGCGCAGGCGGCACACGATTCCGGACAATGCAGCCGGGATGGCGGAATTGGTAGACGCACGGGACTCAAAATCCCGCGGTGGCGACACCATGAGGGTTCGATTCCCTCTCCCGGCACCAAAGCTCTACCGAGCGGTGGCTTTTCCGTCCATGTTTCGATCCCGGTCCCGGCTCGGCGCGACGCCGAAGCGCCGGCGGTACTCGAGCGCGAACGTGGTCGCGCTGCGGAAACCGCAGCTGGCGGCCGCCTCGGCGATGCTCGCCCCGTTCGCGCCGAGCACCGCGCGCGCACGATCGAGGCGCAGGTTGCGGATGTGCGCCACGGGCGTGAGGCCGCGAAATTCGAGGAACGCGTTCTGCAGCGTGCGCCAGCTCACGCCGCATTCCGCCGCCAGCTGCCGGATCGACACCTTCTGCGCGAGGCGCTCGGCGATGATGCGGTCGGCGCGCTTGAGGAAGAAGGGCTCGAGCGGCCGCTTGGCCGGCACGGGCGGCACTTGCAGTCGCTCCGCCGAGCCGGCTTCGACGCGACTGGCCGTCACCAGCGCGACATAGCGGCGGTAGCTCGCGCGCGCGCCCGTGTGGTCGCCGAGCGCATCGAGCACGATGGAGCGGTCGTAATGCAGGAACTCGAGCAGCACGTTGAACGTGCCCGTGCGGCGCGCGAGATCGAGGGCGACGTCGAGCTCGTGCAAGGCCTCGCGATGGCGGCCGAGGCAGCGCAGGCCCCACGCGAGGTTCGAGCGCGTCACGATCTCGTCGTAGGTGGCGCCGCGCTGCTGCAGCGCCTTCAACCGCTTGCGGATCGCGGGCACGGCGCGCCGCGCCTGCCCGAGCAGGATCTGCAGCCGCTCGATGTTTCCCGCGACATACCAGGCGGCGAACGCGTGGCGCCCGCGCTCGGCGGCTTCGCGTGCGCGCTCGAAATAGCGCAGCGCCTCGCGCGCATCGCGCTCGATCGCCCCGATGTCGCGGGTATCGACCAGCGGCAGGTGCGCGCGCGCATGGGGCTCGGCGAGCCGCGAGGTGGCGACGTCGAAGTGGAACGCGCCGAGGATGTTCAACACCTGCACGAGCACGTAGTCGTCGCCGCTCGCTTCGGCCGCCGCGAGCGCATCGTCGGCGATCGCCGCGATGGCGTCGTAGTCGGCGCGCGCGAGGAGGATCGCGATGCGAATGCGCAGCGCGAACGACACGTACGACCAGTCGCGGCGCCTGCGTAGCGCGGGGAGCACATCGTCGAGCGCCTTCTCCGCCGCCGAGTAGCGTCCCTGGAAGTAGGCGAGCTCGGCGCGCCACGTGTCGACGTGCAGCCGCTGCGTCGCGGACGGCAGGCGCGCCGCGTCTTCGGCGGCCGCGTCGAGCTCCTGGAGCGCATCGACGTGATGTCCCTGGCGCATCGCGCAGAACGCCGCGACCAGGCGCAGCTCCACGCGATCGGCGCTCGCTCGCGCGGACAGCTCGCGCAGCTTGCGACGCGCGTCCTCGGCGCCCGCGCGGAAATTCCCCGAGCGGGCGAGCGCCCAGAGGCCGGCCAGGTCGAGCGCGCGAGCGTCCTTCATGGCGTCCCATTGTCTGCGTTCGCGCAGCCAATTGCAGCCACCCGGGAAAAAAATTGCGAATTTCGATAGCTTGCGCGACCGGCCTTCGCCACCGCCCGGCCTTGCGACTACCATTCGACCTTATCTCGGTGGCGAAGGAGCCGTTCCATGAACCGGCGATTTCGTCTCATCACAGCGCTCTTCGCGTGCGCATGCGTCGCGGCGACCGCGGCCTTCGGCTTCGACCGCGGGTCGCCCACCTCGACGGAGTGCGGCAAGAACCACTACATCCTCCACGAGCCCCCGGGCTGCGGCTGGGTGCCGGTGGGCAAGCTGGCAACGGCCCGCTGGGGCCATACCGCCACCCGCCTCGATGACGGAAGCGTGCTCGTCGTGGGCGGCACGATGGATCTGGCGCGCAGCGTCGAGATCTACGATCCGCTCACCCGGCAATGGCGGCCTGCGCAGCCCCTGAGCCGGTTGCGCAGCTGGCATACCGCGACGCTTCTTCACGATGGCCGTGTGCTGGTGCTCGGCGGCGACGGCGACCCGGGTCACGGCATCGACTTCGTGGGCACGGGAGAAGTGTTCGATCCAGCGACGGGCGCGTGGTCGCCCGTCACGCCGATGCCCGATGCCCTGAGCGAATTCACGGCGTCGCTGCTTCCGGACGGCCGCGTGATGGTCGTCGGCGGCGTGGACAACCTGGGCAATGCGATCGCGCGCGTCGGGATTTACGACCCCATGGCCGATGCGTGGAGCGCGACGGCGAGCCTCCACGAAGCCCGCTCCTTGCACACCGCAACCGTGCTCGACGATGGAAGGGTCCTCGTCGTCGGGGGATTGACGAACGACGACATGGAGGTCATGGCGGCGACCGCGGAGCTGTACGACCCGTCATCCGCGACATGGCGCGCCGTCGGCTATCTCCAGCGCAGGCTGCACACGGCGACGCTTCTGCCCGATGCGCGCGTGGTCATCACCGGCGGCTACTTCAAGGAGGACCGGGTCGGCGGCTTCAACATCACGTGCCTCGCCGATTCCTGGATCTTCGATGCGAACGCGGGGGCGTGGACTCGCACGGCGGATCTTCCCGTCGGGCGCAGCTCGCACACCGCCACGCTGATCGACCCTTCCACGCTGCTCGTGACCGGCGGCATCCAGTGCGCCTGGAACAAGCAGGCTTCGTCTTTCATGTTCGCGTTCGTGCCGCAGTCGGTGATCGGCAGCGGCGACATCGCCTACTGGGCGTTGATGGATCAGCCCAACGCGCCGCGCGAAGGACACACGGCGACCCTGCTGAAGGACGGCTCCGTGCTCGTGGCCGGGGGCTGGGGCGGAGGGGATGCCGCAGCGGCGTTGGACACCGCGGAGCTCTTCATCGCGCACTAGCGCGGATGGGAGGCGTTCGATGAACTCGCAGCTTCGCCTGGTCACCGCCCTCTTCGCCGGCGCATGCATGGCGGTGACGCTCGCGCTCGGAGCCGATCCGGGCGCCAATGCGCTCGCGCGCGGCAAGGGCGGCATGCCCCGGCCCACCGAGTGCGGCAAGAACCATTACATCCTCGACGAGCCCGTGGTGTGCAGCTGGCTGCCCGTGGGCAAGATGGCGACCGCGCATGCGGGCCACACCGCCACGCGTCTCGACGATGGAACGGTGCTCGTGGTCGGCGGCACTTTCGACATCGCACACAGCGTCGAGATCTACAACCCGGAAACGCGGCGATTCCGCGTCGCGCCGCCGATGAGCACGCTGCGCATCGGCCATACCGCGACGCTTCTTCGCGACGGTCGCGTGCTGGTGCTCGGTGGCGACGTCGACGCGAACCAGCACTATGCGGACGTGGGCAGCGGAGAAATATTCGACCCGGCCACGGGCGCCTGGTCGCCCATCGCGCCGATTCCCGGCGCCCTGATGCAGTTCACGGCTTCGCGGCTTCCCGATGGCCGGGTCCTCGTCGCCGGCGGCGTGGACGGTCTCGACAACGCCCTCACCCGCGCCGAGATCTACGACCCGGCGTCCGATTCATGGGCCGCGACCGACAGCCTGCATGAACGCCGCTTCTTGCACACGGCCACCGTGCTCGCCGACGGAAGGGTCCTGGTGGTGGGCGGCTTGACCGACGATGACCAGGGGATCATGGCGACGACCGCGGAGATGTACGACCCGTCGTCCGGAACGTGGCGCACTGTGGAGGGCAGCATCCAGCGCAGGCTTCACACGGCCACGCTCCTGCCCGATGACCGGGTGATCGTCATCGGTGGCTACGTCACGCGGCAGCGGCCCGATTACTATTACGACATCGCCTCCCTGGCCGATTCGCGGATCTTCGACGCCAGGACGGGCACCTGGGACGCCGGCCCGGACCTTCCCGTGGGGCGCGACTCGCACACGGCCACGCTGATCAACGCTTCCACCCTGCTCGTTACCGGCGGCAGCCACTGGGAGGGCAACACGCGGAACCTGAACGTCACGAGGTCATTGGTTCCGGAGTCCGTGGTCACGAACGCGGACCTCGCGTCCTGGGTGCCGATGGATGCGTTCAACACGGCACGCACGGGACACACGGCGACGCTGCTCATGGACGGCACCGTGCTCGTCGTCGGCGGAGCCGGCATGCAGGAGGGGACGCCGTTCGGGATCACGTTCGCGTTGGATACCGCGGAGATCTTCGTCGCGCGGTAGGGCGCCGCTCAGTAACCCAGCCTCACGACGCCGTTGGCGACGCCGTCCACCTTGCCTTGCTCGAGCCACTGGAGCGATGCACGGAAGAGCAGCACCCGGTTCTTCTCCCATAGCGCGGCATGCGCCGAACATGCGAGGTCGACGAGCACCTTGTTGGCCGATCCGAGATCGTCGTAGAGCGCGCGAACGCGCTCGGGCGCCACGATCTTGTCGAATTGCCCCGTCACCATCGCAAACGGAACGCGCAGGCGCCCGGCGGCCGCGCGATCGAATCCCCAGTTGAGGACGACGGGCGCCCTGTAGACGCCCGACGACCATTTCGCACCCACCGGATCCGATTCCTGGACCGCCTTCCAGAGCGCCGGAAGCAGGTCGGCGTCGTACTGCTGCGGACACCCCGCTTGCGACTCGAACAGCTGGTGGTATCCCTTCGCGGTTGCGACGCTCATCGCGCCGCCGCCCGGGGGAAAGCCCTTCGGCGCTTCGGCGGGCATGTCGCGCTGGTACACCGGCGCGAGCATGAAAAGGCTCGATACTTTCGCCGGGTGACGCGCGGCATAACCGGCGGCTCGGGGCGCCGCCTGCGACCAACCGACCAAAGCGACCTTGTCGACCTTGCGGGCGGCGCGCAGGTAATCGACGACCGCGTCGATGTCGTGCCAGTCGGATTCCAGGGTCGTGATCGGCGTCGGATGCGACGGCTTGCAGTCCGCCGCGATCATCGTCGGCACGAACTGCGCCTGCGCCGCCTTCGCCACGTTGCACGGATCGTCCATCGCCTTGGGCCGGGTGGAATGACCGTAGCCCGTGAGGTCGAGCGAGAACGCGTCGTACCCGGCCTTCGCCAGATATTCCATCCAGCTGTAGTCCGGGTACTGGAAATCGAAGGCGATGGAGCCGGGCGTTCCCACGCCCTGGATGAAGAGCACCACGCCGCGCGGCGCTCGCGCCGGCGCTACCTCGTGCACATACAGGCGTGCCTCCTCGCCCGCGATCGCCGGGGCGATGGACTTGACCGTGACGTAGTGATCGTGTCGAACGACGCCTGCGGAATCCTGCTGCAAGGCGGCACAACCGAGGAGGACGAGGAGTGGAGCTGCACGAAGGGCGGCGAGGCGCATGGGGACCTCCCTCGGATTGCGCCGCCACATTGCGCCACGGTTCCGGGCAAGTCAACTTGCGCGTGCCTCTTGCGCGCGGGCTCAGGTCTCCAGCTCGAACTCGTCCTGGATCAGGTCGCGGATCTGCTTCTTGAGCTCGACGAAGGCGGGGTCCGTCTCGATGCGCGGGCGCGGCAGGTCGATGCGCAGGTCCGCCTTCACGTGGCCGGGGCGGCGCGTGAGCACGACGATGCGATCGGAAAGCAGGATCGCCTCCTCGATGCTGTGAGTCACGAGCACCATGGTCTTCCTCACGCGCGGGTCGCTCGAGGCGAGGATGCGGCCCATCTCCTCCTGCATGCGCGAGCGGTTCTGCGCGTCGAGCGCGGCGAAGGGCTCGTCCATCAGCAGCACCTCGGGATCGACCGCGAGCGCGCGCGCGATCGACACGCGCTGCTTCATCCCGCCCGAGAGCTGATGCGGGTAGCGCCGCTCGAAGCCCTGCAGGCCGACGAGCTCCACGTAGCGCGCGACCGTCTCGCGCCGCGCCTCGGCATCGACGCCCTTCATCTCGAGGCCGAAGCCGATGTTGCCCTCGACCGTCATCCACGGGAAGAGCGCGTATTCCTGGAAGACGACCGACCGACGCCACGTCGGGCCCTCGACCGCGCGGCCGTCGACGAGGATGCGCCCGCGGGTCGGCGCCTCGAAGCCCGCGATCATCATGAGGAGCGTGGTCTTGCCGCAGCCCGAGTGACCCAGAATCGAGCAGAACTCCTGGTCCGTCACCGCGAAGCTCACGTCCTCGAGGGCGAGCACCGCCTCGTCGTGCGCGCCGTGGCCCGGGAAGACCTTCGAGACGTTCGCGAGGGTGAGCGCGCTCATCGCCGCATCATCGGTTGAGCCGTTGCGACCACGGCATGAGGCGCCGCACGACTTCGCGGATCGTCTGGTCGATCGCGAAGCCCACGAGGCCGATCGCGGCCATGCCCACGATCACGTAGTCGGTGCGCAGGATGCTGCGCGAGTCGTTGATGAGGAAGCCGAGGCCGGAGTTCGCGCCGACCAGCTCGGCCGCGACCAGCGCCATCCAGCCGACGCCCAGGCCCACGCGCACGCCGGTCACGATCTGCGGCAACGCGGCGCGCAACACCACGCGCCACAGCACCTGCCACGTGTTCGCGCCGAGGCAGCGCGCGGCACGCACGAGCCCGGGCTCCACGCCCTTCACGGCCGATACGGTGTTCACGAGGATCGGGAAGAAGCAGCCGAGGAAGATGATGAACTCGTTCTGCCCATCGCCGATGCCGAACCACAGGATCGAGAGCGGGATCCACGCGAGCGGCGGCACCGGGCGCAGCAGCTCGATCACCGGATCGAACTGCTCCTCGACCGCGCGCCACCAGCCCATCGCGATGCCGACGGGAATCGCCGTGCACGCCCACAGGAACGCGATCAGCTCCCGCTGCAGGCTGTCGCGCAGGTGGCGCCACAGCTCGCCCGAGCGCATGAGGTCCCATGTCGCGGTGATGATCGCGTGCGGTGGCGGCAGCAGCGCGCGGCTGCTCTGGTCGAGCAGCTGCGTGCTCACGAACCACCATGCCGCGAGCAGCGCGACGAGCAGCGCGAGACGTCGCGCGCGGCGCAACGCCGCACGGAGCAGCAGCGCGGCGTGCGACGCGGGCGAACCCTCGGCGCCCACGGCCGGCGCCGAAGCCGTCACGTTCAGGGGGCGTAGCTCTTGCCCGCGAACATCCATGGCTTCACCAGGTCGCCCTTCTCCGGGAAGGCCTGCGGCGTCTTGTCGTCGATCGCCTCGATGTACGGCGGATACGGCGGCTTGGCCGGATCACCCTTCCATCCCGCCGGAATGAAGGGCGGCTCCTTCGGCACGGCCCACCCGAGCTTCGCGAACGTGCGCTCCATGTAGCGCGCGTCGACCGCCTGCTCGAAGTCCTTCGCGGCGAGCGGGCGGCTGATGCGCTTCTGGTCGTAGAGCCACTTGAAGATCGTCTCGTTCACCGCGCCCCAGAACTTCGCGTGCGGATAGATGTTGGTCGGCTTGTAGAGATTGTTGTACGCCTGGATCTGCTGCAGCAGGATCGCCTTCGAGAAGTGGCGCAGGTTCGGCTCCTCGCTCGTGAGCTCGGCGGCCTTCTCGGGATAGCGGCGGATCCACAGCGTCGCCTCCGCATACGCATCGGAGAAAGCCTGCACCACGTCCGGCGCGTTCTGCGCGATCTCCGAGCGCACGTAGAACTGCCCCTCGTACATGTTGTACGGGAAGATCGAGTCGACGATGCGGCCGTTCTTGAGCTCGTCGGTCATCATCGTCGGCGTCGGGTCCCACGAGACGACCGCGTCCATGCCCTTGGGCAGCGCGAGCTGCTCCGACGGCGGCGTGTTCTTGAGGATCACGTCCTTGTCGGCGCGGATGCCGTTCACCTTCATCGCCATCTGGAAGTAGAACTCGGCCGAGGAGCCCGTGACGAGCCCGATGGTCGCGGGGCTCGAGCGGTTCTTGAGGTCGTTGATGCTCTTGATCGTCGAGTTGAGGGGCACGACCGTCGCGTGCAGCAGGTTCGGGCTGAGGATCGCGATCGCGGTCACCGGCACGTGCTTGTCGAGCAGCGACGTGAACGGGAAGTTGCCGCCGTTGCCGACCTGCGAGCGCGCGGAGACGACGGTCTCGTTCACCGCCGGCCCGGAGGCGAACGCCTGCCACTTCGCCTCGACGCCGCGCTTCTGCATCAGCTTCTCGCGGTCCATCACGATGTTCACGGTGTTCTGCCCGGACCACGGCGCCTGGAACGCGACGGTGATCGGCCACCAGCCCTTGGACTTCAGCCACTCGACCGACTTCGCCGACACCTTCTCGTACGGCGTCGGCCAGCCCCAGTCGGTGAATTGCGGCCCCGCGGCGAAGGCGCTCGCCGCCATGAACGCCCACAGCGCGGCGAGCGCCGCGAGCCATCCCGTCGTCTTTCCCCTTGTCGTCGTGCGCATACCGGCCTCCTCGTTGTCGTGGTGGATCGACGCGGTGCCTGCTATGCCGAGAGCGTCATCTCGGCCCCAGCGAAACGGATGTGCGCGTACTCGATGTCGCGCCGCTCGCCCACGTAGCGGATGAGCTCCTGCAACGGCGTCGTGCGGAAGCGGCATTCGGCCACGGGATTGCGCAGCGGCTCGATGAGCTTGCGGTCGTAGAACGCGGCGAGCAGAACGTCCTCGTCACCTGCCCCGGCGCCGAGCTCGGCGCGGATGCGTGGCACCCAGGGCTCGATGTGCTCGGCGGGCGCGGCGGCGACCATCTCCTCGGGACGGATCGCCGCGCGCTCGAGGAACTCGTCCGAGGGACGCGCCGCGAGCCCACCGTAGTAGCCGAGCGCGTACTTGCGCACCTCGTCGGGAATCGTCTTGTAGCGCTCGCCCTGCACGACGTTGAGCGTGGCCTGCGTGACGATGTACTGCGCGAACGGGCTCACCACGATGGGATAGCCGAGATCGTGGCGCACGCGCGCGGCCTCCTCGAGGATCTCGGGCAGGCGATGCTCGAGCTTCATGGTCTGCAGCTGGTAGCGCAGGTTCGAGATCATGCCGCCGGGAATCTGGTGCTCGTAGAGCGCGGGGTCGTACTGCGCCACCTTGCCGCGCGGCTTGTCTTCGCGCTCGCAGAGCCACGAGAAATAGCCGCGCACCTCGGCGAGGGCCTCCGCGTCCAGCCCGGTCTCCACGCCCAGCTTGCGCGCCCGCGCCTCGACCTCCTCGGTCGCGGGAAGCGACGCGCCGTTGGCGAGCGGCTCGGTGGCCGTGTGGCCGAGGCGGAAACCGCTCTTCACCGCGATCTCGTAGACCTCGGGCGCGAGCCCGGACTGGCAATGCGAATGCAACCCCGTGGGGATCTTGCCGGCCGCGCGCACCACCGCGGGAAAGAGCGTGCGTGCGCGTTCCGGCGTGAGCAGACCGGTCGGGTCCTTGATGGTGATGAAGTCGGCCTCGAGCGCCACGAGCTCGCGCGCGCGTTCGACGTAGTACTCGTCGGTGTGCACGGGGCTGAGCGTGTAGGTCATCATCGCGTTGACCTTCATGCCCGCGGCCTTCGCCGAGCGCACCGACGACTCGACGTTGCGGTTGTCGTTCAGCGCGTCGTAGACGGTGAGCACGCTCACGCCGCGACGCGCGAGCGCCTCCGAGTTGAGTGCCACGATGTCGTCGGGAAAGAGCTCGAACGTGTAGAGGCTCTGCCCGCGCGTCAACGCATCGCAGGGCGTGGAGAAGCGCTCGCACAGGAGGCCCACGCGATCCCAGGGATTTTCCTGCAGGTAGCGCACGCACACGTCGAAGACCGCGCCGCCGAGGATGTTGATGAAGCGATAGCCCACGCGGTCGATCGCGCCGAGGATCGGCGCCATCATCGCGGTGGTCATGCGCGTCGACCACAGGCACTGGTGCGCGTCGCGCAAGGTGACGTCGACGAACTCGAAGCGTCGCGCGCCGGTGCTGCCCTTCCCGTCCGCCTTCATTGGTCCTCCGAAGATGCGTTCAATGCGGCCGCAGCACGACGAGCGGCTGGCCGTATTCGACCGGCGCGCCGTCCTCGACCAGGATGTGGGTGACGACGCCCGCGTGGCCGGCGGGAATCGAGTTCATGAGCTTCATCACCTCGATGATGCACACCACCGCGTCGGCGGCCACCTCGCGCCCGATCTCCACGAAGGGCGGCGCGCCGGGCTGCGGCGAACGGTAGAAAGTACCGACCATCGGCGAGCGCACGACGACCGATCCTTCGGGCCACGACCGCGCTTCGCCGTGCCTTGCTTCGCGAGCCTCGGCCGGTGGCGCCGAAGGCGCGCGTTCCTCCATGCGGACCGGCTCCGCCGGCGCGGGCTTCAACGCCATGCCCGGCGGCGCGGCGTGCGAGGCGCCGTTCGCGCGTCGCACGTCGACCTCGACGTCGCCCACCTTGAGGTGGAACTCCGAGAAGTGCGTCGAGGACTTGATCAGCTCGACGATCTCGAGGACGTCCTCGTAGCTGAGAGGATTCTGCTGGCTCACGGCGTTCGCCCCGGGTGCATGGATGGCCAGCCCACGCGAGCGGCTCGCGCGGGCTGGAATTGCGCAACGGCTTGGTCCGTTTTCATGATTGCACGGCTGCGCGAAAGCCTCCAATATTGAAATATGCAATTTCGTTCAACGAAATCCCCTGCGACGGCGGCGCGCGAGGCGCCGGAGACCTCGACGCTGCGCGCCTTCGCGCTGCTCGAGCTCGTCGCCGCGGCCGCGGAGCCACCGACGTTGGACGAGCTCACGCGCCTGTCGGGGCTGCCGAAGCCCACGGTCTACCGCATCCTCGCGCAGCTCGTGCGCGCGGGCATGGCGTCGCGCGAGGCGTTCGAGAAGCGCTACGTGATCGGCGAGCGGCTGTCGGCGCTTTCGCTCGCGGTGCAGATGCGCTCGCCCGCGCGCGGGGCGCGCCATGCGATCCTCGCGCGCCTGGTCGAGGAGATCGGCGAGACGTGCAACCTCACGATGCTCGACGGCGGCGAGGTCGTGTACGTCGATCGCGTGGAGACCTCGGCGAACGTGCGGCTGCACATGAAGCCGGGCTCGCGCGTGCCGTTGCATTGCACCGCGAGCGGCAAGCTCTTCCTCGCGCACCTCGCGCCCGCGCAGGCGCGCCCGCTGCTCGGCCCCGGGCCGCTGCGCCGCTACACGCCGCGCACGATCACGGAGGTCGCCGCGCTCGAGAAGGAGCTCAAGCGCGTGCGCGCCGCGGGCGTGGCGACCGACGTGGGCGAGTACCTCGCCGAGTCCGTGTGCCTCGCCATCCCCGTGCACGCGCCCGACGGGCGGCTCGCGGCGGCGATCGCGGTGCACGGCCCCGCCCCGCGCATGACGTTGCGCAAGACCCACGAATTCCTGCCCGCGATGCGCCGTGCCGCCGAAGCGATGTCGGCCACGCTCGCGGGCAAGCCGGCGATGCCGGCGAAGACCGGCAATGGAGCCGGCAGACCCACAGCAACAGGAGGAGAGCTTGCCGCAACCCGTCATCATCACCGTGGCGATCACCGGGGCCGTGCCGCGAAAGAAGGACAACCCCGCGGTCCCCGTCACGCCGTCTGAGCAGGTCGAGTCCGCGCACGAGGCGTTCGAGGCGGGCGCATCGCTCGTCCACGTGCACGTGCGCAATCCCGACGAGTCGCCCGGCTCCGATCCGGAGCTCTTCGCGCGCGTGCAGGAAGGCGTGCGCAAGCACTGCCCGGGAATGATCGTGCAGTTCTCCACCGGCGGGCGCGGCCGCGACCAGGCCGCGCGCGGCGCGATGCTCCACCTCAAGCCCGACATGGCCTCGCTCGCGACCGGCTCGACCAACTTTCCCGTGGGCATCTACGAGAACCCGCCCGACTTCGTCGAGTCGCTCGCGCGCACGATGCTCGAGCACGACATCAAGCCGGAAATCGAGGTGTTCGATCTCGCCATGCTCTACAACGCCGCCAACCTGGTGAAGAAGGGCCTGCTCAAGGACCCGCCGCACGTGCAGTTCGTGCTCGGCGTGCCGAACGCGATGCCGGCGCGGCGCTCGATCTTCGATTTCCTGAGGAGCGAGCTCGCCGACATCCTCCCCGGCGCGACCTGGGTCGCCGCGGGCATCGGCCGCTGGCAGTGGCCCGTGAACCAGTGGTGCCTCGAGGCGGGCGGCCATTGCCGCACGGGACTCGAGGACAACCTGCGCATCGACGCCGACCGCCTCGCTCCGAGCAACGCCGCGCTCGTGCGCAAGATCGTCGACGAATGCGGGCGCCACGGCCGCCGGCCCGCCACGCCGGCCGAGGCGCGCCACCTGCTCGGATTGCGCGCGGCCGCGTAGATCGAGCCGACACCACGACGGCAATCGCAACCTGGAAGGAGCATCGGAGCCGCAATACCGGGAATCGACGCTTCCCGGCACATACCTAAAGGAGGAGCCATGGACGTCGCAAGTCGCAATTCGGTGAGCGAAGCCGACATTCGCAGGGTCGCTTTCGCGAGCGGCATCGGGTGCACGATCGAGTGGTACGACTTCTTCCTGTACAACACGTTCTCCGCGCTCATCTTCAACAAGCTCTTCTTCCCGTCCTTCGATCCCCTCGTCGGGACGATGCTCGCGTACACCACCGCGATGGTCGGCTTCATCGCGCGCCCGGTCGCGGGCGTGATCTTCGGCCACTTCGGCGACCGCATCGGCCGCAAGAAGATGCTGATCCTCACGCTCCTCATCATGGGCATCGGCACGTTCCTCATCGGCTGCCTGCCGACCTACGACCAGGTCGGCGTGCTCGCCCCGGTGCTGCTGCTCGTGTTGCGCGTGGCCCAGGGCCTGGGCATCGGCGGCGAATGGGGCGGCGCGGTGCTCATGGCGGTCGAGCATTCGCCCAAGGGACGGCGCGGCTTCTACGGCAGCTGGCCGCAGATGGGCGTGCCCGCGGGTCTCGCGCTCGCGACCGGCATGGTGGCCCTGCTCACCGCGCTGCCGGGCAACATGTTCTTCGAGGGCGCCTGGCGCATCGCCTTCCTGATCAGCGCGGTGCTGGTCGGCATCGGCGTGTACATCCGCCTGAAGATCATGGAGACGCCGGCCTTCCTCGCGGTCCAGCAGAAGCAGGCGGTCGCGCGCGTGCCGTTCATGGACCTGCTGCGCCGCCAGCCCAAGCAGGTGATCCTCGGCATGGGCTGCCGCTACATCGAGGGCGTCGTGTTCAACATCTACGGCGTGTTCGTGATCACGTACCTGGTGATCACGCTGCATGCGCCGAAGGCGACCGCCTTGCTCGGCGTGACGCTCGCCTCCATCGTGATGCTCTTCTTCATCCCGATGTTCGGGCGCATGTCCGACCGGATCGGGCGGCGCAAGGTGTTCGGCTGGGGCGCGCTGATCTCCGGGCTCGCGGGCTTCCCCGCGTTCTGGCTCATGAGCACGTTCGCGCCCAGCCCGCTCGCGATCGCGGTCGCGATCGTGGTGCCGTTCGGCTTCATCTACGCCGCGGTGTACGGGCCGGAGGCGGCGCTCTTCTCCGAGCTCTTCGACACGCGCGTGCGCTACAGCGGCATCTCGTTCGTCTACCAGTTCTCGGGCATCTTCGCGAGCGGCCTCACGCCCATCATCGCCACCGCGCTGCTGAAGACCGGCGGCGGGGAGCCGTGGCTGGTCGCGACGTACATGGCCGTGGTCGGCGTGATCAGCACGCTCAGTTGCGTGGCGTTGCGCGAGTCGCTGCACGTCGACCTCGCCGAGCCCGTGGGCGGCTTCACCGCGCAGAAGTCGCCGGCTTGAGGTCGGCAGCACCCGAAGCGATGCACGCGCCCCCGGTGCCGTGGAGCTGAATCTGCGGGACCGGGTGGCGCTGGTCACGGGCGCCGGGCGCGGCATCGGCGCGGCGATCGCGAGCGCCCTCGCCGCCGAGGGCTGCGCGGTCTGGGTCGCCGACCTCGACATCGAGGCGGCTTCGGCGACCGCCTCGCGGCTCGGACCTCGCTGCCGCGCGCTGCGCCTCGACGTGGGAGACCCGGAGGACGCGGCACGCGCGGTGCGGCACGTGCTCGACACGCATGGCGGCATCGACGTGCTGGTGAACAACGCGGGGATCCTCAAGACCGGTGCGCTCACCGAGGCGACCACGCGCGACTGGGACGAGGTGTGCCGGGTGAACCTCTCGGGCGTGTACTACTGCTCGAAGGCGGTGCTGCCGTCGATGCTCGCGCGGCGCGCCGGGCGCATCATCAACATGGCCTCGGTGTCCGCGTTCAAGGGCGGCGGCGCGATCGGCAACGTGCTCTACGGCGCGACGAAGGCGGGGGTGGTCGCGCTCACGCAAGGCTTCGCGCGCGAGCTCGGCCCGCACGGCATCACCGTGAACGCGATCGCGCCGGCGGTGGCCGATACGGCGATGACCAACCCCGTGCTCAGCGACGACAACCGCGAGGCGGTGCGCGCACGCATCCCGCTGGGACGCCTCGCCACGCCGGGCGACATCGCGCGCGTCGCGGTGATGCTCGCCTCCGACGCGTTCGGCTATCTCAACGGCGACACGATCGTCGTCGACGGCGGCTTCCTCACGCGATAGGGTCGCCCGCGCGCAAGCGGGGCCCCTGCTCCGCCCTCCGAATGCCCTAGCTTCCCGGCAGGTCGTGCACCTCGGGGAAGAACATGTCCTTCCACGACGACGGCTTCACCTTGACCTCGCCGATCCCGTAGAGGAAGTCGGCGTAGGTCTCGATGCGGGTCGGCGTCGTGGTGAACTTGACCAGCGGGTCGTCGAGGATCTGCGTGATCAGCCCGCGGGGACCGTGGTAGTTCTGCCACTTGATGTAGTTGTCGGCCGCGGCCGACTTGTCCTGGTTGATCTCGTCGATCGCCTGGTTGAAGGCGGCGAGGAACGCGCGGTAGAGCTTCGGGTTGGCCTCGCGGAACTTGCCGGTCGCCCACACCACGGTGAAGGTATGCGGCCCGCCCGCGATCGCGTAGCTGTCGATCACCTTGTGCACGTTGGGATGCTCGAGCTCCTGGTACTGGAACGGCGGCGCGGTGAAATGCGCCTTGACCTCGTTGCCCGAGAGCAACGCCGCCATGCCGTCGGGGTGCTTCATCGAGACGGTGAGCGGATCGAGCTTCGCGTAGCTCTTCTCGCCGAAGGCCTTGGCCGCGGCCATCTGCAGGTTCACCGCCTGGAAGGACACCTTCACCGCGGGCAGCGCGATCTGGTCGCCGGGCTTGAAGTCGGCGATGGTCTTCACCTTCGGATCGGTGGTGTTGAGGTACAGCGGCATGTTGTTCATCGCGCACACGCCGCGCACGTCGAGGTTGCCGCGCGTCTTCGCCCAGAGCGTGATGAACGGGCCGAGCCCGCCCGAGGCGAAGTCGAGATGCCCCGAGAGCAGCGCGTCGTTCATGCCGGTGCCCGACCCGAACCGCGCCCATTGCACCTTCACGTCGCCCAGGCCCTGCGCCTTCGCCTGCTTCTCGATCAGGTGCTCGTGCGCCATGATCATGAGCGGCAGGTAAGTGATGCCGAACTGCTGGGCGACCGTGACGGTATCGGCCTCGGCGCGCGCGGGGACCGTGGCGGCCGCCATGACGACCGCTGCAATGCCGAGCGCGAGCATCCGCATCGCCTGCTCCTCCTCTCGCACGCAAATGAGGGACGTACCCTATTTGCCGGGTAACGAGCGTACGTCCCTGCTTCGGGTCAGACGAACGTCTTGTACTTCTGCAGGTGGCGCACCGGCTTCGAGAGCGCGTCGCGGCGGAACGGGTCGCCCAGCTCCTTCGTGACCATCATCTCGAGGATCGTCGCCTTGCCCTCCGACTGGCGCTTCACCGATTCGCGCAGCGCGTCGCCGACGTCGGAGACCTTGTCGACCGTCACGCCCTCGCAGCCGAACGACTTCGCGACCGCCGCCCAGCTCGGGTTCTCCAGCTCCACGCCCTGGAAGCGGCGCGAGTAGAAGTCGACGTGGTTCTTCTTCTCCGCGCCCCACTGGCCGTTGTTGAACAGCACGACGGTGACGCCGATGTTCTCGCGCGCGCAGG
Organism: uncultured Burkholderiales bacterium; assembly: GCA_964403515.1. Lineage (GTDB taxonomy): Bacteria > Pseudomonadota > Gammaproteobacteria > Burkholderiales > Usitatibacteraceae > Usitatibacter. The sequence continues at coordinate 91,292 of CAYOGL010000007.1, read as the reverse complement.
TGAGCATCTCGTTCAGGCTGATGCCCCAGGCCCCGTCGCCCACGTAGGCGATGGCCGGGCGGTCGGGACGCGCGACCTTCGCGCCGCACGCGACCGGGAACGCGTAGCCGCAGTTGCCGAAGCTCATCGCCGCGAGCATCGAGCGCGGCTCGTCGAAGCGCAGGTACGAGTTCGCCACCGAGCAGATGTTGCCGATGTCGGTCGACACCATCGCGCCCTTCGGCATGGCGCGCTCGAGCGCGCGCAGCATCTCGCGCGGGTGCATCGCCTTGGTGCCCTTCGCGACCTCGATCGAGTAGGGGTCGCGCTCGTGCGTCCACTGCTCGAGCTCCTTCTCCCACGCGGCCTTCTCGGCCTTGATGGCCGCATCGCGCTCGCCCTTGTTGCTCAGGCACGCGAGGGACTTGCCCGTGAGCCGTTGCACGAGGGCCGCGGCCGCCGCGCGCGCATCGCCGTTGATGCCGACCGAGATCGGCTTCACGAGCCCGAGCATGCGCGGGTCCGCGTCGACCTGGACGATCTTCGCGTTCTTCGGCCAGTAGTCCATGCCGTACTGCGGCAGCGTGCCGAAGGGACCGAGGCGCGTGCCGAGCGCGAGCACGACGTCGGCCTTGGCGATGAGCTTCATCGCCGCCTGCGAGCCCTGGTAGCCGAGCGGGCCGACCCACAGCGCATGCGAGGCGGGGAACGAATCGTTGTGCAGGTAGCTGTTCGCCACCGGCGCGTGCAGCAGCTCCGCGAGCGCGATCGCCTCGCGCGTGCCCTCGCCCATGATCACGCCGCCGCCGGCGAGGATCACCGGGAATTTGGCGCTCGCGAGCAGGTCGGCCGCCTCGTCGAGCGCCTTCGGGTCGCCGGCGCCGCGCCCGATGCGGATCGGCTGCGGGATCTCGCACTCGATGTCGCCGTAGAAGAAGTCGCGCGGGATGTTGAGCTGCGTCGGGCCCATCTCGAGCAGCGCGCGGTCGAAGCAGCGCGCGGTGATCTCGGCCATGCGCGCCTTGTTGTTCACGTGGCCCTGGTACTTCGTGATCTTCGAGAAGATCGGCAGCTGCTCGGTCTCCTGGAAGCCGCCGAGGCCCATCGTGCCCGAGCCGGTCTCGGGCGTGATCACGACCACGGGCGAATGCGCCCAGTACGCGGCGGCCACGCCGGTCACGAAGTTGGTGACGCCCGGCCCGTTCTGCGCGATGCACACGCCCACGCGACCCGACACGCGCGCGTAGCCGTCGGCCATGTGCACGGCGCCCTGCTCGTGCGCCACGGGGATGAAGCGGATGCCCGCGCCCGGGAAGATGTCGAGCGCGTCCATGTAGGCGGAGCCCACGATGCCGAAGACGTCGGTCACGCCCTGGGCGACCATGGTCTCCACGAGCGCTTCCGAAGGGGTCATCTTCACCTTGCCGCGCACCACTTCGCGGCTGCCGCGGGACATGTCGTTCATGGGGGCCCTCCTGGAGAGCGGAATGGTCGGTCTCTAACGTTGGAACCCTAGCGCACCGAAAGGCGCTCCGCAAGGCTCCTTTCCGCTGAACGGAACGGAAAGGTTGCATGAGTGGAATCTTTTCTCTACCCTCGTCTCATGGTCAACGTGCAGGAGGCGGCGGACTCCGTGCGCCGCGCGGCCGCCCTCGAGAACTCCTCGACCCTGAAGGCGCTTTCGGTGCTGGAGGCGCTGGTACGGGCCGGGCGGCCGGTCACGCTCACGGAACTCATGCAGGCCACGCGGCTGCCCAAGCCGTCGCTGCACCGCACGCTGTCGCTGTTCGAGGAAGGCGGCTACGTGCAGCGCGAGCCGTCGGGACGCGCCTACGCGGTCGGGCTGCGGCTTTCGGCATTGGGGCTCGCGATCCTCACCCACGACTCGGTCGCCACGCTGCGCCGCGCGATCCTGCGCCAGCTCGTGGCCGATCTCGGCGAGACGTGCAACCTCGCGATGCTGCGCAAGGGCGAGATCACGTATCTCGATCGCGTCGAGGCCGACTGGCCGCTGCGCCTGCATCTCGCGCCCGGTGTGGCGATCCCCGCCCATTGCAGCGCCAGCGGCAAGCTCCTCCTCGCATTCCTGCCCGCCGCCGAGCGCGACGCGCTGGTGCGATCGCTGCCCCTCACCCGCTACACCGAACGCACGATCGCCGACCGCGCGTTGCTCGAGAAGGAGCTCGATCGCATCCGCGCGACCGGCTACGCTCTCGACAACGAGGAGTACGTGATCGGCGTGGGCTGCGTCGCGGTGCCCGTGCGCGTGGGCAACGAAGCGGTCGCCGCGGTCGCCGTGCACGCGGCCACCGCGCGCCTGCCGCTGCAGCGCGCCATCGATCTCGTGCCGCGGCTGGACGAAGCCGCGGCGCGCCTCGCCACCACTTTCGAGTGAGAATCCCATGGAAGCCGAGACCCAGGAAAAGGTCGACATCCACCGCGGGCTGAAGGGCGTCTACTTCGACCGCTCGCGCGTCTGCGACATCGACGGCAGAGCCGGCGAGCTGCGCTATCGCGGCTATTCGATCCACGACCTCGCGCAGCACTCCACGTTCGAGGAGACATGCTACCTGCTGCTCAAGGGCGAGCTGCCGAAGGCGCGCGAGCTCGAGGAATTCGCCGCGCAATTGAAGGCCGCCCGCGTGCTGCCGCCCCCGATCCGCTCGTTGATCGAGCTGGTGAAGGATGCGCACCCGATGGACGTGCTGCGCACCGCGGTGTCCGCGCTCGCCGCGTTCGATCCCGAGGTCGGCGACAACTCGCCCGAGGCGAACGTGCGCAAGGGCATCCGGCTCACCGCGCAGGTGCCGATGATCGTCGCGGCCCACGAGCACATCCGCAACGGCCGCAAGCCGGTCGAGCCCGATCCCGCGCTCGGTCACGCGGCCAACTTCCTCTACATGCTCAAGGGCCAGCGCCCGAGCGGCGACACGGCGCGGCTCATGGACATCGACATGATCCTGCACGCCGAGCACGGATCGAACGCCTCGGCGTTCACCGCGCGCGTGGTGGCCGGCACCGAGGCGAACCTGCACGCCGCCATGACCGCGGCCATCGCCGCGCTCTCGGGTCCCGCGCACGGCGGGGCGGCCGAGAACGTGATGAAGATGGCGCAGGAGATCGGCGAGCCCGCGAACGCGGCCGAATACGTGAAGCGCAAGCGCGCGAACCGCGAGGCCGTGATGGGCTTCGGGCACCGCGTCTACCGCGCCGAGGATCCGCGCGCGCGCCACATGCGCGCCGGCGTCGAGAAGCTCTCCGTGGAGATGGGCCAGCCGAAGTGGTACCAGATCCTCGCCGCGCTGGTCGAGGCGATGAAGCCCTACGCGCGCCACGGCGTGAACGTGAACGTCGACTTCTATGCGGGCGTCGTCTACTACCTGAACGGCATCGCCCCGGATCTCTTCGTGCCGATCTTCGCGGTGGGGCGCGTGCCGGGCTGGACCGTGCAGGTGCTCGAGCAGATGGAATCGAACATCCTCATCCGCCCGCTCACCGTCTACAACGGCCCGGCTCCGCGCCCCTACGTGCCGGCCGCCTCGCGCTAGGCGAGCGCCGTGAGCACCACCGCGGTCGCCACGATGTCCTCGACGCTCGCCCCGCGCGAGAGGTCGCTCACCGGGCGGGCGAAGCCTTGAAGCACCGGACCGATCGCACGGGCGCCGCCGAGGTACTGCACGAGCTTGTAGCCGATGTTGCCGGCGTCGAGGTCGGGGAACACGAGCACGTTCGCGTGCCCCGCGACGGGGCCCAGGTCGGAAAGCTTCTTGCGCGCGACGCGCTCGACCAGCGCCGCGTCGGCCTGCAGCTCCCCGTCGATCGCGAGGCCGGGAGCCCGAGCGCGCGCGAGCGCCACCGCCTCGACCACCTTGTCGATGCGCGCGTGCCGGGCGCTGCCCTTCGTGGAGAAGGAGAGCATCGCGACGCGCGGCTCCTCGCCCACGAGCGCGGCGAAGCTCGCGGCCGAGGCGAGCGCGATGTCGGCGAGCGTGGCCGCATCCGGCTCGACGTTCACCGCGCAATCGGCGAACACGAGCAGGCGCTCGCCGATCGCCATGAGGAAGAACGAGGACGGCGCGCGGATGCCCTCGGCGAGCCCGATCGTCATGAGGCCCGCCTCGATCACGCGCGCGGTCGGACACGTCGCGCCGGCGAGCATCGCGTCCGCGTGACCGGCGCGCACCATCATGCCCGCGTGGAAGAGCGGCTTGACGAGCGCGCGCGCGGCGAGCTTCGCATTGCCGGGATAGAGCGCGATGTATTCGGCCAGGCGCGGATCGTCGCCCGGAGGCGGCGGCAGGATCGCCTCGGCGAGCCCCTCGGCGCGCAACCGCCGCGCCGCCTCGACGATGCGCTCGTCGCCGCCTTCGGGCAGCACCACGCGGCGCGGGTTCGCACGCGCACGCTCGAAGAGTTGCTCGAGGATGTCCACCATGGGGCCGCGATTATGGCAAATGCCCCGGCAAACCACCAAGCGCGCAGACGGAACCTCTCGATCATCGTGCTGCCGCAACCGGAGAATCATCGATGAGCACTGCCACCGCCGCCCCGCCCGCAACCGCCGCCGTCGCGCGCCTCGTCGAGCGCGCACGCGCCGCACAGGCGATCGCCGACGGCTACGACCAGGCGCGCGTGGACGAGATCGTCGCGGCCGCCGCCTGGGCGATCCTCGAGCCGCGCCGCAACCGCCTGCTGTCCGAGCTCGCCGTCCGCGACACCGGCATCGGCGACGTCGAGGACAAGGTGCTGAAGAACCACCGCAAGACGCTCGGCCTGCTGCGCGACCTGCACGGCTTGAAGACCGTCGGGGTGATCTCCGAGGACGCGGCGAAGGGCATCGTCGAGATCGCGCGCCCCGTCGGCGTCGTGTGCGCGATCACGCCCTCGACCAATCCGGCGGCCACGCCGGCGAACAAGATCATGAACAGCCTCAAGGCGCGCAACGCCGTGATCGTCGCGCCCTCGCCCAAGGGGGCGAGCACGTGCGCGAAGCTGCTCGAGTTCATCCATGCCGAATTCGACCGGATCCACGCGCCGCGCGACCTCGTGCAGATGCTGCCGCCGCCCATCACGAAGGAAGCGACCGCGGAGCTGATGCGCCAGTGCGACCTCGTCGTCGCCACCGGCTCCCAGGCGAACGTGCGCGCGGCGTACGCGAGCGGCACGCCGGCGTTCGGCGTGGGCGCGGGCAACGTCGCCTCGATCGTCGACGAGACCGCGGACCTCGACGACGCCGCCGAGAAGATCGTGCAATCGAAGACCTTCGACAACGCGACGAGCTGCTCCTCGGAGAACAGCCTCGTGCTCGTCGAGGCGATCGCCGATCGCATGCTCGCCGCGCTCGGCCGCCGCGAATGCGTGCTCGTGAACTGCGACGATCGCGAGCGGCTCGAGGCGTTCATGTGGCCCGACGGCAAGCTCTCGCCCGCGGTGATCGGGCAGGCGGCCCATGTGATCGCGTCGCGTGCGCAGCTCGAGGAGCCAGCAACCCGCACCGCGCGGGTGCTCCTCGTCCAGGAGACCGGGATCGGGCCCGCGCACCGCTTTTCGGGCGAGAAGCTCTCCCCGGTGCTCACCGTCTACCGCGCGCGGGATTTCGAGGAGGCGAAGGCGATCGTGCGCCGCATCTACGGCTACCAGGGCGCCGGCCATTCCGTCTCGCTGCATTCGAAGATCGACGCACGCGCGCTCGACCTCGGCCTGCACCTGCCGGTGGCGCGCGTGATCGTGAACCAGGTGCACGTGTCCGGCAACGGCGGCAGCTTCTCCAACGGCCTGCCGGTGTCGTTGTCGATGGGTTGCGGCACGTGGGGCCGCAACAACTTCTCGGACAACCTGAACGTGAGGCAGTACATGAACATCACGCGCATCGCGCGTCCCATCCCCGAGCGCGTGCCGACGGTGGACGGGCTGCTCGGCGATTACTTCACGAAGTGGGGCCGCTGATGGCGGAAGCGAACGCGGGCACGGTCGCCGCGCTCGTGGCCGCACAGGCGCGCGCGCGCCCGGACGCCACGTACTTCATTGCGAGCGAGACCGGCCGCACGCTCACGTTCGGCGCGCTCGAACGCTCCTGCCGCAACGTCGCCGCGACCCTCGCCCACCACGGCCTCGCGCCCGGATCGCACGTCTCCTTCGTGATGCCGAACGGGCTCGGCACGCTGCGCCTGCTCCTCGGCACGATGGCCGGCGGCTACTGCGTGAACCCCGTGAACCTGCTGTCGCAGCCCGAGCAGATGCGCTACGTGCTCGACCACTCCGACTGCAAGCTCGTGTTCGCGAACGCGGAATGGGCGCCGAAGGTGCGTGCGCTCGTCGCCGGCATCGCGCGCGAGATCGCGGTGATCGAAGCCGATCCCGATGCCGAGCGCCTGCCCGGCGAGCAGGATGCGCCCGCGGGCTTCGCGCTCGCCGAAGCGCCTCCCGAGGCCCTGGCGTTGCTCATGTACACCTCGGGCACCACCGGCGTGCCCAAGGGCGTGATGCTCACGCAATCGAATCTCGCCGCAAACGCACGCGCCATCAGCGCGGAGCACCGGCTCGGGCCCGACGATCGCGTGACCGCGGTGCTGCCGCTCTATCACATCAACGCGTTCGCGGTGACGATGCTCGCGCCGCTCGCGCACGGCGGATCGCTCGCGATGCCGCCCAGGTTCTCCGCGCAGAAGTTCTGGGACCTCGCCGCGGGCTTGCGATGCACGTGGCTCAACATGGTGCCGACGATGGTGAGCTACCTGCTCGAGGGTAACGCGCCGCCCCGCGAGAAGCTCGCGCACGTCCGCTTCTGCCGCACCGCCTCGGCGCCGCTTCCGCCCGAGCATCTGCGCGCGTTCCAGGACAAGTTCGGCATCGGCATCATCGAGACCATGGGGCTCACGGAAACGGTCGCGCCGGCCTTCTCGAATCCGTACGAGCCGCAGAAGCGGCGCATCGGCTCCGTGGGCAAGCCCTCGGGATGCGAGGCGCGCATCGTCGACGAGCACGGGCGCGAGGTCGCCGACGGCACCCCGGGCGAGATCGCGATCCGCGGCCCCCAGGTCACGCCCGGTTACTACAAGAACCCGACGGCCACGGCTGCGGCGTTCTTCCCCGATGGCTGGTTCCGCTCGGGCGACGTGGGCGTGCGCGATGCCGAGGGCTACTTCTTCGTCACCGGCCGCATCAAGGAGCTGATCATCAAGGGCGGCGAGAACATCGCGCCGCGCGAGATCGACGAGGTGCTGCTGCGCCATCCGGCGGTGCTCGACGCGGCCGCGGTCGGCGTCCCCGATCGCCATTACGGCCAGGAGATCATGGCGTGCGTGATCCGGCGCGCGGGCCAGTCGTGCACCGAGGAGGAGCTGCGCGCCTTCTGCCTCGAGCACCTGGGCCGGTTCAAGACGCCGAAGGCGATCCGCTTCGTCGACGAGCTGCCGCGCGGCCCGTCGGGCAAGGTGCAGCGCCTGAAGCTGCTCGACCGCATCGCGGACGCGGCATAGCGCGAACGCATGGAAGCGGCGACGCCCTTCGACTACGTGATCGTCGGTGGCGGCACCGCCGGCTGCGTGCTCGCCAACCGCCTCTCGGCGAGCGGGCGCCATCGCGTGCTGCTGCTCGAGGCCGGTCCCGTCGATCGCTCGATCTGGATCCACCTTCCGATCGGCTATGCGAAGACGATGTTCCATCCCCTCTACAACTGGGGTTTCGAGACCGCGCCCGAGCCGAACATGAACGGGCGGCGCATGTACTGGCCGCGCGGGCGCGGGCTGGGCGGCTCGAGCTCGATCAACGGGCTCATCTACATTCGCGGCCAGGCCGAGGACTACGACCGCTGGCGCGACGCGGGCAACCCGGGATGGGGATGGAAAGACGTGCTGCCGTACTTCAGGCGCCTCGAGTCGAACACGCGCGGCGCGAGCGAGTGGCACGGCGCGACCGGTCCGCAGTCGTGCTCGGACATAGGCCGCCCGCACGAGCTGATGGAGGCGATCATCCGCGGCGCCCAGGAGCTCGGCGTGCCGCGCAACGACGACTTCAACGGCGCGGCGCAGGAGGGCGTGGGCTACTACCAGCTCTTCACGCGCCGCGGCTGGCGCTGCAGCTCGGCGACCGCGTACCTGCGCCCCGCGCGCGGCCGTCCGAACCTCGAGGTGAGGACCGGGGCGCAGGCCACGCGCATCGTGTTCGACGGATCGCGGGCGAGCGGCGTCGAGTATCGGCGCGGCGGCCGCATGGAGCGGGTCGACGCCGCGCGCGAGGTGATCGTCGCGGCGGGCGCGGTGCAGAGCCCGCAGCTGCTCCAGCTGTCGGGCATCGGCCCGGCGCAGGCGCTCTCGACCTTCGGCATCCCGGTAGTCGCGGATTCGCCCGGCGTGGGCGCGAACCTGCAGGACCACTTGCAGATCCGGTTGATCTACAAGGTCGCCAAGCCCATCACCACGAACGACGAGCTGCGCAGCCTCTTCGGCCGTGCGCGCATCGGGCTCGAGTGGCTCTTGTTCCGGCGCGGGCCGATCGCGGTCGGCATCAACCAGGGCGGCCTCTTCACGCGCGTCCTTCCCGGGGCGCGCACGCCCGACATCCAGTTCCATTTCGGCACGGTTTCCGCGGAGGTCGCCGGCGGCGCGCCCCATCCGTGGTCCGGCTGCACCTTCTCGGTGTGCCAGCTGCGGCCCGAATCCCGCGGCTCGATCGGGCTCGCCTCGAACGATCCGTTCGCCGCGCCGGTGATCCACGCCAACTACCTCGCGGCCGAGCTCGACCGCCGCTGCGCGGTCGAATCGCTCAAGTTCGCGCGCCGCCTCGCTTCGACGCGCGCGCTCGCACCCTACCTCGTCGAGGAATACCGGCCCGGGGCGCGCATCGCGAGCGACGACGAGCTGCTCGGCTTCACGCGCCAGTACGGGCAGACGATCTTCCACCCGGTCGGCACCTGCCGCATGGGGGACGATGCCGACGCGGTCGTCGATCCGCAGCTGCGCGTGCGCGGGGTGCGGGGATTGCGCGTGGCCGACTGCTCGATCATGCCGACCCTCGTCTCGGGCAACACCGCCGCGGCCGCGCTCATGATCGCGGAAAAGGCTTCGGACCTGGTGCTCGCGGGATGACCGGCATGGCCCGAATAAACGGGAATTCCGCTGTGATGTACATCACAGCTAACTCGCGTTAAAGTGCCCAATACTGGAATGCACAAACAGCGACCGGGACGAAGAGCCTGGCGCGTCACAGGCGCACGCTTGCATTGGAGGAGGGTCCATGCCGAGCAAGTGGTGCACGTGGTTGATCGCGATGTTGCTGCCCCTGGCCGCCGCCGCACAGCCGGGCGCGGGCAACGAGATCGTGATCGGCCAGACCTCGAGCTTCTCCGGCCCGATCGCCGGCGAGGTCAAGGAGCAGACCGCCGGGGCGAAGCTCTACCTCGACTGGGTGAACGCGAACGGCGGCGTGTACGGGCGCCGCATCCGCCTCGTCTCGCTCGATGACGCTTTCGATCCGAAGCGCGCGGCGCAGAACGCGCGCACGCTGATCCAGCAGGGCGCGTTCGCGCTCTTCCTCACGCGCGGCACGCCGCAGAACGAGGCGATCCTGCCGGTGCTCAAGGAGACCGGGACGCCGCTCATCGCACCCTCCACCGGCGCGAGCGACATGCACCAGCCGGTGAACCCGCTCATCTTCAACGTGCGCACGCGCTACCAGACCGAAGCCGAGCGCGCGATCGCGCAGCTCACGAGCGAGGGCATCACGCGCATCGCCATCGTCCACGTGAACGACTCGTTCGGGAAGGATTGCCTCGAGGGCTACCTCAAGGGCATGAAGGCCACGGGCGTGCAACCGATCGGCGTCTTCGAGTACGACCGCAAGGCGGGCGACACGAACGCGGCGGCCGCCAGGCTCATCACGCTCGCGCCGCAGGCGGTGGTCACGGCGGGGCACTCGAAGCCGCTCGCGAACCTCGTGCGCAAGCTGCGCGAGGCGGGCCTCACGGGCGTGCAGATCGTGACGCTCTCGAACCTGAGCTCGCAGTCCTTCCTCAAGGACCTCGGCGACGTGGGACGCGGCACGATCGTGATGCAGGTGTTCCCCGACCCGAGGCGCGAGACGACGCACATCGCGGTCGAGCTGCACCACCTGGCCGCGGCCCACCCCGATTTCGTCATGTCGCACATGGCCGTGGAAGGCTTCGCCGCGGCGAAGGTGCTCGTCGAGGGCCTGCGGCGCGCGGGGCCGAAACTGACGCGCGCCTCGTTCATCGCGGGCCTCGAGTCGCTGCGCGATTACGACCTGGGCGGGCTCAAGCTCTCGTACAACGCGGAGAGCCATACCGGCCTCAAATACGTCGAGGCGTCCATGGTGAGCAAGCAGGGGCAGTTCATCCAGTGAGGCCGCGCCCCCGCGGCCGGCAAATTCCCGCTATCGCCCCCGAGGAGCCGACATGATGCGCATCGCGAAGGTCCGCTACCTGGTGCTCGGCCTCATGTGCCTGATGTACTTCATCACGTACATAGACCGGGTGAACATCTCCGTCGCCGGCCCGCTCATCAAGCAGTCGATGCATCTCACGCCGACCGAGCTGGGCCTCGTGTTCTCGGCGTTCGCCTATCCGTACGCGGCGATGCAGATCCTCGGCGGCTGGCTGAGCGACAAGTTCGGCCCGCGCCTCGTGCTCACCGTGCTGAGCGTGATCTGGGCGGTGGCGACCGTGCTCACCGGCTTCGCCTGGGGCGTCACGTCGCTGATCGTCTTCCGCTTCCTCCTCGGCATCGGCGAGGGCGGCGCGTTTCCCACGGCCACGCGCGCGTTCACCTTCTGGATGCCGGCCACCGAGCGCGGCTTCGCGCAGGGCATCACGCACAGCTTCGCGCGGCTGGGTGGCGCGGCGGCACCGCCCGTGGTGCTCGGCATCGTCGCGCTGTACGGCTGGCGCGAATCGTTCTACGCGCTCGGCGTGGTGAGCCTCGTCTGGACCGTCTTCTACCTCTGGCTCTTCCGCAACACGCCGGCCGAGCATCGCTGGATGAAGGGACCGGAGCTCGCCGAGATCCGCGCCGGCACGCGCGACGTGAAATCGGGCGGCAACGGCCAGACCCCGTGGCGCTCGATGATCCGCCGCATGTGGCTCGTGACCTTCGTCGACTTCTGCTACGGCTGGTCGCTCTGGGTGTTCCTCACCTGGCTGCCCTCGTATCTCAAGGACGCGCGCGGATTCAACTTGAAACAGCTCGCGCTCTTCACCGCGTTGCCGCTGCTGGCCGGGGTGATCGGCGACACGCTCGGCGGCGTCGTGTCGGACGGCATCTACCGTCGCACGGGCAACCTCAAATGGGCGCGGCGCTCGCTGCTCGTGGTCGGCCTCGGGGGCGCGCTCGTCTTCATCCTGCCCGCGGTCTACACGGGCGCCGCGATCACGGCGGTGCTGCTGCTGTCGTGCTCGTTCTTCTTCCTCGAGCTCACCAACGCGGTGCTGTGGAGCCTGCCCATCGACATCGCGGGCCGTTACGCGGGCACCGCGGGCGGCTTCATGAACACCGGCTTCGGCGTCGCGGGAATGATCTCGCCGGCGCTGTTCGGCTACCTGATCGAGCACACCGGGAGCTACCTCATGCCCTTCGGCGTGTCGGCCGCGCTGCTCGCGGTCGGCACCGTGTGCTCGCTCTTCATCGATCCGACGCGCAAGGTGGAGGACGTCCCGGTCGAGCGCGCGCCTTCCGAGCTCGACCTCGCGGCCCCGGCCCAGCCCGGTTGAGACGACGCGCGTCCACGAGCTCGCTGCCCGGACGCGCGCCGCTACCAGAAAAGCCGCATGACGCCACCCACGGGCACGCCGTGGCCCTGGAGCGTGATGCGCATCTCGCCGGGCTTCGGATCGTCCATGGGCGCGACCTGGTGGAAGCTCATGCCGTCGTGCACGGCCATCGCGCCGCGACGATAGCGTCGCAAGATGCGCGCGCGGCCGGCGAGCGTCGCGTGCAGCTGCGCGTCGGTGAAGTTGGCCGCCTCGGGCATGCGCAGGTCCCACACGTACATGGCCGCGCCGCTGGCGGGCATCGCGATCGCGAGCGTGAAGGAGATCGGGCGATTCATCGCGACGCGCGGCGCGTCCTCGCCCCAGTCGACCACGTAGTGCGGCGTGTCGCAGTGGATCGGGCTCGCGACGAACGCCGGATTGTCGCGCTCCCGGAACCACTCGCGGTGCGTGAGGCCGCGGAGCGCGCGGAACGATTCGTCCGCCTCGAAGATGTGGAACCCGGGATGCGCGAGGCGCTCGGTGAACCCGACCGGCATGTCGAGGTGCTCGGCGAGCGCGCGGGCGACCTTGCGCTCGAGCTCGCCGAAGTGCTCCATGAGGAGCGGGTTGAGCTCGGCCGCCATGCGGTAGTACGGCAGCTCGGGGTTGTGCGCGATGTCGAAGTAGTTGGAGGCGCCGAGCGTGTAGAACGGCGCCGACGGATGCCGCCGCGTCCAGTAGGGGCGCAGCGTTTCGATTTTCGCCGCGACCGCGTCGCATCCGGCGGCGTCGAGCACCGGCACATCCACGACGCGCTCCTCGAGCGGGACGTGCACGGCGTTCATGCGAGCACGCTCTTGAGGAAGTCGACGAGCAACACCACGCGCGTTCCCTGCGAGCGGTTCCACGCCTCGTGCTCGATCGCGTCGTCGAAGCACAGGCACTCGCCCTCCTTCCAGCCCTCGACCTGGTCGCCCACGCGGATCGCGCAGCCGAGCTCCGTGTACGTGGGCGGCACGACGATGCCCATGTGCAGGCGCAGGACCGTCGTGTTCAGCTTGCGCTGCGTGGTGAGCGAGCCGTCGGCGCCCGTCTCGTATTCGTAGCCCACGTGCGGCGCGATCTGCGTCATCGGCTTGAGCGACGAGAAGCCGGCGGTGACGAGGCCGGGAATGCGCTCGACGACGGACGCCGTGAAAGGCGCCCGCGCGCAGTTCTCGTCCAGGCGCTTGCCGAATGAATACAGGCCGAAGACGTCCCAGCCCGTCTCGTAGAGCGCGGTCTCGTGCCACGGCACGAACGCCGAGCGCGAGAGCGCGAGCAGCTCGTCGCGCATCGGCTTCCAGCTCGCCCGCAGCATCGGCACGAACGGCAGCTTCGCGGTCTCGACGAACACGGAACGCCTAGACGATCTGGCGCGAGGCGAGCTCGCGGAACGGGCCCGGCACGGCCATGAGCTCGCGGAACGTGCCCTGTTGCACGAGCCGCCCGCCGACCAGCACGAAGATGCGATCGGCGCCGATGATGGTCGACAACCGGTGCGCGATCACGATGCGCGTGGCCTTGAGCTGCTCGAGGCTCGCGGTGACGATCGCCTGGTTGCGGTTGTCGAGCGCGCTCGTCGCCTCGTCGAACAGCAGCACGCGCGGCCGGGTGACGATGGCGCGCGCGATGAGCAGGCGCTGGCGCTGCCCGCCGGAGAGCGTGCCGCCGCCATCGGGCAGCAGCGTGTGCATGCCCATGGGCATGCGTTCGATGTCCCCGTCGAGACCGCACGCCTTCGCCGCCTCGCGAGCGTCGTCGATGCCGAGGCCCGACGAGCCGACGATGTTCGAGAAGATGTCGCCGGCGAGCAGCTGCCCGTTCTGCAGCACCACGCCGGTCTGGCGGCGGATGGCACCCACGTCGAGCGAGGCGAGGTCCTGCCCGTCGTAGAACACCGATCCCTGGACCGGCTTCTCGAAGCCGAGGAGCAGCCGCAGCAGCGTCGACTTGCCGGAGCCGGACGGGCCGACGAAGGCGACGAACTCGCCGGAATTGATGCGGAACGAGACGTTCGAGAGCACGGTCGGCGCGTCCTCGGAATACTTGAACGTCACGCCGCTCGCCTCGATGTCGCCGGTGATCACGCCCGGGTCGGCCACCTTGCCGGACGATTCCGGCTGCGCGCGCAGGATGGGCTTGGCCCGATCCCAGATCGGCACGATCACGAGCAGCGACATCATCGTTCCGGTGAGCCCGACCATGGCGCCCATGAACGCGCCGAAGGCGGTGTTGAATGCGAGGTATTCGCCGGTCGAGAAGACCTTCTCCGACTGGGAGAAGTACGACACGGCGAAGAAGATCACGCCGGTGGAGATCAGCGGGTACACCGCGTTCACGGTGGTCATGACGTTGCCGACCCAGCGCGCCTTCATCAGCTGCTGCTCGTGGTCGGCATGGCGCGCCGCCCAGCGCCCGAAAGCGCGCGACTCGGCGCCCGTCGTGCGCAGCTTCGCGATGCCGGTGAGGAACTCGAGCACCACGCTCGCCAGGCGCCCCCCCAGCTCGGCGATGCGCCGCTCGTAGGCGATGCGGACCAGGCCGATGCCCGCCGTGAGGACGATCTGCACGGCGACGAGCACCACGGCGATCCACGCGAGCTTGCTGCTGTAGTAGAAGAGCAGGAAGAAGTTGAACACCGAGAACACCGAGGTGAGGATGGTGTGCACGGTGCTTCCCGACAGGTGCTGGCGGATCGCGTTGATGCCGTTCGCGCGCAGGGCGAGGTCGCCCGCGCCGTAGCCGCGGAAGAACGGCACGGGCAGCTTGAGCAGGCGGTCCCACACGGCGGCCTGCACGCTCGAGTCCATCTTGCCCTCGACGCGCAGCATCGTGAACGAGCGCGCCACCTCGAACATCGCGGTGGCGAAGCCCGCGCCCACGAGGATCACGGCGAACTCGGCGAGCTGCGAGCGCTCCGCGCCGGGGATCACGGTATCGAACACCAGGCCGGTCACGAACGGCGTGAGCAGTCCGAGCGCTCCCACCATCAAGCCGATGAGGACCACCATCCCGATTTCGCGCACGAGCCCGGACGCCCCGAAGCGCATGAGGCTCACCAGGCCGATGGGCTCGTCGCCGAAGCCGCGGTAGAACGCGTTGGCCATCGGAGCGAGTGTCGCGGCCACCTCCTCGTCCACCTGCACGTCGCTGCCCTTGGCCGGGTCGCGCAGCACGTAGCCGCCGCGGCCGGGGAGCAATGCGACCGGCGCGTGCCCGGCCTCCAGGAATCCCAGCAGCGGCCCGTTGTCCACCGTCCACCACCGGCCGCGCAACGCGACCTCGCGCTGGCGCGCGCCGGCATCGCGCACGTACGATTCGAGCGTGCCGATGGACAAGGCCGCGTCGGGCGCGCGGGCCTCGATCGTGCCCGCGCCATCCTCGCGCGGGATGCGACGCGGACGGAACGTGATGCCGCAAGCCGCGCCCACCGGCAGCAGCGCGGCGAGCAGCCCATCGGACCCCGCCACCCAGGCCTCGGCCTCGAGCTTCGGCTCGATCACCTGGTTCAGGCGGCGCAGCGCGACGTTGATCGCCGCGCGCGAATCCTCCTGCTTCCTCTCGATGCGCTTCTTGTTCGCGTCGCGGTCGAGCTCGCCGGCGATGATCGCGCGGGCGAGGAAGCGCTCCTGGAGCCGCATCAGCGCGGCCTCGAAGCGCTCGCCCACGATCGCATCGCGCGTGCGCTCCGCCATGAGCACGGTGGCCTCGGCGCACTCGACCCACGCTTCCTCCGAGAGCGCGAGCATCTCGCCTTCGCGCACCAGGGCCTCGTCCACGCCGTTCACGCGCACCACGCCCTGCTTCACCTTGATCCAGGCGACCGGCTGCGCGACCACCACGCGGTTGGATTCCTGGAACGTGCGTGTCGTGCCCACCTCGATGCGCTCGAACGAGCTCGGGAACTTGCGCACGCGCATCGACCCGCAAAGCTGCTTCACCCAGCGCTCGACGCACTCCACCAGCGTGTCGAGGCGCTCGCCGGTCGCCTCGGACAGCAGGTCCACGACCGCCGCCTCCACGCAGCTCGTGCCGGGAACGGGCACGCCCTCGATGCGCCACCCCGCGGAGGGATCGGCGAGCATCGACAGGCCGAAGAGCGTCTCGCCGGCGGGCACGCGCATCAGGAACGTGCGACGCGAGATGCCGGCTGCGTCCGGCGGCGCCACCAGGAACGCATCGACCTTGCCTTCGAGCACGGCCCACGCGCGTCCCGGGTCGCCCAGGTCGAGCGGACTGCCACGCGCGAGGCGCACCGGACGCCCGCCCGCCTGCGTGAACAGCAGGTTCATCGCGCGCAGCGCCTCGGGCGCCGGCGGGCTCGGTGCAGCCGGCAGGGACGCCGCGGCTTGCGCGGTTTCGTCGAGGGGCGCGACGCTGGTGTCGTTCATTGATTGCGGATCAGCTGCGCGTAGAGCCCGTCGGCGTCCTCGAGCAGCTCGTCATGGTTGCCGCGTTGCACCACCTTGCCGCGCTCGAGCACGATGATCTCGTCGCAGTCGCGGATGGTCGAGAGCCGGTGCGCGATGATGAGACAGGTGCAGCCGCGCCGGCGCAGGTTGTCGTCGATGCGCGCCTCGGTGGTCGGGTCGAGCGCGCTGGTGGCCTCGTCGAGCACGACGACGACGGGATCGACCGCGAGCGCGCGCGCGATCTCGAGGCGCTGGCGCTGGCCGCCGGAGAAGTTCGCGCCCATCTCCGCGACCTGCGCCTCGTAGCCGGCGGGCCGCGCGGTGACCACGTCGTGGATCTCCGCATCCTTCGCCGCGATCACGACCGCCGCTTCGGCGAGCGTGTCGTCCCACATCGTGAGGTTCTCGCGGATGGTGCCCTGGAAGAGGCTGATGTCCTGGTCCACCATCGCCACGGAGTTGCTCATCACCAGCCGCGGGATGGCCGCGCGCGCCACGCCGTCGAACAGGATCTCGCCCGACCACGGCTCGTACAGGCCCATCACGAGCTTCGACACCGTGGACTTGCCGCATCCCGAGGGGCCGATCAGCGCGACACGCGAGCCGGGCTTGAGCTTCAGGCTGAAATTCTCGATCAGCGGGTTGGCGAGCCGGCTGTAGCCGAAGGTCACGTTGCGCAGCTCCACCTCGCCCTTGAGCTTCACCTGCTGCTGGGCCGGGTCGAGGGTGGCGGTGTCGGCCTTCGGGTCGGCGTACCGGTCGAGCGGGTAGTTGAGCACGTCGTCGAGCCGGTTCATGTCGCCGTGCATCTCCTGGACGCGCCCGGCGAGGCCCACGAGCTGGTTGATCGGGTTGATGAAAGACGCCATCAGCGCCTGGAACGCCACCAGCATGCCCATGGTGAGGTGGCCGTCCATCACGCGCAGGCCGCCGAAGGCGAGAATCGCCACGCTGTTCATGGCGGTGAGCAGCGGCGGGACCGACTGCAGGAAGAGCTCCTGGCTGCCCACGACCTGCTGGCCGGTCATGACCTTGCTCTGGTAGCCGGCCCACTTGCGGAAGAAGTCGCTCTCCATGCCCGAGGCCTTGAGCGTCTCGATGAGCCTCAGTCCGTTCATGGACGTGCCGAACAGCTTGCCGCCGTCGATCGCCAGGCGCTGCGTGGCATCGATGCGCCGGCGCGCGATCGCCTTGAGGAAGACGATGTTCGCGATGGCCACCAGGAGCCCGATGGTGGTGAGGAACCAGTCGTAGAAGAACATGAGCGCCGCGTAGAACACCACGACCGTCACGTTCAGCAGCGCGCGCGCCAGCTCTCCGGCGAGCAGCCCCGCGACCTTGTCGTTGATCTGCACGCGCGAGCCGATCTCGCCGGCGGAGCGCTGCGAGTAGAAGCCGACCGGCAGGTGCAGCACGTGCCAGAAGAACCGGGCGCCGGTGGTGAGCGCGAGCGCGGCGTGGAAGCGCGACAGGAAATGCGATTGCAGCCACGTGAGCCCGGCCATCAGCACCATGGTGACCGACATGCCGAGCAGCAACGGCTTCACCCACGTGTCGAAGTGCTTGACGAGGATCTCGTCGACGAAGACCTTGCTGAAGACCGGCACCACGAGGCCGGGAATCACCAGCGCGAGGCCGGCGAGCAGCAGGTAGCCGATCGACGGCGCCGTGCCGGGCAGGCGCGTGGCGAGCGCCGCGAGGATGCCGGGATTCTCGCCGCCGGGCTGGAACTCGGCGGACTTCTCGAGGGCGAGGATCACGCCGGTGAACGACTGGTCGAATTCCTCCGACGTCACCACGCGCGGGCCGGTGGCCGGATCGTTGAGATACACCTTGCCGGGCGCGAAGCCCTCCACGACCACGAAGTGGTTGAAGTTCCAGAAGATGATGAACGGCAGGGTGAGGTCGCCGAGCTTTTCCGGCTCGCGCTTGAGGCCCTTCGCGTTCAGGCCGTAGCGACGCGCGGCGCGCACCACGTTGCTCGCCTTCGAGCCGTCGCGCGAGACGCCGCACTCGATGCGCAGCTCCTCGGCCGGCACGTAGCGGCCGTAATACGCGAGCACGATGCGCAGCGCGGCCGCGCCGCACTCGACCGCCTCCATCTGGATGATGGTCGGTGTGCGCACGCGGCGCTTGCGCGCCGGCGTCCCGGTCGCCGCGGGCGGGGGCGACGGGGGCGCGGCGGCAGAGGCGACGACGCTCATGCCGCTAGACTCCGAGGAATTTCTTGAGCGCCGGGATCACGAGCGCGATCGGGGCACGCTTCTCGGTCGTGATCGTCACCTTGGCGAGCGTGCCGCTCTTCACCTGGAACTCGGGGCCGCGTCCCGACGACCATTTGTAGCCGCTCTGGGTGGACGAATCCGGGAGCAGGTCCGCGACCACCTGGATCGGCGGACCGCTGCCGGAGAGCGTGCTCACCAGCTTCTCGTTCTGCAGCAACTGCATGATGCCCTGCTGCGAGGATGGGTAGGTCGAGACCCAGCGCACGCGTCCGAGCATGAAGCCGTGCTCCTCGGGCTTCACGCTGCCGGGGCTGATCTGCACATCCATGCCGGGCTTCACGCTCGGCCCGTCGTAGGCGGAGACGAAGATCACCGCCTCGAGCGGACCGGCGCCGTCCTGCGCGTCGCGCTCGAGCGTGAAGAGCGAGGAGCCGAGCCCGACGAGCGCGCCGGCGCGGCCCGACTTGATCTCGAGGATGCGCCCGCCGTAGGGACTGCGCACCGTCGACTGCAGCGCGAGCCGCTCCTTCTGCGCGCCGATCTGGCGCTCGAGGTCGGCGATCTGCAGCGCGAGGCCGGCGGCCTCCGCATCCGATTGCTTGCGCGCATCGAGGCTCTGCAGCGACAGCTGGCGCAGCTGCGAGCGCGCGCTCTCGGTGTCCTGGCGCAGCTGCTCGAGCTCGATGCGCGAGTTGAGCAGCGTCTGCCGGGTGATGAGGCCCTGCTGCAGCAGCACCTCCTCGCTCTTGATGCGGTCCGCGAGCGTCTTCTGGTTCTCGACGCCGAGGCGGATCTTCTCCTCGGTCTGCTGGCGGCGCGCGGCGAGCAGCTCGCCCTGCAGCTCGGTGCCGCGGCGCTCGAAGCCCTTCAGGCTCGCCTGGCGCGCCCTGAGCTCGCCGAGCCGCGACTGCAGCGACGTGATCTCGTACTCGAGCTCGGGCTGGTCGATGCGCGCCACGACCTGGTTGGCCTTCACCACGTCGCCCACGTTGACGTCGAGCTCGGCCACGCGACCCTGCGCCGTGGACGGCACGTCGAACACGCCGCCCACGCGCGTGAGCATCGCCTGGCCCGAGACCTTGCTGGGGATCTCGCCGAAGACGCCCCATGCCGTGGCGATCAGCACGGCGAAGGCGAGCGTGCCGAGCACGAGCCAGCCCTTCATCCCGACGACCTGGGTGAGCAGGTCGAGCTGGTCGGGCGAGGACAGGCGCTCGAGCGCGACCTTGCGGAAGATCTCGCGGGGCTTGGAGGCGGACAGGTCGGCGAGCATGGCGGATTCCGTGGCGTGTCTAGCTGGGGACGTCGGTGAGGCTGGCGAAGTCGATCGTCATCTGCGCCGGCGCGTCGTCGGCGAGCCGCGTCAGCGTGCCGGTGGCCAGCCGCAGCTGCGCCACCGCGAGCGCGTAGCCGAGCTGCGCCGAGTTCAGGTTGAGCCGCGCCTGCAGCAGCCGGTCGGCGACCGTGATGACGTCGATGAGCGTGCCCTGGCCGAGCTGGCGACGCGTCTCCTCGTTCGCGACCGACCGCACGTAGAGCGTCACCGCGTCGCGTGCGTCGCGCAGCTGCAACGCGGCGCGGCGCACCGCCTGCGCGAGCGTCTCGACATCGGTGAGGATCGTCTCGCGCAGGTCGTGCTCGCGCACCTTCGCCTGCTCGTGCGCCGCGATGCGCTGCGCGAGCTGGCCCTGCGCGACGTTGTTCTGCACCGGGAACTGGTAATTGAACGAGAGCAGCGCGTTCGGCCCATGCAGGCGGGAATCGAACGCGGAGATGAAATCGGAGGACGCGTTGCCTTCCTTCAGGCCGCTCGAGCCGACGGACAGCACCATGTCGAGCTGCGGAGCCAAGTTCTTCTGCAGCGCCACCATCGCCACCCGCGCCTCCTCGACACGCAGAGCCGACGCCTGCAGGTCCTCGCGCCGCTCGAGCGCCTCCTTGCGCAGGTCCATGAGGCGGTTGACCACGTCGGCCGCGGCGGGGCCGGCGGCCGGATAGTCGTCCGCGGGCGGCGGCACGACCGAGGCTTCCATGGCGCTCAACCCGATCGAGCGCGCGAGCGCGCTCCTCGCCTCGGTGAGCGATTGCTCCGCCGAGATGCGGCTGGTGCGTTTGGCGGCGACGTCCGCGGACACGAGATCGCGCTGGGCCGCGGGAACGCGGTCGGCGGCGATGAGGCGCTCGACGTCGCGGCCGCGGCGCTCCGCGGAGGATTCCGCCTCGTTGGCGATGGCGACGTTGCGCACCGCGGCCACGTAATTCCAGTAGGCGGCGACGATGTTGTACGTCGCCTGGGAGACGTTGCGCGCGAGGTCGTCGTGGGTCGCCTGCAGCTCGCGCCGCGCGACGGTCTCGCCCGCGGCCACCACGTCGGTGCCCGAGTTCTTGAGCAGCGGCACCGTCACGTTGAGCGCGTAGATCGGCACGGTGAGCGCGTCGATGCCCTGGAACCGCGAGAGGTTGTCGGTGGTGCGCGTCGTCGTCACCGTGGGCGAGACCGAGATCCCGTTGCGGAAGACCTGCGTGACGCCGAGCTGGGTCGAGGTGGTGTCGCCGAACTGGGCCGCCGGCGCGGGAAATCCCGGCGGGAACTGCGCCTCCTGCGCCTGGGTGAGGACCGTGTAGTCGCGGCGGCGGGTCGCGTTCGCGAACAGCGTGAAGTCGAACCGCCCGGCTTGCTCCTGCAGCGAGCCGCGCGCGGACACGAGCTGCAGCTCGCTCACGCGGATGGCGGGGTTGTGCGTGAGGCCGAGGCGGACCGCTTCGAGCAGCGGGATCGAAGCGGCGGGAACGACCGCCTGCTGCGCGCGCGCGGCGGCGGGCGCGAGCACGAGCGCGGCGGCGACGAGGTGTGCTGTAATGCGCCGACCATGTACCTCGACCCTTCGCGCTTCGCCTTCACGCGCGCCCTCGAATCGCACTGGGAGCGCATCCGCGACGAGTTCCGTGCGCTCGAGCGCGAGGCGCTCATGGCGTGGCCCGAGAAGTTCCTCTACGACCGCGGCTGGGAAGTCTTCGGGCTCTTCGCGTTCGGCGCGAAGCTGCGCGACAACTGCGCACGCTGCCCCGAGACCGCCCGCCTCGTGCAGGACATCCCCGGCATGACGACCGCGGGTTTCTCCCTGCTGCAGCCCGGGACCCACATTCGTCCGCACGTGGGGTACACACCGGCGGTGCTGCGCTGCCACCTCGGCCTCGTCGTGCCGCCGGGTTGCGAGATGCGCGTGGGCAGCGACGTGCGCACGTGGACCGAGGGGCGTTGCCTCGTTTTCGACGACACGGTCGAGCACGAGGTGTGGCACCGCGGCACGCAGGATCGCGTCGTGCTGCTCCTCGATTTCCGCAAGTCGGCCCACCGCGAGGCGCTCGCCGACGGCGTCAGTCGAGAGACTGGCTGACGAGCTGTCTCTTGTCGGCGGGAGCGGTGCGCAAGAGCGAGCGGAAGATGCGGTCGAAGCGCGCGCCGGCGAGATGCACGCGATCGAGCACGTCGATGTCGATCTCGCCCTGCGAGTCGCCTTCGCGCTCGAAGCTCACCGCGGCCTGCGTCGAGTCGTAACCCATCTTCTCGATCGTGGTGCGCATGCGGTCGGCGAGGAAGGTCGAGATCGCGCGGTAGAAGCGCAACCCGAAGCCCTCGTCGAGCTCGATCTTCTCGAGCAGGCGCGCCTTGTCGACCTTGAGCACCGCCGAAGCGCGCGTCGCCGTGACGGACGCGGAGGCCGGCCGCGAGTCGACGAGCGAGAGCTCGCCGACGATCTCGCCCGCCTCGAGCTGGGTGATCTCCCCGAGCTTCTTCATGTGCACCCGCAGCGCGCCGTCGACCAGCAGGTACATGCTCGTCACGGACTCGCCCTCGCGGATCAGCTCGGTGCCCTCCGCGATGCGCACGAGCTGGCCGGCCTTCGCCAGCCACTCCGAATCGGCGTCCGACAGTTGCCCGAGGATGAAGAGGACCTTGCGCATTATCGATTCCCCCGTTGGTGGCGGCACGTGCGTTGCACGCGCGGTTGGACACACGCGCCCTTCGTGATGCGGGCCCCAGGAACCGCCGGGCGATACGTGCAACCGCCGTTGGATGCGATCGCCGCGCGGGCTTTTTTCCTACTTAATTGATCCTAATCAAACAACTACCGCAGGAACTTCATGGCGGATTGATCTTGTTGCCTTGACGCTTAACCAAGATTATCGTAGGGACGCTGGGAGTTTAGTAGTGGTTCGGCAACACCCGCAAGCACGCTGTTCCGTGATCAACGCCATCAACAACGGTTCGGCAACACCCGCAAGCACGCTGTTCCGCAATCAGTGCAATCGGAGGGGGGACACGGGGGCGCACACACGGGCCGTGTATCTCCCTTTCCATCTCTACTGGGAGATTCGCCATGGCCACTGCGCAAGAAGCGCTGCAAAGAATCTGGAACGATCCCGGTTTCAAGAAGAAGCTGTTCGCCAATCCCAAGCCGGTGCTTGCCGAATTGGGCATGAAGATTCCCGCGGGACAGGACGTACAGATCTGGGAGAACACGCCCCACGAGATGAACTTCGTCCTTCCCGACAAGGCGGCCACGGCGCCGAACTTCGATCCGGAGGCGTCGAACCCCGTGATCGGCAAGGTGATCAAGAGAGCGTGGAAGGATCCTTCGTTCAAGTCGAAGCTCATGTCCAACCCGAAGGACGCGATCGCCGATGCCGTCGGCATCGAGCTGCCCGCCGCGCTCAAGGTGCGCGTGCACGAGGACACCGCGAAGACGAAGAACCTGGTCCTGCCGGTGAATCCCGCGACCGAGGATCTGAGCGACGTCGACCTCGAGGCGATCGCCGGCGGCGGGTTGTCGAAGGGCCAGCAAACCGCCGGCGGCTGCGCGATCGGCAGCCTCGTGACCGCCTTCAACCCCGCATTTTCGGTGCCCATCGGGGGCGCCTCCACCGCGGGCGCAGCGGTCGCGAGCAGCCAAAGCAAGTGCTGAGCTGAGGGCGGGGCGCGCGCTGCTTCCCGCCCGCTGAATCCACACACAGCCCGGCCCGGCGCACGTCGCGCCGGGCTCCCTGTCACCGTTGCACACGTCGAGGGAGTCGCAAATGGCTACCGTGCAAGAAGCACTGCAGAGAATCTGGAACGATCCCGGCTTCAAGAAGAAACTCTTCGCCAATCCCAAGCCCGTGCTCGCCGAGCTGGGCATGAAGATCCCCGCGGGGCAGGACGTGCAGATCTGGGAGAACGCGCCGCACGAGATGAACTTCATCCTTCCGGACAAGGCGTCCGTCCCGCCCGACTTCGATCTGGAAGCGGGAAATCCCGTCATCGGCAAGGTCATCAAGAAGGCATGGAAGGATGCGTCGTTCAAGGCGAAGCTCCTGTCCAACCCGAAGGACGCGATCGCGGATGCCGCCGGCATCGAGCTTCCCGCCGCGCTCAAGGTGCGCGTGCACGAGGACACCGCCAAGGTGAAGAACCTGGTCCTTCCGGTGAACCCCGCGAACGAGGACCTCACCGACGTCGACCTCGAGGCCATCGCGGGCGGGTTGTCGAAGGGCACGCAGCTCACGATCGGCTGCGGCTCAACGGCCTTCGCTCTCGGTGTGGCCACGCTCGGCACGGCGGCCCTCGCGGCGAGCGCGGCCTCGGCGACCGGCGGAGCGATCGCGAGCAGCCAGGGCAAGTGCTGAGTTGAAGGCGCAAGGCCTTGTCGACCACGACGAGGGCCGCAGCGCGTTGACGGGGACCGGGGCGGGCGCGGAGTCGAGGATCGCGCCCGCCTCGAGCCACGCGGTCCCGCCGGGATTCTTCACGGGCGCGGCGAGCGTGCCCTCGACCCGCGCGGCATTGCTCGGCTGCATCGAGTCCGCGCTCACGCCGCACGATTGGGAGCGCGCGGGCGTGTCGCCCGGTGCCGTCGATGCCGTGGCGCATCGGCTCCTCGAGCGCTGGCAGCAGCTGGTCGCAGGACGCGGAGGGCCGCAAGCCTTCGAGCGCCGTCTCGCCGCGCGCGGGCTGGATCGCGAGCGTGCGTTGCGTTGGCTCGCGCCCCGCGCGCTCCCGGAGCGCGCTGCGCGCGAGCCCTGGGCGCGGGCATTGCTCTCGCTTTCCGACCCCGCGCAATGGCCGCCGCCGCCCGCGGGCCTCACCGATTGGAGCCAGGAAGAGCGCGCCGCCTACGAGCTCGACAGCGCGCGCATCCCGGTCTTTCCGCGATGGCTGCATCCGTTCGTGGGCCTCGCGCTTGCACGCCTGGCGCCCGTCGCGCGCGAAGCGCTGGCCCCTGGCGGGTATGCGAGCATCGCGCGGGCGGTGCTCGTGGGACTCTCGCACCTTGCGAGCCGCGTGCTCGCCGCCGAGATCGGGCGCCGCGGCCCGGAGGCACCCGCTCCCGACGCGATCCTCGACGTGCTCGCCCGCCATCCGGTCCTGGCGCGCCTGCTCGCCGAATCGGCGCTCGCGTGCGCGGAGGCGTTCTCCGAGCTGCTGCTCCATGCGCGCGACGATGCCGAGGAGATCGGCCGCACCTTCAATGGCGGCGCCGATCCGGGCGGCGTGTGCTCGGTCATCGCGTGGCGATCCGACCCGCATCGCGGCGCCCGCAGCGCCGCGTTCGTGCGTTTCGCTTCCGGCGTCGAGCTCGTGTACAAGCCGCGCTCGCACGCGATCGACCTCGCGTTCGCGCGCTTCGCGCAGGAAACCGCGAGCGCCGGCGCGCCCGGGCTGCGCCTGCCGCGCACGCTCGCCCGCGGCGATCACGGTTGGTCCGAGCGCGTGCGCGCGGGCGATTGCGCCGATGCCGCAGCCGTGGGGCGATATCGCGAGCGCCAGGGGTGCGTCGCCGCCCTCGTGTACTTCCTCTGCGGCATGGACTTCCACTACGAGAACTTCATCGCCTGCGGCGAATGGCCCGTGCCCATCGACCTCGAGGGCCTCATGTGTACGGCACGCCATGTGCCCTCCCCGGAGGCGCGCGGCCTGCCGCGCCACTTCGGCTCGGCCGCGATGTCGAGCGTGCTCGCGAGCAGCATGGGAACCTACTGGCGCACCGGACAGGACGATCGCGCCTTGTTCACCGCGAGCGGGATCGCCGGCTGCGGCGAGCGCCTGTGGCCGCAGAAGGCGCCCGGGTGGGAGGGCAGCCCGGACGCGCCGCGCCTCGTCTGGCAGGCACGTCGCTACGAGTACCGCGACAACCTCCCGCGACTCGCCGGCAAGCCGGTCGCGCTCGATGCGGCGGGCATCGAGTGCGTCCGACGCGGCTTCCGCGCGGCGTACGGCGCGATCCTGTCGTGCCGCGATGCATTGCTCGCGCCGGATGGGGCGCTGGCCGCCTTTGCGCGATGCCCGACGCGCGTGATCCTGCGCGATACGTCCGAATACGCCTCGGTGCTCTTCTGGAGCCTCGCCCCGGCGCACCTCGCGTCGGGCCGCGCGTACGCGGTCGCGATGGAAGCGCTCTCCGGCGAGGTGGCGCAGTACGAGCTCGCGGAGGCGGAGGTGCTCGCCGAAGACCTGCGCTGCTGCCTCGCGCGCGATGTGCCGCTCTGGCGCTCCGAACCGGAATCGCGGACGCTGCTCGCGCCGAGCGGCCGCCGCCTCGGCCCGGTCGTGCCCGAGGCGCCGCTCGACCAGGCGCGCGCGCGGATCGAGGACGCCGGCGCGGAAGACCTGGAATATCAGTCCGAGCTGCTGCGCGCCTCGCTCGCCGCGGCGCTCGCGACGGACGCGGAGGCATCGCGCCTGGGGCGGCCCGTCGCAGGCCCCGATTGGAACCTGCTCTCCGGATGGAGTTTGCCCGCCGCGCCCGCGCCCTCCGCGCCCGCTCCCGACGATCCCGCGCGCGAGGCGCTCGCCTTCGCGCGCCGCATCGGGGACACGCTCGCAGAGCTCGCGCTGCGCCTGCCCGACGGCACCGCGTGGCTCGGGCTGTCGAAGGTCGCCGGCAACGCGACGCAGATCGCGCCCGTCGTGGCGTATCCCTGGAGCGCCGGGGGTGCTGCAGGGACGGGCGTGCTGTTCGCCAACCTCTTCCATGCGTTCGGGGATCCGCGCTACGCGCACCTCGCGCGCTCGGCGCTGGCGCTTTGCGAGCGCACCTGCCGCGCCCTCGAGCGGGCCGGTTGGTGGAAGCACATGCCTCCGAGCGCGTACAACGGAGAAGCGTTCCCGATCTATGCGCTCGCCGAGTGCGCGCGCCTGCTCGGCGACGAGACGCTCGTCGAGGCGGCGCTCGAAAGCGCGCTGCAAATGGATCCGGCGCGGCTCGCCGCGCACGACAACCCCGATTGGCTGGGCGGTGTGGCCGGGACGGCGGCGGTCCTCGCGTACCTCGGCACGTTCCGGCAGGACGCGCGCCTCGCGGAGCGTGAGCGCGCGTGCATGGAGGCGATCGCGCGCGCCGAGCTTCCCGGCGGCGGCTTCGCGGTGCCGGGCTTCGAGCGGCCTCTGCTCGGCATGGCGCACGGCGCGACCGGTGTCGCCGCGGCGTGCGCGCGTGTCCATGCGGCGACGGGCGATGCCGATGCGCGCGCGATCGCCGAGCGCGCGCTCGCCTTCGAGCGCGAGAGATTCGACGCGCAAGCGCGCGACTGGCCCGACCTGCGGCGCGAAGGAGGCACGGTACGCTTCATGTCCGGCTGGTGCGCGGGGCCGGCGGGCGCGGGACTCGCGCGCTTGGTCCTCCGCGACACGATCGCATGCGACGACGAGATCGAGCAGGCGATCGCGAACACGCGCGAGCGCATGGGCATCGATCGCCATCACGCCTGCTGCGGGGAGTCGGGCCGCATCCTGTTCCTCGCCGAGGCCGCGGCGCGGCTCGATCGCCCCGAGCTGCGCGCCGAGGCGCTCGCGGCCGCGTGCAAGCTCGCCGATTTCCATCGCGAGGCGGGATTCCTGCGCTTCCAGGAGTACAACGACCGGCCCTGGACGCCGGGCCTGCTCGACGGTGCCGCCGGTGTGGCCCTCGCGTTGGTCGCGGCCGCGGTTCCCGGCGCATCGGACCCGCTCGCGCTCGACATCGTGGGCGGCAGGGCGGCCGCATGAACGCCTGCACCGACGCCATGCGCTGGAGCCCGACCGACGACATGGCCGAGCTCGAGGTGCTCGACCCGCACGAATGCACGCGCGCGCTTCACGCCGTGGATGCGCTGCGCGAGCGCTGGACGCGGCGCAACCCCGCGTTCCCGTTCTTCACCCTCGGCGCCGCGAGCTATCTCGATGCCGCCGCCTCGCGCGCGGGTTACCAGGAGAGCGCACGGCGCGACAACCCGATCCTCGCCACGCACTTCGACTGGCTGCTCGAGCGCGTGCGCACGACCCTCGAGGACGTGCTCGGCGCGCCCGTCGCCTGGCAGCCGCACGCGGCGCTGCCCGGCTTCCACATCTACCTCGCGCACAAGATCTTCGAATTGCCGATCGCCTCGATCCACTGCGACAGCCAGTACGAGCTGATCGACTGGACCGGATGCGGCGCGCCCGACTTCGGGCACGTGGCGTCGTTCACCCTCGCGCTCGCGCTGCCGCGCCACGGCGGCGGGCTGAACGTTTTCGGGTTGCATCGCGACGACATCCGTTCGCTCGACCACGCGGCGGTCGCCGAGCGCGTTCGGCGCGCGCCCATGACGTACCACCCGTACCGCATCGGCTCCATGGTCCTGCATTCCGGGCACGTGATGCACCAGGCCGCGCCCGGCCGCGACATCCAACCCGACGAGCGCCGCATCACGCTGCAGGGACATTGCCTGCGCGCGGGCGAGCGCTGGTACGCCTACTGGTAGCCACCATGGTCCACATCACCGTCCTCGATCCGTTCAACTCGCTGCCCTACCACGGCCTCACCTATCCGAGCCTGCAGACGCTGCTCTTCGCCGCGGGCCACGGTGCGGTGACGGCGGTCGGCGCCATGGAAGACGGCGTGGCCGCGGGCCTCGCGCTCGCGCTGCGCCTGCCCCTCAAGGGCTTCACGCGCGTCGCCTCGCTCTTCGTGCGCGAGCGCTCGCGCCGCCGCGGCATCGGCACACGGCTGCTCGCCGCGCTGGAGCAGGAGCTCGACCGCCAGGGCGTGGAGCGCATGGAGGTGAGCTACCAGACCGGGCGCTCGACCTCGGAGGCGCCGCCGCGGCTGCTCGCGCGCCTCGGCTGGCCCGAGCCGCATCCCGATCGCCTCATCTGCCGCTGCGACCGGCGCATGCTCGACTCGCCGTGGCTCAGGCGCGACTACCCGCTGCCACGCGACGCGTCCATCGTGCCGTGGAGCGAGGTGGGTCCGGCGGAGATCGATGCGCTGCGCGAGAGCCAGCGCACCGATCCGTGGATCCCGGCGTCGCTGCGGCCCTGGGAATATTCCAACACCGAGTTCAACAGCGTGGCCATGCGGCACAAGAGCCAACTCGTCGGCTGGGTGCTCACGCAGCGCTTCGATTCGTCCTCGCTCATCTACAGCAACAGCTACATGCATCCGACGCTGCAGCGCACCGCCCGCATCCTCGCGCTGTATGTCGAGGCGGTGCGCAAGCAGGCCGCGGATCCGACGCTACCCGGCGCGTTGTGGGTGGTTCCCTTCATCCACCCGACCATGGTGCGCTTCGTGCGCAGCACGATGGCGCCGTACATGACGCGCGTGGAGGAGCTGCGCGTGAGCATCAAGGAGCTCGCCGCGTGCGAGCGGGCGCACGCTGCGTGAGCGGGGGCGGACCCGGCGCGAGGGTGCGCGAAGCGAAGCGGATGCGAGGCCTGGACACCGGGGCCATCCGCGCGCTGGCCACGGCACGCGCGCCCGTGGTGATCGAGGGATTCCTCGACGGCACCGGGCTCGCACGGGCATGCACGGCAGCAGCGGCGCGCGCCCTGCTCGGCGATCTTCCCCTCGAGTTGCGCGAGGAGTTCGTCGCGTGGTCGCTGCGCCACGGCGGTGCGGCCGACCGCCGTCCGGTCCGCGCCACCTCGCTCGCCGGTTATCTCGATCTGCTCGAAGCCGAGCCGGGCACGCCGTGGATGTGCACGGAGTTCCCGACACCGGATCACGTTCTCGAACGCATGGGCCCGCAGCCCCGCGCGCTCTTCGATGGCGCGCGGCCGGTCTCCTTCTCCTTCGTAGGCGGTCGCGGCCACCACGCGCACCTGCATTACGACGGCGACTTCCGCAACGTGCTGCTGGTGCAGGTGTTCGGTCACAAGCACGCGATCCTGGTGCCGCCCGAGGCCTCCGATCGCCTGCTGCCCGTGGGCAACTTCTCCGGCGTCTTCATGGACCGATTGGCCGGCGCGCGGCGCGAGGCGTTCCTCGATCTGGTGGACGCGTGGACCGCGAGCATCGGGCCCGGCGATGCGCTCTTCATGCCGGCGGCACTGTGGCACTACCTCGAGTATCCCGACACCGGCATGTCGATCAACCTACGCTTCGGTGCGAGCGCGTGCAACGCGCGGCTCGCGGGGCGCTTGCACGCGCACGCGTCGTTGCAGCGGATCGCGTGGCACTTCGCCGATGGCCACGTCGCGAGCGCCGACGAGGAGCAGGCCGTGGCACAACTGCTCGCGCTCGCCGGGCCGTGTGCGGGCGATCCGCGCACGCGCGGCGCGCAGGTGGAGGCGATGACCGCGCGACTCGCGCAGGCGTGGTGCGGCCCGGCGCCGGCCAGTGCCTTCGCGGGCAACGCCGATGCGCTGCGCGAGGCGGTCGCGCGCGCCGAGTGCGCGCAACTCTACCCGCCGATGGCGCAGCCGCTCGCGCTCGCCTTCTCGGGCTGGGAAGCGGTCGCGGGCTGAGGGATCAGGCCGCCGTCGGCGCCTTGTGCGCGGCGCCGGCCTGCGGCTTGTGGGCGGCGACCGAGGAGGCGAGCCGCTGGCGCACCTCCTGCATCAGGTGCTCGCGATCCTGCCCGCTCTTCTGCACCACCGCCTCGACGTGGCCGTTCAGGCGCGCGCGGTCGGCGGCGCTCAGGTCCTTCGAGCTCACCACCACCACGGGGATGTCGCGCCATTCGGGCTTCTCGCGCAGCTGCGCGAGGAACGCGAAGCCGTCCATCTCCGGCATCATCAGGTCGAGGACGATCGCGTCGGGACGCTCGGCGCGCACCGACTCGAGCGCCTTCACGCCGTTGACCGCCTCGGACACCGTCCAGCCCTCGCGCTCGATCGCCTGGCGCACGAGCGCGCGCGAGCCCTCGTCGTCATCGACCACCAGCAGGCGGCCGGTGGTGCGATTGGAGAGCGAACGCAACAACGCGGACAGCCGGTTGCGATTGATCGGCTTCACCATGTAGTCGGTGGCCCCGAGCGAGTAGCCGCGCTGCTTCTCGTCGACGATGGTGACGAGGATCACCGGGATGTCGGCCAACGTGGGATCGCCCTTGATCGCGGCAAGCACGGTCCAGCCGTCCACCTGCGGCATCATCACGTCGAGCGTGATCGCGGTCGGATGGTGCTCGCGCGCAAGCCCGAGCGCGGTCAGCCCGTCGGCCGCCTCGATCACGCGGTAGCCGTCGCGCTCGAGGAAGCGCTGCATGAACTCGCGCACCGACGCGTCGTCGTCGACCACGAGGACGAGCGGCGCGTCCTGGGCGGCGTGCGTGCCGCGCCCCGGGGGCGCTGCGGCGGCGGCCTTCTCGGCCGGCGGCGCGATCTTCGCGCCCGGCGTGCACGGCAGCTGGATCGTGAAGCTCGAGCCGGCGCCCGGCGCGCTCTGCACCAGGATGTCGCCGCCCATCATGCGGCAGATGCGCCGGCTGATCGCCAGCCCCAGGCCCGTGCCGCCGTACTTGCGCGTGGTCGACGGGTCGGCCTGCTGGAAGTCGCGGAAGAGCTTGCCGAGCTGCTCGACGCTCATGCCGATGCCGGTGTCCTTCACCTCGAGCATGATGGTCTCGTGCCCGGGGATCGAGTGGCGCGTGGCCGTGATCGTGATGGTGCCGTCCTTGGTGAACTTGACCGCGTTGCTCGCGAGATTGAGCAGCGCCTGGCGCACGCGCGTGAGGTCGGCGTGCACGGTGCCGAGGTCGGGCGCGCAGTTGAACACCACCGAGTTGCCGTTCTTCTCCGCGGTCGGCCGCACCGTCTCCGCCACCTCGCGCACGAGGGGCTCGACGGCGAAGTCCTCGGGATGCAGCTCCATCTTGCCCGCCTCGATCTTCGACAGGTCGAGCACGTCGTTGATGAGCTCGAGCAAGTGCTTGCCGGACGAATGGATCTTGCGCAGGTCCGCCTGCGCCGCCTCGTCGGGCACGTCCTCCATCAGCAGCTCGCTGTAGCCGATGATGGCGTTCAGCGGCGTGCGCAGCTCGTGGCTCATGTTGGCGAGGAACTGCGACTTGTTGCTGCTCGCCGTCTGCAGCTCGAGGCTGCGCTCCTCGCTCTCGCGCCGGCGCACGAACTGCCCGACCTGGCGGCCGATCGCGTCCATGATGCGCAGCTGTTCCTCGTCGGGCTCGCCGACGTCGCGGCTATAGAACTCCATCACGCCCAGCGGCTGCGTGCCCGCGAGCACCGGAAACGCGAACGCCGCGCGCAGCCCGGCCTTCGTCGCCGCGGCCCGGCGCCGGAAGCTCGTCTCCTGGCTGATGTCGCGGAAGAACACGGGCTTGGCGAGCGACCACGAGCGCCGCACGAGCCCGCCCGCCGCGGGCAGCGTCGCCTCGGGATTCCACGCCGGCGCCTCGTGCACCGTCTTGAAGCTCGTGTTGATGTAGTCGGCCACTTCCTTCTGGTCGATGTGCCACGACTCGTTGCAGCGCAGCACCTGCTCGGCCTCGTCCCAGCGCCAGTTCGCGCCGCACGCCCAGCCGAGGTTGGTGCAGATCGTCTGCAGCACCTTCGCGAGCGCCTCGGTGCCGGTCTCGGCTTCCGAGAGCACGCGCGTCACGCCGTGCTCCATCTCGCGATGGCGCGCGGCGCGTTTCGCCTCGGTGTTGTCGATGATCGTGCCGATGAGCCCGCCCACGCGGCCGTCGGCGCGCCTGAACGTGGCCTTGTAGTAGGTGACCTCGCGCTTCTGGCCGCCGGCGGTGGTGATCACCGCGTCGTAGACCTGGGAGTCGGCGCCGCTCCACAGCTCCTGGTCCTTCGCGTGCATGCGATCGGCCACGGCGCGGTCGTTCGGGTAGAGGTCGTAGACGCTCTTGCCGAGAAACTCCTCGCGCGCGCGCCCGAAGAACGCCTCCCAGGCGCGGTTCACGCCGACGTAGCGCCCGTCGGTGGTCTTGAAGAAGATCGGCAGCGGGATCGCCTCGATCAGCTGCAGCGCGGCCCACTGCTCCTTCTCGATCTCGGCCATGTCGTCACCTCCTTCCATGCGCTACCCCCTCAATCCAGTGACGTTGTAGACCGACTGCGGCTGCGAGATGCCCTTCAGGGTCATCTCGCCGACGGCTTCGGCGACCGGCTCGCCGGTGATGCGCTTGAGCGTCTTCTCGTTCACGAGGATCTGCCCGGCCTTCGCCTCGCCGCACAGGCGCGCGGACAGGTTCGCCACGCCGCCGATGCAGGTGTAGGCCCAGCGTCCCTCGAAGCCCACCACGCCGAGCGTGGCGTAGCCGACCGCGATGCCGATGCCGAGCCCCAGGTTGTGCCCGCGCCGCTGCCACAGGTCGTGCAGCGCGACGAAATCGCGCTGCATCTCGAGCGCCATGCGCACCGCGCGGCCGGCCGGATCGTCGACCGGCACCGGGTCGTTGAACACGATCATCAAGCCGTCGCCGAGGAACGCATCGAGCGTTCCGTCGTGAGCCATGACGAGCTTGCCCATCACCGCGTGGTACTCCTTGAGCACGCCCATCACTTCCTCGGGCTCCGAGCTGTCGGTGAACGCGGTGAAGCCGCGCAGGTCGAGGAACACCACGACGACCTCGCGCCGGTGCGTCTCGAGCGCCTTCTCGCCCTTGCCGAGGATCGATTCCGCGACCTGCGGCGAGAAGAAGCCCTTCAGCCTTCCCAGCCGGTCGAGCTGCGCGACCTGCTCCTGCACCCGCGTCTCGAGCGTGCGGTTCCACTCGACCACCTCGTCGCGCAGGCGCTTCTTCTCGAGGCTCGCGCCGACCCGGGCGCGCAGCAGCGTGGGATCGAACGGCTTGGACAGGTAGTCCTCGGCGCCCTGCTCGATGCAGCGGATGATGCTCTTCATCTCGTCGAGGGCGGAGATCATGATGACGGGCACGTGGCGCAGCTGCTCGTCGCGCTTCATGGTCTCGAGCACCTCGTAGCCGTCGACGTTGGGCATCATGATGTCGAGCAGCACCAGGTCGAAGCGCTGGCGGCGCAGCAGCTCGAGCGCCTCGCGCCCGTCGCACGCCTGCACCACCTGCTTGTAGCCCTCGCGCTGCAGCCGGCGCGACAGCACCTCGCGGTTGTTCTCGTTGTCGTCGACGACGAGGATCGCGGCGCCCGACTTGCCGGAAGGCGCTGGCGCAACGGAAGGCGCGGACGCGGCGGTCACCGGCGCGGCTTCCTCGGGCTTGAGCAGGGCGCGCAGGCGCTCCGCGGCCTGGGACATGCGCTCGACGTCCTTGCGCAGCTCGGCGTCGCCTTGCTGGTCGAGCATCGCCCCGAGCGTGGCGATCGAGGCCACGACCGAGGCGAGCGGCGTGGTGAGCTGCGGCATCAGCTCGCGCATGCGCTGGCGGGCCGCGTCGACGTCGCCGGCCACGCCGAGCTCCTTGATGCGCTCGAGCAGCTGGCGCGCTTCCGAAAGCACCCCCTGGAGCGGTGCGGCGAGCGCGGCGCGCTGCCCGGCCTCGACGTCCTCGAGCATCATCTCGGCGTAGCCGATGATGTGGTTGAGCGGCGTGCGCAGCTCGTGGCGAAGGTTGTCGAGCTCGGTGTGCTCGGACATCACTCCACCGTGCGCGCGAGCAGCGCCGCGATCTTGGCGACCAGGCGCTCGATGTCGATCGGTTTGGTGTCGAAGTCGTCGCAGCCCGCCGCCATGGCCTTGTCCTTGTCGGAGGCCATCGCGTGCGCGGTGAGCGCGATGATGCGCACCTTCGCGGTCGACGGCGTGGCCCGGATCTGGCGCGTGGCCTCCCACCCGTCGATCTTGGGCAGGCTCATGTCCATGAGGATGAGGTCGGGCTCGACGGTGCGCGACATCTCGACGCCTTGCTCGCCGTCGATGGCGATCACGACCTCGAAGCCCTTGCGCGTCAGGCGCCGGGACAACATGTCGTAATTCATCTCGTTGTCCTCGACGAGCAGGATTTTCGCCACGGCCTCCTCCGGTTTTTCATGCGGCTTTTGCCTCCGATAGTGCTGCACCGGGGGCCGCTTGGCAAGATGCGTGAGGGGGTCGTTTCGGGGCGGAAAAGCCCCTTTCCGCCGGGCGGCGGAAGTACATCGCGCTACGACCGGTCGCCGGGCGCGGCGGTTACTTGCCCTCGGAGCAGCGGATCACTTCCCGGGCCGTCGGCAGGTCGAGGCAATGGCGCAGGTCCTGGTCCTTGCCCGGGTTGCGGCCATGGTGCGCCATGTGCAGCCGCGGCCCGGCCGCCTTCACGCCCTTGGTGTCGTCCGCGGGCTTCGCGGCCTTGGCCTCCGCCGCGGGTGGCGCCGGTTTCGCCGCCGGCTTCGCGTCGTCCGCGGCGAACGCGAGCGGGGTCGCGGCCGCCATGCCGAGCGCCACGCCGAGCGCGGCCATCGTGCGCTTTCCCATCGGGACTCCTCCTGAGCGCCACCGGGCGCGAGCGGCCATTATTGCCGAAGCGGGCGCGGTGCGGAAATCGGGCCCGGCGCCGTGCGCGATCGGCCGCTTCAGGCCCGCTCGACGGCTCCGAGCGGCGCCGCGTGGCGGACGTGGCGGTTCGCGGTGGTCGCGACGGCGAGCAACACCAGCCACGCGGAGAAGATGGCGACGGTCGCGGTTGCGCCGGCGTTCTCGATGAGCGCCCCGGAAAGCGCCGCGCCCACGGGCATGAACCCGAAGGCGACCAGGCGGAAGACGCTGTTCACGCGCCCCTGCAATTCGTCGGGAATGAGCGCGAGCCGGTAGCTGAACTGCACGACGTTGTAGATCGGGCTCAGGAAGGCCACGAGCGCGGCGACCGCCCCGAGCATCAGCGCCGAGGGCATGAGCGCGTACGCCGCGAAGAGCGCCGCGTTCAGCCATACGGTGGCGACGATCACCTGGCCGAAGGTGAACCGTTTCTGCACCTGTCCGCCGGCCAGCGAGCCGAGAATGCCGCCCACGCCGGCGATGCTGAAGATCGTGCCGACCAGCGCGTCGCTCGCCCCGAGGTCGTGGGCGAGCACGATCACGATGAGCGTCGTGCCGGCATTGATCAGGTTCAGCCCGCCGGTGAGGATCGCCATGAAGCGGATGAGCGGCCGGTCCCACAGCCAGCGCAAGCCCTCGATCATCTCGGCGCGCAGGTCGCGCGAGCGTTGCGGGCGCTCGCCGTAGAAGGCGACCCGGATGCGCGAGAGCGAGAACACGGACACGAGATACGTCACGGCATCGGCGAGGAAAGGCACGCCGCGCCCGAAGGCCTGGTACAGCAGCGTGCCGATCGAAGGCCCGGCGATGTTCGCCGCGCCGAACCCGGCCTCGTTCTGCGCCGCCGCCTGCGGCAAGTGGCGCGCGGGGACGACGCGCGGCAGGGCCGCGACCTCGGCGATGTTGAAGAAGACGAAGAGGCTCCCCTCGATGAGAGTTACCGCGTAGACCTGCCACAACGTGAGCGCGTCGAACGCGAGCGCGACGGGAATCGACACCACCGCGAGCGCCCGCCCCACATCGCAGCGGATCATGACCGCCTTGCGGTCCCAGCGGTCGATGAGCGCGCCGACCGGAAGGCTGAGCACGAGGTACGGAATGGCGCGCAGCGCGCCCGCGATGCCCGCCGCCTCGGGCGACCCCGTCATCGCGAGGATCAGCAACGGATAGATGATCGCCGAGGCCGTCGAGCCGAGCGTCGACACCACCTGCCCGCTCCACAGCCACAGGTATTCGCGATTGCGCCAGAGCGAGTCGCGCGTCTCGACCGGAGAAGGCGTCATCACGAGCGCGCCCCCGCTGCGTCGCTTTCCCCGCGCGCGCCGCTCGCCACGTCGCCTCAGGCCGGGGGACGGTTGTCGAAGAAGCGGAACTCGCCGGCGCGAACGCGCGCATCCGCGTCGACGAAGCGTTGCCCGTCCCACGCGAAGAAGCGCGCGTCGGGATCGGAGCGCACGGCGGCATCGCTCGCCACCTTGAGATAGCGGTACTCGAGCGGGCCCACGCGCAGCGGCGGGAACGGCTTGCCGCCGATCGTGATCCCCACGAGCGCCGGCGAGGCGCGCGCATCCGTCGCTCCACCGCTCGGCGGATCGACCACGAGGAGGTTGTACCAGGGCGCGTGCTCGGTGAGCACCATGCAGCGCCACAGCGGATGGGATGCGGGCAACGGATAGAGCACAGCCATGTGCGAGAACTGGCGGAACGGCTCGGCCTCGGGCGGCGTTCCGAGGAAGTACAGGTGGCACCCCGGCTTCACGGGCATCGACGCCACCGCGCGGCGCGCCGCCACCGCGAACCGGTCGCTGCTCTCGACCGTGTAGGCGCTCCAAGCGCGGCCGACCGCGACGCTGCCCCACATCAGGCCCGCGAGCCCGGCGACGCAAGCGGCGAGCACGATCCGGCGCCGCGGCGCGCGCAGCGCCACGTCGAGCAGCGCCCCGAGGATCAGCATCGTCGCGGCGAGCGGCGTGTAGTAGAAGCGCGCGGTGGCCTGCGCCACGAAGTCGAAGCGGGCGAGGCGCAGCGGCTCGAACAGGATCGCGTTCACCACTGGCGATTGCGCGCCGGCCGCGATGGCGGCGACCGCGACGCCGGCGATCGCGCCGTGGATCAGCGGGCGCGGCATCGGCGCGCGGCGCACCGCGAGCGCGAACCCGACGGCGATCGCGACGAGCGCCGCGATCCAGCCGGCGATCGCGACGGCGCTACCCTTCGCCGCCACGAGGAAGCGCGGATAGAGCCCCAGCCACTTGAAGCTGCCGCCGAAGATCGTCGCGAAGAAGCCGTGCTCGAAGAGCAGTCCTTCGGATGCGCCGCGCACGATCGCGTGGCGGATCGCGATGAACGCGAAGGTGGTGAGGGCCACGGCGAACGCCAACGCATAGCGGCTGCGCCGGCCCGTCGCCTCAGCGCTTGCCGCGCCCAGCACCGCGAGCATGAACGCTCCGGCGGCGTACGCGACGCCGACCTCCTTCGAGAGCAGGCTCGCGGCGGTGGCGACGATCGCCGCCACGAACGCAGCGCGTCTGCCGTCGACGACGTACGACGCGGTCGCCCACAGCGCCGCGAGCCCGAACGTGGTGGAGAGCAGATCGAAGCGATCGCACAGCCACAGGATCGCCGAGCACGCGGCGGGATGCGCGATGAAGAAGAGGCCGGCGATCGCCGCCGCGAGCGCCGAGGCGCCGAGACGGCGCAGGACCGCCGCGACGAGCACGCCGTTGAACGCGTGCACCGCGAGCGTGAACGCATACTGCGCGAACGCGCCGGTGCCGAACGCCTGCACGGTGATCCACCATGCGACGAGGCCGAGCGGCCGGTAGAAGAACGAGCCGACCGCATCCTGCGTGGCGAGCGGCAGCGGGTCGTGCAACAGGTGGCCGAGCGCGAAGAGGACGAAGTCGTCCATCACCGGGCACGCATCGCGCACGGCCCAGAGGAGGACGAGGAAGACGGCGAATGCCGTCGCGAGGAAGAACCGCGAACCGCGCACCGCGCGAGGTTAGCGGTTCCGCCGCCGTGGGAGCAAGCGGGCGATGCGCCACCCCTCCCCGACCCTGCCCCTAGGCGGAGGGAGAACAGAGCGCGGAGTTGCTCTCTCTACCCTTGGGAGACGGCCGGGGTGAGGGTCAGGCGCGCCGGCTCATGGCCAGGCCGACCAGCGCGCCGAGGCCGAGCATGATCGCGATGCCGACGAGCCACAGCGCGCCGACGTACGCGAAGGCGAGTGCGAATCCGACGGTGAAGACGGCGGCGAGCGCGATCGCCGCGCTCTTGGCGACCGGGTGGCCGGGAGGATGGGCGGACATGGCGTTTCCTTGTTCGGGATGAGAATTCCATTTGGAGGACGCCGGGACGCCGGTCGTTTCCGCGCGTAGTCCGTCCGGCACGTCGCGGCACGATAGAATGGCCGCCTTTGCCGGAGGCGCCATGCTGGTCCTGGGCAACGAAGACGTCGAACGGCTCCTGCCGATGGCCGACTGCATCGCCGCCCTCGAGCCGATGTATGCCGACTTCGCGCATGGCGCCGCCCTGCTCTCGCCCCGCGTCGACAACATGGCGCCCACCGTGCACGACGGCGCCTACTACGCCTTCAAGCACATGGGCGGCACATGGCCCGCGCGGCGCGTGCAGGCATTGCGCATCAACTCGGACATCGTGGGTCACCCGGTCGTGGCCGGCAAGCCGCGGCGCGTGAAGCGCCCGCTCGCCGACGGCCGCTGGGTCGGCCTCGTGCTGCTCTTCTCGACCGAGAGCGGCAAGCTGCTGGCGATGTTCCCCGACGGCGTGATGCAGCGGCTGCGCGTTGGCGCGGCCAACGGCATCGCGTTGAAGCGACTCGCGCGCACCGACAGCCGCCGCCTCGCGCTCATCGGCACCGGCTGGCAGGCGGGCGCGCAGCTCATGGCCGCGCTCGCCGTGCGACCGTTCGAGGCGGTGCGCGTCTTCAGCCCGAGCGCGGCGAGCCGCGAGAAGTTCCTCGCCGAGGCCCGCGAGCGCCATCCGCGCGCGCGGCTGGAAGCGGTCGAGAGCGCCGAGGCGTGCGTCGAGGGTGCGGACGTGATCATGGCCGCGACCTCGTCGATGGTGCGCGTGATCGAGCCGGCATGGTTGAAGCCCGGCGTGCACGCGAGCTGCATCAAGGCGCAGGAGGTGGACGGCGCCGTGCTCGACGCGTGCGACAAGGTCTTCGTGCACACCGCACGGCAGGCGAAGCAGATGGACAACGTGCTCGCCGGCACGCCGAACGTGAACGCCGACCACGCGCGCGGCTGGTGGAACGAGCCCGGGCGCCGCGCCTATCCCGATCTCGCCGAGCTCGTCGCGGGCAACGTCCCGGCGCGCACGAGCGAG
Source organism: uncultured Burkholderiales bacterium (assembly GCA_964403515.1). Classification (GTDB taxonomy): domain Bacteria; phylum Pseudomonadota; class Gammaproteobacteria; order Burkholderiales; family Usitatibacteraceae; genus Usitatibacter. The sequence goes on along the minus strand of CAYOGL010000007.1, from coordinate 51,895 downwards.
GAGGAGACCACGCTCTTCGTGAACAACGTCGGCATGGGCCTGCAGTTCGCCGCGGCCGGCGCGCTCGTGCTCGAACGGGCGCGCGCCGCGGGCGCCGGGCACGAGCTGCCCGACGCGTGGTTCACCGAGGACGTGCACCCGTAGGAGAGCGCCTCAGGTCACGACGATCGTGCCGTTCATCGACTCGTGGCCCTCGCCGCAGAAGATGTCGCACAGGAAGGGCAGCGTCCCGGCCTGCGTCGGCGTGAACGCGAGGCGCATCGTGCGGCCGGGAATGATGTCGGTGCGCAGCTTCGCGTCCGGGATGTTGAATCCCATGAGCACGTCCTCGGAGGTGAGCTCGAACACCACCGGCTCGCCGCGCTTGAGCTCGATCTCCGAGGGCGTGAACGTGAAGCGGCGCGCCGTCACGCGCACCACGCGCGGCGATTGACCCTCGGCACCGCGCACGCCCGCGGCGATGGCGAGCAGCGCGGCGCCGGCACCGAGCACGCGTCTTTTCGCACGGTCCATGGTCAGCTCCCCACGAGCGGCACTTCGGTCAGGGCATAGCGCTCGGGCGGCTGCGCCTCGACGTCGCGGATGCCGAGGCCGCGATAGGGATGCTGCGGATCCCACTTGACCGGATCGCGCTTCGGCTGCGAGCCGGGCGCGGGCAGCGGGAACATGAGGCCGCGGGCCGCATGGTGCGCGATGTGCCCCGTCATGTGGTGGTGCTCCTGGTGGATGTGCCCGTAGAACACGGTCACGTTGGGGTACGGCATGAGCAGCGCGACCGCCTGCTCGCCGTCGCGCGTCGCCCAGTCCCAGGCGGGCGCGAGGTCGAAGAGCGGGCGGTGCGTGAACACGACGATCGGGGTCGCGCGCGGCAACGGCTCGAGCACGCTCTTCAGCCACGCGAGCTGCTCCTCGCCGATGCGCGCGGCCGGGTCGGAGACGTTGTCGAGCACGATGAAGCGCACGCCCTTGTGCTCGAACGTGTAGTGCGTCGGGCCGAAGAGCTCCATGAACGCCTTGCCGTGGTCGAGCGAGGCGTCGTGCTCGCCGGGCATGAAATGCACGTTCGGGTGGTCGAGGCGCGCCACGATCTCGCGGAACTCGCGCATGCGCTTGCGCCGCTCGATCGGGTTGTCGGTCGAGTGCGTGAGATCGCCGGTGAACATGATGAAGTCGGGCTTTTCGGCGAGCGCGCTCACGGCCGCGACGGCCCGCGGCAGCGTGCCGCGCGGGTCGGGATTCACCGCCGGGCCCTCGAAGCCCCAGTGCGAATCCGAGAGCTGCACGAAGTAGAACTCGCCGTCCGCGCCCTCGCGAAGCGACGCGCATCCCGCGAGCGCGGATGCGAACACGGCGCCACCCCCGGCGGCGGCGAGCTTCAGGAACTGCCTGCGATCGATGCCCATGGGAGCCTCCTCGGTGGATTCCCCTGCAGGACCGCCACGGCCGGCGCATTATTCCCGGCGCGGCGCGAATTTCCCGGGAATAAATCCGCCGCGGTGCCGGTCGTGGAAGGATGAAGGGCCGCCGATGAGCCAGCTTGCGCGCTTCGAAAAGCAGGTGCTGCCGCACCTGGATGCCGCCTACAACCTGGCGCGCTGGCTCACGCGCGTCGATGCCGACGCCGAGGACGTGGTGCAGGAAGCGTTCCTGCGCGCGTTCCGCTTCTTCGAGCGGCTGCAGGGTGCAGACGCGCGTCCGTGGCTGCTCGCGATCGTGCGCAACACCGCGTACTCGTGGCTCGAGAAGAACCGCCCGGCCGAGCTCGTGCCCCTCGACGAGAGCGGGTTGGTGTCGAACGAGGCGCAGACCCTCGGGCACGCGGGCGGCAGCGAGGCGAACCCCGAGGTGATCGTGCTGCAGCGCGCGAACCGCAAGCTGGTGAACCAGGCGCTCGAGGACCTGCCGGTCGCCTACCGCGAGGTGATCGTGATGCGCGAGCTCGAGGACCTGAGCTACAAGGACATCGCTGCGGTGGCCGGCATCCCGATCGGCACCGTGATGTCGCGGCTCGCGCGGGCGCGCGAGCAGCTGCGCCGCGGCATCGAGCAGCGCATGCGAAAGGCATCGTGATGGCTCACCGCAACGACCCCTCGATCGAGGAGAAGCTCGCCGCCGAAGCGACCTACCACCGCGCGCCCCATGGGCTGCGCGAGCGCGTGCGCGCCTGCCTCGCGAACGGGACCGCGCCCGAGGCGCGCCCGCGCCGGCGCGCGCCGCTCTTCGCCTTCGCCGCGGCGCTCGCCACCGTCGCCGCCCTCAGCTGGACGCTCGCGCTGCAGTTCGGCGGCCCGCGTGCCGAGAGCGCCATCGAGGGGGCGTTGCTCGACGCGCACATGCGTTCGATCGTCCTCGACAACCGGCTGGTCGACGTGCCCTCGTCCGACCAGCACACCGTGAAGCCGTGGTTCACCGGCAAGATCGACTTCGCGCCCACGGTGCCCGATCTTTCGGGCGCGGGCTTCGTGCTCACGGGCGGGCGCCTCGATTTCGTCGACGGCCGGCGCGTGGCCGTGGTCACCTACCACTTCCGCCGGCACGTCGTGAACGTGTTCAGCTGGCCCGCGGCCGGCCGCGTGGCGCCCGAGACGGAAACGCGCCGCGGCTTCGCGCTCGTGGCGTGGCGCGTGGGCGGCATGCAGTACTGGGCCGTCTCCGACGTCGACCCCGCGCAGCTGCTGGTGCTCGCGCGCGATTGGCCGGGCGCGTAGGCGCGCGCCTACTCCACGGGTTGCCCGCGGCCGCCGATGCGACGCGGCGTTCGGGCAAGGGGCACGCTCGCGGAATCGCCGCATGCTGGAAGCTTGCGCGCGGAGAAACCCGATGAGCCTCAAGTTCTCGTACTCGCAGTTTTCCCAGGCCGTGTCGCGCTGGAGTGGCTACCCGATGACCTTCTACATCGTCGTCGGGCTCGTGGTGCTGTGGGCCATCACCGGGCCGGTGTTCGGCTTCAGCGACACGTGGCAGCTCAGCATGAACACGCTTTCGTCGATCGTGACCTTCATCATGGTGTTCGTGATCCAGAACACCCAGAACCGGGCCGGCGACGCGGTCCAGATCAAGCTCGACGAGCTGATCCGCGCCAACAAGGGCGCGAGCAACGACCTGCTCGACCTGGAGGAGCTGGAGGACCTCACGCTCGAGGAGTTGCGCGGGCGCTACGTGGATCTCGCGCGCCGCTCGCGCAACGGGCAGCCGATCAAGTCGGTGAGGAACTTCTAGGCGGTCAGTGGCGCCAGCCGGGATCGGTCCCGGCCAGGTAGAGCCGCACGAGCGCGGCCGAGGTTCCGACCTTGTCGACCGCCTCGAGCAGGCGGTACTCGCTCACTTCCAGCGCTTTCGCCCAGTAGGGCAGCTCGCCGGGGCTCAGGATGTCGATGCGGCGGGCGTCGGGCTCGGATGCGGGGGGCGGCGTATTCATGGCGGACTTCGATTCCGCTGTTTGGAGACCGGATCGCGTCCGACGTTTTCCGGCACTGGATCGGAAGGAGGAGGTCCGGGTGCATTAGGCGAGCGTCCGACGTACACTGCGCCAAGCCAACGACGCCCGGGGGCGCGATGCGCAAGGTCCTCTTCATCTTCAGCGTCCTCTCGGACGGCGACGTCGACTGGCTCGCCCACGCCGGCGAGCGCATCACGGTCGATCCCGGCACGGTGCTCATCGCGCATGGGACACGGGTCGATTTCATCTACTTCGTGCTCGAGGGGCAGCTCGCGATCCGCACCCACGCGCGCCAGACGATCGCGTTGCTCGAGTCCGGCGAGATCGTGGGCGAGATGTCCCTCGTCGACCCGGCGCCCACCAACGTGGCGGTCGAAGCGGTGGCCGAATCGACGCTGCTGCGCGTGCCCGACACGGTGGTGCGCGGCAAGCTCGCGACCGACCTCGCGTTCGCCGCGCGCTTCTACCGCGCGCTGTGCGTGTTCATGGCCGACCGCATGCGCAGCACCACCCAGCGGCTCGGTTACGGCGCCGCGCAGGTCGAGGCGAAGCCCACCGGAGAGCTGAACGACGACCTGCTCGAGAACGTGCACCTCGCCGGCGCGCGCTTCGAGCGCATGCTCAAGCGCCTCGCCGGCTGACGGCACGGTGCCGGACTCCGCGCTTTTCCGCCAGGCGGCGCTCGATCGCCTCGCATCGCCCGAGCGGCTGGACGAGCGGCTGCGCGTGCCGCGCCATTCGCGCGTGGTGCTCGCGGCGCTCGCGGTCCTGCTCGCGGCGCTCGGCGCGCTCTTCGCATGGCTGCCGTTGCCCTGAGCCCCGAAGCGCCTCCGCTGCCGGACACGCGCATCTTCCGTGTCCCCACGGTGCTTCAGCTCGAGGCCGTCGAATGCGGCGCCGCCGCCCTCGCGATGGTGCTCGCGCACCATGGCCGCCACGTGCCCCTCGAGCAGCTGCGCGTCGAATGCGGCGTCACGCGCGACGGCAGCAAGGCCGGCGCGTTGCTGCGCGCGGCGCGCGCGCACGGGTTCGTCGCGCGCGGGTTCAAGAAGGAGCCGCGCGAGCTCGCGGAGCTGCCGTTGCCGGCGATCGTGTTCGTGAACTTCAACCACTTCGTCGTGCTCGAGGGATTCCGCCGCGGTCGCGCGTGGCTGAACGATCCGGCGCGCGGCCGGCGCAGCGTCACGGCACGCGAGTTCGACCAGGCGTTCACCGGCGTGGTGCTCACGTTCGAACGCGCCCCCGATTTCCGTCCGTCGGGCAAGCCGCCGTCGGTCGCGCGCGCGCTCGCCCGCTACGTCGAGGGCTTCCGCCTGCCGGTCGCGCTGGCCTTCATGGTCGGGCTCACGCTCGCGCTGCCGGGCATCGCGCTGCCGTGGCTGCTCGGGCGCTTCGTCGACGAGGTGCTGGTGGCGCGCATGCACGGCGTGGCGCTGCCCCTGCTCGCCGGGCTCGTGCTCGCGGCTTTCGCGCGCGCGCTCCTCGTGCTCCTGCAGGCGCGCCTCGTCACCGACACCTTCCAGCGCTCGGTGCGGCGCGCGGCGCACGGCTTCATGGCGCACGCACTGGTGCTGCCCATGAGCTTCTATGCGCAGCGCTCCGCGGGCGAGATCGCGGCGCGCGTCGAGCTGAACGACCACGCCGCCGAAGCGGTCGCCGCCGAGCTCGCGCGCCTCGCGCTGCAGGGCGTGACCGCCGCGTTCTTCCTCGTGCTCATGGTGCGCCTCGCGCCGCCGCTCGCGCTCATCGTGCTGCTGCTCCTGATGCTGCAGCTCGTCGCATGGCACGCGCTCGCCCATCGCACGGCGGAGGTGTCGCAGGAGCTCTCGGTGCAGGGCGGCAAGCTCGCGGGCGTGGCCACCGGCGGGCTCGCCAACATCGAGACGCTCAAGGCGGGCGGCCAGGAAGGCGCGTTCTTCCTCAAGTGGATCGGTTTGCAGGCGCGCTTCATCAACGCGTCCACCGAGGCGCAACGCGCGATGCTGCTGCTCGGGCAAGTGCCCGCCGTGCTCGGCCTCGCCTCGCAGCTCGCCGTGCTCGGGGTGGGCGCGCTGCGCATCATGCAGGGCACCATGAGCGTGGGCGACCTCGTGGCGTTCCAGGTGCTGCTCGCCGCGTTCGAGGCGCCGGTGCATGCGCTCTTCGAGGACACGCAGAAGCTGCAGTCGCTGCGCGGTGACCTCGGCCGCCTCGAGGACGTACTGCGCCACCCGGCCGATGCGAGCGCGCGCTGCGATGCGTCGCCGGGGCCGCCACAGACCGGCAGCATGGCGCATGGCATCGCGGGCACGCTCGAGTTCCGCGACGTCACGTTCGGCTATCACGCGCACGAGCCGCCGCTGGTGAGCGACTTCTCCTTCAGCGTGCGATCCGGAGGACGCGTGGCGCTCGTCGGCGCCTCGGGCTCGGGCAAGTCGACCGTCGCGCGGCTCGCGGCGGGATTGTTCGAGCCGTGGAGCGGCGAGATCCTGGTCGACGGCAAGCCGCGCGCGGCCTACGCACGCGAGCGGCTCGCGCAAGCCGTCGCCTACGTCGACCAGGACGTGGTGCTCTTCGAGGGCTCCGTGCGGGACAACGTGACGCTCTGGGGCGAGGCGGATGACGCGCGCGTGCACGAGGCGCTGAGTGACGCCGCGCTCGCCGACGAGATCGCGCAGCGCGCCGGCGGCCCGGGCGCGCATCTCGAGGAGGGCGGGCGCAACCTGAGCGGAGGCCAGCGCCAGCGCGTGGAGATCGCACGCGCGCTCGCGACCGATCCCGCGTTGCTCATCCTGGACGAGGCGACCAGCGCGCTCGACGCGCAGACCGAGGCGCGCATCGAGGCGCAGCTGCGCCGGCGCGGCGTGACCACGCTCGTCGTCGCGCACCGCCTGTCGACCGTCCGCGACGCCGACGAGATCCTGGTGCTCGAAGGCGGCCGCGTCGTCGAGCGCGGCACGCACGAGGAGCTGATGGCGCTACCGCAGGGCTGCTACGCGCGGCTCGTCGCGTGCGGAATGGACGCATGAACGGCGCGGATCCCGGCGTCTCGCTGCGTGCGAGCACGCTGCCCGCCGCGCTCGCGCAGCTCGCCGATGCGCTCGGCGCGCGCTTCCCCGACATCGCGGCGTTGCCCGCCGATGCGGCGGAGGCGCTCGAGACGCTCACGTTGCCCGCGGGCTGGCGGCCACGGCGCGTGCTGCTCGACGAGGAATGGTGGCGCGAGCCCGCGGTGCCGATGCTCGCGCGCGTGATGGAGCGCCGGCGGGTGCCGCGCGACGATGCCTCGGCGGCGGCCACACCGGCGCGCGAGGCGGGCACCGGATGGGTCGCGCTCATTCCCGCGCGCGGCGGCTACACGATGCGCGCGCTCGATGCCGATCGCGGCCGCTTCATCGAGTGGCGCGTGGACCGGCGCCTCGCCCAGCGCCTCGCGCCCTTCGCGTTCGTGTTCCATCGCCGCTTCGCGCCGCGCCCGGTGCACGCGGCCGATCTCGCCAAGGCGACGTGGTCCGAAGCGGCCAGCGACCTCGTCACGCTCGTCGGCGCCGCGCTCGCCGCCGCCGCGTTGGGCCTGCTCGTCCCGATCGCGACCCGCTGGCTGGTCGACCGCGCGATTCCCGACCAGGCACCCGGCGCCGTCGGGGCGATCCTCGCCGCGCTCGCCATCGCCGGACTCGCGCTCGTCGTCCTCGACATCGTGCGCGCGGTCGCCACGCTGCGGCTCGAGGCGCGCGTCGCCGTCGCGTTGCAGGCCGCGATCGTCGATCGCATCGTCAGCGCCCCGACGCGCTTCTTCCGCGCGTTCTCGACGGGCGACCTCGCGCTGCGCATCGGCGCGGTCAACACGTTGCAGCGCGCGCTCGCGGGCGCGCTGCTCGGGGCCTTCGTCACGCTCGCCTTCGTCGTGGCGAATCTCGTGCTGATGCTGCATTACAGCTTCTCGCTCACGAGCGCGGCGGCGGCGATCGTCGCGATCGCGATCGTGGTCTCGTGGCGCGTGGGGCTCGCGCGCATGCGCCTGGGCGGCACGATCGAGGCGCTCGACGGGCGGCTCGCGGCGGCGACCTTCGAGCTCTTCGGCGGCATCGCGAAGCTGCGCGCGGCCGCGGCCGAGGGCCGCGCCTTCGCGCGCTGGTCGCGGCGCTATGCGCAATTCCGCGAGGCGAGCCTCGCGAGCGCGCGCCTTTCGAACTGGGAGACGGTGCTGTGGTCGCTCGCCCCCGCGCTCGCCACCGTGCTGGTCCTCGCCGCGGCCTGGCGCGTCGTGCCCTCGGGCCGCGTGACCGCGGGCACCTTCGTGGCCTTCCACACCGCGCTCTTCGCGCTCTTGGGCGGCGTGCAGGCGCTCGTCGCGATCGCGCTCGCGCTCCTCGACCTGCGCCCGGTGTGGGAGCGCGCGCGCCCGATCCTCGAGGCGGTCCCCGAGGACGCGATGGGCGCGGGCGAGCGCCACGACCCGCAGGGCGCGATCGCGCTCGAGCACGTGAGCTTCGCCTATCCGGGCGGGCCCGAGGTGCTGCACGCCGTCGATCTGCGCGTCGACCCCGGCGAGTTCGTCGCGATCGTCGGCCCGAGCGGCTCGGGCAAGTCGACGCTGCTGCGCCTGCTGCTCGGCTTCGAGCACCCGACGCGCGGGACGGTGCGCTACGACGGGCGCGATCTCGCGGCGCTCGACGTGCGCCACCTGCGCCGGCGCATCGGCAGCGTGCTCCAGGACGGCAAGCTCTGGGCGGGCGACCTCTACACCAACATCGCGGGGGCGACGGGCGCGAGCGTCGAGGCGGTGTGGGAAGCGGCGCGGCGCGCGGGCGTGGCGGCCGACATCGAGGCGATGCCGATGGGGCTCTACACGGTGGTGGGCGAAGGGCTTTCGACGCTCTCGGGAGGACAGCGCCAGCGCGTGCTCGTCGCGCGCGCGCTCGTGGCCGCCCCGCGCCTCGTGTTCCTCGACGAGGCGACGAGCGCGCTCGACAACGTCGCGCAGGCCGCGGTCCTCGAGGGGCTCGAGCGGCTCGAGGCCACGCGCATCGTCATCGCGCACCGGCTGAGCACCGTGCGCAACGCCGACCGCGTGGTGGTGGTCGAGAGCGGCCGCATCGTCCAGCAGGGCCGCTTCACCGAGCTCGCCCGGCAGGCGGGCCCGTTCGCCGCGCTGCTCGCGCGGCAGGTCGCGTGAGCCGCTAGTCCTTCTTCGTGCCGCCGGGCTTGCCGACGACCGCGGCGAGCCGCGTGCCGGCGAGGTCGTGCTTCTCGCGCTGCGCCGTCACCACGATGGTCTCCATCTTCACGACCTTGGGCTCGGGCTTCTCGCGCTTGCCGGTGACCACGATGGTGCCCATCTTGCGGACTTCCTGCCCGCCGGCGATCCCGTCCAGCTGCTGCTCGGACAGCTCTCCGTCCTGCGCGCCCGGGGTTCTTGCGTCCTTCTTCGACATGGGGGCTCCTTTCGGCGATGAGGCGAGGCCACGATAGCACGGTCCGGGGGCCGGTTCTGCGGAATTTTCGGCGCTGCATCTGCCGAAGGCGCGGCTTCCGGTGGCCGGAAACGGGCACCGAGCCGCGACCGGCGTTTGCAAGTTCGCCCTCCCTTGGGGGAGGCGGTCGATCCCGGCAATAACTACCCGCGCGGCTGGCGGAAGTGGCGCAGGAAATCGAGCAGCGCCTGCACCGCGAGACCCGCGTCCCCGGCGGTGACGCTCTCCGCGGGATTGTGGCTCACGCCGCCGGCGCCGCAACGCACGAAGAGCATGCCCATGTCGACCACGTCGGCGAGGATCATCGCGTCGTGTCCGGCGCCGCTCGGAAGGCGGCGCACGGGCAGGCCGCAGCGTCCCACGCTCGCCGCGAGCGCGTCCTGCAGCCATTGCGCGCACGGGGCCGCGTTCACCGCGTGCGTGCGCGTGCGTTCGGTGCGAACGCCGCGGCGCGACGCGATGGCCTCGAAGGCCGCGAGCACGTCGCGCTCGGCCGCCTCGCGCAGGGCGTCATCGCCCGCGCGGATATCGACGCTCAGCTCGACCTCGCCGGGAATCACGTTGCCGGTCGCGTCCTTCACGCGCAGGATGCCGACGGTGCCGACGAGCGAGCCGCCGGCCGCGCAGCGCTTCTCGACCGCGAGCACCATCTCGGCCGCCGCGGCGAGCGCATCGTGGCGCATCGGCATCGGAACCGTGCCCGCGTGCCCGGCTTCGCCCAGGATGCGCACGCTGTGCCGGGTGCCGCCCGCGATCGTGGTGACCACGCCGAGCGCGAGGCCCTCGTCGAGCAGCACCGGTCCCTGCTCGATGTGCACCTCGACGTACGCCGCCAGGCTCGAGACCTCGATCGCGGCCTCGTTCACGCGCGCGGGATCGAGGCCCGCATCGCGCATCGCCTGCGCGAGCGACACGCCGTCGGCATCGCGCCGCTCGAGCAGCGACGCATCGAAGCGCCCGAGCATCGCGCGGCTCGCGAGGAAGCTGGTCTGGAAGCGCGCGCCCTCCTCGTCGGCGAAGGCGGCGATCTCGATCGCCACCGGGAGCTTCTCGCCGCGGCTCGCGAGCTCCGCCACGCAGGCGATCGGCACGAGGATCCCGAGCACGCCGTCGTAGCGCCCGCCGTTGCGCACCGAATCGAAGTGCGAGCCCATGAGGAGCGTCTTCGCGCCCGGCCCCGCCGCTTCGTAGCGCCCGATCACGCTGCCGACCGCGTCGTGGCGGACCGCGAGGCCGGCCTCCTGCATCCAGTCGGCGATCCGGCGCGCGGCCGCGCGGTGGGCCGGCGTGAGGTAGCAACGCGTGTAGTGCGCCGGGGAGTCGCTGTGGCGGGCGAGCGCCGCCGCGCGCTCGAGGAGCGCCCGGCCGGACGCCGTCGCGGGGCTTTCCATGGAACGCCGGAGTGTAGCACCGGACTAAAGCAGGAAATGAGCCGCCCGCCGCCCCTCCTCGTCGCCTGCCCGGACTGCGATGCGCTGCAGTCCGCGCCGCAGCTCGTGCGCGGCGGTTGCGCCGGCTGCGTGCGCTGCGGGGCGGAGCTGTTCCGCGACAAGCCCCACGGGCTCGAGCACACCTTCGCGTTCGTGATCGCCGCCGCGATCCTGTTCGCGTTCGCGAACATCTTTCCGCTCATGGAGATCGACGCCAACGGCCTGAAGCGCTCGGCCACGCTGCTCGGCACCGGGCTCGCCCTGCACCAGCACGGCATGACGAGCGTCGCCCTGCTCGTGTGGGCGACGGCGATCGTGCTGCCCGCGGCCGAGGTGGGCACGCTGCTCTACATGATCGGGCCGCTGCGCGCGGGCATCGTGCCCTGGGGCCTGCGCGGCGCGTTCCGCCTGTGGACGTGGGTGCGTCCCTGGGCGATGGTCGAGGTGTTCCTGCTCGGCGCGTTGATCGCGTTCGTGAAGCTGCACGACATCGCCACCGCGCATCCGAACGCGGGCCTTTTCGCGGTGGGCGGATTCGTGATGCTGCTCGCCGCGGCCGACGCGGCCTTCGAGCCGCGCGCGGTCTGGCAATGCGCCCATGCGCTCACCGCCGCGCGTCCGGGCGCGCGCGAAGCCCGCGATGGCGAGCCCGCGTGAGGCGGCCGGCGTGATCCCGACCGCCGATGCGCGCGGGCTGCTGCTCTGCCTCACGTGCGGCCAGCTCAACCGCGCCCCGAGCGGGGAGCGGCGCGATGCGAGCTGCGCGCGCTGCGCGGCGCCGTTGCATCGGCGCAAGCCGAACGCCCTGCGCCGCGCGTGGGCGTACCTCTTCGCGGCGGCGGCGCTCTACGTGCCGGCGAACGTGCTGCCCGTGCTCTCGAGCTCGCAGCTCGCCGCGCACAAGAGCGACACCATCCTCTCGGGCGTCGTGTATTTCTGGAACACCGGGTCGTTCATCCTCGCCGCGATCATCTTCGTCGCGAGCATCGCCGTGCCGGCGACCAAGATCGCCGTCCTCGCCTTCCTGCTCCTGAGCGTGCATCAACGCTCGACGTGGCGGCCGTACGAGCGCACGCAGCTCTACCGCCTGATCTCTTACATCGGGCGCTGGTCGATGGTGGACATCTTCGTCGGCGCGACCACCGTCGCGCTCGTGCAGCTGCAGCCGTTCGCGACCATCGAGCCGGGCCCGGGCGCGATCTTCTTCGGCGCCGTGGTGATCCTCACCATGCTCGCTTCCGAGAGCTTCGACCCCCGGCTGATGTGGGACGTCGCGGAGCGCCGCGGCGCGTTCACCCATGAATGACCTTCCGCCCCTGCCCGGCGAGGGCGAGGTGCCGCCCGCGATCGCGCGCAAGCCCGGCCCGCGCACGCTGCAGCTCGTTTGGATCATTCCCATCGTCGCCGCGCTGGTCGGCATCGGCATCACGATCAAGGCGTTCCTCGAGCACGGCCCGACGATCACCATCCACTTCCTCACCGCGCAGGGGATCGAGGCGGGCAAGACGAAGATCCGCAACAAGGCGGTCGACATCGGGCTGGTGAAGAGCGTGAAGCTCTCCCCCGACCACAAGGGCGTGATCGTGACCGCCGAGATGGACCGCCAGTCCTCGAAGGGCTTCCTCGTGGAGGACACGCGCTTCTGGGTGGTGCGCCCGCGCATCGCCGGTGGCGAGGTGTCCGGCCTGGGCACGCTGCTCGCCGGCTCGTTCATCGCCGCCGATCCCGGCCGCTCGACGGTGGCGCGACGCGATTTCGTGGGCCTCGAGAACCCGCCGGTGGTCACCTCGGAGGTGCCGGGCCGCGCCTACACGCTGCTCGCCGAGGACCTCGGCTCGCTCGTGGTGAACTCGCCGGTCTATTACCGCGGCGTGCTCGCGGGGCGCATGGTCTCGAGCGACCTCACCGACGACGGCAAGCGGGTCAAGGTCATCGTGTTCGTGCGCGAGCCGTTCGACCGCTTCGTGACGGCGAACACCCGCTTCTGGAACGCGAGCGGCGTGGACGTCTCGCTCGACGCGAACGGCGTGCGCATGAAGACGCAGTCGCTCGTCACGCTCGTGCTGGGGGGGATCGCGTTCGCCACCCCGCCCAACGAGCCGGCGGGCGCACCGGCCGCGGAGAACACGAGCTTCACGTTGTGGGAGAGCCGCACCGAGGCGTTCCTGCCGCGCGAGACGGTGCACGAGACGTACGTGATGAAGTTCACGCAATCGGCGCGCGGGCTCGCCGTGGGGGCGCCGGTCGACTTCCGCGGCGTGACCGTGGGCCGCGTCGACCGCGTCGACCTCGAGTACGACCCGAAGACGGTCACGTTCCTCTCCGCCGTGACCGTGGAGATCTATCCGCACCGGCTGAGGCCGCGCAACGCGCGACCCGGCGGGCGCTGGGACTCGATGACGCCGGAGCAGCGCATGAAGAGCTTCGTCGCGCACGGCTTCCGCGGCCAGCTGCGCAGCGCCAACCTGCTCACCGGGCAGATGCTGGTCGCCGTCGACTTCTTCCCGAAGGAGCCGAAGGCGACGATCGACTTCAGCAAGACGCCGCCCGAGATCCCGACCGTCCAGGGAGGGCTGAGCGAGCTGCAGGAATCGATCGCCAACATCATCAAGAAGCTCGACCGCGTGCCGTTCGACGCGATCGGCAACGACCTGCGCAAGACGCTCGTCGACCTGCGCGGCACCCTGCAGCATCTCGATGCGCTGGTCCAGCACGTCGACACCAACCTCGCGCCGAGCATGAAGGCGACACTCGACCAGGCGCGCAAGACGCTCGAAGCGGCCGAGCAGATGCTCGCGAGCGATTCGCCGGTGCAGGGCGACCTGCGCGACACGCTCGAGCAGGTGAACCGCGCCGCCGAGTCGCTGCGCTCGCTCACGGACTACCTCGAACGCCATCCCGAATCGCTGATTCGCGGACGGCGCGGAGACCGCCGATGACCTTGCCGATCCGCGCGCTCGTGCCCGCGCTCGCCCTGCTCCTCGCCGCCTGCGGCACGCCCGCGCCGCGCGAGCAGTTCTTCACGCTTTCCGCGCCGGCGCAGGGCGCGCTGCCCACGGGCACCTCGCCGAGCGTCTTCGTCGGGCCGGTCGCGATCCCCGAAGGCGTGGACCGAACGCAGCTCGTGCTGCGCACCGGCGCGAACGAGGTGGACATCTCCGACGACCTGCGCTGGGCCGAGCCGCTGCGCAGCGCCATCCCGCGCGTGCTCGCGGAGTCGATCGCGCGCGACCTCGGCACGCAACGCGTGATGACGGCGCGCCAGGCCGCCGGCACGGCGGTCGACTACCGCGTGGCGGTCGAGGTGCAGCGCTTCGATTCCTCGCTCGCCGACGGCGCGACCATCGACGCGCTGTGGACCGTGAGCGGGACCAGGGGCACGGCGCCGCGCCAGGGCGCCACGCACGCGCACGAGACGCTCACCGGCAGCGGCCCGGCCGCCCTCGCCGCCGCCCACGGCCGCGCCCTCGCCCGCATCGGCCACGACATCGCGGAAGCGATTCGGAGCATCCAATCGCAGCGCTAGGCCGCGCGGAGTGATGCAGGCAAAATGCGTTGGAACCACAGATGAACACAGATGAACACAGATAAAGGCAAAGGCAAATCCAGGTCTTGATCTGCGATCGTTGAAACGCCGCACATGTTTCGTGCGAAGCGCGAACAAGACCGCAGTCGTCTTATCTGTGTTCATCTGTGTCCATCTGTGGTTCCAAAGCCTTCTGTCCGCATAACTCGAGGCCGCACGCATGACCATCATCGACACCGCGTTCATCGAGCGCGAGTACGAC
>CAYOGL010000007.1:0-37682 GCA_964403515.1 uncultured Burkholderiales bacterium | reverse complement strand
CGAGGCCGCACGCATGACCATCATCGACACCGCGTTCATCGAGCGCGAGTACGACAACCGCGCGCTCGTGCCCGAGCATCCGGCGTTCTTCGAGCGCTGGACCCGCGACTCGGAGTTCGTGCGGCGCACGCTGCCCGCGCGGCTCGACCTCGCCTACGGCCCGGACGTGCGCCATCGCGTGGACCTCTTTCCCGCCACGGATGCGCGCGGGACGCTGGTCTTCGTGCACGGCGGCTACTGGCGCTCGCTCGACAAGGACATGTTCTCGTGGCTCGCAAGCCCGTGGGTGGCCGCGGGCCTGAACGTCGCGATGCCGCGCTATCGCCTGGTGCCCGCGGTGCGCATCGACGACGTGGTGGACGATGTGATCGCCGCGGTGAACTGGCTCTTCCGCGAGGCGCCGGCGCAAGGCGTGGCGATGGAGCGCGTGGTCCTCGCCGGGCATTCCGCGGGCGGCCACCTCGTGGCCGCGCTCTTCGCGGCGCCGCGCGACAAGCTCGCGTTCCCCGTCGATCGCGTCCTCGGCGGCGTGGCGATGAGCGGCGTGTACGAGTTCGAGCCGCTGCGGCACTTCCGCTTCAACGAGGATTTCCGCCTCGGCCCGGGCGATCCGCCGCGCCTCGATCTCGCGGAACGTTCGCGCAGCATCCCCGCACCGCTCGTGCTCGCCGTGGGCGCCGACGAGAGCTCCGAATTCCGCCGCCAGACGCAGATCCTCGCGCGCGCCTGGTCGCCGCAGGTGCGTGCGTTCCTCACGCTGCCCGGCGTGAACCACTTCAGCATCGTCGACGCGTTCGCCGAGCGCGGCAACGAGCTGCACGAGGCGGCGCGCGCGCTCTTCTGAGCGGTCACTTATACTGGGCGTTCACCGCAGAAGTCCCGTGGACGCCCCCGATCTCTCGCGCCTGGCCATCGACCGCGCGGCGACCTCCGCCGCTCCGAGGCGTCGGCGACGCTGGCTGAACGCATGGACGATCCTCGGCGCGATCGTCGTGGTCGCCGCCGCCGCGCTCGCATGGCGCGCGTGGACCGCGCCCGCGACGGTGGAAGTCGCCAGCGTGGCGACCACGTATCCCTCGCAATCGATCACGGTGCTCAACGCGACCGGCCGCGTCGTGGCGTGGCGCAAGGCGGCGGTCTCGACCAAGGCCACCGGCCGGCTCGAATGGCTCGGCGTGCAGGAAGGCTCGCGCGTGAAGGAAGGCGACGTGATCGCGCGCCTCGAGAACCGCGACGTCGCCGCGGCGCGCGACTCGGCGCTGGCGCAGGCGAACGCCGCGCGCGCGAACCTCGAGCAGGGCGAGGCGGAGCTGCGCGACGCGCAGTCGAGCTACCAGCGCTCGCTCGAGCTCTTCCAGCAGAAGTTCATCTCCGAGGCGGCGCTCGATACCGCCCGCGCGCGCTACGACAAGGCGAAGGCGGGCATCGCTTCGCTCGAGGCGGCGATCGGCGTGGCCGAGGCGAACGCGCGCCAGGCCGAGGTCGCCCTCGAGCAGACGCTCATCCGCGCGCCGTTCGACGGCATCGTGCTCACCAAGAGCGCGAACGTGGGCGACATCATCACGCCCTTCTCGTCGGCCACCGAGTCGAAGGGCGCCGTGGTGAACATGGCCGACATGAGCACGCTCGAGGTCGAGGCCGACGTGTCGGAGTCGTCGATCGCGAAGATCCGCGAGGCGATGCCGACCGAGATCCAGCTCGACGCCTATCCCGACATGCGCCTGCGCGGGCGCGTCTCGCGCATCGTGCCGACCGTGGACCGCAGCAAGGCCACGCTGCTCGTGAAGGTGTCGTTCGAGGACAAGGACCCGCGCGTGCTGCCCGACATGAGCGCGAAGGTCGCGTTCCTCTCGCGCGAGGCGCGGCCCGACGAGCGCAACCCGGTGCCCGCGGTGCGGCCGGAGGCGGTCGCGAAGCGCGACGGCAGGAACCTCGTCTTCGTCGTGGGCGCGCAGGATCGCGTGCATGCCGTCGACGTGGGCAGCGCCCGCGCGCTCGGCGACCTGGTCGAGGTGGCCGGCCTCAAGGCCGGCGACAAGGTGGTGCTGAGCCCGCCGGCGAAGCTGCGCGACGGGGCGCGCGTCGCGCTCGCGAAGAAGTAGCGCGATGGCCGAGCGGCCGATCGTGCGCGTCTCGCACCTCACGAAGAGCTACCGGAGAGGCGACCAGGTGGTGCCGGTCCTGCGCGACATCACGCTCGACATTGCGCGCGGCGAGTTCATCGCGCTCATGGGGCCGTCGGGCTCGGGCAAGACCACGCTCCTCAACCTCATCGCCGGCATCGACAAGCCCGACTCGGGCGAGCTGCTGGTGGATGGCGAGGACATCACGCGCCTCGGCGAGGCCGATCTCGCCGACTGGCGCGCGGCGCACGTCGGCTTCATCTTCCAGTTCTACAACCTGATGCCGGTGCTCGACGCCTTCGAGAACGTGGAGCTGCCGCTGCTGCTCACCGCGCTCGGCAGGCGCGAACGGCGCGAACGGGTCGAGACCGCGCTCGCGCTCGTCGGGCTCGCCGACCGCATGGCGCACTATCCGAACGAGCTGTCCGGCGGGCAGCAGCAGCGCGTGGCGATCGCGCGCGCCTTCATCACCGATCCCGCGATCATCGTCGCCGACGAGCCCACCGGCGACCTCGACCGCAAGAGCGCCGAGGAGATCCTGGGGCTCATGCGCCGCCTGAACGCCGAGATGGCGAAGACGATCGTCATGGTCACGCACGACTGGCACGCGGTGGAATCGGCGCGGCGCGTGGCGCACCTCGAGAAGGGCGAACTCGTGCCGGAGGCGCCGCGGTGAGCTTCTGGCTGCGCCTCGTCTTCAAGAACATCTTCCGCCACCGGCTGAGGAGCCTGCTCACGCTCGCGGGGCTGGTGGTCGCGATCCTCGCCTTCGGCCTGCTCCAGACCGTGGTGCACGCGTGGTACGCGGGCGCGGACATGGCCTCCGCCACGCGCCTCATCACGCGCAACGCCACCTCCCTCGTCTTCCCGCTGCCGATCTACTACCGCAGCCGCATCAAGGCGATCGACGGCGTGAAGGCGGTCGCGGTATCGAACTGGTTCGGCGGCATCTACAAGGACCAGTCCTACGGCAACTTCTTCCCGCAGATGGCCGTCGACCAGGACCTCTGGTTCGACATCTTCCCCGAGTTCCGCACGCGGCCCGAGGAGCTGCTCGCGTGGAAGCGCGACCGCGCCGGCGCGATGATCGGCCGCCAGCTCGCCGACCAGCACGGCTGGAAGGTGGGCGATACGATCCCGCTGCAGGGGACGATCTTCCCGGGGCTCTGGGAATTCCACGTCTCGGGCATCTTCGAGCCGCGCGACGCGACCACGATCACGCGCCAGATGTACTTCCACTGGGACTACCTGAACGAGCAGATGAAGAAGATCTATCCGAAGCGCGCGGAATGGGCCGGGTTGTACGTCGTGCAGATCGCGGACGGCTCGCGCGCCGCGGAGATCAGCCAGGCGATCGACCGCGAGTTCAGGAACTCGCTCGCCGAGACGCTCACCGAGACCGAGAAGGCGTTCCAGCTCGGCTTCGTCGCGCAGACGGAGACGATCGTGATGGCGGTGCGCCTGGTCTCGTTCGTCGTGATCGTCATCATCTTCGCCGTGGTCGCGAACACGATGGCGATGGCGGCGCGCGAGCGGCTCGCGGAATACGCGACGCTCAAGGCGCTCGGCTTCGGCCCGGGCTTCGTCGCGAGCCTCATCGTCGGCGAGTCGGTGATGATCGCCGCCCTCGGCGGGCTCCTCGGCATCGCGGCGACTTTCCCGGTCGCCGCCGTGTTCAAGGCGCAGCTCGGCGCGCTCTTCCCGGTCTTCCACGTCGCCCCCGGGACCGTCGCGCTGCAGGTCGCCGCCGCCGCGATCGTGGGACTCGCCGCCGCGCTCATCCCCTCGGTGCGCGCCTCGCGCGTGCGCATCGTCGACGGCCTGCGCCACATCGGCTGAAATTTGGAGACAGCCCCGATTACCACGAAATGAAAATTCCGCTCTCGTACATCTTCCGCAACCTCTGGACGCGCAAGCTGACGACGGCGCTCACGGCGGGCGGCATGGCGCTCGTGGTGTTCGTGTTCGCCGCGGTGCTCATGCTCGACGCGGGCTTGCGCCGCACGCTCGTCTCCACCGGGAACGCGCGCAACGCGATGCTGTTGCGCCAATCCGCGCAGACCGAGATCCAGAGCGCGATCACGCGCGACCAGGCGTCGCTCATCGAGACGCTGCCCGAGGTCGTGCGCGCTGCCGACGGCTCGCCGCGCGTCTCCAAGGAGACGGTGGTGCTGATCGCGCTGTCCAAGCGCGGCACCGACAAGCCGTCGAACGTCGTGGTGCGTGGCTTGCCCGCGGTGGGCGTCACGTTGCGCCCGCAGGTGCACATCGTCGAGGGCCGCATGTTCCGTCCCGGCTCCTCGGAGATCGTGGTGGGCGCGAGCATCGCGCGCGACTTCGACGGTGTCGAGCTCGGGCAGTCGCTGCGCTTCGCGGGGCGCGAGTGGAGCGTCGTCGGGCGCTTCGACGCGGGCAAGTCGGCGTTCGACTCCGAGATCTGGGGCGACGTCGACCAGATGATCCAGGCGTTCCGGCGCGGCGCGTACTCGTCGGTCATCGCCGAGCTGGCCGAGCCCGCCGCCTTCGACGCGTTCGCCCGGCGCATCGCCACCGACCCGCGCCTCGTCCTCGACGTGAAGCCCGAGCCGGTGTTCTACGAGGAGCAGTCGAAATCGCTCTCGCAGTTCATCACGATCCTCGGCATCACCCTCTCCATCATCTTCTCGATCGGTGCGATGATCGGCGCCATGATCACCATGTACGCGGCGGTCTCGAACCGCACCGCGGAGATCGGCACGATGCGCGCGCTCGGTTTCCGCCGCGCGTCGATCCTCGGCGCGTTCCTGCTCGAGTCGGTGCTGCTCGCGCTCGTGGGCGGCGCGGCCGGGCTCGCCTTCGCCTCCCTCCTGCAGGCCTTCACCGTCACGACCATGAACTTCCAGTCGTTCAGCCAGCTCGCCTTCGGCTTCGACCTCACGCCGCGCATCGTCGTGCTGACCGCGCTCTTCTCGGTGTTCATGGGGCTCGTGGGCGGGTTCCTGCCGAGCGTGCGCGCGGCCCGCCTGGAGATCGTCGACGCGCTGCGGGCCGCGTGATGGAGCGCCTGCTCGCCACCTATCGCATCGCCGCGCCGCTTGCCGAGGCGCAGGACCGCGCGCGCGCCCTCGCCCTCGAGCAGAGCGTCGAGATGCCGCTCGCGGCGATCCACGACGAGCACGTGCTGCGCGATATCGTCGCCACCGTCGAGTCCGTGCGCGAGGTGGACGCCGGCTTCGAGGCGGTGATCGGCATCGCGCCGTCGACCACCGGCCCCGAAGCGTCGCAATTGCTCAACATGCTGTTCGGCAACTGCTCGCTGCAGCCGGAGATCGAGCTGGTCGACGTTTCGTTCCCCGACGGTTATGCGGCGGCGTTCGGCGGCCCGCGCTTCGGCATCGAGGGGCTGCGGCACGTCGTGCACGGCCACGGCCGCCCGCTCACCTGCGCGGCGTTGAAGCCGCAAGGCTCGACGATCGAGCGCCTCGCGCATCTCGCCGGCGAATTCGCCCGGGCGGGCATCGACGTGGTGAAGGACGACCACGGGCTCGCGAATCCGCGCGACACGCCTTTCGCCGCGCGCGTGCCCGCCGTGCAGCGCGCGATCGACGAGGCGAATCGCGCGACCGGCGGCCACACCGCGTACGCGCCGACATTCTCGGGCAGCGCACACGCCCTCGCCGAGCAGGCGCGCATCGCGCGGGATTGCGGCGTGTGCGCGGCGCTCGTCGCCCCGATGCTCGTGGGCGTTCCCGCCTTCCTCGAGCTGCAGGCGGAGTTCGACCGGCCCGTCATC
This sequence comes from uncultured Burkholderiales bacterium, assembly GCA_964403515.1. Lineage (GTDB taxonomy): Bacteria > Pseudomonadota > Gammaproteobacteria > Burkholderiales > Usitatibacteraceae > Usitatibacter. Next base: position 31,787 of record CAYOGL010000007.1, on the reverse strand, counting down.
GCCCACCCGGCGTTCGGGGGCGCGACCCGCATCGCGCCGGCGCTCCTGCTCGGCAAGCTCTTCCGCCTCTTCGGGGCCGACGCCACGATCTTCCCGAACCACGGCGGACGCTTCAGCTACAGCCGCGCCACGTGCCTCGCGCTCGCCGACGCAGCGCGCAACCCATGGACCGGGGTGAAGCCCGCGATGCCGGTCCCCGCGGGCGGCATGACGGTCGAGCGCGTGCCCGAAATGGTCGCGGGCTACGGCGCGGACGTCATGCTGCTGATCGGCGGGGCGCTGCTCATGGCGGGCGAGCGGTTGCCCGAGCGGGCGCGCGAGTTCGTGGCCGCGGTGCGCCGGTCCCATCGGCAGTAGAATCGATCCATGGACACGCGATCGAAGCCGCTGGTGCGCAAGGCCACGGGCGACTTCCACTGGCAGGACGTCGACGTGCTGCGCTACAAGGAAGACGGTGGCGCGCCGTTCAAGGACGTGACGCGCCAGGTACTCTTCGACGGCGGCGGGCTTGCGACGCAGCTGCGCTACTTCGAGGTCGCCCCGGGCGGCTGGACGACCCTCGAGCGCCACGAGCACGTGCACGCGGTGGTGGTGATCCGCGGGCGCGGCCAATGCCTCGTCGGCGATACCGCGTATGACATCGGCCTGCACGACCTCGTGAGCGTGCCCCCCATGACGTGGCACCAGTTCCACGCCGCGCCCGACGCGCCGTTGGGCTTCCTGTGCATGGTCGCGTGCGACCGCGACAAGCCGCAGCTTCCATCCTCCGACGAAGCCGAGAAGGTCTCCGCGCCGCTGCGCAGCAAATAGCGTTCATAGTGCATGAGGTCCCTGGGGGGCAGGACGCCGCCCCGGGAAGCCGTTTGCCGATTCAGGCGGCTTCAGTTTCCCGCAAGCGGGCGCTCCTAGCATGGCGCTGCACGATTGCTGCCCGGCACCGCCGCGCGCAAACGGCCCCGAGGCAGCTACGCCAACTGCCGAAAGGAGAATCGAAGATGAAGATCAACACGCAACGGCTCGCTGTCGAATGCGCCGCGGCGCTCCTTCCCATCGCGGCGCATGCCGCCACGTTCACGGTGGCCTGTCCCGGACAGAGCATCCAATCCGCGGTCGACCAGGCGCAACCGGGCGACATCATCAACGTCACCGGGACCTGCACCGAGAACGTCGTGGTGCGCAACGAGAAGAGCCGCTTCGTCATCGACGGCGGAAACGTCGCCACCGTCCAGGGCGGCAGCACGCTTCCCGCGTTTCTCATCAGGGGCAAGGGCATCCAGGTCAACAACTTCAGCATCGTGGGCGGCCTGTCGGGGATCACGGTCTCGCGCGCGGCGAACGCGCTGTTCAAGCACAACGACATCAGGGGCGCGGCGGCGAACGGCATCCACGTGCGAGAGATGTCGTATGCCGCCTTGACGGGCAACACCATCCACAACAATGGCGGCAACGGCATCCTGGTGCAGGAACACTCGGCGGCAAACATCGGTTTCAACGAGATCGACAGCCCCGTCGTGGACGGAAATACGGTCACGAACAACACGCTGAGCGGGATCTCGGTGGTGCATCATTCCACCGCGTGGATCGTCGGGAACAACACGTCGAGCAACGGCCTCTACGGCGTCCACGTCGGCCGGGTCTCGCAGGCGAACATCGCGGACAACACCATCAACGCGAACGGCGAGAGCGGAATCCTGGTCGATGGCGTTTCCGTGGCGCAGTTGGGCGAAGACAGCGGCACGAACGCCGTGGCCGCGTTCGATGCGCCCAACGCCACCACGTCCGCCAACGTCAAGTATGGGGTCGTGTGCGCCGGTGGCTCGTTTTACGGCCACCTTGGCGGCACCAACCAGCTGACTGGCGCGCTGGGCCAAAGCTTTCCCGTTGGCTGCGGCAGCAGCCTCATCACGCCGTAGGCCCCGTGGCTCGGCGAGCACTTGTCCAAAGGCGTCCACGCCGCCCTCGACGCGCCACCAGGATTACGCAAGAAGCAGCATTCGAAATCGCATGAGGTCCTCGGCGACCGGGTCGGCGGGTTAGAAACGGTCGCGCGCGAAATTCGAACCACCGCGGCCCGAGCATCGACCAGCTCCAGGAAGCGGGAGAAACGGCGCCGCTTACTGCAGCGTGCGATTGCGCCGGCGGTCTCCAAGGACCTCGGCCAGCGTCGACCACTCCACAGGCTTGACCAGGTGGCGGTCGAAGCCGCTCTCGTACGAGAGCTCGTGATCGGCCGGCTGCCCGTATCCCGTGAGCGCGATCAACGTCGCCTCGACACCTCGCTTGCGCAGCGCCCTGGCGAGCGCGCGGCCATCCATGCCGGCAGGCCAATGTCGATCACGAAAGCATCCATGAGCTCCGGTTCGCCATCCACGAGCGCGCCCGCCGCATCGTAGCGCGTCTCCACCCGATGCCCCATCGCGGCCAACAGCTCCGCGAGCGAATCCGCGGCGTCGCGGTTGTCGTCCACGACCATGACGCGAAGCGGGCCGTGTCCCCGATCGGGAGTGGCGCGCGAGAGGCGCTCGGTGCCGCAGTCGACGCTCGGCGCACGCGGCAACTCGATCGTGATGGTGCTGCCCCGGCCCGGCCCGGGGCTCTCGGCCTTCACGCGTCCGCCGTGGAGCTCGACCAGTCGCTTCACCAGCGCCAGGCCGACACCCAGCCCGCCCTGCGACCGGTCGGGAGAGCGCCTGCCCTGGGTGAACAGCTGGAACAAGCGCGGTATGAGGTCCGGTTCCATGCCTTGCCCGTTGTCGCTCACGCCGATGACGGCCTCGTCGCCCGCGGTGCGCAGCGACATCTCGATGCGCCCGCCATCGGGCGTGTAACGTGCCGCGTTGTTCAGCACGTTGGCGACGACCTGGATGAGGCGAGCCCGGTCGCCGAGCACGCAAGCTTCGGCCGCCTCCACGTTGGTCGTGAGCAGGTGACCGCGTTCGTGAAGCAGGGGCGAGACCTGCTCGATCGCGGTGTGCACCACCGACGCGAGGTCCACGGGCTTGCGCTCGAGGTGCGCGAGCCCGCGCGTCACCCGTGAAACGTCGAGCAGGTCGTCCATCAGCTTGGTGATGTGACGCACCTGCCGGGCGATGACCTCCGCAGCGGCCTTCATGCGGGCGGGATCCGCTCGCGCCATCCGGATGATCTCGGCCGCCGTCGTGATGGGCGCGAGCGGGTTGCGCAACTCGTGCGCGAGCATCGCGAGGAATTCGTCCTTGCGCTGGTCCGCCTCGCGCAGCGCGGCTTCCGCCTTCTTGTACGGGTCGATGCTGATCACCGCGCCGATCATGCGCGCGGGTCGGCCGTCATCGCTTTGAACGATCGAAGCCCAGGTCGACAACCACCGGATGTCGCCGTTCGGCAGCACGGCGCGATATTCGCTCGAGAAACCCTCGCCGCGCGAAATCGCGGTTTCCAGCCGGCGTTCGAGCTCCGGCTTGTCTTCGGGGTGCACGAGCGCGGTGAAATGCGCGGCCCGGTGCTGCTCCGTCTCCGGCTGCAAGCCGTGCAGCTGGTACACCTCCGCCGACCATGTGACCAGGTCGGATGCGAGATCCCAGTCCCAGATGCCGATGTTGCCGGCGAGAACCGCGATGCGCAACCGCTCCTCGGCCGCCCGCAGGTCGTGTTGCGCCCGCTCCAGCTCCGAGACGTCCGTACAGGTGCCGAACCATTGGACGATTCGGCCGCTTTCGTCCTTCAGGGGAGCGACCCGGGTGAGGAACGGCCGGTACTTTCCGTCGTTGCCCTTCAAGGGGAACGTCATCTCGAACGGCTCGCCCGCCTCGAGCGATCGCTGCCAGAGATCGAGCACCCACGGCAGTTCGGCAGGATGGTGCACGTGTCCCCATCCCGAGCGTTCCATCTCCTCGGGCGTCGTGCCCGTGTACTCGAACCAGCGCTCGTTGTACCAGTGGACGTTGCCATTCGCATCGGCCATCCAGGCCAACTGCGGAATCGTGTTCACGAGCTGCTTGAGCCGTGCCTCGCTGGCACGCAACGCGTGGTCCACGGCGACACGGTCGCTCACGTCCTCGTGGACGAGCATGACTTGCCGGACGTTGCCGCCGGCGTCCTTGATGGGATAGGCATACCCGCGAACCCACCGCGGATCGCCGGCCTTTCCGAGCTCCGCGGGATCGTAGCGAATCGCGGGCAGCTGGACCGATTCACCCTCGAACGCGCGTCGCAGCTCCCGGGTCACGCCGCGCCTTTCCAATTGCGGGTCGGTGAGCACGTTGTATTCATGCAGCACCCACGCTTTGAGATCGGGGCTGCCGCGGGTCCAAAGGTCCTCCCACGCCTGGTTCACGCGCAGGGTCCGCCCCGACGCATCGAGCAGCTGCATGCTGAACGGCGCCTGCTCGAATACCGCGTCGAACCCGATCTCGGGCTCCTGGAGTGCGGCGGATTTCGTCATCCGTCGAGCGGCTGTTTGCGATCGTCGACTTCACGCATGGGAAGAATGTCCGGCACCGGGGACGTCGTGTAACCCTCACGCTGTTCCATGCCCGGGGCTCTCCGTATCTGAAAACGCTGTGCGCGGTCTCCGAGGGACCCGGCGCACATGAGCCGGGGGAGCGCGCCTACGCCGCACGAGATGGGGGCGCACGTCTTGTAGCGCTTCGACTGCAACGACCACCCGACGCGGGGCGCCGGAAGAACTTCAACCCGCAAGCAGGCCCGCGACGGGAAGGCTGAACGTGAAAGTGGCGCCGTCGCCCACCTCGCTGCGGCACCAGATGCGGCCGCCATGGCGCTCGACGATTCCCTTCGAGATGTAGAGCCCGAGCCCGGTGCCGCTCTTGCCCGCCCGGTTCATCGTTCGATAGGGCTTGAACAGCTGCGCGGCTTCCTCCGGCGGAATGCCCGGGCCCGTATCCGACACGGAAACATAAACGAAGCGGCCTTCGCGCCGGCACCAGACGAGGATGCGGTCGCCGCGCGCGCAGTACCGCAGGGCGTTGCCCAGCAGGTTCGCAACGACTTGCGCGATGCGCCCTCGATCGCACACGACCTTCTCGCCGGCGGCATCGAGTCGCTGCTCGAGCGTGATGCCGCCCGCGCTCGCCTGCGCTTCGTGAACGCGGATCTCGGGCTCGAGGACGGAATCGATCGGGCATTCCTCGAGCGCGAGCGAAAGCCTGCCCTCGCGGATCGCCGCGGTATCGAGGAGGTCGTTCAGGAGGCGCTGCATGCTCGCGCTCGCCCGCTTCAGCGCCTGGATGGGCGCCTGGATCCGCGTGTCCGGCGCGGCCTTCGCCAGCTCCTCGATGAGAGTGCCGGAGGTCGTCATCACGCCGAGCTGGTTGCGCAGGTCGTGCGACACGATCGCCAGCAGCTGGTCGCGCGTCTCGACGGCGCTTCGCGCTTCCCGGTAAAGGCGCGCATTCTCGATCGCCGACGAGGCGCGGCGCGCGAGCTCCTCCGCGATCACCAGGTCCTCGTCCCGGTAGGTTCGCCCCGAGTCGCTGTAGACGAGCATGATCGCGCCGATGGTGCGGCGCTGGGAGAGCAGCGGCGCCGCGATCGCGGAGCGGATGTCGAGTCCCTCGAGAAGCGCGAGGTGCTTAGCGTCGCGGGCCGTTGCCGACAGCATCGCGTGCGAAATCCTCGGCACGCATTCGGATTTCCCGCCGCGAATCGCGCGCGCGACGATGCTGGCGCCGTTCAGGTCGAGCGGGAACTCGCGATTCATCTCCTCGGCAATGCGCCCCTTTTCCGCATCCACGTGGGCCATCGAAACGCGGCGCACGCCCTCCTCGGTGAGGACGTAGACCACGCACCAGTCGGCAATCCCGGGTACGGCAGCGTGGGCGAGGTCGCCGAGCGCGGCATCGACATCGAGCGACTCGCCGAGCTGTCGTCCGACCTCGGCGAACATCCGCTGCACGGCGTCGGCTTCCCGGAGGCGTGCCTGGAGCCGCGCCTTCGCGATGAACGAGGCGGCGCGGCTCGCCATCGTGCGGAAGAGCAGCTTGCTTTCCTCGGAGAGCTCGCGCGCGCTTCGGGATCCGATGCAGCTCACGCCGATCACTTCGCCTTGCTGCAGCAGCGGCACGCCGTAGAGCGCTCGCACGCCTTTCGACTTGAGGGCGGGACTCTTCACGCCGGGATCGGCCGCGGCGTCGTCGAGGGCGAGCGGCTCGCCGAGGCTGGCGACGCGGCCGGCGAAGCCTTCGCCGATCGCGAGGCTGAACCGGTCACGCAGCTCTTCCTCGAGGCCGATCGCGGCCCGCAGGCACAGGGCGTCGCCCTCCCGTATGAAGACAGCGGCCGTGTCGATTCCCGAAAGCGTCTCGATGGTCGCATGCAGCATCGCCTGCAGGAACGAGCTCAGATCGTGCGATTGCGCCGCCGCTTCCGAAACCTGGTTCAGTCCCTGCAGCAGGCGCTCACGCGACCTGGCGTACTGGGTGACGGCCTGCCCGATCGATTCGTCCAGCACCTCGTCCAGCGCCATCAGCTCCGGAATCGAGATTTCCATTCCGGCGGCCTGCGCCCACGTCGAGACGATGATTCGGCGCAGGAGGCGATACTCGAGGATGACCTGGTCGAGCTCGAAGCCGCGGGAAAGGCGATCCACCGCATGCGCCCGCCCGAGCTTCGCAAGCGAGAGGTACTCGGAACGGTCGGACGACTCGAGCAGCTTCGAGATCTCCTGAAGAACGCTCGGCAGATGGTCGAGGACCGCGCCATCGGACAAGCCCTGGGCGTGAGTCAGGTTCCGGACGTCGTTCTTCCACGCGTCGAGGATCGCGCTCCTGTGGGAGGACAGGACATCGCGCAAGCGCGCGGACGGGTGCGGGCCCCGCCGCTCCGCCGGCGCATCTCGGTCGTTCATGGCCGTGGGCAAGTCGACATGAATCGAGTTCGACCCCGCAATGGCCGTTCCGATGGAGCGCAGGCGTGCGCCGAATGGCGCAGAGCGCCCGAATAGGCGCTGTCCGGCACGCAGAGTCATGCGCACGACCACAAGACGCCTCGATGCATGGCCACGTCAAGTTGCGCTCCGTCCGAATGCGGAACGCTCGCCTGCTCGGTATGTTTTTTCACATGGACCACTTCCGCAAGCCCCCGCGAAGAACGCCGTGCGTGCTGTGCCACACCTGCGCGAACTGGGTGCCGAGCCGCACGAATCCTCCCGGCTGCTGCGCCGCGCGGCTGAGCGGATCGACCGAAGCCGGCTCATGCGACCATTACGTCCGCGTTTTCCGGCCGCTTCCGTTCTACGATCGGCGCAAGAGAACGCGCGCCACGCCCGACCGCAGGAAAGCTTCGTGAAGGGTTCCGCTTTCGCGCCTCTACGATGACACGCTGGCCGGCGCATCGCGGTCGTCGTGCGCCTGCGCGTCGGCCTCGGCGTTGATCAACGCTCCGAGCAGGATCGCGTGCGCGCCGAGGAGGAACCACAGCAGCAGCACGATGACCGAACCGACCGCGCCATACGCCTCGTTGTACCGCGCGAAGTTCGCGACATAAAGCGAAAAGAGCGCGGTCGCCGCAAGCCACAGGCCGGTCGCGATGAGAGCCCCGGGACTGACCCACGCCCAGCGGAGCGGCATTCGACTGGGCCCGACGCGATAGATGACCGCGAGGCCGATGGTCATCAGCAACGCGAGCAGTGGCCAGCGAACGAGACGATAGGCCAGGCGGATGGACCCCGGCTCGTGCAACCAGACGCTCGCCGGCACCACTCCGAGCCCCAGCGCGAGCATCGCTTCGACCGCCACACCGGCCGTGAGCAACACGGCCATCGCGTTGATGCGCCACCAGCTCCGGCTCTCCTTCTCGCGATGGATCTGGTTCAGGGCGACGAAGACCACCTTGATGGCGCGCGTCGCGCTCCAGAAGCTGAGCGCGAGGCCCGCCACCGCGCTCGCGCCGAGATAGACGACACCCGCCTGCGCGATGCCGCTCAACTGGTCGAGAACCTCCGCAAGGGCTCGCGAAGGCAGCATGTCGCCGAGCGCCGTGACCCGATGGCGCATGTCCGCGGGACTCGTGAGCAGGGCATACAGCGAGAGGACGAAGGCGGCGGCCGGAAAGGCGGAAAGGACGGCGTAGAAGGCGACCGCCGCGGAAACGACCTGCATGTTCTCGCGGCGGAAGCGTTGAATCACACGGCGCAGGATGTCGCGCCAACCGGCCTCCGGTATCCGCGAGGGATTGCGTGCGTGGGCCCCGGCTTTCTCGGTCACGGACCGGCTTCGAGCTTCGGGCAACGCCTTCGTCCCGGCATCTGCATCGATTGCATCCGCATCCCGCGCGTCCTCCTCCTCGTGCGAGGGCTTGGCTGCGCGGTTGGTTCCGGCGTGGGCACGGACGCTCGCGGTAAGAAATGACCGACATCGGCGCGGATCGAAAATCCACCCATGGACCGGATGGCCCAAGGCGTTCCCCGCACGCAGGCGCAATCGTGGAGGTCGAATTGGACGTACAAACTCGAAGGAGACGACACATGACCTCGAATCGGCTCAAGCTGGCTGCCGTGCTTGCCGTGAGCTCGCTCGCGATGGCCGCGGGCGGCTGCGCGTCCTGGAACCATACCCGCACGGCGTCCAACGGCGCGACCGCCGAACACCGCGGGCCGGCTGAAACCGTGGCGGATGCGACGATCACGGCGAAGATCAAGACCAAGTTCGCGGCCGACAATGTCGTGAAGGCCCGCGACATCGACGTCGACACGGCTCGCGGCGTCGTCACGCTGAAGGGCACCGTGAACAGCGCCAACGAACGCGACCGCGCGATCGCCCTGGCTCGCGACACTCACGGCGTTGTGGACGTCAGGAGCGAGCTGAAGCCCGCGAGCTGACCGGCGCTGACCGGCACCGAAGCCTTGCAGGACGAGCCGAGCTCAGCTCGACTCGTGCGCGGGGGCGACTGCGCGACTCGCGCATGTCGCCCTTTTTTCTTGCTTCCGCGTCAGCGCGGAGCGGACGGCCGCGAGGCGATGCAGAGGGCGATGCTTTCGAGCGCCTCGCCGTAGCGCTTGGCGCCGCCGGCAAAGCGCGGCGCGCGCTCGGCGAAGAAATCGGCGAAGCGCTGCCGGTCGGCCGGCGTGCAGAGCGCCCCAAGGGGGGTCGCGAAGTATCCCGCGCTGTCGGGCGGGATCTTCGCCACGATCGCGTCGAAATTCGCGCGCAGGAAGGCGAAGGCCGCCGCGCGGTCGAGCTCGTCGTCGAGCATCCGGTCGAGCAGCGCGAACGCCTCGCGGCCGTCGAGCCGTTGCGAGAGCGTGAGCGCGAGCGCGCGGTCGCGCAGCGCCGGATCGGACACCGCGGCGAGCGCGTCGATCAGCAGGTCGCGTTCGGGCCGCCGGTCGGTGCGCGCGAGCGCCGACTCGAGGCGCGCGTAGATGGTCTCGTTCGCGAAGCGTCCGGCGGTCACGAGCACCGGCGCGGCGATCCCCGCATCGATGGCGGCCGGGCGCACCAGCCATCGCACGGCGAGCTCGCGGGCGTGGAATCGCAGCGTGTCGCGCCGCTCGTAGCGCGCCGCGAACGGCATGAGCTGCAGGCGCAGCTCGCGCCGCGCCTCGTCGTCGCTCGCCCGCGGCACCCAGCCGACCTCCTGCGCGAGGGGAATCACGTCGCGCGCAATCAGCGCCGCCTTCGCCTCGCGTCCCGCCGCATCGAGCCAGTCGTCGGTGAGCCGCTCGAGGATCGCCACACCCCCCTGGCGCGCCGCGTCGCGCGGGTCGTGCAGCAACGCGTCGGCGCGGGCGAGCGCCGCGTCCACGCCGAGCAAGCCCGAGCGCGCGAGCAGCGCGCCGTCGCCCGCGAACGCGACCGCCTCGTCGACGGGCACGTCGCGCAGGTGCTCGACGAGCCGGCGCTCGAGCGCCGCGTCGTAGCGCGTGACGTAGTCGCCCGCTCCGTCCGCATTGCCGGCGATCCAGTCGGGACACGCCGGCGCCTCCTCGAGCGCGATCGCCTGCGCGCCGTCGTGGATCTGCGCGCATTGCTCGTGCAGCTTGCCGCCGGCCGCGTAGCGGAAGCACGCGGGCGTCGTCCACGAGGCGTCCGGCGCCTGCGAGCCCACCGGCCTGAAGCGCTGCTGCACGACGTCGAGGGTGGCCACCGCCGCGTTCGACCCCGCGGCGGCAGGCGAGGCCGCGCATCGCAGGGCGAGATCGAGCTGCGGCGCGCCCGACTGGTCGATGAAGCCCTCGAGCGCGCGCACGGCGGCGTCGCCCTTGCCGGAGGCGGCGCCGATCGCGGCGAAGAGGTCGCCGGCCGTGGCATTGCGATGCGCGTGCGCCGCCAGATAGTCGCGCAGGCCCGCGCGGAACCGATCGGGGCCGATCCACGCCTCGAACATCGCGAGCACGGTCGCGCCCTTCTGGTAGGTGATCGCGTCGAACGCGCCGTACACGTCGCCCTTCGACACCACGGGATTGCGCACGCGGCGCGCGGAGGCGAGCCGGTCCGATTGCAGCGCCGTGCGCCGCAGCCACCCGCGCTCCCACGCCGAGTGCCATCGCGGCTGGTAGAGCGCGAGCGTCTTGTCGGCCATCCAGGTCGCGAGCGACTCGTTCAGCCACGTGTCGTCCCACCACGCCAGCGTCACGAGGTCGCCGACCCACTGGTGCGCGATCTCGTGCGCGGCCACCGACGCGTAGCGCTTGCGGAAGCGCGTGTCGTCCTCGAACGGGCGCGCGAGCAGGAGCGCGGCGTGGTACGTGATCATTCCCGCGTTCTCCATCGCGCCGTAATGCACCGCGGCGGGGATCGCGACCGAGTCGAGCTTGGCGAACGGGAACGGCGAGCCGAAGTAGTCCTCGAGGATCGACACGAGCCGCGGCGTGGCCTCGCGCGCGAAGTGCGCCTCCGGCCCGCGGCCTCGTGGCGCGACGTAACGCAGCGGCGTGTCGGAGACACCCGCGTCGCCGCCGTCCACGATGTCGAACGGCCCCACCGCGAGCGCGACCAGGTAGGAGGGCAGCGGCGGCGTCGCGCCGAAGACGTGCCGGCGCCATCCCGCATGCCCCGGCACCTCGCCCGCATCGCGTTCGGGCGTGTTGCTCACCACGCGCTCGGCGGCCGGCGCATCGATGGTGAGCTGCCACGGCGTCTTGAATCCGGGCTCGTCGAAGCACGGGAAGGCACGCCGCGCGCTCATCGACTCGAACTGCGAGAGCACGTACCAGTCGCCGCCCTCGCGCTCGCGGAACAGGCCGCGCGAGGCGAGGTCCTCGAAGCGGCCGTGGTAGCGGATCGACAGCACCGCCGCGCCGGGCGCGAGAGGCTCGCCGGCGGCGGCAAAGCCCACGAAGTCCTCGCCGCCGGCAACGACGTCGAGCGCAGCCTCGCGGCCGTCGCGCGCCAGGCGCGCCGCGTCGATCTCGAGGTTCGTCGCGTTCAGCCACAGCACGGGCGTGGCGCGCCGCACGTCGAGGACGATGCGGATCTCGCCTTCGAAGCGCGGCGTGCGCGGATCGATCTCGAGTTGCGCCGTGTAGCTCACGGGCGCGGCGGCGCCATCGAGGCGGAACGCGGGCGGTTGGGGAGCGGCGCGCGCGGTGCCGGCGAGGGCCGCGGCCAGGACGATCGAGGCGAGGATTCGGACCATGGGCGCCAAGCATAACGGATGCCCGGCTGCAAACGTCCACGGGCGCCGGTTGTCGAACGGCCGATGACCGAACGTACCCTCTTCGTCCACGTCGACATCGACGGCAAGCCTTGCCGCGCGGGCCGCCTCGTCCTCGAGAGCGGCAACGGGGTCGAGAACGCGCGCTTCGACCCGGATCCCGATTGGCTCGCCGGCCCGCATCACCACACGTACCAGCCGGCGCTCGCGCTCACGCCCGGGCCGTACTTCAGCGGCAGCGCGATGCCGTTGCTCGGCGCGATCGGCGATTCCGCACCCGATCGCTGGGGACGCACGCTCCTGCGCCGCAACGAGCGCCGCATCGCGGAACACGAGGGCCGCGCGCCGCGCGTGCTCCACGAATCCGACTTCCTCATCGGCGTGAACGACGCGATCCGTTCCGGCAACCTGCGCCTGCGCACGCGCGAGAGCGGCCCGTTCGTCGGCACCGACGGCCACGGGGACATCCCGGGCATCCGCGCTCTGCCGCGGCTGGTGCAGGCGGTGCACCGCTACGAGGAGGATCGCGCGAGCGAGGCGCAGTGGCGCCTGCTGCTCGCGACCGGCCAGCTGCTCGGCGGCTCGCGCCCGAAGGCATCGCTGCGCGACCACGACGGCCACCTGCTCGTCGCGAAGTTCGCGTCGAAGCCGGACGACACCGACAAGCAGCGCTGGGAAGCGGCGTGCCTGTGGATGGCCGCCGACGCCGGCATCGCCGTGCCGCCCTTCCGCATCGTCTCGGTGGAGGGCGAGCGCGTGCTGCTGCTGCGCCGCTTCGACCGCGAGCCCGGAACCGGCCGGCGCATCGCGTTCGTGTCGATGATGGGATTGCTCGGCGCGCGCGACAACAAGAGCGAGAGCTACCTCGCGATGGCGGCGGTCATCCGGCGCCTCGGGGGGCGCCCGCGCGACGACCTCATCGAGCTTTGGCGGCGCGCCGTCTTCACCGTGCTCATCTCCGACAAGGACAACCACTTGCGCAACCACGGCATGATCCTCGACCGCACCGGCTGGCGCCTCGCGCCGGCCTACGACCTCACCGCCGAGCCCGAGGTGCTGCGCCCGCGCATGCTCGCGATCTCGCTCGACGGCGTCGACGACCGCGCGAGCCTCGATCCGCTCTTCGCGCACTGCGCGGAATTCGGCCTCGGCGACCAGGAGGCCCGCACGATGGCGCGCGCGATCGCGCAGAAGATCGCGGGGTGGCGCGACTATGCGAAAGCGCTGCGCCTGCCCGCCGCGCAGATGCGCCACATGCGCGGGGCGTTCGAGCACGAGGCGCTCGAGGAGGCGCTCCAATGAGCGCGCGCGAGATGGCCCGCCACGTCCTGGTCGCGATCGCCCTCGTGACGCTCGCATTGGTCGTGTGGAAGATCGCGCCGGTCCTGATGCTCGCCTTCGCCGCGCTCGTGCTCGCGAGCATGGTGCGCGCGGCGAGCGATCCTCTCGCGCGGGTCACGCGGCTCTCCGAGCACGGCGCGGTGATCGTGGTGGTGGTGCTCGCGCTCGCGCTCATCGGCACCGGCGCCTGGTTCTTCGGCCGCGGCATCGCGGCACAGGCCGATGCGCTCTGGCAGGCGCTGCTCGCCGCCTCGCGCAAGGCGCAGAGCTTCCTCGGCGACTCGGCGATCGGCCGCGCGGTGATGGACAACGTGCAGGGCGGCCCGAGCCCCGAAGCGATGGCGAACGTCGCGCGCAGCACGGTCACCGTGTTCGGCGCCATCGCGGACATCGGCGTGCTGCTCTTCCTCGCCGTCTACCTCGCGCTCGACCCGCAGACGTACCGCCGCGGATTGCTGAGGCTCGTGCCGGTCGCGGTGCGCCCGCGGGTCGACCATGCCCTGCTGGCGGCCGCCATCGACCTGCGCAAGTGGCTGATCGGGCAGCTCGGCGCGATGGTCACGGTCGGCCTGGCGATCGGCATCGGGCTCGCGCTCGTGCACGCTCCGCTCGCCGCGCCGCTCGGCGTGCTCTCGGCGCTGCTCGAGTTCGTGCCGATCGTGGGCCCGATCACCGCGACCCTGGTGGGCGTGCTCATCGCCTTCGCCCAGGGGCCGCAGACCGCGCTCTATGCGGCGATCGTGTACGTGGTCGTGCTCTTCCTCGAGGGCAACGTGATCATCCCGATCGCGCAGAAGTGGGCGGTGGCGCTGCCGCCCGCGCTCGGGCTCGTGGCGATCGCGATCTTCGGCATCCTCTTCGGCCCCGTGGGCGTGCTGTTCGCGATGCCGCTCATGGTGGTCGCGGTGCGCCTCGTCGACGTGCTCTACGTGGCTGCGCTCGAGGGGCAAGCCTTTCCATCGCAGCACGATAGATCGTCTCCCGGGCGGTAATCCTTTCCGGCCGCGCGCATCTCCGGGCGCGCGAACCGGCCCGCGCGGCGCGCACGGAATTTGCAGCGTTTCCTCGTTTCCCTTCCACATTCCCGAGGAGGATGCTCCATGAGAACCATCATGCGCCTGAACGCGCTCACCGCGGCGCTAGCCGCGATCGGACTGGCCTTCGGGGCCGCCGCCCAGATGCCCGCCCCGTCGAACAACGCGACCGCCTCGCCCAACTCGCCGCGCGCGAGCGACACGCAGGCCGGCGGCGGCAATGCCGGCGGCACGAGCGCGAGCACGGCCGGCGCTTCGTCGAAGAGCGCCAACGCGAAGCTCTCGCACGCCGACCGCAAGTTCATCGAGGAAGCGGCCAAGGGCGGCATGGCCGAGGTCGAGCTCGGCAAGGTGGTCGAGCAGCGTGCCGCGAGCCAGGACGTGAAGCAGTTCGCGCAGAAGATGGTCACCGACCACTCGAAGGCGAACGAGGAGCTGCGCCAGCTCGCCCAGGAGAAGGGCGTCACCATGCCGGCCGACACCAAGGCCACCGAGAAGCACGAGGCGAACAAGCTCGCGAAGCTCGAGGGCGAGAAGCTCGACCGCGAGTACATGAAGCACATGGTCAAGGACCACCAGAAGGACGTGAAGGAGTTCCAGAAGGAGGCACAGAAGGCGAAGGACCCGGACGTGAAGGCCTTCGCGCAGAAGACGCTGCCGACGCTGCAGGACCACCTGCAGATGGCCCAGAACACCGAGGCCGCCGTCTCCGGCAAGGGGACCGCGAAGCGCTAGTCGCGCACGTCCTGCAGGAACCACTCGGTCGGGATCTCCCGGCCGAGCCGAGCCGCGCGCGCCGCTTCGTAGACGCGCGCGGCGACCGCGTGGAACTGCGCGCCCTGCACGTTGCCGCGCTCGGACCACGTGACCTGCCCGCGCGAGATGCGCCCGCGGCGCGTGCCGTCGAGCAGCTGCGCCAGATACACGACCTTGTCGGGTAGCGCCACGCCGTGGGCGCGCCCGGCCCGCTTGCGCGTCATCGCCGCCTCGCGCGCGGCCCACGTGAGGTACTCGTCGTCGAGCGCGAGGTCGCGGCGCCCGACCGGCGCCGGAGCGTTGCCCAAGCGCAGGCACACGTCGACGCGCTCGTAGCTCGCCGCGTCGAGCCGTCCGCCACCGCCCACGTTGATGAGATGGGTGCCGCGCTCGATCAGCCGGCCATCGAGCACCGGGACCACGGAATCGGTCACCGCGGCCACGATGTCCGCCCCGCGATAGACCGCCTCGGGCCGGTCGCAGGCCACCGCCTCGATGCCGTGGCGCGCGGCCATCTCGCGCGCGAACGCCTCGCGGTGCGCGCGCGTGGGGCTGAACACCTGCAGCCGCTCGATCGGCCGCACGCACGAGAGCGCCTCCACGTGCGCGCGCGCCATGCCGCCGGAGCCCAGCATGCCGAGCACGCGCGCGTCCTCCCTCGCGAGGTACTTCGCGCCGATCGCGCCATCGGCGCCGACGCGCATGTGCTGCAGGATGCCGTCGTTGATGAGCGCGAGCGGCTCGCCGTTCTCGACCGCGGTGAGGAACACGAGCCCGCAATAGCGGCCGGGTTGCACGCAGTACTTCTCCTCGGTGACGACGCCCTCGTACTCGCGCTCGTAGACCACGTCGGACTTCATGCGGATCGCGAAGTAGCCGCGGGTCGAGCCGCCCTCCATCGTGCCCCACTGGTAGGTGCGCCCGGGCGTTCCCGTGGGGATGCGCACGTCCATGCGCGGGCGGCACACGCCTTCGCCGCGCGCGAGGTCGCGGTACGAGGCCTCGAGCGCCTCGATCGTGTCGCGCATCGTGAGCACCTTCGCCACGTCGGCGTTGCCGATCATGAGCGTCACGGCGCGCCTGCCTCGGGTGAGCCCCGCGTGCGACGGAACAACGCGACCACGACGCGCCAGACTTTCGGCAGGACCCACGCGACCAATGCGACGAAGAGCGCGAACACGACCAGGAAGAGCACCGGATGGCGCAGCGCGAGCCAGATGGAGCCGAGCACGAGCGCGTCCTCGGTGAGCGAGGCGGTCCAGTTCGAGAACGGCTCGGGCGAGGCGTTGATCGCGAGCCGGCTGCCGGTCTTCGCGAGGTGCGTCCCCGCCGTGATGGTGCCGCCCAGCAGGCCGGCGGCGATCGTGAGCGCGTTCACGGTGTCGCCGGTCGCGCCGGCCGCGAGCAGCGCGCCCGCGGGGATGCGGATGAACGTGTGCACCTGGTCCCACACGCTGTCGAGCCAGGGCAGCTTGTCCGCGAAGAACTCGAGGAAGAGCATCACGCCCGCCGCGCCGATCACGAACGGATGCGAGAGCGCGTGCAGGCCGGGTGGCAGCTGGACGTAGCCGAGACGCGCGACGAGGCCGAGCACGAACACGACGAGATAGAGCCGCAGCCCGCTCGCCCACGCCAGCAGCGAGAAGAGCGCGACGGTCTGCAGGATCTGGCTGTCGCTCATGGCGCGAGGATAACCGCTTCCGGGCGTCGGCTGGCGGCGACATGTCGCCCGCGGGCGACGCTCGCGCGGCCCGGTTATACCGACACGCGTGAACGAAAGTGTAACGGGGTGTTTACGGGGACCACCGATCGCGGGGACGGCCGTTACAAACGGCAAGGAACCCGGCGGCACGGGCCGCGGGGGACCGGGTCAGAATCGGCAGGACGTCTACAACGCAAGGAGAAGCAAATGTCCAAGAAACCCCTGGTGATCGCCACGGCAGCGGCCGCCCTCGCGGCGGCGGTCTTCTCGACGCAGGCGGCGGCGGCCGACCCGCTCGCCGGCGCGCTCATCGGCGGCGGCATCGGCGCGGCCATCGGCCACAGCGCCGGCGGTCGCGACGGCGCGGCGGTGGGCGGCGTGCTCGGCGCCGTGATCGGCTCGAGCATCGCGGCCGACTCGAACGGCTACTACTACGACGGCGGCTACTATGCGCCGCCACCCGCGCCGGTGTACTACGAGCCGGCGCCCGTCTACGCACCGGCCCCGCCCGTCTACTACGGGCCGACCGTCGTGTACTCGGAGCGTTGGCACGACCGCGGCTGGCACAACGGCTGGCGCGCGCACGAATGGCGCGAGCACGAGTGGCGCGAGCACGAGTGGCACGAGCGCCATGAGTGGCGCGAGCACCATCGCGGCTGGTGATGCATGACGCTCTCCCTCTCCACTGGGAGAGGGCTGCGGTGAGGGTGACGGGCCCTTGCCCGCCCGCGTCACTTCGTGATCGCGACCAGCACGCTGCAGGGCGCGTGCTCGATGAGGCTCTTCGACACCGAGCCGCGCCACCAGCGCGCGGCCCAGCTCTTGAGGTGCTTGTGGCCGACGACGATGAGGTCCGCGTCGATCGATTCCGCGTAGCGCGTGATCTCGTCGACCGCGTCGCCCACGACCACCTCGCCGCGCACGCCGCGTCCCGAGGCCTCGAGCCGGCGCAGGCCTTCCTGCAGGATGTCCTGGTAGCGCTTGCGCTCCTCGTCCTCGCGCTGCACGTCGTAGACGAATCCCTCGCCCCCGATGAGCGCCGCCGGCGGCGGCATCACGGCGATGAGGTGCAGCTCCGCCTTGTTCAGCTGCGCGATCTCGTCGCAGTCGAGCAGGGCCTTCTGGCCCGGTTCCGAGCCGTCGTACGCCAGCAGGATGCGCTTGTACATGGTTTTCTCCGCGCGTGCTTTGCGGCCATTCTAACCGCGCCGCCGCGCGGGGCAAGCGGTCTGCTTGCCCGCCGGCAATGCATCGCGCCCCGATGAGACTAGTCTGACCCACCCGGGAGGACAACTGCCATGCGTTCCCTGATCCTGCTGGTCTGCCTCGCGCTCGCATCCATCGCCACGCTTCCCGCCGCCGCTCAGGTGAGCTTCGGCTTCTCCGCGCCCGGCGTGAGCATCGGCATCAACGTGCCGGCGTATCCCCGCCTGGTGCCTGTCCCCGGCTATCCGGTGTACTACGCGCCGGGGCTGCGCGCGAACTACTTCTTCTACGACGGGCTGTACTGGATCTTCCAAGACGGCAACTGGTACGAGAGCACGTGGTACAACGGGCCGTGGTACCTGGTGTCGCCGGACGCGGTGCCGCTCTACGTATTGCGCGTGCCGGTGCGCTACTACCGCGCGCCGCCGCCGTTCTTCTACGGCTGGGCGGTGAACGAGCCGCCGCATTGGCACGAGCACTGGGGCCACGAGTGGGCCGAGCGCCATCGCGGCTGGGAACATTGGGACCACGGCCGCGTGCCGCGGGCCGCGCCGCTGCCGTCGTACCAGCAGCGCTTCAGCGGCGAACGCTACCCGCACGTCGTCGAGGACCAGGCGCGCCTCGCCCAGCGCAACTACCGCTACCAGCCGCGCGACCAGGCGGTGCGTCCCCGCTACGAGCAGCACGCCGTTCCCGCGCAGGGGCAGCGATACCACGAGCAGCGTGCGATGCCCGCGCAGCCGCAGCGCTATCACGAGCAGCGCGCGATGCCCGCGCAGCCGCAGCGCTACGAGCAGCGCGGGGCGCCGGCACAGCCGCAGTACCACGACCAACGCGCCGCGCCGGCGCAGGCACAACGCCAGGAGCAACGCGCAGCGCCGGCACAGCAGCGGCACGAACAGGGCCGCCCCGAGCATCCCGAGGCGCACCCCGACCGCTGAGGCGATCGCTCAGCGGCGCAGCGCCGCGCGGTGGCCGAAGAGCGCGAGGCCGAGGCCGGTGCCGAGGCCCCACATCGCGTTCACGATGAGGCCGGTCGCCATTCCCGCGGCGTGGAATCCCGCCGCGACCGGCGCGCCCTTCAGCGGCGCGACGACGAACCACGCGACGAGCGTGGGCGCGATCGCGCCGAACACCAGCATCGTGAGGATGAGCGGGCCGGGCTCCATGCGGCGGAAGAGCGCCGCGCCGATCACGCCCCACACGCCACCCCAGAACGCATAGGACCACACGGCCGGCACGCCGAAGGGCGCGGTGGCCTTCATCGAGTACGGGGCGGCGGGCGTCACGCCGAGCGCGTGCAGCACGGCGAGCGCGCCCTGGTGGAAGATGAGCACGGCGAGCGCGCCGGCCACGAAGCCGCTGACGAGCCATGCGACGAGCGGCGATACGCCGGGTCCGTGATGCAGGCGATGGGTCGTGGGCATGGGACGCCCCCTTTGCGATTGAGGCCAACCGGGTAGATGCGGCCGCCGCAGGGCCCGTTCCCCCGCGCGGGTGCGCACGCTCCGAACGGCCCACGCGCTTCGGCAGCCGCCGCATTTCCTGCTATCGTCGCCGCTGCACGACGAGCCTCGATCCGATCTCCATGGCCGCTTCCTCCCCCGCCGCGCTCGCGCCGGACACCGCGCCGCGCGAACGCCAGCCGCGCGCGCTCTCGACGCTCTTCTTCACCGAGATGTGGGAGCGCTTCAGCTACTACGGCATGCGCGCGCTCCTCGTGCTCTACCTCGTGAACGCGCTCGGCTACGCGCGCGCCGATGCGCTCGAGCTCTACGCGACCTACACCGGCCTCGTGTACATCTCGCCGATCGTCGGCGGCTGGCTCGCGGACCGCTGGCTCGGGCAGCGCAAGGCGGTGCTGATCGGCGGCCTCACCATGGCGTTCGGGCACTTCGCGATGGCGTTCCCGCCGCTGCTGCATCTCGCGTTGGGCCTGCTCGTCACCGGCAACGGCTTCTTCAAGCCGAACGTGACCACGATCCTCGGCGCGTTCTATCGCGAGCACGATCCGCGGCGCGACGGCGGCTTCACGATCTTCTACATGGGCATCAATCTCGGCGCGTTCTTCTCGCCGCTCGTGGCCGGAACGCTCGGGGAGAAGATCGGCTGGCACTACGGCTTCGCATCGGCGGGCGTGGGCATGTGCCTCGGCCTCGCGCAGTTCGTGCTGGGCCAGCACCGTCTCGGCAGCGCGGGACTTCCACCCGGACGCGAGCGCCTCGAGCGGCGCGACTGGGTGCAGGTGATCGTGATGGCGCTGGCCACCATCCCGTTCGTCTACGCGGTGCTGGGCGCGTGGCAGCTCGCGGGACCGGCATGGCACGCGCTCGAGGGCGTGGGCAAGCTCGCGGTGGTCGCGATCGTGATCGCGGTCGCGTGGTTCGCGAGCGGGCGCCTCCACGGCGCCGATGCCGCGAGCGACGCGCCGCTCACCCGCGAGGAGTGGCACCGCATCGTCGCGATCTTCGTCATGGGCTTCTTCGTCGTGTTCTTCTGGATGGGCTTCGAGCAGGCGGGCGGCACCATGAACCTGTTCGCCGACCAGCAGACCGAGCGCCACATCCTCGGCTGGGAGATGCCCGCCTCGTACTTCCAGGCCGTGAACCCGCTCGCGATCTTCGTGCTCGGTCTGCCGTTCGCCGCGATGTGGCTGCGCATCGACCGCTCGCGCTTCGCGCTGCCCACGCCCGCGAAGATGGCGCTCGGGCTCATCATCCTCGGCCTCGGCTTCGTCGTGCTCGCGATCGCGCAGACGCGCGCGGACGCGATCGGCAAGGTGGGGCCGCAGTGGCTCTTCTTCGCCTACCTGCTGCACACGGCGGGCGAGCTGTGCCTCTCGCCGGTCGGCCTGTCGATGGTCACCAAGCTCGCGCCCGCGCGGGTCGCCGCGCTGATGATGGGCATCTGGTTCCTCGCCAACGCGGCGGCCAACTATCTCGCCGGCGTGCTCGAGGAGCTGCTCAAGGGATCGGGGATCCCGCTCTACACGTTCCTCGTCGCGAGCTCGATCGGCGCGGGGCTCGTGCTGCTCGTGCTCACGCCGCTCATCAACCGCCTGATGCACGGCCGTGGCTGAGGCGGCCTTGCCGCGATCGGACGCGAAGGCGCTCGCGCTCCTCTGGCTCTTCGGCATCTGCCTGCGGCTCACGGTGCTCGCGATCCCGCCGGTGATCCCGGCGATCCACGCGAGCCTGCGCCTCACGCAAACCGAGGTCGGAGCGCTCGCGAGCCTGCCCGTGCTGCTGCTGTCCTTCGCGGCGGTGCCCGGGTCGTTCCTCATCGCGCGGCTCGGCGCGCGCTTCGTGATCATCGCGGGGATCGTCATCGCGGGGCTCGCCTCGGCGCTGCGCGGCGCGGCGCCGGACACGGTCGCACTCTTCGCCGCGACTTTCGCGATGGGGGTCGGCATCTCGATCCTGCAGCCGGCGCTGCCCACGATCGTGCGCGAATGGGTGCCCGAGCGGATCGCGCTCGGCACCGCGGTCTACTCGAACGGGCTCCTCGTGGGCGAGGCGCTCTCCGCATCGCTCACGATTCCCGTCGTGCTGCCGCTCGTGCACGGGAGCTGGCGCTGGAGCCTGGTCGCGTGGTCGATCCCGCTCTTCGCGATCGCCGCGCTCGCGCTCGTCTACCGCGGACACGACGCGCCGCACGCGACGACGATTCCCGCGGGAACGCGGCGTCGCTGGTGGCCCGACTGGCGCTCGGCGCTCACCTGGCGCCTCGGGCTCATCTCGGGCGGCTGCTCGAGCCTGTACTTCGCGAGTGTCGCGTTCCTGCCCGATTATCTGCACGCCATGGGAAGGCCCGAGCTCACGGGGCCCGCGCTCTCGGCGATGAACTGGATGCAGATCCCCGCGTCGATGATCATGCTCGGGTTCGCGCGCCGCCTCACGCTGCGCCGCTGGCCGTTCTTCATGCTCGGCGTGCTCTCGACCATCGGTGTGACGGGCCTGATCACGATGCACGGGGCGTGGGTCGTGATGTGGGCGGGACTCCTCGGATTCTGCACCGCGTTCATCCTCATCCTCTCGCTCGCGCTGCCGCCGCTGCTGGTCGAGCCGCACGACGTGCACCGACTCTCCGCCGCGATGTTCGCCATCAGCTACCTGTGCGCGCTCGTCACCCCGGTGCTCGGCGGCTTCGTCTGGGACGTGACGGGCGTGGAGTGGGCCGCCTTCGTGCCCGCGGGCCTCTTCGGCCCGATCGTCATCGCCCTCTCGATCGGCCTCGACCTCGCCCACGCCCGCGCCCGCAATTTGGGGACAGACCCCAGTCAGCACGATGCGAAATTAAGGGCCCCCAAATTCAGAACGGCTTCAGGCCGAGGGCGGCGCGGAAGCGGTTCTTGAGGTAGGGCCCGTCGCGCGGCGGCAGGAGGCGCGGCGGCTCGTCCGGCTCAATGAGGACCTGCACGAAGGTCGGCGCCGCGCGTGCGTTGATGCGCCGCGCGATGGCGCCGCAGTCGTCGACGCTCGCGGTACGCAGCGAGCTCGCGATGCCGAAGCCCTTGGCCACGGCCACGAGATCGGTGCCCAGGCTCGAGTGGCTGCGCTGCATGCCGGTCTCGCCGTAATGGCCGTTGTCGAGCACGACGATCGCGAGGTTCTTCGGCTGCTTCACGCCGATGGTGGCGAGGCTGCCGATGCCCATGAGCAACTCGCCGTCGCCGGTGATCACGACGACCGGACGGTCGCGTTGCGCGAGCGCGAGGCCGAGGCCGAGCGGCGCCGCACCGCCCATCGCGCCCCACAGGTAGAAGTTGCGGTCGCGATCGCCCGCGGCGAACGCGTCGTACGCGGGAGATCCGAGCCCCGTCACGACGAGCGCCTCGGGAATGCCCGCGAGGAGCTTCGCGACGAACTCGCGCCGCGGCACGCGCTTCGATTCCCACGCGCCGTTCATTCGCGCACCCACTTCTTGCGCCCGACGAGGTTCTGGCCGAGCAGCACCGCGACCTTCTCGCCCGCCTCGAACGCCGCGTCGAGCGCCGCGCCCACGATCTCGGCGACTTCCTCGGGACGCGAGGCGCGCATCACGTGGATGCCCATGAGCTCGAGCGCGCCCTGCGTGGCCTTGCCCATCGGTCCCTGCCACGGATTGAACTCGGCGTACTCGCCGCGCATCGTCACCAGCGCGACGAACGGAAAGTCGCCCGAGCGCAGCAGCGAGAGCATGTTCACGCAGTTGCCCACGCCGCTGCTCTGCATGAGGAGCACCGCGCGCTCGCCGCCGAGCCATGCGCCGCACGCGAGCGCGACTCCCTCCTCCTCGGTGGTGAGCACGACATCCTCGATGTCCGGATCGGCGATCGCGCGCCGGATCACGTGCGCATGGCCCGCGTCGGGAACGTAGGCGACCTGGCGCACGCCGCCTTCCTTGAGCACCCGGAAGATCGCTTCCTGCCATGCGCCAGCGGATGTTGCGCTCATCGTGCCGCGAGCCTCCTGAATGCCGGAACGGTGGATCGGCGTGGCCGGGTTATACTAATTTGTGCGCGTCCTAGTATACCAAGGTATACTAGGGGATCACCCGGCCTAGTATAGCGGCATGCCCTACAAGTCCCTGAGTTCCGCCGCGCAATCGGCGTACGCGGAAATCTTTGAAATCAGCCGCGAGCAGGACGTGGCGCGTTCGGTGAGGAACCTGAGCGGGTCCTTCAACAGGAAACGTGTGCGCGGCTCGACTTACTGGTACTACCAGTACACGGAAACGGGGACCGGCAAGTTGCGGCAACTGTTCGTGGGGCCGGACGGCCCGCGGCTCGCCGAGCTGGTGAACGCGGCCAGAGACAAGTCCGACGTGAGCACGGCCGCAGCCGCGAAGGCCGCGATCGCGCTGGGATGCGCATCGGAGACTCCAGTCCATTATCGGATCATCCGCCGCCTGAACGAGATCGGGTTCTTTCACGCGGGCGGCCTTCTCGTCGGAACCCACGCGTTCCTCGCGATGGGAAACGCGCTGGGTGTGAGTTGGGGCGACTTGTCCCGAACGCAGGACGTCGGCCTCGCCCACGCCGGCAACCGCATGGAGCTCGCCCTGCCGGCGAACCTCGAAATCGCCACCCGCGATGCCTTGGAGAGCCTCGAGTCGGGTTTCTTGCCCGTGCCCGGCTTTCGTGCGGGCGAGACGACTGCCACGTTCATCAACAAGGCCGACAAGCACCTGCGCGTCGATTTCCTCACCCCGATGCTCGGCGGGAACGAGAGCGTCGTCGAGCACCCCGGCCTCGGCATTCCGCTGAAGCCGCTTCGTTTCCTGGAGTTCCTGCTCGAGGACGTTCAACAAGCAGCGGTCATCAGCGCGCTCGGCTCGACCATCGTGAACATCCCCGACGCGGTACGGTTCGCGCTCCACAAGCTTCTGGTTTTCGCCGAACGCCGCAAGGATCTTCCGCAGAAGGCGATGCAGGACTTGAGCCAGGCGGCGGCGCTGCTCGAAGCTCTCGACGCTTACCGGCGGGACGATGTGCTGGCCCGGTGGGCGGAGCTCCTCGGTCGAGGCCCGGGCTGGAAAAGGCGCGCCCAGGCGGCGATGGGTCCCCTGCGCGAGCGAGTCCCTCTCGCCGTCGTTACGGAAATGGCGTCGCGAATCGCGCAAACCACTGGCCCTACACCACGAGGCGGTAGCCGACGGCGGTCTCGGTGAGGAGGTGCTTGGGTTGCGCCGGGTCGTCCTCGAGCTTCTGGCGCAGGTGACCCATGTACACGCGCACGTAGTGGTGATGCTCGCTGTCCGCGGGCCCCCACACCTCGCGCAGGATCTGGCGATGGGTGAGGACCTTGCCGGCGTTGGCGACGAGCAGCGACAGCAACCGGAATTCCACGGGCGTGAGGTGCACGTCGGCGCCGGAACGCTTCGCGCGGCGCGACTCGAGATCGACCTCGACCGCGCCGAAGCGGAACACCTTGCTCGTCTCGCCCGCGGGCTGCCGGCGCCGGCGCACCGTGGCCCGCACGCGCGCCAGCAGCTCGCCCACGCCGAAGGGCTTGGTGAGATAGTCGTCGGCGCCCGCATCGAGGGCGCGGATCTTCTCGTTCTCGGCCGCGCGCGCCGAGAGCACGATGATCGGCACCGACGACCACCCGCGCACCTGCAGGATGAGATCGACGCCGTCGGCGTCGGGAAGGCCGAGGTCGAGGATCACGAGGTCCGGCTTGCGCGTGCCGGTGTCGACGATGCCCTGGCACACGGTGTCGGTCTCGTGCACCGTCCAGCCCTCGGCCTCGAGCGCGGTGCGCACGAAGCGCCGGATCTGCGGCTCGTCCTCGACGACGAGGGCCACGGGCGCACTCACCGCTCCGACACCTCCGGCGGCTTGCCGAGCGGCAAGGTGAACACGAACCGCGCGCCGCGTTCGCGCCCCGCCTGTGCGAGGATCGTCCCGTCGTGCGCCTGCACGATCGCGCGGCAGATCGCGAGCCCCAGCCCCACGCCGCCCTGCGCGCCTTCGGCGTGGCCGCGCGTGAACTTCTCGAAGATCGCCTCTTCCTTGCCGGCCGGGATGCCGGGCCCGTCGTCCTCCACGCTCACCTCGAGCTTGCCGTCGGCGGTGTGCGCTGCGATCCTCAGGTGCGCGTCGGACGGCGTGTACTTCGCGGCGTTCTCGAGCAGGTTCACGAGCACGCGCTCGATCAGCACCGCGTCCATCTGCACGAGCGGCAGGTCCGCGGGCACGTCGACCGTGACCGCGCGCGGCTCGAGCGGCGCACGCACGGCGCGCAGGGCGGTCCCGATCACCTCCCCGATGTAATGCCACTGCAGGTCGAGCCTCACCTCGCCGCTCTGGATGCGCGCCATGTCGAGCAGGTTGTTCACGAGCGAGATGAGGCGCTTGGTCTCCTCCGTCATGGTGCGGGCGATGTCCGCCTGCTGTGCCGAAAGCGGCGGCTGCGTGAGCGCGATCGTCTCCGAAAGGCCGAGCAGCGCCGCGAGCGGCGTGCGCAGGTCGTGGGAGAGCGCGGCGAGGAGCGAGTTGCGCAGCCGCTCGCTCTCGATGCTCACCAGCGCGTCCTGCGCGACCTCGACGTAGTGCACGCGCTCGAGCGCGATCGCGGTGAGCGTGGCGAACGTCTCGTACTGGCGCATCTGCTCGGGGATCAGGAGATCGCGGCTGTGCTGGGGACGGATGGCGAGCACACCGCGCGTGCGCATCGGGCCCTTCAGCGGCAGGAAGAGGAAGTCGTTGCCGGGGAGCGTGTCGGTGCCCGCGCCGGCCGGTTGCGAGCGCTCGTAGGTCCATTGGGCGGCGGCCGCATCCATCGGATTGCCGAGCGGCTTGCCCGTGGGCGAACTCAGCCGATCGGCGGCATCGGGAACGAGGATGGCCACGTGCGCCCGGAAGGCGCGCGCCATGAACGTTTCCGCCGTCTCGATGACCTGCGCGAGCGTGAGCAGCCCCGCGATGTCGCGCGAGAACTCGTAGAGCGTCCGCGCGCGCGCTTCGCGATACCCGGCCACGCGCGCCTGGTAGCGCACGCCCGCCGTGAGCTGACCGGTGATGAGGCCCACCGCGAGCATCACGCCGAACGTGAGCACGTATTGCGCGTCGCTCACGGCGAAGCTGAAGCGCGGCGGCACGAAGAAGAAGTCGAATGCGAGCACGTTGAGCACCGCCGCGAGGATCGCCGGCCCGCGGCCCCAGCTCACGCCGACCAGCACCACGGCGAGCAGGAACACCATGACGATGTTCGAGAGCTCGAAGATCGGGTAGAGCAGCGCGGCCGCTCCAGTGGCCATGCACGAGACGATGAAGGTGCCGACGTAGCGGCGCTTGCGGTCGCGGACCTTCGCCTCGCTCTCCGGCGCTTCGGGTGCGACGCGCTGGGCGATCGGCGCGCCCGCGTCGTGGGCCCCGCGACCGATCTCGAACACGTCGAGGTCGTCGTCGGCCGCCGCGATCGCATCGCTCATGCTGCGCTTCCATGCGAGCCACGTGCGGGGCCCGCGGCCGACCACGACCGTGCCGATGTTCTCGGCACGCGCGTAGTCGACGATCGCCTCGACCTCCCGGTTGCCCGTGAGGATCGCGGTCTGCGCGCCCAGATCCTGCGCGAGGCGCACGACGCGCAGGATCCGTTCCCGCTCGGGCGCCGCAAGCCGCTGCAGCTGCGGCGTCTCCACGTACACGGCGCGCCATTCCACGCCCATCTGTTGCGCGAGCCGCGCCGCATTGCGCACCACCTGCTCGGCGCCGGCGCGCGGGCCGATGCAGCACAGCAGCCGCGCCTGCGTCTTCCAGACCGCGCCGATCGCCTGGTCCGAGCGGTACTGGCGCACGTCGCCCTCGACCACGTCGGCGGTGCGGCGCAGCGCGAGCTCGCGCAGCGCGATGAGGTTGCCCTTGCGGAAGAAGTGGCCGGCCGCGCGCTCCGCTTGCTCGGGCAGGTAGACCTTGCCCTCCTTGAGACGCTTGAGCAGCTCGTCGGCCGGAATGTCGACGAGGACGATGTCGTCGGCCTTATCGAAGAACGTGTCGGGCACCGTCTCCCAGACCTTGATGCCGGTGATCCCGCCGACGACGTCGTTCAGGCTCTCGAGGTGCTGCACGTTGAGCGTGGTGAAGACGTCGATGCCGGCGCCGATCAGCTCCTCGACGTCCTGCCAGCGCTTGGGGTGGCGGGAGCCGGGCGCGTTGGTGTGCGCGAGCTCGTCGACCAGGATCACGCGCGGACGGCGCGCGAGGGCGCCATCGATGTCGAACTCGGCGAGCGTGCGGCCCTTGTGCTCGACGCTCCTCGGAGCAAGCACCTCGAGGCCTTCGAGCAGCGCGGCGGTGTCGGTCCGACCGTGCGTCTCGACCACGCCGACCACGACCTCGCGCCCTTCGTCGCGCGCTCGCCGCGCCGCCATCAGCATCGCGAACGTCTTGCCGACTCCGGCCGAGGCGCCGAAGAACACCGTGAGCTTGCCGCGCGCGGCGGCGGACTCCTCGCGCTTCACGCGTGCGAGGAGCGCCTCGGGGTCGGGCCTCAGGTCGTTCATGGCGCGCAGTTTAGGCGCATTTACGCCGCCGATACGCCGCGGCGCGCAACATTTACGGGATTTTTACATCGAGCGCGGGATGCTGTCGGCGAGGCAACCGGATACCGGATTTCGGCCCATGCTGCGTGCATTCATCATCGTCTACGCCGTGTCGCTCGCCAACTGGCTGCTGGTGATCGCGATCGAGCGCACCTTTCGCCTGCCGCCCATCGACGACGAGCCGGAACGCGTTGACTCCCGGCAACGCGTTGCTCGGCACAGGGCGTAGCGTTCGTTCGTCGTCGTCTTGCGCAGCGCGTTTACGAATCGTTGATGCTGCGGGCGGCGACTTCTACGCCGTCTTTATGCGCGCCCGTCTACAGTGGCGCCTCTTGAATCGCCGGGTCTCCTTGCCGGCGGAAGGGACAGCGACATGATCATGGACATCCTCTTCGTGGCCGCGGGGGTGGCTTTCTTCGCGCTCACCGTCGTCCTCGTGCGCGGCTGCGAGCGCCTGCGGAGGCCGTGATGGAATTCATCTACGCGCTCGCCGGGCTCTTCGCCGTCGCCGTCTTCTTCTACCTGCTGGTCGCGCTCCTCGTGCCGGAGAAATTCTGATGATCGCCAACGGCTACGTGCAGATCGCCTTCTATTTCGTCGTGCTGCTCGCGCTCGCCAAGCCGCTGGGCGCGTACATGGCCCGCATCTACGAGGGCGAGTCCGCGGTGCTCAACCGCTGGGGCGCGCCCGTGGAGCGCGGGTTCTACCGCATCTGCGGCGTCGATTCCGCGCGCGACATGCCGTGGACGGAGTACGCGGTCGCGATGCTGGTCTTCAACCTGCTGGGCTTCCTCGCCGTCTACGCGCTGCAGCGCGTGCAGAACTGGCTGCCGCTCAATCCCGCGGCTTTCCCGGCCGTGTCGCCCGACGCGTCGTTCAACACCGCCACCAGCTTCATCACCAACACGAACTGGCAGGGCTACGGCGGCGAGTCGACGATGAGCTATCTCACCCAGATGCTCGCGCTCACCGTGCAGAACTTCGTGTCGGCCGCGACGGGCATGGCGGTGCTGGTCGCGTTCATCCGCGGGTTCCAGAGGAAGAGCGCGAACGCCATCGGCAACTTCTGGGTCGACATGACCCGGAGCGTGCTCTACATCCTCCTGCCGCTCTCGCTCGTGCTCTCGATCGCGCTGGTGAGCCAGGGGATGCCGCAGACGTTCTCGGCCTACCCCTCGGCCACGCTCACGGAGAGCTTCGACTACGACAACCCGAAGCTCGACGGCGCGGGCCAGCCCGTCAAGGACGAGAAGGGCAACCCGGTCACGGAGAAGGCCACGCTCAAGGAGCAATCGATCGCGCTCGGCCCGGTCGCCTCGCAGATCGCCATCAAGCAGCTCGGCACGAACGGCGGCGGCTTCTTCAACGTGAACTCGGCGCACCCGTTCGAGAACCCGACGCCGCTCTCGAACTTCCTCGAGATGCTCTCGATCCTCCTCATTCCGGCGGCGCTCTGCTACACGTTCGGCAGGATGGTCGGCGACACGCGCCAGGGCTGGGCGGTCCTCGCCACGATGACCGTGCTGCTGGTCGCGATGCTCGCGGTGTGCGAATGGGCCGAGTACCGCGGCAACCCGCTGCTCGCGAAGGCCGGCGCCGACCAGACGGTCTCCGACATCGCACCCGGCGGCAACATGGAAGGCAAGGAAGTGCGCCTCGGCGTGGTGAATTCGGCGCTCTGGGCGACGGTCACCACGGCGGCCTCGAACGGCTCGGTGAACGCGATGCACGACTCGTTCACGCCGCTCGGCGGATTGGTGCCCATGTGGCTCATCCAGTTCGAGGAAGTGATCTTCGGCGGGGTGGGGTCCGGCCTCTACGGGATGCTGATCTTCGCCATCGTGGCGGTGTTCGTCGCCGGCCTCATGATCGGCCGCACGCCCGAGTACCTGGGCAAGAAGATCGGCGCCTTCGAGATGAAGATGGCGGTGGTGACGCTCCTCGTGCCGCCGCTCTTCGCGCTCGTCGGCACCGCCCTCGCGGTGCTCGTCGATCCGGGGCGCGCCGGCGTGGCGAACCCCGGCGCGCACGGCTTCTCCGAGATCCTCTACGGCTTCTCGTCGGCGAGCAACAACAACGGCAGTGCGTTCGCCGGGCTGTCCGCGAACACGCCGTTCTACAACACGGCGCTCGGCATCTGCATGCTCTTCGCGCGCTACTGGCTCGCGGTCCCGACGCTCGCGATCGCCGGCGCACTCGCCGCGAAGAAGACCGTGCCGCCCGGCCTCGGCACGCTGCCCACGCACGGGCCGCTCTTCGTCGTGCTGCTCGCGAGCGTCGTGGTGGTCGTCGGAGCCCTGACCTTCGTGCCCGCACTCGCCCTCGGCCCCGTGGTCGAGCATCTCACCCTCTACGGCGGCTTCTGACCGCATCGCGAGAAAGACCCATGAGCATCCCCGTTCCGCATTTCGCGCCCACCTCGGGCGGCACGGCGCTGCGCAAGCTGGTCACGCCGAACATCCTGCGGCAGGCGCTGATCGACTCGTTCGTGAAGCTCCTGCCCCAGCACCAGTGGCGCAATCCCGTGATGTTCGTCGTCTGGCTCGGCAGCATCCTCACCACCATCCTCTGGATCGAGGCCCTCACCGGCAAGGCGGAAGCCACGCCCGGCTTCATCCTCGCCGTCTCGATCTGGCTCTGGATCACGGTGCTCTTCGCGAACTTCGCCGAGGCGATCGCCGAGGGCCGCAGCAAGGCGCAGGCCGACGCGCTGCGCTCGGCCAAGCGCGACGTGATGGCCAAGAAGCTCGCGAGCGCCTCGAGGACCGCCTCGCGCACCCTCGCCCCGTCCACCACGCTGCGCAAGGGCGACGTGTTCATCGTCGAGGCGGGCGACTTCATCCCCGCCGACGGCGAGGTGGTCGAGGGCGTGGCCTCGGTGGACGAGTCCGCCATCACCGGCGAATCGGCGCCCGTGATCCGTGAATCGGGCGGCGATTTCTCCTCGGTCACCGGCGGCACGCGCGTGCTTTCCGACTGGCTGGTCGTGCGCGTGACGGTGGAGGCGGGGCAGTCCTTCCTCGACCGCATGATCTCGATGGTCGAGAGCGCGCGCCGGCAGAAGACGCCCAACGAGATCGCGCTCGAGATCCTGCTGGTCGGCCTCACGCTCGTCTTCCTGCTCGCCACCGTGACGCTGCTGCCCTATTCGATCTATTCCGTGGCGGTCACGAAAGCGGGCAACGCGGTCACCGTCACCGTGCTGGTCGCGCTGCTGGTCTGCCTCATCCCGACCACGATCGGGGGGCTGCTGTCCGCGATCGGCCTCGCGGGCCTCGGGCGCACGTTGCGCGCGAACGTCATCGCGACCTCCGGGCGCGCGGTCGAGGCGGCGGGCGACGTCGACGTGCTCCTGCTGGACAAGACCGGCACGATCACGCTCGGCAACCGCCAGGCGGCGGATTTCCTTCCCGCCGGCGGCGTGGGCGTGCAACAGCTCGCGGATGCCGCGCAGCTCGCCTCCCTCGCCGACGAGACGCCCGAGGGCCGCAGCATCGTCGTGCTCGCCAAGCAGAAGTTCAACATCCGCGGCCACGACCTCGCGGCGCTCAAGGCGCGCTTCGTTCCGTTCTCCGCGCAGACGCGCATGAGCGGCGTGGACGTCGAGGGCCGCAGCATCCGCAAGGGCGCGGCCGACGCAATCCGCGACTGGGTGACCACGCTGGGCGGCACGTTCCCGCCCGAGATGCAGGCGATCGTCGACACGGTCGCCAAGCGCGGCAGCACGCCGCTCGTGGTGGCCGAGGGCGGCAAGGTGCTCGGCGTCGTCGAGCTCAAGGACATCGTGAAGGGCGGCATCAAGGAGCGCTTCGCCCAGCTGCGTCGCATGGGGATCAAGACGATCATGATCACCGGCGACAACCGCCTCACGGCCGCCGCGATCGCCGCGGAGGCGGGCGTGGACGATTTCCTCGCCGAGGCCACGCCCGAGGCGAAGCTCAAGCTCATCCGCGACCAGCAGGCCGAGGGGCGCCTGGTCGCGATGACGGGCGACGGCACCAACGACGCGCCCGCGCTGGCGCAGGCCGACGTGGCGGTGGCGATGAACACCGGCACGCAGGCGGCGAAAGAGGCCGGCAACATGGTCGACCTCGACTCGAATCCCACCAAGCTGATCGAGATCGTCGAGG
>CAYOGL010000006.1:0-172307 GCA_964403515.1 uncultured Burkholderiales bacterium | reverse complement strand
GTGGACGCCGGCGCCGTCGCCGGCGGCGGCACCGCGGCCGAGCCGGCCGGCGGCGCGGCGGGGCTCACCGGCCGTTGCCGCGGCGGATTCGCGTCTCCGCTCCAGCTCGCGAGCTTGTCGTCCTTGAAGAGCACGACGAGGTGCCTGTGGGCGACCTGCTTGCCGCGCTTCTCGTTGCTGAAGTAGTAGTCCCAGCGGTCGCCGTGGAAGATGTCGGTGAGCAGCGGCGTGCCGAGCACCTGCTTGACCTCCGCCTTCGACATGCCCGTGCGCAGGTTCGCGACCGCGTCCTCGGTCACGTAGTTGCCCTGCTCGATATCGATCTTGTAGACGCAGGCCGGAAGCAGGGCGGCCACGAGGAGGAGCGCGGAAATTCGCATGGTTGGGCGGCGGGGAACGGACCGCGCATTATATCTTTCCGCTGTATCCTTCACGGCATGAGCGAGCCGAAGGAACTCAAGAGCACCGGCCTCAAGGTCACCGTGCCGCGCCTGAAGGTGCTCGCGCTGTTCCAGCACAGCGACAACCGCCACATGACCGCGGAGGACGTCTACCGCAAGCTCCTCGACGAGCATTCGGACATCGGGCTCGCGACGGTCTACCGCGTCCTCACGCAGTTCGAGCAGGCGGGCCTGCTGGTGCGCCACCACTTCGAGAGCGGCAAGGCGGTCTACGAGCTGAACGAGGGCGGCCACCACGACCACCTCGTATGCGTGGTTTGCGGGCGCGTCGAGGAGTTCTACGACTCCGAGATCGAGAAGCGCCAGGCCAAGGTCGCGCGCGAGCGCGGCTTCGCCATCCGCGACCACCAGCTCTATCTCTACGCCGAGTGCGTGAATCCCGACTGCCCGCATCGCCCCAAGGAGTGAGGCCGTGAAGGAGACGCTGCGCGCGGGCCTCGAGGGCCGCTTCCGCTACCGGGTTCCGGAATCGAAGACGGTGCCGCACATCTACGAGGAGGCGCCGGATTTCCAGCTCATGCCGCGCGTGTTCGCGACCGGCTACCTCGTCGCGCTGTGCGAATGGGCGTGCATCGAGCTCATCAAGCCGCATCTCGACTGGCCGCGCGAGCAGACGCTCGGCACGCACGTCGACCTCTCGCACCTGGCCGCCACGCCACCCGGGCTCACGGTCGAGGTGCGCACGCGCCTGGAGGCGGTCGAGGGCCGCAAGCTCGTGTTCGCGGTGAGCGCGCACGACGGCGTCGACAAGATCGGCGAGGGCCGGCTCGAGCGCCACGTGATCCTCGCCCCGCGCTTCGAGGAAAAGGTCGCGGCCAAGCGCGCGGCCGGAGCGACGGCGCCATGAGCCTGCGCGCGCTGCTCGCGATCGTCGCCGTGTCGCTCGCGGCGGTGCTCGTGCCGACCGGCGCGAGCGCAGAGCGCGCGATGCCCGGCGTCGCGGGCGAGGTCGCCTACGCGCAGCTGCCGCGCGAAGCGCGCGAGACCATCGAGCGCATCCGCCATGGCGGGCCGTTTCCGTACGCGCGGGACGGCGCCGTGTTCTCCAATCGCGAGGGCGCGTTGCCGCGCCATCCCCGGGGCTACTACCACGAGTACACCGTGAAGACGCCCGGTGTGCGCAGCCGCGGCGCGCGGCGCATCGTCTGGGGAGCGCGCGGCGAGTTCTACTACACCGACGACCACTACAACACCTTCCGTCGCGTCCGCGACTAGGGATCACCATGCCGCTCGCCACGTTGCAGGGCCTGCTCGACGAAAAGCGCGGCGGCGTCTGGTTCGTGCCCTCGCATCTCGCGCCGAAGGCGGTGCACGCGGCCGCGAAGCGCGCGGGCTACGCTTTCTTCCACATCGACGGAAGCAACATCGCGCGCAAGGAGCAGCTGCTCAACCACGTCGCGACGACGCTGCGCTTTCCCGAGCCCTTCGGCCACAACTGGGATGCGCTAGAGGAAGGGCTGAACGACCTCGAATGGATCGACGGCGAGGGCTATGTCCTCTATTACGAGCCGATCGATCCGCTGCTCGCCGCGCATCCCGACCAGTTCGAGACGCTGCTCGAGATCCTCCAGGACGCCGTCGACTCGTGGAAGGAGGACGGCACCGCGATGATCGTGCTGCTCTCCGGCGCCAAGCCGCCCAAGGGCGTGCCGAAGATCAAGGAAGGGTAGGTGCGGGCATTCACGGGCACACGACGGGAATGCGCTTCTCGAGCGTGATCTCGCGCGCGGTGATCTTCGCGCGATAGGCCATGACCTCGACACCCGCGGCGAGCGCCTCGCGCAGCGTGCGGCCGTACTCGGGATCGATCCCGTCCGCGGGCCGCACCTCGTTCACGTCGCCGCGCTGCACGCAGTAGAGCTGCACGGGACGCAGGCCCGCGGCCTTGAGGCGCATGAGCTCGCGCAGGTGCTTCGCGCCGCGCGCGCTCACCGCGTCAGGGAAGAGCGCCACGCCGCGCGCCGCGGCCGCAGTGACGTTCTTCACCTCGACGTAGCACGCGGCCTTGCCCGGGTGCTCGAGGACGAGGTCGATGCGGCTGCGCTCCTCGCCGAACGCCACCTCGCGCCGCACGTTCGCGTAGCCGCCCAGCTCCGGGATCGCGCCGCCCGCGATCGCCTCGTGCACGAGCGCGTTGGGAAGCCCCGTGTTGATGCCGACCAACACGCGGCCGACCTCGACCAGCTCCCACGTATGGCGATACTTGCGCGTGAGGCTGTCGCTTTCGGAGAGCCACACGCGGTTGCCCGCCTCGCAGCAACCGAGCATCGATCCCGTGTTCGGGCACGCGGCGGTGACCACGCGGTCGGCAAGCTGGATGTCGGCGAGGAAGCGCTTGTAGCGACGGATGAGGCGCCCCTCGACCAGCGCGCGGGCGAACTTCATTCGGCGCTCGCGAGCAGCTGCGCGTTGCCGCCGGCCGCCGCGGTGTTCACCGTGAACGTGCGCTCGACCGCGAAGCGGAACAGGTAGTGCGGGCCGCCGGCCTTGGGACCCGTGCCGGAGAGTCCCTCGCCGCCGAACGGCTGCACGCCGACCGTCGCGCCGATCATGTTGCGGTTCACGTAGAGGTTGCCGGCACGCGCGCGGGCGCGCACGCGATCGATCGTCTCGTCGATGCGGCTGTGCACGCCCATGGTGAGCCCATACCCCTTCGCGTTCACCGCGTCGACGATGCGCTCGAGGTCGGCGGACGGGAAGCGCACGACGTGCAGGATCGGCCCGAACACCTCGCGATCGATCGCATCGAGGCTCGCGAGCTCGTAGGCGCGCGGCTCGAAGAAGAGACCCGGCGGCAGATCGGCGGGGCGCGGCGCGCGGCACACGAGCTTCGCTGCGCGGTCCATGCGCTGCGCGTGCGCCTCGAGCATCGCTGCCGCATCGCGGTCGATCACCGGACCGACGTCCGTCGCGAGGCGCGCGGGATCGCCCAGTCGCAGCTGCGCGGTCGCGCCGGCGAGGATCTCGAGCACGCGCGGGGCGATCTCCTCCTGCAGGCACAGGATGCGCAGCGCCGAGCAGCGTTGGCCGGCGCTGTTGAACGCCGAGGCGATCGCGTCCGAGACCACCTGCTCCGGCAGCGCGCTCGAATCGACGAACATCGCGTTCAGGCCGCCGGTCTCCGCGATGAAGGGCACGATCGGCCCCTCGCGCGCGGCGAGCGCGGCCGCGATCGCACGCGCCGTGGCGGTCGACCCGGTGAAGCACACGCCCGCGGTCCGCGCATCGGCCACGAGCGCCGCACCGACCGTCTCCCCGCGGCCGGGCACGAGCGCGAGCGCATCGACCGGCACGCCGGCCTGGTGGAGCAGGCGCACCGCGAGATCGGCCACCAGCGGCGTCTGCTCCGCGGGCTTCGCGATGACCGGGTTGCCCGCGGCGAAGGCGGCGGCGATCTGGCCCACGAAGATCGAGAGCGGGAAATTCCAGGGGCTGATGCACACGAAGGGCCCGCGCGGCGCGAGCACGAGCTGGTTCGCCTCGCCGGTCGGGCCGGGCAGCGGCAGCGGTGCCGCGAAGTGGCGGCGCACGAGCATCGCGTAATAACGGCAGAAGTCGGCCGCCTCGCGCACCTCGCCCAGCGCGTCGGGCAACGTGCGTCCCGCCTCGCGCGCGAGGAGCGCGAGCAGCTCGACGGTGCGCGCCTCGAGCAGCTCGGCCGCATGCTCGAGGATGCGCGCCCGCTCGATGCCGGGCGGGACGGTCGCGCGCAGCGCCGTCTCCAGCGCAGCCGCTGCCGCCGCGGCGCCTGCTTCGCGCACCGTGCCGATCGCCCGATCGTTCGCCGGGTCGATCACCGGTCGCTCTTCGCCCTCGAGCGCGCGTCCACCGACCAGCGGGGCCGCACGCCAGTCGCCGCGCGCGAGCAGCGGCTCGAGCTGCTTGAGCACGGGGCCCGACACGTTCTCGTCCGCCCACGCGAACCCCGCCGCATTGCGCCAGTCGCGATACAGGCTGGCGGGCAACGGGATGCGCGGGTTCGGCGTGCCGGCCTGCATCTCGACGATCGCGACCGGATCGGCGACCACGCTGTCGATCGGCACCGCCGGATCGGCGATGCGATTCACGAACGATGCGTTCGCGCCGTTTTCGAGCAAGCGGCGCACGAGGTACGGAAGCAGGTCCTCGTGCGACCCAACCGGCGCGTAGACGCGGCATGCGAGCCCGCGCTCGAGCACGTGCTCGTACAGGTCTTCGCCCATGCCCTGCAGGCGCTGGAACTCGAACCCGACGCCGCCGCGTGCCCGCTCGAGGATCGACGCGACGGTATGCGCGTTGTGCGTCGCGAACTGCGCGTGGAACGCGCGCGGCGCGGCCAGGATTCGCGCCACGCAGGCGAGGTACGAAACGTCGGTGTTCGCCTTGCGCGTGTAGACCGGGTATCCCGCGAGCCCCTGCACCTGCGCGCGCTTGATCTCCGCATCCCAGTAGGCGCCCTTCACCAGGCGCAGCGGCAGGCGCCGGCCGCTCGCCTGCGCGAGGGCCGCGAGCCAGTCGATCACGAGGGGCGCGCGCTTGAGGTACGCCTGCACGGCGAGGCCGAAGCCCTCCCACCCCGCGAGCGACGGGGCGGTGAACACGGCCTCGAACACGTCGAGGGAAAGGTCGAGGCGATCGGCCTCCTCCGCATCGATCGTCATTCCGACGTTCGCCCGGCGCGCGCGCTCGGCGAGCGCGAGGACGCGCGGGGTCAGCTCCGCGCGCACGCGATCGCGCTGCGCGAACTCGTAGCGCGGGTGCAGCGCCGAGAGCTTGATCGAGATGCCCGGGCGCTCGAGCACGCCGCGCGCCGCCTCGGCCGCGCCGCCATGCGCACCGATGGTGTCGATCGCGGCCGCGTATGCATCGAAGTAGCGTTGCGCGTCGCTCGCGGTGAAGGCCGACTCGCCGAGCATGTCGTACGAGTGGCGGTAACGCGCGTGCGCGGGGGTGCGGCTGCGCTCGAGCGCGTCCTCGATCGTGCGGCCCATCACGAACTGCTCGGCCATCAGCTTCATCGCCTGGCGCAGCGCGAGCCGCACCACCGGCTCGCCCACGCGCGCGGCGAGCCGGGCGAACCACGACCCGGCGCCGCGCGTGTCGCGCGCATCGAGGCCCACGAGGCGTCCCGTGAGCAACATCCCCCACGTGCCCGCGTTCACGAGCAGCGAGGGATTGCGGCCGATGTGGCGCTCCCAGTCGCCCTGCGAGAGCTTCGAGCGGATCAGCTTGTCCGCGGTCGCGGCGTCGGGAATGCGCAGCAGCGCTTCGGCCACGCACATCAGCAGCACGCCCTCCTGCGAGGACAGGTCGTACTCGGCGAGGAACGATTGCATGCCCGCCTGCGCCTGCTGGCGCGCGCGCACGTGCTCGACCAGGTCGCGGGCGGTGGCCTGGACGCGAGCGGCGGCCTCGGGCGCGAGGCGCGCCTGCGGCAGCAGCTCCGCGAGCGCGTCGGTCTCGTCGCGCAGGTAGCGCTCGCGCAGCTCGGCGCGCAGCGCGGGGGCGGGCGTATCCATGCGCCGATTCTACGCGGCGCCCCGCCCCTGCCGGCTCACGCGCTGGGCGCGAGCGGCTCCTCGGGCGGCGGCTGGTCTTCCTGCGCCTGCACCTGCCGGCGCACCTCGTCCATGTCGAGCGACTTCACCTGCTCGATGAGCTGCTCGAAGGCGTTCTGCGGCAGGGCGCCGGGCTGGGAGAACACGATGATCTGCTCGCGGAAGACCATGAGCGTCGGGATCGAGCGGATCTGGAAGTGCGCCGCGATCTCCTGCTCGTCATCGGTGTTCACTTTCGCGAACACGATGTCGGGGTTCTTCTCCGCGACGCGCTCGAACACCGGGGCGAAGCCACGGCACGGTCCGCACCACGGCGCCCAGTAGTCGACGATCACCGTGGGGCTCGTCGTCACGATCTTCTCGAAGTTCTCGCGGTTGAGTTCGACCACCGCCATGTCATTCCTCCAGGAGGGAGCGCAGCATCCACGCGGTCTTCTCGTGCACCTGCATGCGCTGCGTGAGCAGGTCCGCGGTCGGCTCGTCGTTCGCGGCCTCGACGAGCGGGAAGAGCGAGCGCGCGGTGCGCACGACCGCTTCCTGGCCCTCGACGAGGAGGCGGATCATCTCGCGTGCCGGCGGCACTCCCTCGATCTCGGCGATCGAGGACAGGCGTGCGTAGGCCGCGTAGGTGCCGGGAGCCGGGAAGCCCAGCGCACGGATACGCTCGGCGATGAGGTCGACGGCGAGCGCGAGCTCGTTGTACTGGGTCTCGAACATCAGGTGGAGCGTCTGGAACATCGGACCCTTCACGTTCCAGTGGAAGTTGTGCGTCTGCAGATACAGCGTGTAGGTATCGGCGAGCAGGCGCGAGAGGCCGTCGGCGATGCCGCCGCGTTGCCCTTCGGGAATGCCGATGTCGACCGCCGGACGTGCCTTCGTGGTGATGCTCATCGTTGAACCTCGCGCATGGGAGCTTCGACAGCATGCGCGAAGGCGGTTCCGCGCGCCAATCAATTATCGCAATTCCTTCGATTGGCCGCCTCAATCAGCCTCAGAAGTCCTGCATGATGCGCGGCGGATCGGGCGCCTCGCGCAGCTTCGCGGCGGTGCGCACCACCGCGCGCGCGAGCGTCTCCACGACGCGGCGGTCGTTCTCGTCGCGCAGCGCGCCCGTCGCGTCGAACGCCGCGTCGGCATGGGCGATGCTCACCTGCGCGCCGAGCACGGTGACGCCGAGCGAGGCGAGGATCTGGCGCAGGTGCGGAAGGCCGCGCGTTCCGCCCCAGCGTGCGGGCGAGGCGGAGAGCAGCCCGGCGAGCTTGCCGCGGTAGGGCGCGAGCCCGCTGTCGCGGCCGTGGCCCTCGCCCACCGGCCGCGAGATCCAGTCGAGCGTGTTCTTGAGCAGCGCGGGGACCGACGCGTTGTTCTCCGGCGAGGCGATGATGAGCGCCTCGTGCGCGAGGAAGATCTCGCGCAGCTTGCGGCCGTTCTCCGGCATGCCCTCGGCGGCCTCGAGGTCGCCGTGGTAGACCGGCATCGGATAGTCGTCCAGATCGATGAGCGTCACGGCCGCGCCGGCCGCGCGCGCGTAATCGGCGGCGACGTGCACCAGCTTCTTGTTGAGCGATCCGCGCCGGGCGCTGCCGGCGAACGCGAGGACGGGAACCGCGCTCACCGCCGGTCCATGCTGTAGCGGCCGGGGCCGAGCGCGACCACCATCAGCATGCCGCCCATGATCGCGACGTTCTTCAGGAAATGGATCTGCTGCATCTGCGCGAGCTTCGGATCGATGCCCCAGAACGCATGGAACACCAGCGTCGTCGGGATGAGGAACAGGAAGAGCCACAACGCCGCCCAGCGCGCCTTGAGCCCGAGCACGAGCAGGATCGCGCCGCCGAGCTCGGTGAGGATCGTGAGCGGCAGGAGGATGGCCGGCATCGGCAGGCCTTTCGAGGCCATCAACGCCTCCGTGCCCGCATAGCCCGTGATCTTGCCGAAGCCGCTCACCAGGAAGATCACCGCCAGCAGGATGCGGCCGGCGAGGGCCGCGAAGCTCGCGAGGGGATTCATGGGCGTGTCCTCAGGGAAGGTCGAAGAGCAGCACCTCGGCATCGCGCGCATGCGCGAGCGCGATCGGCCCCGGCTCGGTGAAGCGCGCGGCGTCTCCGCCGACCAGCCGGTCGCCGGCCACGTCGAGCTCGCCGCCGACCAGGTGCACGTACGTGCGCCGCCCGCCGCGCTGCACGAACTCGAGCGCGTCGTCGCCATCGAGCAGCGAGGCGTACAGGAAAGCGTCCTGGTGCATCGTGACCGAGCCGTCGCGCCCGTCGGGCGAGGCGACGAGGCACAAGCGGCCGCGCTTGGCGCTGTCCTCGAAGCGCTTTTCCTCGTAGCCGGGCGCGATGCCGCGCGCGTCGGGCTCGATCCAGATCTGCAGGAAATGCACCGGCTCCGACTGTGACGCGTTGTACTCGCTGTGCGTGACGCCGGTGCCCGCGCTCATGCGTTGCACGTCGCCCGGGCGCAGCACGGAGCCGTTGCCCATCGAGTCGCGGTGCGCGAGCGCACCGGCGAGCACGTAGCTCACGATCTCCATGTCGCGGTGGCTGTGCGCGCCGAAGCCGCGGCCGGGCGCCACGCGATCCTCGTTGATCACGCGCAGCGGGCCGAACCCGAGGAAGCGCGGATCGTAGTAGTCGGCGAAGGAGAAGCTGTGGAGGGAGCGCAGCCAGCCGTGGTCGGCGAGGCCGCGCTCGGTACCGCGGCGCAGTTCGCTCATGCCCCTCGATTCCTGTAGGGTTGCGGGTGGAACTCCATGACGGCATTGATCTTTTTCGTCGATCGCCAGCCCTCGCCCGGCACCGTGGCGCGCGTGAGCGATGGCTTACTCCGACACCGCCGGCGAAGCGCGAGGCGGGGTAAGGCGCCCGGGTTTGACCGCAAACCGGCGCGCGCGGTCCGCCGGCGCCGGCGCGCCGCATGAGCTACGTCGGCCGCTTCGCGCCCTCGCCCACGGGACCGCTGCACTTCGGTTCACTCGTCGCCGCGGTCGCGAGCTGGCTCGATGCGCGCGCGGCCGGCGGACAGTGGCGGCTGCGCATCGAGGACGTGGACACGCCGCGCACCGTCCCCGGCGCGATCGACGCGATCCTGCGTGCGCTCGAGCGCTTCGGCCTCGCCTGGGACGGAGCCATCCTACGCCAGTGCGAACGCACGGCCGCGTACCAGGCGGCGCTCGAAACGCTGCGAGCGCACGGCCTCGTCTACCGCTGCCGCTGCTCGCGCCGCGAGATCGCGGACTCCGCAACCACCGGCATCGACGGCGCGATCTATCCGGGGACGTGCCGCGCGCACCCCCCGGGGCAAGAAGAGACGTGTGCGGAGCGCTTCCGCGCGGCGAGCGAGACCGTCGCATTCGACGATCGCGTGCAGGGTCGCGTCGCGCAGGACGTCGCACGCGAGATCGGCGATTTCGTGGTGCGCCGCCGCGACGGCCTCTTCGCGTACCAGCTCGCGGTCGTCGTCGACGACGCGGCGCAGGGCGTGACCGACGTCGTGCGCGGCGCCGACCTCCTCGCCTCGACGCCGCGCCAGATCCTGCTGCAGCGCGCGCTCGCATTCGCCACGCCGCGCTACTTGCACGTGCCGGTCGCGACCGACGCCGAGGGACACAAGCTGTCGAAGCAGACGCTCGCGCTCGCGGTCGACCCGCACGATCCGCTGCCCGCGTTGCACGCGGCGCTGCGCTTCCTCGGCCAGCCTGCCGCCGAGGGGCCGCATGCGCGCGCCGTGCTCGCCCAAGCGGTCGCGCAATGGGCGCCGCAGCGCATCCCGCGCATCGTCGCGCGGCCCGCCGCGCAAGCGCTCGCCTGAGACACCGCTAGAAGCCGATCGCGCAGCCGTCCTTGCGGTGATCGGAGGCACCGCAATAGCCGTCGTCGAGCCGGTGGATGAGCTGCGCGCCGCCGAACGCGTACGTGCCACGCTCGGCCGGCACGATGCGATGCCCGCGCCGCGCGAGCTCTTCCTTCACGGCGCCGGGCACCTCGTCCTCGAGGCTCACGCTCATGTCCTTGTTCACGATCCAGCGCGCGGCGTCGGAGCACGACTGCGGGTTCTGCTTGTAGTCGACCAGGCGCACGATGATCTGCACGTGGCCCTGCGGTTGCATGTTGCCGCCCATCACGCCGAAGCTCATGACCGGCTCGCCGTCGCGGGTGAGGAAACCCGGGATGATGGTCTGGAAAGGCCGCTTGCGCGGTCCGACGAGATTCGGGTGGCCGCGCTCGAGGTTGAAGCCATAGCCGCGGTTCTGCATGCTGATGCCGGTGCCGGGCACGACGATGCCCGAGCCGAAGCCCATGTAGTTGGACTGGATGAACGACAGCATCATGCCGCGCTCGTCGGCGGTCGTGAGGTACACGGTGCCGCCGCCCTTCGGGATGCCCGCCTGCGGCGTGGACGCGCGCTTCATGTCGATCGCCTTCGCGCGGCCGGCAAGGTACGCATCGTCGAGCATCTGCGCGGGCGTGACTTCCATCGCCGCCGGATCGGTCACGTGGCGCCACGCGTCGGCGAACGCGAGCTTCATCGCCTCGATCTGCAGGTGCAGGCTGTCGGCGGAATCGGCCGGCAACGCGGCGACGTCGAAGTGCCGCAGGATGCCGAGCGCGACGAGCGCGGCGATGCCCTGCCCGTTCGGCGGCATCTCGTGCAGCCGGTATCCGCGGTATTCGACGCAGATCGGGTCGACCCAGTCGCAGCGGTGCGCGGCGAGGTCCTCCTGCGTCATCGCGCCCTGGTCGGCGCGGCTCGCGAGCGCGATGCGCTCGGCGAGCGCGCCGCGATAGAAGCTCTCGCCCTTGGTCGCGGCGATGTCCTCGAGCGTCTCGGCTTGCTGCGGGCAGTAGAAGCGCTCGCCGGGATAGGGCGCGCGATCCTTCGGCAGGAAGGTCCAGCAGAACTCGGAGAACTGCCGGAGGTTCGTCGCCTGGCGTGCCCAGCTCGCCGCCGTGATCGGCGACACCATGAAGCTCTCGCGTGCGTAACGGATCGCGGGCTCGAAGAGCGCCTCGAACGGCAAGCGTCCGTAGCGCCGCGAAAGCGCGATCCACGCCGAGACGCAACCGGGAACGGTCACCGCATCCCAGCCGACCTGCGGCATCGCGGACTTG
Source organism: uncultured Burkholderiales bacterium (assembly GCA_964403515.1). GTDB lineage: Bacteria > Pseudomonadota > Gammaproteobacteria > Burkholderiales > Usitatibacteraceae > Usitatibacter. Next base: position 161,195 of record CAYOGL010000006.1, on the reverse strand, counting down.
CCCGCGAAGCGCTCGGGCGTCCATCCCGCCGGCGAGCGCCCCGAGGCGTTCAGGCCGACCAGGCGCTGGCCGTCCCACAGGATCGCGAAAGCGTCGGAGCCGATGCCGTTCGAGGTGGGCTCGACGACCGTGAGCGTGATCGCGGCCGCGAGGCCCGCATCGACGGCGTTGCCGCCGCGGGCGAGCATCGCGAGCCCTGCCTGCGCCGCGAGCGGCTGCGACGTGGCGACGACGTTCTTCGCCAGGACGGGCATGCGCTGCGAGGGATAGGGGAAGTTCCACGAGAACATGTTCTTCACTCCGGTTTGACGTGCGCTTCCTGCATTACTTTGCGCCACTCCGCCGTCTCGGACGCGACCATCGCCGCGAAAGCCTGCGGCGTGCCCCCCGCCGGCTCGAAGCCGAGCTGCGCGAAACGCTGCCGCACCGACGCATCCTCGAGGATCGCGTTCATCTCGGCATTCACGCGCGTGACGATCGGCTGCGGCGTGCCCGCGGGGCCGAAGATGCCGAACCAGTTGTAGCTCTCGAAGCCGGGCAGCCCCGACTCGGCGATCGTCGGGATGCCAGGCACGAGCGGCGAGCGCGCGAGCGACGAGATCGCGATGCCCTTCAGGCGCTTCTGGTCGACGTGGGGCTTGGCGGTCATCACGTTGTCGAAGAGCATCGCCACCTGCCCAGACACCAGGTCGGGAATCGACTGCTGCGTGCCCTTGTAGGGGACGTGCGTGAGCCGGATGCCCGCCTCCTCCGCGAAGAGCTCGGCGGTGAGGTGGGCGACGCTGCCGATGCCGCTCGAGGAGAAGTTGAGCTGGCCCGGGTGCGCCTTCGCATAGGCGATCAGCTCGCGCACTTGCTCACCGGCAGCGTGGGCGAGACGAGCAGGATGTTCGTGGCATTGCCCACCCACACCACCGGCGCGAAGTCCTTCACCGGATCGTAGAGGGGCTTCGCCTGCAGGTAGGGCGCGACGGAGTGCGAGCTGCCGGTCGCCATCACGAAGGTGTAGCCGTCGGGCGGGCTCTTCGCGACGTAGTCGGCGCCGATCTCGCCGCCGGCCCCGGGCTTGTTGTCGACGATCACCGTCTTGCCGAGCGCGTTGCCGAGCTTATCGGCGAGCACGCGCGTCATCACGTCGGTCGGGCCGCCGGCGGGGAACGGCACGACCATCCTGATCGGCTTCGAGGGCCACGTATCGGCTTGGACGTGGAGGGCGAGCACGGCGGCGAGGCCGGCGACCAAGCGCAGGAACGCGGAACGCATTTCGGGGACTTGGAACGGAAACGCAAACAGGTGCAGGAGGCGCAATGGTAGCATCGCGCCCGAGGAGGCTCGCATGACGCCCGGCATCTCCGCCCTCGTATTCGACGCCTACGGCACCGTGTTCGACGTGCACGCGGTGGTGCGCCGTGCGGAGACGCTCTTCCCGGGCCGCGGCATGGCGCTCTCCAACGCCTGGCGCGGCAAGCAGCTCGAGTACTCGTGGCTGCGCACGCTGATGGGCCGCTACCAGGACTTCGACCGCGTGACGCGCGACGCGCTCGACTGGTCGCTCGACGCGCTCGGCCTCGAGGCCGACGACGCGGCGCGCGCGGCGCTGATCGCCGAATACCGCGTGCTCGCGCCGTTTCCGGAGGTGCCGGCAGCGCTCGAGAAGCTCGCCGCGCTGCGGCCGCTCGCGATCCTCTCCAACGGCCACCCGGAGATGCTCGACGCGGTCGTGGACCACAACGGGTTGCGCGCGCGCTTCCGCGGAGGCGTCCTGTCCGTGCATCCCGCGCACCGCTTCAAGCCCGATCCGTCGGTCTATCGGATCGCGGAGGAGACGCTCGGCGTGCCGCGCGCGCTCGTCGGCTTCGTGTCGTCGAACGGCTGGGATGCCGCGGGCGCCAAGTCCTTCGGCTTCCAGGCGATCTGGGTGAACCGCGCCGGGGCGCCGGTCGAGCGCCTCGGCGTGCGCCCCGACGCGATCGTGCGCGACCTCGCGGCGGTCGAGGGCGCGCTCGGCTGACCTACGCCTCCTGGAACGCCTCCTCGCGTTTGCGCGCGATGCTCGGCGCGGCCACGAGCACCAGGAGGATCGCGCAGACGACGAGCAGCGCGAGGCTGATCGGGCGGGTGAAGAACACCGTCGGGTCGCCGCGCGACAGCAGCAGGGCGCGCCGCAGGTTCTCCTCCATCATGGGGCCGAGCACGAAGCCGAGCAGCAGCGGCGCGGGCTCGCATTCGAGCTTGATGAACACGTAGCCCACGAAGCCGAAGGCGGCGGCGAGGAGGACGTCCATCCACGCGTTGCTGATCGAGTACACGCCCACGCAGCAGAAGATGAGGATCGCGGGGAAGAGGAAGTCGTACTTCACGGTGAGCAGCTTCACCCACATGCCGATCAGCGGCAGGTTCAGGATGACGAGCATGAGGTTGCCGACCCACATGCTCGCGATCATTCCCCAGAAGAGGTCGGGCTTCGCGGTCATGATCTGCGGGCCGGGCTGGATGCCGTGGATGATCATCGCGCCGATCATGAGCGCCATCGTGGGATTCGACGGGATGCCCAGGGTGAGCAGCGGGATGAACGAGGTCTGCGCCGCCGCGTTGTTCGCGGACTCCGGCGCGGCCACGCCCTCGATCGCGCCCTTGCCGAAGCGCGACGGATCCTTCGCGACCTTCTTCTCGACGGTGTACGCGGAGAACGATCCGAGCACCGGCCCGCCGCCGGGCAGGATGCCGAGCGCGGATCCGAGCACCGTGCCGCGCACCACCGCCGGAAACGATTGCTTGATGTCTTGCCAGTTCGGCCACAGCCCCGAAACGCGCTTGGCGAAGATCTCGCGCGCCTCGCCCTGCTCGAGGTTGCGGATGATCTCCGAGAATCCGAAGATGCCCATCGCGACGGTGCCGATGCCGAGGCCGTCGATGAGCTCGGGCAGATTGAAGCTGTAGCGCGCCACGCCCGAATTCACGTCGGTGCCCACGAGGCCCAGCAGCAGGCCGAGGATGATCATCGCGATCGCCTTGATGAGCGAGCCGTGCGCGAGCACGACCGCGGCGATGAGGCCGAGCACCATGAGCGAGAAGTAGTCGGCGGGGCCGAACTTGAGCGCGAGCTCCGCGAGCGGCGGGGCGAACCCCGCGATGAGGAACGTGGCGACCGTGCCGGCGAAGAACGAGCCGAGCGCCGCGATGCCGAGCGCCTTGCCGGCCTGGCCCTTGCGCGCCATCTGGTAGCCGTCCAGGCACGTGACCACCGACGAGACCTCGCCCGGCAGGTTCACGAGGATGGACGTCGTCGATCCCCCGTACTGCGCGCCGTAGTAGATGCCCGCGAGCATGATCAACGCCGAAACCGGCGGCAACACGAAGGTCGCTGGCAGCAGCATGGCGATGGTGGCCACCGGGCCGATGCCGGGCAGCACGCCGATCAGCGTGCCGAGCAGGCAGCCGATCAGCGCGTACATCAGGTTCTGCATCGTGAGCGCGACGCCGAAGCCGAGCACGAGGTTGTGCAGCAGGTCCATGCGGTTCTCCTAGGCCCGGCAGACGCCGTACGCCTGCAGCGCCTCGACGTCGGGGCAGAGCGGGATGGGCAGCTTCAGCCCGATCACGAACACGAGCGCGCAGAAGATGGTGAGGAAGACCGCGAGGAAGATCACGGACTTGAACCTGAACGTCGCGCTCCCGAGGCTCGCGACCACGATCAGCACGATGCCCGACAGCAGCATCCCGATCGGCTTGAGCAGCACGCCGAAGAGCACGATCCCGGTGAGCACGGTGAGGAGCGGACGCGGGTACCAGCGCTCGAGCGCCGCGTTCGCGCCCGGGTGCGCGTTGCGCACGGCGCGCACGGCGATGACGACGCCGAGGACGAAGAGGATCGTGCCGAGCCAGAACGGGAAGAACGCCGGTCCCATGCGCGCCGGCGTACCCATGGTGTAGCCCGGTAGCAAGCGGATGCCGGGAACGCCCTTGGCGATGACGAGGAACAGCAGCCCGAGGGCCGCGAACAGCACGCCGCCCCAGAAGTCCTTCGGATGTCCGATCTTCATGTCGATGTGCCTGGTCCTATTGCACGAGCCCCATCAGCTTGGCGACGGCCCCGTACGCCTTCTTGCGCTCCTCCATGAACGCCGCCATGCGGTCGTAGCCGATGTCGACGAGCTCGAAGCCGCCGTCGGCCATCTGCCTGCGGAAATCCGCGTCGCGATTGATGGCGGAGAACATCGACGAGATGCGCACGCGCAGCGCCTCGGGCGTCGATTTCGGCACGCCGATGCCGCGATAGGCGCCGTCGGTCCACTCGAGGCCGACCTCGCGGAACGTCGGCGCGTCGGGAAAGAGCGGGATGCGCTTGTCGGTCGCGATCGCGAGCACGCGGCACTTGCCCCTCTGCGCCAACGCGAGCGTGGAGTACGACATCGCGCCGTCCACGTGGCCGCCGATCAACGAGGCGATGAGGTCGCCGGTGCCCTTGAACGACACGTACGTGGTCTTCACGCCGGCGGCGTGGTTGAACCGCTCGTGGGCCGCGTGGTTCGCGGAGTTGGTCCCGGAGCCCGCGAAGTTCAACGCGCCGGGGTTCGCCTTGGCCGCAGCGACGAGGTCGCCGTAGGTGCGCAGCGGCGACTCGGTCCGCACGACGATCGCGTCGGGCGTGTAGTGATAGAAGTGGACGTTGGTGATGTCGTCCGTCTTGTACTGGACCTGGCCCTCGAGCGGCTGCAGCACGATGTGCGGCAGGTTCGTGCCCATGATGGTGTAGCCGTCGCCCGGGAAGTTGTTGAGCTGCGACCACGCGAGACCGCCGCCCGCGCCGGGCTTCGACTCGACCACCAGCTCCTGGCCGTAGAGCTTGCGGTACACCACCTGCTGGAGCCGCGCGCCGATGTCGGACTCGCCGCCGGGAGCGAACGGGATGAAATAGCGCACCGGCTTGTCGGGATACGCGGCGCGGGCCGGCAACGCCGCCGAAGCGGCGAGCGTGGCACCCGCGACGAGGAATTCGCGCCTTCTCATGGCCTGGCCCCCCCTCTCGCTGCTCTTCTAGTCCTTCCTTGGGCAGCCGGAGGTGCGTTGCGTCAACTCGCGGCCACATTCCCTTCACGAAGCTGAAGTCTACCTTGCATGAACCTGAAATGTCACATGACGCGTGTGGCCATTCGCGCGCACCAATGAAACGGGGCGCCTGGCGCGCCCCGTCCGGGAGGAGCGACCTACAGGGGAGCGTGCCGCGCGGGCTACAACGCCTGCGCGATCGCCTTGCCGACGTCCTCGGTGCCCGCGGTGCCGCCGAGGTCGCGCGTGCGCGGGCCTTCGCGCAGCACGGTCTCGATCGCGCGCACGATCGCCTCGCCCGCGTCCTTGTGCCCGAGCTGCTCGAGCATCATCGCGCCCGACCAGATCTGGCCGATCGGATTGGCGATCTTCCTGCCGTAGATGTCGGGCGCGCTGCCGTGGACCGGCTCGAAGCACGACGGGAACTCGCGCTCGGGGTTGAGGTTCGCCGAGGGCGCGATCCCGATCGTCCCGGTGCACGCCGGGCCGAGGTCGGAGAGGATGTCGCCGAAGAGGTTCGAGCCGACCACCACGTCGAACCAGTCGGGATGCAGGACGAAGTTCGCGGTGAGGATGTCGATGTGGTACTGCGAGGTCTTCACGTCGGGATACTTCGCGGCCATGGCCTTGAAGCGCTCGTCCCAGTACGGCATCGTGATCGAGATGCCGTTCGACTTCGTCGCCGACGTGACGTGCTTCTTCGTGCGCGTGCGCGCGAGCTCGAAGGCGAAGCGCATGATGCGGTCGCATCCGCGGCGCGAGAAGATCGACAGCTGCGTGGCGAGCTCGTTCTCGGTGCCGGCGTACATGCGCCCGCCGGCGTTCGAGTACTCGCCCTCGTTGTTCTCGCGCACCACCCAGAAGTCGATGTCGCCCGGGTTGCGGTTGGCGAGCGGGCTCTTCACGCCGGGCATCAGGCGCACCGGTCGCAGGTTCACGTACTGCTGGAAATCGCGGCGGATCGGGATCAGCAGGCCCCACAGCGACACGTGGTCCGGCACGCCCGGGAAGCCCACGGCGCCGAGGTAGATCGCATCGTGCCTGCGGATCTGGTCGAGCCCGTCCTCGGGCATCATGCGCCCGTGCTTCTGGTAGTAGTCGCAGCTCCAGGGCTTCTCGTCCCAGGTGAGCGCGAAGCCGAACTTGCGACCTGCGGCCTCGAGCACGCGCTGTCCCTCGGGCACGACTTCCTTGCCGATGCCGTCGCCGGCGATCACGGCGATGCGATACGTCTTCAATGCAGCTCCTTTTTCGCTTCGAGAAAGAACGATTCGAGCTCGGCGACGACGAGGTCGGGAACCTCCTCGGCCAGGTAGTGCCCCGCGGGCAGCGCGCGGCCGCGCACATCATCGGCCACGCGGCGCCATTCGTCGAGCGGGCGGAAGCAGCGCTCGATCACGCCGCGCGCCCCCCACAGCGCGAGCAGCGGCGCGCGCACGCGCACGCCCGCCGCGCGATCGGCGCGGTCGTGCTCGAGGTCGATCGAGGCGGCCGCGCGGTAGTCCTCGCAGCTCGCGTGGATCATGCCCGGTGTGAAGCAGCGCGCGTACTCGGTCCACGCTTCGGGCGCGAACGGCGCGAGGCCCGCGCTGCCCGATCCCATCTTCGCGGGCAGCACGATCCCGGGATCGCAGCCGATCATGCGCTCGGGCAGCGGCGCGGGCTGGATGAGGAAGAACCAGTGCCAGTAGGCGCGCGCGAACGCCTCGTTCGTCTGCTCGTACATCGCAAGCGTGGGCGCGATGTCGAGCACGGCCATGCGCAGCACGCGCGCGGGATGGTCGACCGCGAGCCGATGCGCGACGCGCGCGCCGCGATCGTGCCCGGCGAGCAGGAAGCGTTCGTGGCCGAGCGCGGCCATCACCTCGACCTGGTCCTGCGCCATCGCGCGCTTGGCATAGGTGGCGTGGTCGGCGCTGCTCGCCGGCTTCGCCGAGTCGCCGTAGCCGCGCAGGTCCGTGGCCACGACGTTGAAGCGCTGCGCGAGGCGCGGCGCGACGCGGTGCCACATCGCGTGGGTCTGCGGATAGCCGTGCAGCAGCAGGAGCGCGGGGCCCGGCGCGGGCGGGCCGACCACCGCGTGGATGTCCGCACCGGACGTGCGGATCCACTCGCGGCGGAAACCGGGGAAGAGCATCGCGCTATCCTAGCTTCGCCGCGCGCGGCGCCGCGATGATCCGGCGCAATTCCGACTTGACCACCTTGCCGTAGTTGTTCTTCGGCAACGCGTCCACGAACCGGTACTCGCGCGGTCGCTTGAAGCGCGCGATGTGCTCGAGGCACAGGCGGTCGAGCTCCGCCGGATCCGGGGCCGCCTCGCGCGCGACGACGAAGGCGACCACGCTCTCGCCCCACTCCGGGTCGGGCCGGCCCACCACGCTCGCCTCGGCCACCGACGGATGGCGCAGCAGCACTTCCTCGACCTCGCGCGGATAGATGTTCGAGCCGCCGCTCACGATCAGGTCCTTGCTGCGGTCCTTCAGCGTGAGGAAGCCGTCGGCGTCGAAGCAGCCGAGATCGCCGGTCCAAAGCCGGCCGCCGCGCAACGCGGCCGAAGTCGCCTCGGGATTGCGCCAGTAGCCGGCCATCACCACGTCACCGCGCACGCAAACCTCGCCCACCTCGCCGCACGGCAGCGCACGCCCCTCGGCATCGCGCACGCTCACCTCGACGACCGCTTGCGGCCGGCCCACGGAGGCGAGCCTCTCGAGATGGCGCGGATGCGCGCGGTCGCGATGCTCCGCCTTGGTGAGCGCGGTGATCGTCATGGGACTCTCGCCCTGGCCGTAGATCTGGGCGAGGCGCTCGCCCAGCGCGCTCATCGCGAAGCGCAGGTCCTCGAGGTACATGGGCCCGCCGCCGTAGACGAGCGTCTGCAATCCGGTCGCGGGCGCGCCGCGCGCGTGCGCCGCCTGCGCGAGGCGCTTCACCATCGTGGGCGCGGCGAAGAACGAGACGTTGCGATGCGCCTCGAGAAGCTCGAGGATCTCCGCCGGATCGAAGCCGCCGGATTCGGGCACGACCTGCGCCGCGCCCTTCGCGAGGTGCGTGAAGGTGTAGAGGCCGGACCCGTGCGACATCGGCGCGGCGTGCAGCAGCGCGCCGTCCTCGCGCACCCCATCGACGTCGCAGAAGTAGCCGAGCGTCATCTGCGCGAGGTTGCGGTGCGAGAGCATCGCGCCCTTGGGACGGCCGGTCGTGCCGCTGGTGTAGAAGAGCCAGGCGAGCGCCGACGCATCGGCTTCCTCGATCGGCCACGGCGTTCCCGCGTCGAGCGCGGCGACCTGCGCGGGCGCGTCGATCACGTGCCGCGCCCCCGAATCCTCGACGATGAAGGCGACTTCCCGGGCGTGCAGCTTCGCGTTCACCGGCACCGCCGCCAATCCCGCCCACCAGATCGCATACAGCGCCTCGAGATATTCGGGCGCGTTGCCCATGCAGATCGCCACGCGGTCGCCCGCGGCGAGCCCGAGTCGCTGCCGCAGGCCGGTCGCGCGGCACGCGACGCGCCGTGCGAGCTCGCCGTAGCGCATCCACGGCCTCGCGCCCACGTGCACCGCGACGCGCTCCGGGTGCGACCGGGCGGCGCGCTCGAGCCAGGAGGCGATGTTCATGGGAGGCCATTCTGCCTCACCCCGGACGGTAAAATGGGCGTTTCCCCTGCCAAGCGCTGCCATGACGACCATCGTCGTCGTCCGCAAGGGCGACACCGCCGTGATCGCGGCCGATTCGCTGACCACCTTCGGGACCACGCGCCTCGCGCCGGTCTACGACCGCAGCCCGGAGAAGATCACGGCCTACGGCGATACCTTCATCGGCGTGGCCGGAAGCGCCGCGCACCAGCTCGTGCTCGAGAACCTGCTCGCGCGCACGCCCAACCTCGACTTCCACGGCAAGGCCGCGATCTACGAGTCCTTCCGCAAGCTGCACCCGGTGCTGAAGGAGGAGGCGTTCCTCAACCCCAAGGAGGAGGACGACGATCCCTACGAGTCGAGCCAGATGACCGTCATGGTGGCCAACGCGACGGGCATCTTCGCCGTGTACTCGATGCGCGAGGTGTTCGAGTTCGATCGCTTCTGGGCGATCGGCTCGGGACGCGACTTCGCATTGGGCGCGATGTTCGCGATCTACGACAAGGCGAAGAACGCGGTGGCGGTGGCGGAAGCCGGCGTCGCTGCGGGGGCGGAGTTCGACACCGGGACCGCGGCGCCCGTGTCGCTGCACGAGGTGCGGCTCAGGCGTTGATGCGCATCGACAAGTGGCTCTGGGCCGCGCGCTTCTTCAAGACGCGCTCGCTCGCCGTGGAGGCCATCGCCGCGGGGCACGTGTCGGTGAACGGCGAGCGCGCGAAGCCCGCGAAGGCGCTCCGCGAAGGCGACGCGGTGGTGGTGCGGCGCCCTCCGTTCGAGCACCAGGTCGTGGTGAAGGCGCTCTCGGAGCGGCGCGGCCCCGCCTCCGAGGCGGCACTGCTCTACGAGGAGACGGCCGACAGCCGCGAGCGGCGCGCCGCGCTCGCCGCCGAGATGAAGTCGCAGCCGGTCCCGCGCTTCAAGGGCCGGCCCACCAAGAAGACGCGGCGCGACTACGAGAAGTGGTTGCGCGGCGGCGACGACGACGAATGAATTTGGTGCATTTGGGGACAGACCCCAATCATCACGCAGTGCAATTGGGGTCTGTCCCCGATCCCAATCTCAGATCTTGACCGCGGGGTTGAGCGTGTAGCGCCCGGTGATCGCGGCCTGGGCGAGGACGTGGCCCTCCATCGCCTTGCGCGCGTCGGCGCCCTTGAACGCGCCCTGCACCTCGAGGCGCGGCACATCGAGCGCATAGATCGTGAAGACGTAGCGGTGCGGGATCTCGTCGTTCCACGGCGGGCACGGGCCGTCGTAGCCGTAGTAGTCGCCCGACATCGACGCGTCGGAAGCGAACCAGGCGGTGTAGTCGTTCACGCCCTGGCGCGCGCCGTGCGCGGCGGCCGGTCCCGGCTTGCCGCGCGGGGTGACGCTCGAGGCGAACTCGCCCGCCGCAATCCCGGTCACGTGCGGCGGCAGGTCGACCAGGATCCAGTGGAAGAAATCGACGCGCGCGAGCGACTTCGGCACGACGCGTCCCTCCTGGTTCACGTCGTCGCCGCGGCTCGGCACGTCCGGATCGTGGCAGATGATCGCGAACGAGCGCGTGCCCGCCGGCGCGCCGCTCCATGCGAGCTGCGGGTTGCGATTGCGCGACAGGGTCGCATGGCTCTTCGGGTCGGGCGCGCAGAAAGCGAACTCGGCGGGAATCACGCCGCCGTCGGCGAAGCTCGAGCTGGCGAGTCTCATTGCGGTCCCTGCTGGATGATCTTGAGGAGGTCGATCTCGAACACGAGCGTGGAATTCGGCGGGATGCGCCCGGCGCCCTGCAGGCCGTAGCCGAGCTGCGGCGGGATCACGAGCAGGCGCTTGCCGCCTTCCTTCATGCCGATGAGCCCGCGGTCCCAGCCCTTGATGACCCGGCCCGCGCCGACCACGAACGAGAACGGCACCGGGCGCCCGACCGAGGTGTCGAATTGCGCGCCCTTGTGGTCCGCGGCGCATCCGTCCCAGAGCCAGCCGGTGTAGTTCACGAGCACCGCGGCGTGGAAGCGGACCGCTTCACCGGTTCCCGGCTTGAGGTCCTGCACGACCAGCTCGTTCGGCGCGCTCTCGCATGCCGCCTTGGCGGGCGCCTCGGCCTTCGCTGCCGTCTCCTTCTGGGTGGGCGCGCTCGTGCAGGCCGCGGCGAGGGTGGCGATGGCGATGAGGGCAATGGCGGATCTCAAGCGAATCTCCCGTGGAGAATGGATGGAAAAAAACGGTGGGTCCGCAGAGGAACGCAACGCAAGCCCGGAGTGCCGCCCGATCGTGGCCGCGCATCAGGCGGTCACGGTCACGGGCGCGCGATGATCGGCCTTACCTGCGTTCGTCTGCGTTCATCTGCGATTGCAGCAACCGGCTACTGGATGCCGCCGAGGCACACGTACTTGATCTCGAGGAACTCCTCGATGCCGTACTTCGACCCCTCGCGGCCCAGCCCCGACTGCTTCACCCCGCCGAACGGCGCGACCTCGTTCGAGATGATGCCGACGTTCACGCCGACGATGCCCGACTCGAGCGCCTCGGCGGCGCGGAAGATGCGGCCCACGTCGCGCGAGTAGAAGTACGCGCACAGCCCGAACTCGGTGTCGTTGGCGAGGCGGATCGCCTCGGCGTCGTCCTTGAAGCGGAAGAGCGGCGCCACCGGGCCGAACGTCTCCTCGCGCGCCACCTTCATCGAGGTCTTCATCTCGGTGAGCAGCGTCGGCTCGAAGAAGCGGCCGCCGAGGCTGCTGCGCTTTCCGCCGAGAACGACCTTCGCGCCTTGCGCGATCGCGTCGGCGACGTGCTCCTCGACCTTCCTGAGGCCCTGCTCGTCGATGAGCGGGCCGACCGTCACGCCGGCCTCGGTGCCGCGGCCCACCTTGAGCGCGCGCGTCTTCTCGGCGAGCCTGGCCGCGAAAGCGTCGTAGACCTTGTCCTGAACGTAGATGCGGTTCGCGCACACGCACGTCTGGCCGGCGTTGCGGTACTTCGAGGCGAGCGCGCCCTCGGCTGCGGCATCGAGGTCCGCGTCGTCGAACACGATGAACGGCGCATTGCCGCCGAGCTCGAGCGACATCTTCTTGATCGTGTCGGCGCTCTGGCGCATGAGGATGCGGCCGACCTCGGTGGAGCCGGTGAACGTCACCTTGCGCACGGTCGGGTTCGCGCACAGCTCCTTGCCGATCGCGACCGGATCGCCCGTGATGATGTTCAGCACGCCCTTCGGGATGCCGGCGCGCTCGGCGAGCACGGCGAGCGCGAGGGCCGAGAGCGGCGTCTGCTCCGCGGGCTTGAGCACGAACGTGCAGCCGGCGGCCAGGCCGGGCGCGACCTTGCGGGTGATCATCGCGTTCGGGAAATTCCACGGCGTGATCGCGGCACACACGCCGATGGGTTGCTTGAGCACGATCAGGCGGCGGTCGTTGGTCGGGCTCGGGATCACGTCGCCGTAGACGCGCTTCGCCTCCTCGGCGAACCACTCGACGAACGACGCGCCGTACGTGATCTCGCCCTTCGCCTCGGCGAGCGGCTTGCCCTGCTCCGTCGTGAGCAGCAGCGCGAGGTCGTCGGCGTGCGCGAGGATCAGCTCGTACCACTTGCGCAGCAGCCGCGAGCGCTCCTTGGCGGGCAGCGCGCGCCACGCGGGCAGCGCGGCGCTGGCCGCGTCGATGGCGCGCTTCGTCTCGGCCGCGCCCATGTTCGGCACGTGCGCGACGCGCGAGCCGTCGGCGGGGTTGTCGATGTCGATGCGGGCGCGGTTGTCGGCCTCGACCCACGCGCCGTCGACGTACGCGCGGTCGCGCAGGAGCTGCGGGTCCTTCAGGCCGGGAACGGCGGTTCGATCCTGGACTACGGCACTCATGGGGGTCACCTCCGGACCGAAAATTATACGCCACGGCGCGGACCGGCCCGGCACGCCGGATCCGCCGTTTCGCTATGATGGCGCCGTCACGAACCCCGGGAGGAGACCCATGATCCGCCGATTCGCCGTCATCGTCGCCGCGCTCGCCCTCGCCACCGGCGCCTGCCTCGTGCAGGCGAAGACCCTGCGATGGTCGAGCCAGGGCGACTTCCTGACCGCCGATCCCATGGCGCAGAACGAGTTGCTCACCAACTCGATCAATGGCCAGGTGTACGAATCCCTGGTGATGCGCGGCAAGAAGCTCGAGATCCTGCCGGGGCTCGCGGAGAGCTGGGAACAGAAGGACCCGAAGACCTGGATCTTCCACTTGCGCAAGGGCGTCAAGTGGCAGGACGGCAGCGACTTCACCGCCGACGACGTCGTGTTCTCGATCAAGCGCCTGCAGGGCCCGACCTCCAACTTCCGCGTCTACGGCAACGCCGTGGGCGCGCCGACCAAGATCGACGACCACACCGTGCAGCTCGTCACGCCGAAGCCCAACCCGGTGATGCTCGAGATGCTCGCCAACAGCCTCTTCATGATGAGCAAGAAGTGGTGCGAGCAGCACAACGCCGTGAACACGCAGGACTACACGCACAACGAGGAGAGCTACACGTCGAGGAACGCGATGGGCACGGGCCCGTACATCCTCGAGTCGCGCCAGCCGGACGTGAAGAGCACGTTCAAGAAGAATCCGAACTGGTGGGGCCTCAAGGCGGGCAAGGACTACTGGGACGGCAACGTCGACGAGATCGTGTACCAGCCGATCAAGCAGGGCGGCACGCGCATCGCGGCGCTGCTCTCGGGCGACCTCGACTTCGTGCTCGACCCCGACGTGCAGGACATCGACAAGTTGAAGCAGGACAGGAACATCCACGTCTACGAGGGCCGCGAGAACCGCATCATCTTCCTGCAGATGGACCAGGCGCGCGACGAGCTGCTCTACTCGAACGTGAAGGGCAAGAACCCGTTCAAGGACGAGCGCGTGCGCAAGGCCTTCTACCAGGCGATCGATGTCCAGGCGATCCACCGCTCGGTGATGCGGGGACTGTCGGTGCCGACGGCCTACAACCTGCCGAACCCGGAAAAGGCGGGCATTCCGCCGGATCTCTACAAGCGCTATCCGTTCGACGTGAACGCCTCGAAGAAGCTGCTCGCCGAGGCGGGATACCCCAACGGCTTCGAGGTGCAGCTCGACTGCCCGAACAACCGCTACATCAACGACGAGAAGATCTGCGTGGCCGTGGCGGGGATGCTGGCCAAGGTGGGCGTCAAGGTGAAGGTGAACGCGATTCCCCGGGCGCAGTATTTCCCGAAGGCGCAGCGCCTCGACGTGAGCTTCTGCATGCTCGGCTGGGGCGGCGCGACGACCGACGCGATCTTCACGCTGCAGCCGGTGCTGCACTCGCGCAACGACAAGGGCGACGGCGACTACAACTGGGGCAACTACAAGGATCCCGAGTTCGACGCGCTGATCGAGAGCGCCGAGGGCGACACGGACATGAAGCATCGCCAGCAGACGATCGACAAGGCGATGCAGCGCTTCCACGAGAAGGTGTACATGATCCCGCTGCACCTGCAGGTGATCCCGTGGGCCTCGCGCGCGAACGTGAGCGTGATCCACCGCTCCGACAACTGGCTGCAGCCGACCTGGATCACCATCAAGTGACGCCGTAGGCCGGATGGAGGACGCCCGGGGAGCGGGCGCGTGCTACGCTCCCCGGGTGTCGTCAGGGAGACTACAAGCCGTAGCGGCAGCACTCGCCGCGCTGTCCGTCGCCGCCGCATTCGCGGCCGATCCCGTGACGCCCGCCACCGCGGCGCAGGCCGCCGCGATCGCGGCGCGCACCACCCTCTTCGTCGATGCCGAGCTGTCTGCGTTGCGCGCCGGACTGCGCACGCGCTGGTCCCCGCGGGTCGAGACGCAGGTCTGGTTCGGGCATGGCGGCGATTTCCCCGCCGACGCGCTGGTCGGGACCACGCTGAAGACCCAGGGCTGGAGCGCGAGCCTGTTCGTCACCGGCACGATCGCGCCCACCGAGAGCGATGGCCCGGCGCCGTGGCGACCGATCTCGTTCCTGAACGCGCAGTTGTCGCGCAGCCTCGGGCATCACACCCGCATCGCGCTCGACGTGTCGAACGTCTTCGACCGCGCGCCTGCGAACCTCGACTACTTCGTGGTTTCCTCGCGCGCGGGCAGCGCGCTGGCCGACGACTTCCTGAACAACCCCGCCGAGCCGCGCGCCTTCGCGCTGCGGCTGCGGCGGACCTTCTAGCCTCTAAGATCTTCAGGCGAGGCGGCCCACATGGGGGCCGCCGCCCTAAAGGTCACTTCACGCTGAACCGGCAGACGCGATAGAACCTCGCGAAGATGTCGGTCTGCTCCTCGAGCCTCACTTCCTTGCCGACGCGCCGGCCGCACTCGGCCATCACGTCCTCGAGGCTGTCCTTCCAGAAGCCGCCGAGGAACGGCTCGGCATGGGTGAGGATCCAGTGGGCGATCGGGAACCAGTGGAAGAAGTGGCGGCCCTTGTTCTCGCCGTACTCGGCGATGACCAGGCGCCCGCCGGGCTTCAGCACGCGGACCGCTTCGGCCAGCGTGGCGCGGCGCGCTTCCGGCGGCATCTCGTGCAGCAGCAGGAAGAGCAGCACGGTGTCGAACGAATTGCTCTCGTAGTGCAGGTTCTCGGCGTGCATCAGGCCCAGGTGCAGCGTCTTGCCGATCGCCTCGACCTTGCGGCGCGCGGCCTCCAGCTGGATGGGCGCGGCATCGATCAGGTGCAGCTCCTCGACCCCCTGCGCGAGCGTCGGCGTGAGCTCGCCGTAGACACCCGCGACCTGCAGCGTCCTGCCGGCGGTCGGAAGATCCATGTAGCGCATCGTGTTGCGCATGATCTTCTTGTAGTTGCCGAACAGGATCGCGTTGATGATCGGTTGGTGGTCGAAGAACCAGACCGAGACCGGCCACACGTAGGCCCACGCGTAATGCCGTTCCAGGTACGCCGGCAGCCCGAGCACCGGGCGCGCGCGCGGGACGCCGCGGCTCACCGTCCCGTAGGTGGGCCCGCTGTCCTCGGCCACGACGTCGGTGCGGGCAAAGGTCTGGATGCTGCGGAAGTCGAGGGGCTTCATGGTTTTTCCCGTGGGATGGAGATGCGGTTCTGTCGTCTTGTCGTGAACCAGCATCGCACCCACCCCCCGCGATTCTTTTGACCTGGATCAGGTGCGGGGAGGTCCCCCGACGAATCGGAAGGCTCCGGGGCCGACGCTCGGAATATTCCTAGCGGCGGCGAGGGCTACGCGGCGCGGGACGCTCCGGCGCCGAGCGCGTAGAGACGGTCGGAAGGAAGGACCTGCGAAGGCTCGTGCGGCGGGCGGCCACGCAGCTGATCGTAGAGCGGCGCGAAATCCGGTTCCGTCGCCGCGAACAACTCGTCGAAGCCGCGCACCACGAAATACGTCTCCTGGAAGGTGTCGATCTTGTAGCGCGTCTGCATGATGCGCAGCAGGTCGAAGCCGACGCGGTGCGGTTGCGGGCTGTCGATGCAGTAGCGGATCTCGCCGCCCGAGGACAGGATGCCGGCACCGTAGGCGCGCAGCCCGCGCGGCGTCTCCACGAGGCCGAATTCCACCGTGTACCAGTAGAGCCGCGCGAGCATCTCGATCGCGCCGAGCGCGTGCGCCTTGAGGCCGCCGCGCCCGTACGCCTGCATGTAGTCGGCGAACACGGGATCGAAGAGCATCGGCGCGTGCCCGAAGAAATCGTGGAACACGTCGGGCTCGACGATGTAGTCGAACTCCTCGGGCTTGCGCAGCCACACCGTCACCGGGAAACGCCGGTTCGCGAGGTGCTCGAAGAACACCGGATCGGGCACCAGGCCCGGCACGGCGACCAGCTCCCAGCGCGTGGCGCGCGCGAGCTTGGCGTTGATCGCGTCGAAGCGCGGGATGCCGGCGCCGTAGTCGAGGTGCGCGAGCGTGCGGCAGAACGCCTCCGACGCGTACTGCGGGACGAGCGCCGCCTGGCGCGCATAGAGCCGACGCCACAGCTCGTGCTCCGCGCCCGTGTACGCGTCCCATTCCTGCTCGACCGTGTAGTCGGGACGCATGCGGCTGTAGTCGCCGCGCAGGCCGTGGGTCGTCTCGCCGGTCATGGCGCCTCCGCCTGATAGCGCTCGACGCGCTGCTCGATCGCGCCGAACACGCTCGTGCCGCCCTCGCGCATGTCGATGCGCACGCGGTCGCCGAAATGCAGGAACGCGGTCTTCGCCGCGCCGTCGCGAACCTGCTCGACCAGCCGCGCTTCCATGAGGCACGCATAGCCCGCCTCGGCGTCCTGGTTCGAGATCGTGCCGCTGCCGACGAGCGTGCCCGCGGGCAGCTCGCGGGTGCGCGCGGCGTGCGCGATCAGCTCGTGCAGTCCGAACGCCGCATCGCGACCGGCGTTCGGCGCGCCGAGACGCCGTCCGTTCACCTCGCACACGAGCGACAGGTGGATGCGCCCGTCGCGCCAGCTCGGGCCCAGCTCGTCGGGCGTGGCCGCGACCGGCGCGAGCGCGTTCGCGCCCTTCCCGTTCACGAAGCCGAAGCCCTTCGCGAGCTCGGCGGGGATGAGCCGGCGGAACGACACGTCGTTCACCAGGGTGAGCAGCCGCACCGCGCGCTCGGCGTCGGAGGGTCGCGCTCCCATCGGCACCTCGCCGACGATCGCCGCGACCTCGCCCTCGAGATCGACACCCCAATCCTCGGAGAGCACGCGGATCGCGTCGCGCGGGCCCGACATGCGCCCCGCGCCGCCCTGGTACATGAGCGGATCGTGGTGGAAGCTCTCGGGGACGGTCGCGTTGCGCGCGCGGCGCACGCGCTCGACGTGCGAGAGGTACGCGGAGCCGTCGAGCCATTCGTAGGCGCGCGGCAGCGGCGCGGCCACGCGGCCGGCCTCGAGCTCCGCCGCGAAATCGAGCGCGCCCTCGGCCTCGCCCGCCTCCAGGCGCGCCGCGAGCGCGCGCAGCCGCGGCTGCGCAACGGCCCAGTCCTCGAGGGCCTGCTGCAGCGTCGCCGCGATGCCCGGGGCGGGAACCGCGCGCGCGAGGTCGCGGCTCACGACGACGAGCGTGCCGTCGCGTCCCGGACCTTTGAGCGAGCCCAGCTTCATCGGGTCGCGCCCCCGTGCGGGTCGACGGATGCCTTCGGGAATCCCGCCCACACGGCGTCGTACGCGCGATCCACGGCCGTGCATTCCATCGCGAACGCGGTGGGCTCGAACACGTAGCGGCCCTCGAACATGAATGCGAGGGTGTCGGCCAGGTAGTGCGGTTTGAGCTCGGAAGCGACCGCGGCTTCGTACGTCGCGCGATCCGGGCCGTGCGCGCTCATGGCGTTGTGCAGGCTCGCCCCGCCGGGCACGAAGCCTTCGCGCTTCGCGTCGTAAGCGCCGCTCACGAGGCCCATGAACTCGCTCATCACGTTGCGATGGAAATACGGCGGCCGGAACGTGCGCTCCGCGACCATCCAGCGCGGCGGAAAGATCACGAAGTCGACGTTCGCCGTTCCCGGCGTTTCCGACGGCGAGGTGAGGACCGTGAAGATCGACGGGTCCGGGTGGTCGAAGCTCACCGTGTTGATCGCGTTGAAGCGCGCGAGGTCGTACTTGTACGGATAGTAGTTGCCGTGCCAGGCGACGACGTCGAGGGGCGAATGCGCAAACTCGACGCTCCACAGGTGGCCGGCGAGCTTCGCCACCACCTCCGTGGGCCGATCCACGTCCTCGAACGCGGCGCAAGGCGCGAGGAAGTCGCGCGGGCTCGCGAGGCCGTTCGAGCCGATCGGCCCCAGCTCCGGAAGGCGGAAGGGCGCGCCGTAGTTCTCGCACACGTAGCCGCGCACGGGTCCGTCCACCTCGACGCGAAACTTCACGCCGCGCGGCACCACCACGATCTCGCCGGGCGAGGCGGCGAGGCGGCCGAGCTCGGTGGCGAAGGTGACCGCGCCCTGCTGCGGCACGACGAGGAGCTCGCCATCGGCGTCGTAGAACAGGCGGCGCATCGAACGGTTCGCCACGTACACGTGCGCGGCCGCGCCGACCTGCAGGCGCGAGTCGCCGCCGCTCACCAGCGTGACCAGGCCCGCGAGGAAATCGGTGGGCGCGTCGGGAATCGTCAGCGCGCCCCAACGCAGACGGTTCGGCGGGCACTCCGCCTCGCGGCACGCGGCGGTGCGCAGCCGCCCGTCGTCGATGCGCCGGAACGGCGCATGCATGGCCGAGGGCCGCAAGCGATAGAGCCACGAGCGCGCGTTCTGGGAGCGCGGCGCGGTGAACGACGAGCCCGAGAGCTGCTCGGCATAGAGCCCGAACGGCGCCTTCTGCGGCGAGTTCTGGCCCACGGGCAGCGCACCGGCCAGCGCCTCGGTCTCGCGATAGGCGCCGAAGCCGGAGAGGTACTTGAGCCCAGTGCGTGGTGCGCGATCGTTCATCGCGTGTCGACCTCCTTCCCGCCCTCGATCGTTCGACCCGTGCCCCGGAGGGAATCCCAGGAGAAGGGAGACGACCATCTGTGTTCATCCGTGCGCATCTGTGGTTACCCTCACCCCGACCCTCTCCCGAGGCAGAGGAAGCAGATCATTCAGATCACCCCGCGCGCGATCTGGTCGGCCTCGATCGATTCGAACAGCGCCCGGAAGTTGCCCTCGCCGAAGCCCTCGTTGCCCTTCCTCTGGATGATCTCGAAGAAGATCGGACCGATCACGTTCTCGGTGAAGATCTGCAGCAGCTTGTCCTCGCGGCGATCCTTGTCCAGGCCCTCGCCGTCGATGAGGATGCGGTTCGCGCGCAGCCGCGCCAGATCCTCGCCATGGTTCGGCACGCGCGCATCGACCCGGTCGTAGTACGTATCGGGCGTGTCGAGGAAGCGCACGCCGTCCGCGCGCAGTTTTTCCACGGTCGCATAGATGTCGCGGCAGGCGAGCGCGATGTGCTGGATGCCCTCGCCGTGATAGGCGTCGAGATACTCCTGGATCTGCGACTTGCGGTCCGAGGGCTCGTTGATCGGGATGCGGATCTTGCCGCACGGGCTCGTCAGCGCGCGCGAGGTGAGCCCGGTCTTGCGGCCCTGGATGTCGAAGTAGCGGATCTCGCGGAAGTTGAAGAGCTTCTCGTAGAACTCGGCCCACACGTCCATGCGGCCGGCGTACACGTTGTGGGTGAGATGGTCGATCTGCGTGAGGCCCGCGCCCTCGGGATGCCGCGGCGCGCCCGGGATCGGGACGAAGTCGATGTCGTAGATCGAAGGGCCCGCTGCCCCGCCCTCGATGCTCGATCCCGCCCCCGAGGGTCCCCGGGGGGAGGCAGAGTCCTCATAGCGGTCGACGAGATAGATGAGGCTCCCGCCGATCCCCTGGATGGCCGGGATGTTGAGCTCCATCGGCCCGACCTTGCCGTGGAACGGCTTCGCCCCGAGCGCGAGCGCGCGCTCGTAGGCCCGCGCCGCGTCCCTCACGCGCAGCGCGAACGCGCACGCCGAGGGCCCGTGCACGCGCGCGAACGATTGCGCGAAGCTGTCGGGCTCGCGGTTGACGATGAAATTGATGCCGCCCTGCCGGTAGAGGACGACGTCCTTCGAGCGGTGGCGCGCCACGGCGGCGAAGCCGAGGCGCTCGAACAGCGCGCCGAGCAGGTGCGGGTCCGGCGCGGTGTATTCGACGAACTCGAAGCCGTCGGTCCCCATCGGGTTGTCGGGGGCCTGCGGGGCGGCGCTCATGGCGGTTCCTCCTCGGGCTCGGCGCACAGTGTCGCGCCTGAGCCTAGGATCGCGCAACGGGGCCGGAAATTCCCGGTTCCTCGGGGAGGAATTCGAGCACCACGCGCCGCGTGCGCGCGCTCTTCTTCTCGATCTTCGCCACGCGCACGCGCCCGATCTCGCGCGTGTTGGCCACGTGCGTGCCGCCGCAGGGCTGCAGGTCCACGCCGTCGACCTCGAGCAGGCGCACGCGGCCCGCGCCGCGGGGCGGCGGCGCCGACATCGTGCGCACGAGCTCGGGACGCGCGTCGAGCTCCTCGTCCGTGATCCAGCGCGTGCGCACCTCGTGCGCTTCCTCGACCAGGCGCGCGAGGCCGCGCTCGAGGGCGTCGCGCTCGAGCGGCTCGACCATGTCGAAGTCGAGGCGCGCGTACTGCGCGGTGATCGAGCAGCCGTTGGTCTGGTGCGGCACGATCGCGCACAGCAGGTGCGTGGCGGTATGGAAGCGCATGTGGCGATAGCGCCGTTCCCAGTCGATGCGCGCGATCACCGCGTCGCCCGGCTGGATGCGGCGCAGACACTCCTCCTGGCCCGGCGCGGGCACGTGCACGATCTCGCCCGGCGCCTCGCCCTTCACGGTGTCCGCGACGCCGAGCTCGGTGCCGTCGCCCAGCACGAGCACGCCCGCATCGCCCGCCTGGCCGCCGCCGCGCGGATAGAAAACCGTGCGGTCGAGGCGCACGCCGCCCGCGTCGACGCCGGTCACGCGCGCCGCGCTCTCGCGGCGGTACGCATCGTCCCGAAACAACGCCTCGGTCATCGCCTCTCCAAATTGACGGACCCCACCCGTCGCGGCATCATGCCTCGTGCACCCCTGCCCCGCCAATCGATCGATCAATCGACGCTTGCGCCGACGGCGGGCATGACGGCTCCATGATCGCGTTCATCCTGCGCCGCCTGCTCCAGGGCATCCTCGTGATGCTCGTGGTGGGCTTCATCGCCTTCTCGCTGTTCAACTTCGTCGGCGACCCGGTCGCGCTCATGGTGCCGCCCGAGGCGACGCAGGCCGATCGTGACGCGATGCGCCAGATGCTCGGTCTTGACCGCCCGTTCTACGTGCAGTTCGCGACCTTCGCCGACCATGCGCTGCACGGCAATTTCGGCATCTCGCTGCGGCTCGGCCGGCCGGTGTCCGCGCTGATCGCCGAGCGGCTGCCGGCCACGCTCGAGCTCGCGTTCATGGCCTCGCTCTTCGCGCTCGTGGTCGGCATTCCCGCCGGCGTCTACACCGCGCTCAAGCGCGACAGCCTGCTCTCGCGCGCGCTGCTCACGACGTCGCTCGTCGGCGTGTCGCTGCCGAACTTCCTCATCGGCATCTTCCTCATCCTCATCTTCGCCGTGTGGCTCGGCGTGCTGCCCGCGTTCGGGCGCGGCGATACGGTGCAGGTGGGCTTCTGGACGACCGGACTCCTCACCCGGTCGGGGTGGAAGGCGATCGTGCTGCCCGCGATCACGCTCGGCTTCTATCCGCTCACGCTCGTGATGCGCCTGGTGCGCTCGGAGATGCTCGAGGTGCTGCGCGCGGACTACATCAAGTTCGCGCGCGCCCGCGGGCTCACCCCGCGCGCGGTGAACTTCGGCCACGCGCTGCGCAACACGCTCGTGCCGGTGATCACGATCACCGGGCTGCAGCTGGGCGGCATCATCGCCTTCGCGATCATCACCGAGCAGGTGTTCCAGTGGCCCGGCATGGGCCTGCTCTTCATCCAGGCGGTGCAGTTCGCCGACATCCCGGTGATGGCCGCGTACCTGTGCCTGATCGGGCTCATCTTCGTCGTGATCAACCTCGTGGTCGACCTGCTCTACTACCTGGTCGACCCGCGGCTGCGCATCGAGCGCGGGGCGGCGGCGGCGTAGATGGCGATCGCGATCCGCCGCTTCGTCGACGGCGACTTCCTCTACAGCTTCCGGCGCCGGCCCGAGGTGATCCTCTCCGTGCTCGTCGTGGCGGCGTTCGTGGCGGGTGCGCTCTTCGCGCCGTGGGTGGCGCCGCACAACCCGTTCGATCTCAGCACGCTCAACCTCTCGGACGCGTTCGCGCCGCCCGCGTGGACGGCGAGCGGCACGCACGAGTACCTGCTCGGCACGGACGACCAGGGCCGCGACGTGCTCTCGGCGATCATCTTCGGCTCGCGCATGTCGCTGCTCGTGGGCCTGCTCGCCACCCTGCTCGCGCTGGTCGTGGGCGTGACGCTCGGGCTCGTGAGCGGCTACGCCGGCGGCAAGGTCGACGCGTTCATCATGCGCGTGGCCGACGTGCAGCTCTCGTTCCCGGCGATCCTCATCGCGCTGCTGGTGGACGGGCTCGCGCGCGCGGTCGTGCCGCGCGAGCTGCAGGACCAGCTCGCGGTCTACGTGCTGGTGATCGCGATCGCCGCCTCGGGCTGGGTGCGCTATGCGCGCACCGTGCGCGCCTCGACCATGGTCGAGCGCCAGAAGGAGTACGTCCAGGCGGCCCGGGTGATCGGAAGGCATCCGGCCGCCATCATGTTCACCCATGTGCTGCCGAACGCGCTCGGACCGGTGCTGGTGCAGGCCACGCTGCACATCGGCGAGGCGATCATCACCGAGGCGACGCTGTCTTACCTGGGAGTCGGCGTGCCGGCCACGCAGCCGTCGCTCGGCACGCTGATCCGCATCGGCAACGATTTCCTGCTGTCGGGCGAATGGTGGATCACGGTTTTCCCGGGCGCCGCGCTCGTGATGCTCGTGCTCGCCATCAACGTCCTGGGGGACTGGCTGCGCGACGCCCTGAACCCCCGCCTGCGTTGACCCCGTCGCGCGGAAAGGAACGACCATGAAACGCACGCTGCTCGCCGCCGCCCTGCTCGCCGCAGGCTGCGCCACCACCCCGTACGACCAGCCATACGCCATCATCTCCACGGAGATCGCGCCCTCGGCCGATCCGTACATCCACCCCGTGATCGTGAACCGCATCGACGACCGCAACGCGTGGCCGCCCTACGCGCCGGTGGTGGCGCCCGGGCGCCACCTCGTGACGATCGACATGCCGCCGCGCAAGGGCTTCCCGGCCACGCAGCGCACCTTCGAGGTGGACGCGCAGCCGTGCACGCGCTACTACGTGGCGGGGCACCTGCACTCGATGGCGGGACAGGAGTGGGACCCGATCGTGCGCTCCACGCAGCCCCTCGGCGATTGCCGCGCCAAGTTCGCGCTGCGATGACGGCACGCGAGGGGACCGTGCCCGCCGCCCGCGATTGCGGCGCGGTCCCCGAGCGCACCGCCGCGCCGTTGCTCGCCGTGCGCGACCTGCGCGTGGAGTTCGGCACGCGTCGCGGCACCCTCGTCGCCGTCGACGGCGTGAGCTTCGACATCATGGCGGGCGAGGTGCTCGGGGTGGTCGGCGAATCGGGCGCGGGAAAGTCCCTCACCGGCAACGCGGTCATCGGGCTGCTCGAGCCGCCCGGGCGCATCGGCGCGGGCGAGATCCGCCTCGAGGGCGAGCGCATCGACCACCTGGCGCCCGAAGCGATGCGCCGCATCCGCGGCCGGCGCATCGGCGCGATCTTCCAGGACCCGCTCACCTCGCTCGATCCGCTGTTCACCATCGGCGAGCAGCTGGTCGAGTCCATCCGCACCCACCTGCCGCTCGACGCCCAGGCGGCGCGCGCGCGCGCCATCGCGCTGCTGGGCGAGGTGGGCATCCCGGCTCCCGAGCGGCGCATCGACCACTATCCGCACCAGTTCTCCGGCGGCATGCGCCAGCGGGTCGTGATCGCGCTCGCGCTGTGCGCGAACCCCCGTCTGGTGATCGCCGACGAGCCCACCACCGCGCTCGACGTGTCGATCCAGGCGCAGATCATCGCGCTCCTGAAGCGGCTGTGCGCGGACCATGGCACCGCGGTAATGCTCATCACGCACGACATGGGCGTGATCGCGGAAACGGCGCATCGGGTGGCCGTCATGTATGCGGGCCGCATCGTCGAGATCGGCCCGGTGCAGCAGGTCATCCACGATCCGCAGCATCCGTATACCGCCGGCCTCATGGCCTCGATCCCCGCCGTGGGCCAGGCGCTCGAGCGGCTGCCGCAGATCGACGGCTCGATGCCGCGCCTCGATTCGATTCCCGCGGGATGCGCGTTCAACCCTCGCTGCCCGCGCGTCTTCGACCGTTGCCGCCGCGAACGCCCGCCGCTGCTCCAGGCCAACCAGACCCGCGCGGCCTGCTGGCTGCACGCGCCCGAACGCCACGCGCCGGCGGCTTCCGCCGGATGGAGCGAAGGGGCGGTGCATGGTTGAGCTCGCGGTCGCGAGTCCGCGCGCCGCCGGGCACGGCTCGGCGGCGGACCGCCCCCTGGTGGAGGCGCGCGAGCTGGTGAAGGACTTCGACGTGTCGGCGCCGTGGCTCAACCGCATGATCGAGCGGGTGCCGCGCCAGCGCCTGCGCGCGGTCGACGGCGTCTCGTTCTCGATCGCCCGCGGCGAGACGCTCGCGCTCGTCGGCGAATCGGGCTGCGGCAAGTCGACGGTCGCGCGCCTGTTGTGCGGCCTGTACGAGCCGAGCGCGGGCTCGATCCGCTTCGACGGCGTGGACCTCGGCGCGCTCACCCGCCGCCGCGAGACGCTCGCCATGCGCCGGCGCTTCCAGATGATCTTCCAGGATCCGTACGCGAGCCTGAACCCGCGCTGGCGCGTGCGCGACATCGTCGCCGAGCCGATGCGCTCGCACGGGCTCGCATCGAGCGCGCGCGAGCGGCGCGAGCGCGTGGCGAAGCTGCTCACCGACGTGGGCCTCGCGCCGGGCGATGCCGACAAGTATCCGCACGAGTTCTCCGGCGGCCAGCGCCAGCGCATCTCGATCGCGCGCGCGCTCTCGTCGAACGCCGAGTTCCTCGTGTGCGACGAGCCGACGAGCGCGCTCGACGTCTCGGTGCAGGCGCAGATCCTGAACCTGATGCAGGCGCTGCAGCGCGAGCACCGCCTCACGTACCTGTTCATCTCCCACAACCTCGCCGTCGTCTCGCACATCTCGCAGCGCGTCGGCGTGATGTACCTCGGCCGCATCGTCGAGATCGCCGAGACGCGCACGCTCTTCTCGCGGCCGCTGCATCCGTACACGCGCATGCTCGAGAGCGCGATTCCCGACATCGCCATGTCGGGCAAGGCGCGCACGCCCGTGGCGGGCGAGGTGCCCAATCCCCTCGATCCGCCCGGCGGCTGCACGTTCAACCCGCGCTGCCCCCATGCGCGCGACAAGTGCCGCGCCGAGCGCCCGCCGCTCGCGCCGTTCGACGGCGCCCGGGTGGCCTGCCACGGCATCCACGACGGGTGGATCCCGGTGCGCCCCGCGCCTGAAATCCGGTTGCCGGAACAGTGACATTTGTAGCGCGCGACGGGCCCGCGCGCGTTGACGCCCGCCCGGTGGGTGGGTAGCCTCTGCCCACGATCTGGTTCCCATGCCCATGCGAGCCCGCGGCTTCTCGCTTGTCGAGTTAATCATCGTGCTCGCGATCGCGGGAATCCTTCTCGCCATCGCGATCCCCGCGGTGACGGGCTACATCGAGCGCAGCCGCATGGCGCAGGCGGAGACGGACATCGCCGACATGTCGACGAAGATCAAGGCGCAGGAACGCGCCCTGGGCTTCCTGCCGGACTCGCTCTCGACGGTGAAGGCGGCCGACGGCACGAACATCGACTACAGCACGCGCCTCGACCCGTGGGGCTCGCCGTACCAGTACCTCAACCTCGCCACGAACAAGGGCAACGGCCTCGCGCGCAAGGACAAGAAGCTCGCGCCGCTCAATTCCGATTTCGACCTCTACAGCATGGGCAAGGACCAGCAGACCGCGGCCTCGCTCGTGAACTCGGTGAGCCGCGACGACATCGTGCGCGCGCGCGACGGCGGCTTCATCGGCCTCGCCTCGGACTTCGATCCGTGATCCCCCTGGTCGCCCGCGTGCGGCAGTTCCTCGCGCGCCGCGTCGCCCGGCGTCTGTTCCTGTTGTTCGTGCTCTCGGCCTTCCTGCCGCTCGCGGTGATCGCCGCGCTCTCGCTCGCCGAGGTGCGCAGCCTCCTCCTGCAGCAGGGCGAGCAGCGGCTCGCGGCGATCGCCAAGTCCTACGGCATGACGCTCTTCGAGCGCCTGCTCGTGGTGACCGACCTCGCGGCCACCACCGCGGCGCGCTCCGGGCACGACATCGCCGAGGACAGCCTCTCGCGGCGTGCGTTCGACGGGCTCACGCTGATCCAGCCCGACGGGGCCGCGAACGCGCTGATCGGGCCGGTCGTGGTGCCGGCGATGGACGCGGCCGTTCGCCGCCGGCTCGACGCCGGCAAGCCGGTCGTGCTGGTGCGCAACGAGCGCGGGCGGCCGCACGTGCTGCTCGTGGTCGAGTCGCGCGCGCAGGGCGAGCGCCACGTCGCCGTCGCGAGCATGAACGACGATTACCTGTGGGGCACCGAGGACGAGCGGCCGAACGCGACCGACTTCTGCGTGATCGAGGAGAAGACCGGCAACGTGCTGCATTGCACCGCGCCGATCGAGAGCGGCACGTGGCGCGCCGTGCTCGCCACGAAGCGCTCGAGCCTCGGTACCTCGAGCTGGGAGCGCGACGGACGCACCTACCACGCGGTGGCGTGGCCGCAATTCCTCGGCGCGCGCTTCGGCACGCACGACTGGCTCGTCGTGGCCACGCAACCCGAGGCCTACCAGCTCGCGCGCGCGCGCGAATTCAGCCGGCTCTACATTCCGGTCGTCCTGCTCACGCTATTGCTCGTCACCTGGCTCACGGTGCGACAGGCGCGCAACATCGTCGTGCCGATCTCGCGCCTGGCCGCGTCGGCGCGCGATCTCGCACGCAACCAGTTCGCCCGCATCGATCTGGTGCGCGAGGACGAGTTCGGCGAGCTCGCGAGCGCGTTCGACCACATGACGCAGCGCGTCGGCCGCCAGTTCGCCGCGCTCACCGCGCTCTCCGAGATCGACCGGCTGATCCTGTCGACCGTCGACACGGCGCAGGTCATCCGCACGGTGCAGCAGCGCCTGGGCGACGTGGTCGCGGCCGACGCGGTCACGGTCACCCTCATCGAGCACGACGACCCGTCGCACGCGCGCACCTACCATCGCGATGCGGCCGGGAACGGCGCGCTCGAGATGCAACGCCACTCGATGTCCGCCGCGGAGCGCCGGGCGCTCGAGGCCGCACCGACCGGCCACTGGGTCGCGGTGCCCGACCCGGCGCCCGATTACCTCGAGGCGGTGGCGCGCGCCGGCTGCAAGGCGGCGTACGTGCAGCCGGTGGTGTGGCGCGGCACGCTTTGCGGCGCGCTCGCGCTCGGCTACGCCAACGCCTCGACCCTCGGGGAGGACGAGCGGCGCCAGGCGCGCGAGCTCGCCGACCGCATGGCCGTGGCCGTCTCTTCGGCGTGGCGCGACGAGCAGCTCTACCTGCAGGCGCACTTCGACGCGCTCACCGCGCTCCCCAACCGCCTGCTCTTCCGCGACCGCCTCGGCCAGGAGATCGCGCGCAGCGAGCGCGAGGGCCTGCGCTTCGCGCTGCTGTTCCTCGACCTCGACCACTTCAAGACGGTGAACGACAGCTTCGGCCACACGACGGGCGATGCGGTGCTGCGCGAGGCGGCGCGGCGCATCTCGCGCTGCGTGCGCGGCTCGGACACGGTCGCGCGCCTCGGCGGCGACGAGTTCACGATCATGGTCACCAACCTCGGGCACGCGCAGGAAGCGTGGCTCATCTCCGAGACGATCGTCGAGACGCTGTCCAAGGAGTTCGACGTCGGCGGCCAACAGTGCTTCCTGAGCGCGAGCATCGGCATCGCGACCTTCCCCGAGGACGGCTCCACGCCCGAGGAGCTGCTGAAGAGCGCGGACACCGCGATGTACCGCGCGAAGGCGAGCGGGCGCGCGCAGGCGGTGTACTTCGAGGAGCGGATGAACGCGGAGGCGGTGGCGCGCCTCACGCTCGACCGCGACCTGCGCGTGGCGATCGAGCGCGGCGAGCTCGAGCTGCACTACCAGCCGAAGCTCGACCTCGCGAGCGGTCGCATCGTGAGCGCCGAGGCCCTGGTGCGCTGGCGCCACCCGACGCTCGGCCTGATCGCCCCGGCCCGCTTCATCCCGCTCGCCGAGGAATCGGGGTTCATCGAGCAGGTCGGCCACTGGACGCTGCGCCAGGCGTGCCAGCAGATGCGGCAATGGCGCGCGAGCGGCTTCGCGCTCGACAGCGTCGCCGTGAACGTCTCGCCGCGCCAGTTCCGCCGCCGCGGGCTGCTGCGCTTCATCCGCGAATGCCTCGACGAGGCGCAGCTGCCGCCCGCGTGCATCGAGATCGAGATCACGGAGGGCCTGCTCGTCGAACGCGGCGCGGCGGTCGAGGAGCTGCTCGACGCGCTGCGCGCGATGGGCATGTCGATCGCGCTCGACGACTTCGGCACCGGCTTCTCGTCGATGTCCTACCTCAAGCGCTTCCCGGTGCGCAGCATCAAGATCGACCGCGTGTTCATCGAGGGGCTCGAGCAGGGCGCCGACTCCGAGGCGATCGTCACGGCCATCATCGCCATGTCGCACGCGCTCGAGAAGCGCGTGATCGCGGAAGGCGTCGAGACGCAGGCGCAGCTGTCGTTGCTGAAGCTGCTGCGCTGCGACGAGATCCAGGGCTTCCTGGTGTCGCCGGCGCTGCCCGCCGAGGAGTTCGAGCGGCTGGTGCGCGCGCGCCAGTCGGTGCCCGCGCTCGCCTAGCGCGCCGCCCTCAGTGCGTCGTCGCCGGCTGCGCCTCGGGCGCGGCCTTGTCGCGCTCGCAGAACGCGCGCGCCATGAGCCAGCCGAACGCGGCGCTCACCACCGCGGCCGCGGCGATATCGAGGATGAATTGCGCGTCACCCGGCAGCAGCCGCGGCACGAGCGACGATGGCGGTGCGGTGAGCGTGCTCGTGGTGGCGCCGGCGACGATGGCGAGCACGAGGGCCTTCGTCGCGCCGCCGACGCGTGCGCCGCGTGCCACGAACGTCATCGTGAGCGCGAAGAGCGCGCACGCCACGAGGACCTCGACGGTATCGAGCAGGAGGAATCGCATCGCCGCGCCGCCGTCTTCCCCGGCCCCGGCCGCCTCGCGAGCGGCGAGCCACCAGCCGCCCTGCGCGAGGACGAACCCCAGGAAGAACCCAACGATCGCATTGCGCATGGCATCGCTCCCTGGCCGGTTTCTCGCCGGCTCCGTGGCCGCCATCATAAGCCGGGGCTGCCTCGTCTCCAAGTGCGATCCCTTGAGCGGGCGCAAGCCACGAAACGTTGACCGGCACCGCCCGCGCCCGCGAAAATCGCCCATGAGCCGCGAATCGTCCCCGTTGCACCCCGAGACCGTCACCGCGCAGGGCCTCGGCCGCGTCGCCCGACCCTACGGCGACATCGTTCCACCGCTGCACCTGTCGAGCACCTACGAGCGCGGCCCCGAGGGCGACTATCCGGGCGGCCGCATCTACTCGCGCGCCGACAACCCCGCCTACGACGCCCCCGAGACGCTGCTCGCCACGCTCGAGGGCGCGGCCGCGGCGCTCCTCTTCGGCTCCGGCCAGGCGGCCGCCGCGGCGCTCTTCCAGTCGCTGCAGCCGGGCGACCGGGTGCTGGCCCCGCGCAACATGTACTGGGGCCTGCGCAAATGGCTGCTCACCTTCGCCGCGCCCTGGGGCCTCGCCGTCGATTTCTACGACAACGCATCCCTCGACGACCTCGTCGCGCGCCTTCGCGAGCGGCCGACGCGGCTGCTGTGGATCGAGACGCCCGCGAATCCGACGTGGGAAGTGACCGACATCGCGGCCGCGGCGCAGGCCGCGCGCGCCGGCGGCACGCTCGTCGCCGTCGACTCCACGTGCGCGACGCCGCTCCTCACGCGCCCGCTCGAGCTCGGCGCGCACCTCGTGATGCATTCGGCCACCAAGTACCTGAACGGCCATTCCGATGTCGTCGCGGGAGCCCTCGCCACATGCGCGACCGACGAGCTCTGGGAGCGCATCCGCTACGTGCGCGCGAACGGCGGCGCCGTGCCCGGCCCGTTCGAGGCGTGGCTATTGCTGCGCGGCATGCGCACGCTCTTCGTGCGCGTGCGGGCCGCGTGCGCGAACGCGCAGGCGATCGCCGACCATTTCGAGGGCCATGCGGGCCTCACCCACGTGCTCTATCCCGGGCTCGCCAGCCATCCGCAACATGGGATCGCCGCGCGCCAGATGCAGGGCGGCTTCGGCGGCATGATGTCGCTGCGCATCCGCGGCGGGGAGGGCGCGGCCAAGCGCTTCACCGCGCGCCTCAGGATATTCAAGCGCGCCACCTCGCTCGGCTCCGTGGAAAGCCTGGCCGAGCATCGCGCGAGCGTCGAAGGTCCGGACACGATGTGCCCCACGGACCTGGTGCGCCTGTCCATCGGCATCGAGCGCGTCGACGACCTCATCGCGGACATCGAGCAGGCGCTCTCCTGACCGCAGGGACCGGCTGCCTGCCGGCCCGCGCCCGCAAGCGGGGGCGACGGCGTCAGTGCCCGAGCCCGCGCGCCATCATGACGGCGAAGAACGGGATCACCGCGGCGAGGTGGATGTTCAGCATGATCGCTGCGCGCATCGGCTTGCGCTCATCG
Source organism: uncultured Burkholderiales bacterium (assembly GCA_964403515.1). Taxonomy (GTDB): domain Bacteria; phylum Pseudomonadota; class Gammaproteobacteria; order Burkholderiales; family Usitatibacteraceae; genus Usitatibacter. Next base: position 130,249 of record CAYOGL010000006.1, on the reverse strand, counting down.
TCGGGCACCGACCACGACGCATCGTCCTCGAAGGCGCGGCGCCATCGCACGAAGCGCAGCGTGGGCCGCACGGACACGATCGCGACCACCAGGAAGAGGATCACCTTCGCGTAGATCGGCCAGGCCCCGAGGTAGAACGCGGGCCCCTTCGCCCCGAAGCCGAAGCGCGCGATGCCGGTGACGAACGTCGCGACCACCGACGCCCAGTACCAATGGTCCACGCGCACGAGCAGGCGCACGAGATCGGCATCGAGGCGCGAGCGCATGAGCATGAGCTCCACGCTCAGGAACGCGAAGAAGAGGAAGATCGAGGTGAAGTGCAGGTACGACAGGAGGGCGTCGAGCCACATGGTCAGGCGGCGCGCTGGAGGAACCGGTGGATGCGCCCGACCGCTTCCTCGAGGCGCGCGATCGGTTGCGTGTACGCGATGCGCACGTGCCGCTGCGGCTCGTTGCGGCCGAAATCCTTGCCCGGCGTCATCGCGACCCCCGCCTCGACGAGCAGCCGGCGCGCGAACGCGAAGCTGTCCTCGGTGAGCCGCGAGCAGTCGGCGTAGACGTAGAACGCGCCTTCCGGCACCGCCGGCACGCCGAAGCCGAGCGATTCGAGCGCCGGCACCAGGAAGCGGCGCCGCGCGTCGAGCTCCGCGCGGCGGGCCTCGAGGATCGCGAGCGTCTGCGGCGCGAAGCACGCGAGCGCCGCATGCTGGGCGAGCGTCGAGGGCGAGATGTAGAGGTTCTGCGCGAGCGTCTCGATCGTGCGCACGAGCGGCGGCGGCGCGATCATCCAGCCCAGCCGCCATCCCGTCATCTGGAAATACTTGGAGAAGCTGTTGATGACGACGACGTCGTCACCCGCCTCCGCCGCGCTGCGCGCGTCCACGCCATAGGTGAGGCCGTGGTAGATCTCGTCGGCGAGCAGCGTGCCGCGTTTGTCGCGCGCGAGCTCGGCCAGCCCCGCGACCTCCTCCGATGCGACGAGCGTGCCGGTCGGATTCGAGGGGCTCGCCACCATCACCATGCGCGTGCGCTCCGACCAGCTGGCGCGCGCGAGCTGCGCCGTCAACTGGTAGCGCGTGCCGGGGCCGACCGCGATCGCGCGCGGCACCGCGCCGAGCGCGCGCGCGAAGTGCCGGTTGCACGGATAGCCGGGATCCGCGAGCAGCACCTCTTCGCCGGCGTCGAGCAGCACGCCGAAGGCTAGCAGCAGCGCCGCGCTCGAGCCTGCGGTGACGATGACGCGCGCCGGGTCGATCGCGACGCGGTAGCGATCGGCATAGAACGCGGCGATCGCCTCGCGCAGCCGCGGCAATCCGAGCGCCGAGGTGTAGAACATGGCCTCGGTATCGAGCGCGCGCTTGGCCGCCTCGACGACCGGGCGTGGCGTGCGGAAATCGGGCTCGCCGATCTCGAGGTGGACCACGTCGCTGCCGCGCGCCTCGACCTCGCGCGCGAGCGTCTGGATCTCCATCACCTCGAACGGCTCGATGTGCGCCATGCGCGCGGCGCGGCGCACGCGCTCGGCGGCGGCGGCAGGCAGGGACGGGGCGGCGGCCATGACGCTCATTGTCTCACCGCAGGTGCTCGTCCCAGAACCTCTGCAGGCGCTTGGCGGAAACGGGGATCGGCGTGCGCAGCTCCTGGGCGAACAGCGAGACGCGCAACTCCTCGACCAGCCAGCGGAATTCCTCGAGCTTCGGATCGCGACGGCCGGCGTCGTGGTCGGCCTTCGCGCGCGCCTCGTAGTCGAGCCACAGCGTCTGCACGCTCGCCGCGTGCTTCTGGTCGCGCTCGGGATTCGACCGGTACTTCTGCAGGCGCAGCGCGTAGCCGCGCAGGTAACGCGGCACGTGCTCGAGCTTTTCCCACGGCGTGTGCGCGAGGAATCGCGGATGGACCAGGCGGTCGCGTTGCGCGCGCACCTCGTGCACGACGCGGCCGAGCGCGGCGTGCTGCGCGAACGCCTGGACCAGCGCCTGGCTCGCCTCGCCGATGGCGTTCGCGTGCCGCAGCGCCGCCTCGGTGACCGCGGGCAGCCGCGCCTTCGCGCGCTTCTTCTGCTCCTCGAACGCCTTCGCCGTGCGCGGCGGCGTGTCCTCGCCGATGAACGCGCGGTCGAGGATCGCCTCGGCGAGATCGGCCTTCAGCTTGTCGGCGGGAATGACCGCGTTGAACCGCAGCGCGAGCGTGTTGAAGCCGGGCAGCGCGCGATCGAGGCTCTTCACCAGCTCGCGCAACGCGATCGCCATCAGGCGGCGCACGCCCGCGCGGTGCGCCTCGTCGGCCTTGTCCCGCGTGTCGAAGAGGCGGATGGCGACACCGGCCCCTCCCTGGCCCTGGCCCAGGGAGGAGGGAAAATCTCCATTCGCCTCGTCGACCAGCGCGGGATAACCGGTGAGCGTCTGGTTGCCGCGGCGGAAGGTCACCTGCTCGGGCAGTTCGCCGAAGTCCCAGGCGGTGATGCCCTCGCGCTCCACGCCCGGCTTCGATTTCGCGAGCGTGAGGCTCGCCGCCTCGCCCAGGCGCTTGCGCAGCGCGCCGAGGTCGCGATCCATGGCGAGCTCGCGCTTCGCCTCGTCGACCACGCGGATGTTCATGCGCAGGTACGGCGGCGGCTCCTCCTTGGACCACACGTCCTCGGGCAGGCGCTCGCCGACGAGGCGCGAGGCGTAGTCGAGCACCGCGTCCTTCACCGGCTTTTCTCCCGGCGGCGTCTGCTCGAGGAACTTCGTGACGTGCTCCGGCACGGGCACGAGCTGCGTGCGCACGCGCTTGGGCAGCGCCTTCATCGTCCATGCGACCTTCTCGCGGATCATGCCGGGCACGAGCCAGTCGAGCGCGGCCTCGTCGACCTGGTTCAGCCGCGCGAGCGGCACGTTGACCGTCACGCCGTCGAGCGGATGGCCGGGATCGAAACGGTAGGCGAGCGGGAAGATCGCCTCGCCCATGCGCAGCTCGCGCGGGAAGAGCTCCTCCGTCACCGACTCGGCGCCGTGGCGCATCAGGTCCCCGCGCGCGAGGTAGAGCAGCTTCGGCTCCTTCAGCGCGGCCTTGCGGTACCACGCGTCGAAGCCGCGCGCGTCGCGGACCTCCTTCGGCACGCGCGCCGCATAGAACGCCGCGAGCGCCGCGTCTTCCACCAGCACGTCGGGGCGCCGCGCGCGGTGCTCGAGCTCCTCGATCTCGCGGATCAGCCCGCGGTTGTGGTCCCAGAACGGATGGCGCCAGTCGTATTGCCCGGCCACGAGCGCCGCCTCGATGAAGATCCCGTGCGCACGCGCGGGATCGATGCGGCCGTACGAGACCTTGCGGCGGGCGACGAGCACCAGGCCGTACAGCGTGACGTTCTCGTAGGCGACCACCTCGCCGCGCGCCTTGTCCCAGTGCGGCTCGACGTGGGCGCGCTCGACCAGGTGCGCCGCGGCCTTCTCGATCCAGTCGGGCTCGATCCGCGCGACGTTGCGCGCGAACACGCGCGAGGTCTCCTGCAGCTCGCCCGCCATGATCCAGCGCGGCCGGTTCTTCTTCAGCCCGGACCCCGGCCAGATGTAGAACGTGAGGGCGCGCGGACCGTGGTAGTGGTCGCCGTCGAGCGCCTTCATGCCGACGTTGCCGATGAGGCCCGTGAGCAGCGCGCGGTGGACCTGCTCGTACGTCGCCGGCGTGGCATTCTCACGGATCGCGAGCGAAGCGGCCATCTCGCGCAACTGGCCGGCGAGGTCGCGCCACTCGCGCATGCGCACATACGACAGGAAGTGCTCGCGGCACGTCTCGTAGAGCTTGCGGTTCGACTTCTTGTGCGCGAACTCGGCGTCGAAGAACTTCCACAGGTTCAGCAGCTGCAGGAAGTCCGAGGCATCGTCGCGGAATTCCTCGTGCGCCCGGTCCGATTGCTCGCGCAAGGCGTGGGGACGGTCGCGCGGATCCTGGATCGAGAGCGCGGCGGCGAGGATCGCCATCTCCGCGAGGCAATGGAACTCCTTGGCGGCGACGAGCATGCGGCCGATGCGCGGGTCGACGGGCAGGCGCGCGAGGTCGCGGCCGAGGGCGGTCAGTTCCTTTCCGTCGTCGATGGCCCCGAGCTCGAAGAGCTGCCGATAGCCGTCCTCGACCTGGCGCGGGGTGGGCGGCTCGATGAACGGGAATTCCTGGATCGGGCCGAGGTCGAGCGCGGCCATGCGCAGGATCACCGACGCGAGCGAGGTGCGCAGGATCTCCGGGGTCGTGTACTCGGGCCGCTCGAGGAAGTCGTCCTCGGCATAGAGCCGGATCGCCACGCCGCTGGCCACGCGCCCGCAGCGCCCCGCGCGCTGCCGTGCCGCCGCCTGCGAGACCGGCTCGATGCGCAGCTGGTCGATCTTCTGGCGCGGCGAATAGCGCTTGATGCGCGCGAGCCCCGTGTCGATCACGTAGCGGATGCCGGGCACCGTGAGCGAGGTCTCGGCCACGTTGGTCGAGAGCACGATGCGCCGATGAGGCGAGGTCTCGAACACGCGGTCCTGTTCCTCGGCGGACAGGCGCGAGAAGAGCGGCAGGATCTCCGTGTTCATCGGGTGGTCCTTGCGCAGCGCCTCGGCCGCCTCGCGGATCTCGCGCTCGCCGGGCAGGAACACGAGCACGTCGCCGCGCCCGATGCCCGCGATCTCGTCGACCGCCTTCACGATCGCGTCGTTCATGTCGACCGGCTCGTCGTCCTCGTCGGCGGTCTCGAGGTACTCGGGCCGGTAGCGCACCTCCACCGGATACGTCCGCCCCGAGACCTCGATCACCGGCGCGCCGTCGAAGAAGCGCGAGAAGCGCTCGGTGTCGATGGTGGCGGACGTGACGACCACGCGCAGCTCCGGGCGGCGCGCGACGAGGCGCTTCGCGTACCCCAGCAGGAAGTCGACGTTCAGGCTCCGCTCGTGCGCCTCGTCGATGACGATCGTGTCGTAGGCGCGCAGCAGCCGGTCGGAGTGCGTCTCGGCGAGCAGGATCCCGTCGGTCATCACCTTGACCACGGTGTCGGGGCGCGTCGCGTCCTGGAAACGGATCTTGTGCCCGACGAAGCCCTTCGGCGCTCCGGCGAGCTCGTGGGCCAGGCGGTTGGCGAGGCTGCGCGCGGCGATGCGGCGCGGTTGCGTGCAGCCGATGAGGCCGTTCGCTCCGCGCCCGATCGCGAGGCAGATCTTCGGGATCTGCGTGGTCTTGCCCGAGCCGGTCTCGCCGCACACGATCGTGACCGGGTGCGCGGCGACGAGCTCCGCGATGCGGTCGCGATGCTGCGCGATCGGCAGCTCGTCGGGGAACGTGAGCGGCGGCAGCGCCGCGAGGCGGGAAGGACGCGGGATGGAGACCATGGCACGAGCGCCGCGCGGGACGCGAGGCGGCCGCGCGGCGCATCGTGCGCAAGCGCGGGACGATCCCATTCTAGCGGATGGGGATGGCGCGCGAGGGCGCGCCGCTCAGTCCTCGAGCTGCCGGTAGACCGCCGTGGCCACGCGCGAGAGCGCCGCCTTGTCGAGCTCGCCCGAGATCGCGTAGCCGCATTCGCGATCCATCCAGTAGAAGCTCGACACGTGGCCTTCGCGCGCGAAGCGGAACGCCGTGATCGGCTCGGCCTTCTTGTTGCGGGTGACGTAGAGCGTGAGGCGCTTGCCCGCCGCATCCTGGTACATGAACTGCGCGACCGGGCCGTCGGGATCGGGCAGCAGGCGCCCGCCGAGCAGGTCGAAGCCTTCGGACGACAGCACCGGCACCTTGAGCGGCAATCCGAGGCGGTTCGAGAGCCACTTGACGAGGTGCTCCTGCTCCTTCGCGCCGACCTCGACGGGATGGCGCACCTCGGGCGAATAGACGAGGTGCGCGCGCATCGCGCGGGTCGCGAGCGGCGCCGTGCTGAACACCACTTCCTGCGGCCTCGGCACGAGGGTCGAAGCGCCGAGCCCGATCGCGATGCCGACGGCGAGCAGGCCGGCGGCGCGCGCATAACCGAACCACGGCGGGCTCTTCAGGTGCAGCCGCGCGGGGATCGGCTCGGTCATCACCGGCTCGAAGTGCGCCTTGATGAGCGCGGTCTGGGCGGCGTAATCGAGATCTTCGGTGGTCATTGGACGACCCTCAACGACGTGCGCGACGCATCGGGCTCGCCGTCCATGGCGCGGCGCAGCCGTTCGCGGCCGCGCGACAGCCGCGACATCACGGTCCCGATCGGCACGCCGAGCGCGCGGCTCACGTCGGCGTAGGTCATGTCCTCGAGGGCGACGAGCAGGACCACCTCGCGCTGCTCCTCGGTGAGCGTGGCCAGCCCGCGCTCGAGGTCCATCACATCGGCGCGGCTCGCGCCCGGCGTGGGCGCGGCGAGCATCTCCTCGTCGATCTCGACGGTGGGCCCACCCTTGCGGGCCTTGAGCTGGTTCACGAAGACGTTGTGCATGATCGAGAAAAGCCAGGCGCGCAGGTCGCCCGGACGCCAGAGGTGGAACTTGCGCACGGCGCGCTCGAGCGTGTCCTGCACGAGGTCATCCGCCGCATCGCGATCGCCCACCAGCGCCCGCGCGTAACGGCGCAGGTTCGGGATGTACGGAATGATCCGCTCGTAGTCCATCGCTCCTCGCCCTCCCTGGCGGGTTCACGACGTCAACACTCGTCCGGCCGGATTATTCCCCGCCCGTCGGCGCCCTATCTTCGCACCGTCCGGGCATACAGGGCGAGGTATTCGTCGGCCATGCGCGCCGCGGCGAAACGCCGGCGCGCGTGCTCGCGGCAGCGGATGCGATCGAGCGCCCGCGCGGCCGGGATGCGCGCGGCCATCGTGGCGGCGTCGGGCACGAGGAATCCCGTGACGCCTTCATCGACGACCTCCGGCGCGGCGCCGCGCGCGAACGCGATCACCGGCGTGCCGACGAGCATCGCCTCGATCATCGCCAGTCCGAACGGCTCCTCCCAACCGAGGGGGAAGAGCAGCACCGCGGCGCCACCGACGAGCGCGAGCTTCTCGTCGAAGCCGAGCTCGCCGTGCCACGCGACGCTCGCCGCGTGCGCGGCCAGGCGCGGCGCGATCTCGCGCTCGAAATACGCGTCGTAGCGCGGCTCGCCACGCCAGTGGGGCCCGGCGATCGCGAGGCGCTCGCCCGCGCGCACCACGGCATCGATCGCATGGTGCGGCGCCTTCTCGGGCCCGATGCGGCCGAGGAAGGCGCAGGAGCCGGCGTCGCCCGCGCCGGCCGGATAGCGGTCGATGTCGAGCCCGTGCAGGATGACCGGAAGCTCGCCCAGCGCCGCGAAGAGCTCGGCCTGGCGCCGCGAGATCGCGACAGCTTGCACGCGGGCCGCGGCGCGATACATCGCGACGAGACGTTTCTGCGCGGCATGGTGGACGGTCGCCACGACCGGCACGGCGCTCGCGGCGAACGCCGCGAGCGCATCGGGGCCGTTCACGTGCACGATGTCGGGACGCCACGCGGCCACGTCCGCCGCGGCGAAGGCCGCGTGCTCGCGCTCGGCCGCATAGTCGGGCGGCCACACCGGCCGCGGGAAACGCCAGCGCAGCGCCGCATCGACGCGGGAATCTCCGGTCGCATACACGCGTACGTCGTGGGCGCGTGCGGTGAGCTCGCGTGCGAGCGTGGCCACGAAGCGCTCCGTTCCGCCATACGCCGGCGGCGGTACGGCGGCGGCGCAGGGCGCCACGAGGGCGATGCGCATGCTCAGCTCGCGCGGACCCGCAGCTCCCGCTCGTAACGATCCAGGCATGCAGCCATGCCGAAGCGCGCTCGGGCGAGGGCCCGCATGCGGCCCCGGTCGAGGCGGCGTGCGCGATCGATCGCGGCGACGAGCCCGTCCTCGTCGTCCGCCTCGGCGAGGCAGCCACCCACTCCATCCTCGACGACCTCGGGCAGCGCGCCGCGCCGGTAGCCCGCGACCGGACAGCCGGCCATCTGCGCCTCCACCGCGACGAGGCCGAACGGCTCTTCCCACGCCACCGGCATCAGCGTCACGCTCGCGCCGGCCATCATCGCGCGCACCTCCTCGCGCGGGCAGGCGGGCAGCAGGCGCGCATCGCCGAGCACCGGCACGACCTCGGCCTCGAAGTACTCGGGGTCGTAGATCTCGCCGACGATCCAGGGCTCGAGGCCCGCGCGCCGCGCCACGCGCAACGCGGTCGCGATGCCCTTCTCGCGCGAGATGCGGCCCGCACAAATCGCGATCGGCCGCACCCCGACGCGCGGCATCGGCAGATCCGGCACGCCGTTCGGCAGCGCGGCCACGGCGCGCCCGGTGGCCGCACGCCACGCAGCCGCGCAGTGCCGCGACACGCTCGCGAGCGCCGCGTCGCAGCCCCGTGCCGCCGCGACGACTTCCGGGCGCATCGGTGGAAGGTGCAGCGTGTGCAGCGCGGGCAGCCCCGCCGCGGCCTCGATCGCTTCGGCGTCGAACGCGTGCTGGCTCACCACGTCGCAGCCGTCGGCGGCGACCGACGCGAAGAGGCGCTCGAATGCCGCCGCCATCGCGCGCGACGCTTCGCGCTCGTGACCGTGGAGCAGCGCGAAGCGTCCCCGCGCGGCCTGCTCCACGTCGACCTCGCGCACGACGACGCCATGCACGCGCGAGCCGCGCGCCGCGTAGACGACGACGTGGTGGCCGCGAGCGGCCAGCCCGCGCGCGAGATCGGCGAGGAAGATGTGGTTGCCGTACGGCTGGCGCTCGCGCAGCGCGGCGACGAGAGGCGCGACGACGGCGATCCTCAGCGTGGCACGCACAGCGACAGGAACTCCCGCCGCAACGCCTCGCTCGCCTCGTAGCTGCCGCGCCACGCGGTGGTGCTCGTCCACGCCTCGGCCTCGCAGACCCCGCGCATGCGCGTGCACGAGTGGAACGCCTGGATGCGCACCGCCGCGCCGCGCGCCTCGAGCATCGATTGCAGGTGCGCCGCGATCTGGCGTCCCACGCGCTCCTGCATCGTGAAGCGGCGCGAGTATTGCCGCACCAGGCGCGTGAGCTTCGACAGCCCGATCAGGCGCTCGCCCGGAACGTAACCGACCCACGCCACGCCGAAAAACGGCAGCACGTGATGCTCGCACAGGGCGCTGAAGGCGATCGGGCCCTCGACCACCTGGGCCGAGTCGCCCTGCTCGCCTTCGATCGGATCGACGGCGAACGTCGTGGCGAGCTTCGGGTCCGCTTCGTAGCCGCAGGTCGCGTCGATCCACGCCTGGAGCAGGCGCCGTGGCGTATCCCGGGCGCCCTCGGCGGCGAGGTCGATGCCGAGGGCGCCGAGGATCTCGGCAAGGTAGCGCTCGAATCGGGCGCGCTGCTCGGGTTGGAGTGGCGCGCGCCCGGTTTCGCGGGCACACGCGATTCCCTTCGGCAGCTCCATGTCCATGCCGGGTCGACCCTGCGCACGCGCGCGCGGTTCCGCGGCGTGCGCCACCCGGCGCTGCCGTCGCTCGCCGCGGCGCTGAACCCGCTTCGTCGTGCGCCGCTCCAACCGGCGGCAGGCAGAGCAACTTCTTCCGCCTCGACAGTCCCGGGCGCGAGGAAGGCTGAGCGGCGAGCAACCGCGACGCGATCAGTCGAGCGTGATGCCCTCGTCGGCCATGACCTTCTTCACCGCGGCGCGCGACATCACCTCGTTCATGAGGCGCGTGTAGTTGGGCAGCGACTTCACGGGCAGGCCGGCGCGGTTGCCCCAGCGGTAGAAGACGAGCAGGTAACCGTCGACCACCGTGTAGTGGTCGCCGATCGCCCAGCGCCGGCCGTCGAGCAGGCGGTCGATCTCCGCGAGGCAGTCGTTGAAGTTGGAGCGGCCCTTCGCCTTCACCGCCTCGCGCGCCGCGGCGTCGTCCACGTAGCGCTCCGGCCGCAGCGCATGGCCGTACGCCGGATGCACCGTGTTCGAGAGCCAGGCCATGGTCGACAGGCACTTCGCCTGCAGCCACGTGTCCTTCGGCCAGACCTTGCCCTGGCCGTAGCCGCCCGCGATGTACGCCATGATGCCCACGTTCTCCGTGAGCACCTTGCCGTCGACGATGAGCGCGGGCACGCGGCCGCGCGGGTTGATCTTCAGGTACTCGGGCTTGCGCTGGTCGCCTTCGGCGAGGTTCAGCTTCACCGTCGCGTACGGCAGGCCGATCTCCTCGAGGGCGATGTGGGAGGCGAACGAGCACGCGCCGGGCGCGTAGTAGAGCGTCATCTTCATGCGCTTCTCCGTCAGAGGCGGGTGATCAGGGAGGAGGTGTCGTAGCGCTTGCCGCCGGCCTTCTGCACGTCGCCGTAGAACTGGTCGACGAGCGCCGTGACGGGCAGGCTCGCGCCGTTGCGCTTCGCTTCCTCGAGGCAGATGCCGAGGTCCTTGCGCATCCAGTCGACCGCGAAGCCGAAGTCGAACTTGCGCGCGTGCATCGTCTTGCCGCGGTTCTCCATCTGCCACGATTGCGCGGCGCCCTTGGAGATCACCTCGAGCACCTGCTCGACGTCCAGGCCGGCCTTCTCGGCGAAGGCGATGCCCTCGGACAGCCCCTGCACCAGCCCCGCGATGCAGATCTGGTTCACCATCTTCGTGAGCTGGCCGGCGCCGGCGGGGCCGAGCAACGTGACCGCGCGGCCATACGAATCCATCACCGGCTTCGCCCGCTCGAACGGGCCGGACTCGCCGCCGCACATCACGGTGAGCTTGCCGTTCTCGGCACCGGCCTGGCCGCCGGACACCGGTGCATCGATGAAGTGGACGCCGCGGCCTTTCGCCTCCTCGAAGAGGCGGCGCGCGGCGTTGGCGGAAGCGGTGGTGTGGTCGACGAGCACCGCGCCCTTCTTCATGCCCGCGAGCGCGCCGTCCCTGGCGAGGGCGACGTCGAGCAGGTCGTTGTCGTTGCCGACGCACATCATCACGAAGTCGCAGTCGTTCGCGGCCGCCGCCGGCGTGGGCGCGGACTTGCCGCCGTGCTTCTGCATCCAGGCCTGCGCCTTGGCGCCGGTGCGGTTGTAGACGGTGACGTCGAAGCCTTTCGCCTTGAGGTGGCCGGCCATGGGGAAGCCCATGACGCCGAGGCCGAGGAAAGCGACTTTCGCGGACATTCCGGACGCTCCTTAAGCGAGTTCGCGGTTGACGAGGTTGGAAGGGGTCCGCCCTTCGAGGGCGGCGGTCATGTTGTCCATGGCGAGCCGGCACATCGCCATGCGCGTGGCGTGCGAGGCGCTGCCGATGTGCGGCGTGATGACGGCGTTGCGCAACCCGAGGAAGCCGGGGTCGAGGTTCGGCTCGCCCTCGAACACGTCGATCCCGGCGCCGGCAATGCGGCCCGACTTCAACGCCTCGACGAGCGCCGCGTCGTCGACCACGCCGCCGCGCGCCGTGTGCACGAAGATCGCGCTCTTCTTCATCTTCGCGAAGTCGGCCGCGCCGACCAGGTGGTGCGTGGCCGGCGAGTACGGAACCATCACGACGACGAAATCCGACTCCGCGAGCAGCCGGTCGCGCTCGACCCACGTCGCGTTGAGCTTCTTCTCCTCGGCTTCGGGCAGGCGGCTCGGATCGTGATAGAGCACCTTCATGTCGAATCCCTGCGCGCGCTTGGCGATCGCCTGGCCGATGCGGCCGATGCCCATCATGCCGAGCGTGGCGTGATGCACGTCCGCGCCGAGGAAGTATTCCGTACCGAAGGCGATCTTCCACTGGCCCGCCCGGATGTAGGCGTCGCCTTCGGCCACGCGCCGCGCCGCCGCCATGAGCACCGCCCACGTGAGGTCCGCGGTCGTGTCGTTCAGCACGCCGGGCGTGTTGGTCACGCGGATGCCGCGCCGGGTGCAAGCCGCGACGTCGATGTTGTTGTAGCCGACCGCGATGTTGGAGATCACCTTGAGATCGGGGCATTTCGCCAGCAGCGCCTCGTCGAAGCGGTCCATCACCGTCGACATCACTCCCGCCCGGCCCTGCAGGCGGCGGGCGAGCTCCTCGGCGGGCCACGGCCGGTCCTCGTCGTTGTGCTCGACGTCGAAGCGGCGCTTCAGCTCGGTGATGATCTCGGGGAAGGCAATGCGGGTGACGAGGACTTTGTTCATGGCTGCCGGAAAGGGATCGCTGGGATACGGGAGGCGCGCGGCCGGGCAACGGCCGACGCGACGAACGAGATTCGCATGATACCGATGAGCGTGCGAGCGCGCGAGCCGTGCGCGCCGGCGCCGGCATCTTGCGCCGGGCACGCGCGCTGTCTAGACTGCGCCGAGCCCCGCGGGAGAACGACGTGCAATCGCCGCAATCGATCGAGATCGCCAAGCAGGTCCTGCTCACGTTCGGCATCATCCTCGCCGTCGGCACCGCGTTCGGCGTCGTGTCCCGCAAGCTTCGCGTGCCCGACGTCGTCGTGTTCCTCATCGCGGGATTGCTCCTCGGGCCGAACGTCGCGAACCTCGTCGCGGTCCGCGCCGATTCCGCGCTGAACCAGATCGTGCTGATCTTCGGCGCCTGCTACATCCTCTTCGACGGCGGGGCGTCGTTGCGGCTGAAGGTGCTCAAGGAGGTCTGGATCACCATCGTGATCCTGGCGACGGTGGGCGTGCTGATCACCGCGGCGATCACCGGCATCGCCGCGCACTACCTGCTCGGCATCCCCGTGATGGCGGCCCTGCTCCTCGGCGCGGCCACCGCCTCGACCGATCCCGCCACGCTCGTTCCCGTGTTCCGTCAGGTCATCGTCAAAGACCGCGTGGCCCAGACGGTGATGGCGGAGTCCGCGTTCAACGACGCCACCGGCGCCATCGCGACCTTCGGCGTGCTGGGCATCGCCATGGGCACCGCCGGATTCTCGGTCGGCTCCTCGCTCCTCGAGCTGGCCAAGCAGGCGGGCTTCGGGCTGGTGGTCGGGGCAGTCCTCGGCTACGCCGCGGCGTTCGTGATCGCGCACGAAAGGTTCGGCTTCCTCGCGGAATACGCGCCGGTCGTTTCCCTGATGGCGGTGATCGGCGCCTACCTCGGTGCCGACGGCCTGCACGCGAGCGGATTCATGGCCGTGTTCGTGTTCGGCATCGTGATCGGCAACAAGGACGCTTTCGGCTTCGCGATGAAGCCGGGCGAGCAGGCCAAGCTCGACGATTTCGTCGCCACGACCGCGCTCATCATGCGCATGTTCATCTTCATCCTGCTCGGCGCGCAGGTCGACTTCGACCTGATGGGCCGCTATCTCGTGCGCGGCGTGGCGGTCGTGCTGGTCTTCATGCTCGTCGCGCGGCCGGTCACCGTCTTCCTGTGCGCCCTGCCCGACCGGCGCGTGAAGTGGACGTTGAACGAGATGCTGTTCATGTCGTGGACACGCGAGACGGGGGTGATCCCGGGAGCCCTGGCCGGGCTGCTGATGGGCATGGGTGCCCCGGAGGCGAAGGTGATCGCGTCGGTCACGTTCATCGCGATCCTCATGACGATCCTGATCCAGGCGACGACGACGCGCTGGCTCGGCGGCAGGCTCGGCCTGCTCGAGGAAGCGCCACCCGGCCGCTAGGCCTCAGGCGACGAGGATCACGTGCGCGCGATAGGGCCCGTGCGCGCCGATCACGATGGTCTGCTCGATGTCGGCGGTGCGCGACGGACCCGAGACGAACCACATCGAGCGCGGCGGCTCGCCGTGCTCGGCGCGCAGGAGCGTGAACGCGTCCTCGAGGCTCGCCACGATGCGCGCGAGCGGCACGATCGCGATGTGGGTCTCCGGCAGCAACGCGGTCGCCTTGGGCGTGGCCGCGCCCGACAAGAGCACGAGCGAGCCGCTCTCGGCCACCGCGCAGAAGCAACCGGTGAGGCCGATGCGATCGTCGTCTCGCGCGGGGCGATCGTCGACGATGATGCCCGCGCCCGCCCAATCGAGCGCGGCGAGCTCGTGCCAGGCGACGAGGCGCGGCGCGAGCGCGTTCGCTTCGAGATAGCGCCGCACCTCGGCCGGCACATCGCCGAGGGCGTGCGCCTCCTTGTACGTCGTTCCGAGTCGATCGCATTCGCGCAGGAACTGGCGGCGCACGTCGGAAGCCCGCGCGAACGCGGGCCGCGGGCCGATCGTGTGGCACGCGATCCCCCCGCGCACCTGCGCGAGCTCGGAGTCCGCGGGCGCGTTGCCGCCGCGTCCGTGCGCCTCGCGGATGCGCGCGAGGATGTCGTCGCGCGCGGTCATGGACCGTCACCCCGCTTGCCGTACAGCTCATGGAACGTCCGGCCCTGCGGCGCCGGCATGTCGCGCCCGTGCGTCCAGCCGTCGAGGCCCGGCATGCGGTGGATGAGCCGATCGCGACCACCGAACCACGAAGCGAGGCGCGCGCCGATCGCGGCGAGCGCGCGGTAGAGGCGCGGCCGCTGCACCGCGAACGCCCAGGCGCGGATTCCGAGCCGCTCGCGCCAGGGACGCAACGCGTGGTCGTACTGCCGCTCGCGCAGCTTGCGCATCAGGTCGGGCAGCGGGATCTTCACCGGGCAGACGACCCGGCACTCGCCGCAGAAGGTCGACGCGTTCGGCAGGTCGCCCGCGTTCTCGATGCCCACGTACATCGGCGTGAGCACGGAGCCCATCGGCCCCGGGTACACCCAGCCGTACGCGTGGCCCCCGATGTTCTGGTAGACCGGGCAGTGGTTCATGCACGCGCCGCAGCGGATGCAGCGCAGCATCGGCTGCAGGTCGCTGCCGATGAAGCGCGTGCGGCCGGCATCGACGAGCACGATGTGCATCTGCTCCGGGCCCTCCGTCTCGCCCGCGGCCTTCACGCCCGTGGTGAGCGTGAGGTAGTTGGCGATCGTCTGCCCCGTGGCCGAGCGCGGCAGCAGGCGGATGAGCGTGGCGAAATCCTCGAGGGTCGGGATCACCTTCTCGATGCCGGCGATCACGCAGTGGATGCGCGGCAACGTCGTCACGAGATCGGCGTTGCCTTCGTTCGTGACGGTGAGCGTGGTGCCCGTCTCCGCGATGAGGAAGTTGGAGCCCGAGATGCCCATCTCGGCGGTGAGGAAATGCTCGCGCAACGCCTCGCGGGCCTCGCGCGTGAGCTTCGGGATGTCGGTCGTGCGCGGCTTGTGGTGCGCGCGCTCGAAGAGGTCGGCCACGTCCTCCTTCGACTTGTGCACGGCGGGCGCCACGATGTGCGACGGCGGCTCGTGGGCGAGCTGCAGGATGTACTCGCCGAGGTCGGTCTCGACCACCTGCACGCCCGCCTGCTCGAGGCGCTCATTCAGGCCCACCTCCTCCGAGACCATCGACTTGGACTTGGTCACCTTGCGCACGCCGTTCTTCTTCGCGATGTCGACCACGATCGCGCACGCCTCCCCGGCAGAGCGCGCCCAGTGCACCTGCGCGCCGCGGCGCGTGGCGTTGCGCTCGAACTCGACGAGGTAGGCGTCGAGGTTCGCGATCGCACGGTCGCGCAGCGCCGCTGCGTGGTCGCGGATCGCTTCCCATTCTTCGACCTCGCGCACGACGCGCGCGCGGTTGTCGACGAAGCCTTTCCCGCGGCGGATGTTGCGTTGCAGGGCCGCATCGTCGAGCTTCATCGAGGCGGCCTGCTTGAAGAACATCGAGCGGACTTGCATGAGGGTTAAGACCCGGAGTTATTCATGCAAAAGGCTTTGGAACCACAGATGAACACGGATGAACGCAGATGAGTCGAGAGCGCCTTACCGCCATCGGATCGTGCGGGCTGCAGCGCATGTCTCGGACGGATCGAGCGTGGCGGGCACCGGGAAAGCGCCCGGTGTTCATCCGTGTTCGTCTGTGGTTCACCGCTCTTCGTCCGCATCACTCCCTCCCGCCAATATCTCCGCGAAATGGAGCACGCGGGTTTCCATGTCCCCCTCGCGCCGCAGGCGTCCCTCGATGTTGAGGAGGCAGCCGAGATCGCCGCCGGCGATCACCCTGGCACCCGAGGCATGGATGCTCGCGCACTTGTTCTGCGCCATGCGCGTGGAGATGTCGCCGAGCTTGATGGAGAAGGTGCCGCCGAAGCCGCAGCACTTCTCGGACTCGGGCATCTCGGCGATGGTGGCGCCGGCCTGGCGCAGCAGCGCGCGCGGCTGCGCCTTCACGCCCAGCTCGCGCAGCCCCGAGCAGCTGTCGTGATAGGTGACGCTGCCTTCGAAGCGGCCGGGCACTTGCGCGAGGTGCAGCACGTTCACGAGGAAGTCCGAGAGCTCGTACCACTTCGCCGCGAGCCGCTCGAACTCGGCGCGATCCGGATCGTCGCGGAAGAGATCCTCGACGTAATGCACCTTCACCTGGCCGGAGCACGAGCCCGAGGGCGCGACCACGTATTCGCAGTCGCGGAACTCGGCGAGCACCTTGCGCGCGAGCGTCCTGGAGACCGCGCGCGCGCCCGAGTTGTAGCCGGGCTGGCCGCAACACGTCTGCGAGGCGGGCACGACGACCTCGCACCCCGCCGCTTCGAGCAGCCGCAACGCGGCGAAGCCGATGCGCGGGCGCGCGAGGTCGACGAGGCAGGTGACGAAGAGCCCGACTTTCATGCCGCCATTATCCGCGTACGGCTCCGCTGGCCTTGAGCCGGATCATGGGGGCGGCATTCGGCCGCCGGGTTACACTCGGGCGGTTTGCAGGCGAAGGAACGAGATGGCGCTCTGGATCCGATACGAGAAGGACGACGCGGCCGGCTTCGGCCGGCTCGAAGGCGACCGCATCGCCGTGCACGAAGGCGACATGTTCGCCAGCCCGCGCGCGACCGGCCGCACGCTCGCGCTCGCCGACGTCACGGTGCTCACGCCCACGCGGCCGACGAAGATGCCGGCGCTCTGGAACAACTTCCACGCGCTCGCGGCGAAGCTCGGCCAGCCGGTCCCCGCGGAGCCGCTCTACCTGCTGAAAGCGCCGAGCTCCTTCCTCGCCCACGGCCAGGCGATCCGCAAGCCGGCCGCGTACGACGGCAAGGTGGTGTACGAAGGCGAGCTGGGCGTGGTGATCGGCCGGCGCTGCAGGCACCTCTCCGAATCCGAGGCGCGCGCGGCGATCTTCGGCTACACCTGCGTGAACGACGTGACCGCCGCCGAGATCATCAACCGCGATGCGACATTCGCGCAGTGGGTGCGGGCGAAGAGCTTCGACACCTTCGGCGTTTTCGGCCCGGTCGTGGCGACCGATCTCGATCCGTCTTCGCTCACCGTGCGGCTCACGCTGAACGGCCAGGAGCGGCAGAGCTACCCGGTCTCGGACATGATCTTCGACCCGGTCCGGCTCGTGAGCCTGCTCTCGCGCGACATGACGCTCGAGCCGGGGGACGTCATCTGCTGCGGCACCTCGCTCGGCGTCGGCTCGATGAAGCCGGGCAGCGAGGTCGCCGTCACCATCGAAGGGATCGGAACGCTCGCCAACCGCTACGAGTAGAGGAGGAAACGCAATGGCCTTGGCCCTGCCCCTGCTTCCGACCACGATCGCCGGCAGCCTGCCGAAGCCGTCGTGGCTCGCCGAACCGAACAAGCTCTGGGCGCCATGGAAGCTCGACGGCGCGGCGCTGCAGGAAGGCCAGCGCGACGCGGTCCGCCTCGCCCTGCGCGCCCAGGAGCGGGCGGGCATCGACATCGTCACGGACGGCGAGCAGACGCGGCGCCATTTCGTGAACGGCTACATGGAGAAGCTCGAGGGCATCGACTTCCGCAACCTGAAGACCGTGCGCATCCGCAACCGCTACGACGCCAACGTCCCGCGCGTCGTCGGCGAGGTGACGCGCCCGCGCCCGGTGCACGGCGACGATGTGCGCTTCCTGCGCGCGGCGACGACGCACGCGATCAAGTTCACGCTGCCGGGCCCGATGACGATGGTCGACACGCTCCACGACGAGCACTACGGCAGCCGCGAGAAGCTCGCGATGGCCTTCGCCGGGATCCTCAACCGCGAGGCGCGCGAGCTCGAGGCGCTCGGCGTGGACGTGATCCAGTTCGACGAGCCGGCCTTCAACGTGTATTTCGACGAGGTGCGCGAGTGGGGCGTGGCCGCGCTCGAGCGCGCGCGGGCGGGCCTCAGGTGCAAGACCGCGGTGCACATCTGCTACGGCTACGGCATCGAGGCGAACATCGAGTGGAAGAAGACGCTGGGCTCGGAGTGGCGCCAGTACGAGCAGACCTTCCCGCTGCTCGCGAGGTCGTCCATCGACCAGGTCTCGCTCGAATGCGCGAACTCCCACGTGCCCATCGACCTCATCGCGCTGCTCGAGGGCAAGGACGTGATGGTCGGCTGCATCGACGTGGCCACGAGCCGCGTCGAGACGCCCGAGGACGTGGCGCGCGTGATCCGCGAGGCGCTGAAGCACGTGCCGCGCGACCGGCTCTACCCGTGCACGAACTGCGGCATGGTGCCGCTCGCCCGCGAGGTGGCGGAGGGCAAGCTCGCCGCGCTCGGGGCGGGGGCGGCGCTGGTCCGCGCGGAACTTGTGTGAGGCGCGCCGTCCAAGGGGAAGGAGGCGCTTCCCATGGACCCGGTCGTCGTGATTTCGCTTGCCGTGGGCGTGGCCGTGGTGATCGGCTATGTCCTCGTCGTGCGCGTCTTCTTCCGCGAGAGCAAGGCCCTCGACCGCCACATCGACTTCAGCAAGATGAAGAAGTGGGAAGACGAGGAAAACGCCGATTAGGGCGTCGCAGGGCGCAGCCGGGAGGTCAACCGATCCGGTAGCGCTCGACCGCCTCGGCGTTCCACGCGATGCCGTTGCCCGGGCGATCGGGGATGACCGCCCCGCCATCGACGATGCGGATCGGCTCGGCGAGCACGGGCGCGGCCCAATCCACGTACTCGAGCCAATGCGCGGTCGGCGTCGCGGCGAGCAGGTGCGCGCTCACCTCGGGAAAGAGATGCGAGGACATCGGCACGCCACGGGCGTGCGCGATCGCCGCCGCACGCATCCAGCCGGTCACGCCGCCGATCCGCTCGAGGTCCGGCATGACGAGGTCGCAGGCGCCCGCCTCGAGCGCCGCTTCCATTCCGTAGGGGAGCGAGAAGTTCTCGCCGATCTGGATCGGCGTGGCGACCTGCGCGGCGACCTGCGCGCAGCCACGATAGTCGTCGTGCCGGATCGGCTCCTCGATCCATTCGACGCCCTCGCCGTCGAGCGCGCGGCCGCGGCGGATCGCCTCGATCGCGTCGAGCGCCTGGTTGTAGTCGACCATGACGCGCACGCCCTCGCCCACGCGCTTGCGCACGGCGCGCACGGCCGCGAGATCGCCGGCGATCGTCGGATAGCCGAGCCGCAGCTTGACGGCGCTGAACCCGCCTTCGAGCAGCTCGCCCGCCTCGTTCGCGAGCGCGCCGAGGTCCATGAGGCCGAGCCCGTTGCTGTTGTACGCGCGCACCGGCCGCGGCGTGCCGCCGAGAAGCTGCACGAGCGGCTGGCCCGCGGCGATCGCGAGCGCATCCCAGCACGCCACGTCGAACCCGGCCATCGCCATGCGCACGATGCCCTGCACGCCGATCAGCGTGAAGCGGCGCGTGAGCTTGCGCCAGAGGTCGAGCGGCGCCACGCGATCGCCACGCACCGTGCGCTCGACTTCCGCGAGCATCGCGCGCAGGGCCGGCGCCGCGCCCGGCAGGTAGGCGAACAGGTATGCGCGCCCGATGACGCCCTCCTCGGTCTCGACATCGACCAGCACGAGGGGCGCGGCGCGCACCGCCGCCTGGCTCGTGCCGAGCACGTGGCGCATCGGCACCTCGACGGCCACCGAACGGAGCGCGCGAACCGTGAGCGTCGCGCTCATGGCTTCGCGCGGCCCTCGGCATGCGGCGCGAGGATCGCCCACACCGCGCGGTTCATCGGCGTGGGCACGGCGACCGCTTCGGCGAGCTGCACCACGCCGCCGGAGAGCCATGCGACCTCGAGGCGATTGCCGCGCTCGAGATCGTGATGCATCGACGAGGTCATGTCGGCGGGCAGCGTGTCGGCGAAGCGCATGCGATCGTCGGCGAAATCCTCGGCGAGGGTGACGCCTTGCGCGCGCCCGACCGCCACGGTCTCGCGGATGAGGTCCTGGAGGAAGGCGCGCGAGCGCGGGTTCGAGCGGATCGGACCCAACGTCGTGCGCGCCGTCGCCGTTGAGCCCGACAGGCCGACCAGGAACGCGTACTTCTCCCAGATCGCGCGCCGGATATCGCTCGAGAGCTCGGCCTTCACGCCGGAGGCGAGCAGCGCCTCGTGCAGGAAGCGCGCGCGCTCCGAGGCCCGACCGTCGTACTCGCCGACGATGATGCGCTGCATGGTGCCGGTCTGGTGGATCACGCCGGGCCGCGCGATGTAGCTCGCGACGTACGCGACGCCGCCCATCACCTGCGCGGGCGCGAAGTGGCGGCGCAGGATGTCGTCCTTGATCACGCCGTTCTGCAGCGAGAGCACCGCCGTCGACGGCGTCACCATCGGCGCGATCGCGCGCGCCGCATCCTCGGTATCCCACAGCTTCACGGACAGGATCACGATGTCGGCCGGCCCGACCTCGGCCGGATCGCCGACCGCGCGCACCTTCGGCACGTGGATGTCGCCCTGCGCTTCGTTCTCGATCGTGAGCCCGTCGCGGCGCAGGGCCTCGAGATGCGCGCCGCGCGCGACGAACGTCACGTCATAGCCCGCACGCGCGAGGCGCCCGCCGAAGAAGCCGCCCACGCCGCCGGCACCCATCATCGCGATCTTCATGCGCGCAAGGATACAGGACGCCGAAAAGACGAAGGCGCGCTCGAGGCGCGCCTTCGCGGGATGGATCGGGGGCGAATCAGCCCGGATGCAGCGCGGCCGCCGCGAGCTTGTTCGGGTACTTCTCGAGCCAGCGCCGGATGCGGTTCGCGTCGGCCACGCGCGTGAGCCGGCCCCACGAGTCGAGCAGCACGATCACGATCGGCTGGTTGGCGATCATCGCCTGCATCACGAGGCACTTGCCGGCCTCGTTGATGAAGCCGGTCTTCGACAGGCCGATCTTCCAGTCGGAATGCCGCACCAGGCCGTTGGTGTTGACGAACGTGAGCTTGCGGCGCGAGTCGGGCAGCTGCACCGTGACCGCCGCGGTCGTCGTGTACTCGCGGATCAGCTCGTAGTTGGAAGCCGCGACGACGATCTTGCCGAGGTCCGCGGCGCTCGAGACGTTCTCGGGCGACAGGCCGGTCGAATCGACGTAGCGCGTCTGCGTGAGCCCGAGGATCTTCGCCTTCGCGTTCATCGCCGCGACGAACGCCTCGCGGCCGCCGGGATAGCTGCGCCCGAGCGCGGAAGCGGCGCGGTTCTCGCTCGCCATCAGCGCGAGGCGCAGCAGGTCCGTGCGCAGGAAGTGGCTGCCGATGGGCAGGCGCGAGCCGGTGTTCTTGACGTGGTCGACGTCTTCGCCCGTGATCTCGATCGCCTCGTCGAGCGGCAGGTTCGCGTCGAGCACGACCATCGCCGTCATCAGCTTGGTGATCGAGGCGATCGGCGCCTGCTGGTCGGCGTTCTTCGAGTAGATCGTCTGTCCCGTGGTGGGATCGAGCACGAGCACGCCCGTGGATTGCACGCGCGGATTGTCGGGCGTGAGCGCCGCCACCGCCGCCGCCTTGCGGGACTTGTGGGGCGCGGCCATCGCGGGCATCACCGCGACGGCGAGGATCAGAATGGCGAGCAGGCGCTTCACGGTCGGACGAGTCCTACGTTTCCCTCAACGGACAAGCGACAAAATAGCAAACAAGGCCGCTTTCTGACAACATTTAAAAAATTCCTCAAATCGCGTTTGTAACCATCTGATTTTCATGGAGCATTCCGGCCCCAAGCGACCCCGCCCCGACACCCTCGCGGTCCATGCGGGCCAATCCCCCGATCGGGCCACGGGCGCGCGCGCCGTGCCGATCTACCAGAGCGCGTCGTTCGTCTTCCCGGACGCGGACACGGCGGCGGCGCTGTTCAACATGGAAACGCCGGGACATGTGTACTCCCGTCTTTCGAATCCGACGGTGTCCGTGCTCGAGGAACGCATGGCCGCTTTGGAGGATGGGGTGGGCGCCATCGCGACGGCGAGCGGCCAGGCGGCGCTGCATCTCGCCATCGCGACGCTCATCGGCGAGGGCGGTCACGTCGTCGCATCGGCGAGCCTGTACGGCGGCTCGCACAACCTGCTCGCGTACACGCTGCCGCGCTTCGGGGTGAGGACGACCTTCGTGCCCGCGCGCGACCTCGATGCGTGGCGCGCGGCCGTGCGTCCCGAGACGCGGCTCTTCTTCGGCGAGAGCGTGGGCAACCCGTCGGTCGAGCTGATCGACATCCCCGCGCTCGGCGCGCTCGCCGCGGAGCTGCGCATCCCGCTTCTCGTCGACGCGACGGTGACCACGCCGATCCTCGGCCGTCCGCTCGAGCAGGGCGCGCATCTCGTGATGCATTCGGCCACCAAGTTCCTCTCGGGCCACGGCGTGGTCATCGGCGGCGTGCTCGTCGACGGCGGGCGCTTCGACTGGGCGGCCGACGACCGCTTCCCGACGCTCACGGCGCCGTACGAAGGCTTCCACGGCATGGTCTTCGCGGAGGAATCGCCGACGTCGGCGTACCTGCTGCGCGCGCGGCGCGAGGGGCTGCGCGACTTCGGCGCGTGCATGGCGCCGATGACCGCGTTCCAGATCCTGCAGGGCCTCGAGACGCTCGCGGTGCGCATGCCGCGGCACGTGGAGAACGCCGGGATCGTCGCGCGCTTCCTCGCGCGCCACGAGGCCGTCGCGCGCGTGCAACACCCCTCGCTCGAGTCGCATCCCGACCACGCGCTCGCCGAGCGCCTGTATCCGCGCGGATGCAGCGCGATCCTCGCCTTCGAGCTGAAGGGCGGGCGCGAGGCCGGGCGGCGCTTCATCGAGGCGCTCGCGCTCTTCTCGCATCTCGCCAACATCGGCGACGCCAAGTCGCTCGTGATCCATCCGGCGACGACCACGCATTTCCGCATGGACGACGCCGCGCTCGCCGCGGCCGGCATCACGCCCGGAACCGTGCGGCTTTCGATCGGCCTCGAGCATCCCGATGACCTGCTCGAGGATCTCGCCCGCGGCCTGCGCGCCGCGCAGAAGGGCTAGGCGATGCGGACTCGGCGTGTGTTCTGCTTCGGGGCGGGCAGCATCGCCAGCCCGACGCGATACCTTCAAATCCGTCGCGATCGTTCGGAGGGCTAGGCGTGCAGTTCATCGTGCAAGGCTATCCCGCGTACGCCTATACGGGCGGCCGTCCGTTCGACGCGGCCCGGCCCGCGCTCGTGTTCGTGCACGGCGCGGCGTTCGACCATTCGGTGTGGCAATGGCAATCGCGCTACTTCGCGCACCACGGCTTCACGGTGCTCGCCGTCGACCTGCCGGCGCACGGGCGCAGCCCCGGCATCGCGCGCACGTCGATCGAGCAGCTCGCGCACTGGGTGATCGCGTTGCTCGACGCGGCCGCGCTCGAACGCGCCACGCTCGTCGGTCACAGCATGGGCTCGCTCGTCGTGCTCGAGGCGGCGCTGCGCTATCCGGAGCGCGTCGCGAGGCTCGCCCTGCTCGGCACGTCGGTTCCGATGGCGGTGGGCGAAGCGTTCCTCGCCGCCGCGCGCGACGACTCCCCGGCGGCGTTCGAGATGGAAACGACGTGGGGCCATGCGCGCAACGGCTGGCTCGCGCAGAGCGCGGTCCCGGGACAATCGCTGCCCGGCGCGGCGCGCCGGCTCAACGACCGCGCGCGCAAGGGCGTGCTCTACGCGGACCTCGAAGCGTGCCGGACGTACGTCGCCTCCGATGCGGCGCTCGGCGAGCTCAAGGTGCCGACGCTCGTCGTGGCCGCGCAACGCGACCAGATGACGCCGTGGAAGGCGGGCCGCTCGGTGGCGTCGCGCATCCCTGCGGCTGCGTTCACCAGCGTCGACGCGGGGCACTCGATGATGAGCGAGGCGCCGCGCGAGACGCTCGCGGCGCTGCGGGAATTCGTGGCCGCGGGTTGAGCAACGCCGGAGCGCCTTGGCAATTCGCAAGGCCGCGCGCGCGGGAAGGGCTAGAATCGCCGTCGCCAGTGGCATGCTGGTCCCGTCGAGGGGGCGCCATGAACGTCGACAAGAAGCTCCTGTATTGCGCGGTTGTGGCGGCATTGGGAGGCGCGGGCGCCGCAGGCGCGAACGCCGCCGTTTCGGTCGTCGCCGCCGAGCTCGCGCCCGGATCGCAGATCGCGGCCGGCGCATTCGCGAACGCAACGACGCCGTACGCGCCCACCGCGAGCGATCCGCTCTACATCCAGTTCTCGCTCACGAACGGCGCGTCGTGGCT
Source organism: uncultured Burkholderiales bacterium (assembly GCA_964403515.1). Taxonomy (GTDB): domain Bacteria; phylum Pseudomonadota; class Gammaproteobacteria; order Burkholderiales; family Usitatibacteraceae; genus Usitatibacter. The sequence continues at coordinate 106,043 of CAYOGL010000006.1, read as the reverse complement.
CGCGAACCCGGGGCTCGCCTGCTCCGGCGCATCGGCGGGAGGGGCGGGCGCCATCGCGCCCGCCAACGTCGTGCTCGTCGCGGGCGGCGCGGGCACCGCGTTCGTCACCTACGTCATCACGGCGATCTCGGCCGCGGCGCAGGTCACGTCGTGCACGCTCACCAACGGCAACATCCAGGTCGACGCGTGGCCGAACACGATCACCGAGAAGGTCGTATTCACGTACGGCGGCAACCTCACGCCCACCGGGATGAACAGCACGGCGCTGCTGGCCGCCTCGAGCCTGTTCTCGAACGCGATCACGGCCGGCGTGAACACGGCCGCAGTGAGCTCCGCGTTCGTGAGCTTCTCGACCACGACGAACACGGCGACGACCATGTACACCGCGCGCATCGGCACGATCGACGTGCGCGTGAACGACAACCTGCTCGCCACCGCGAGCCCCGCCAACGCGAACGGTCTCGTGACCTACGCTTCGGCGCTGCTGGTCTCGGTGTTCGGTGCGCCGCTCGCGGCCGCGACGAACGTCTTCATCACCTCGGCGGGCGGCGGAACGTCGGCGACCTGCGCCGGCACGGTGAAGGCTTCCATGCCGGGCAACTCCGGCATCGGCTTCTCCGCGTTCGCCGCGCCGAACTCCGACTCGGCGACGTACGCGGTGTGCATGAGCGTGAGCGGCGGCACGCCGATCCCGGCCGGCAACATCACCCTCAGCATGACGGCCGTCGCGAACCTCGACCAGGTCCATCCGACGTTCGCGCCTTACCAGGTGGGCATGCTCTTCGGCCTGCCGCAACCGACGCTCGGCCGGATCACGCGCGACGGCTCGTCGACGACGGTGCTGTCGCTGCCGCGCTCCGCCGACGCCGGCGGCGATCAGGGATTCCTGCGCATCTACAACACGAGCACGGGCACGGGAGCGGTGACGGCCAACATCTACGTCGACGGCCGCAGCGACGGCTCCTCGGCGCTGCTCGCGATGAACTGCCCGTTCGCGAGCGCGTTGGCCGGCAAGTCGGCCCTGATCCTGAGCATGACGCAGGTCGAGTCGGCGCTCGTCGCCTGCGGGGCGGCGATCCCGTTGAGCGGCCGCTATCGCCTCGAGATCAACGGCGTGTTCCCGACGATGCGCGCGCAGGCGTACGTGCGCACCGGCGGCATCCTCACGAACGTGAGCCCCGACACGCCGAGCGACGGCAACTGAACCGGGCGGCCCCGGGCGTCATTGGCCGGGGCTCACCGCCTTGCCGCGCGCCTCGCCCGCGCGCGGCGAGCCGTCGGGCGGATGGCGCCGGCCCTCCTCCTGCTGCAGGCGCCACATCTCGGCGAAGCGCCCGTCGGCCAGCAGCAGCTGCGCGAATGCGCCGCGCTCGACGATGCGGCCGTGGTCGAGCACGAGGATCTCGTCGGCGTCGACGATGGTCGACAGGCGGTGCGCGATCACGAGCGTGGTGCGATCGCGCGAGATCTCGGCGAGCTCGGCCTGGATCGATTTCTCCGTGCGCGAGTCGAGCGCGGAGGTCGCCTCGTCGAAGATGAGGATCGGCGGGTTCTTGAGGAGCGTCCTCGCGATCGACACGCGCTGTTTCTCGCCGCCCGAGAGCTTGAGGCCGCGCTCGCCCACGGTCGTGTCCCAGCCGTCCGGCAGCCGCGCGATGAACTGCGCGATGTGCGCGACGCGCGCCGCGTTCTCGATCTCCTCGCGCGTCGCGTCGGGGCGGCCGTACGCGATGTTGTAGTAGATCGTGTCGTTGAAGAGCACGGTGTCCTGGGGCACGACGCCGATCGCCGCGCGCAGGCTCGCCTGGGTCACGTCGCGGATGTCCTGGCCGTCGATGGTGATGCGGCCGGCGCCCACGTCGTAGAAGCGGAAGAGCAGGCGCGCGAGGGTCGACTTGCCGGAGCCGCTCGCGCCCACCACCGCCACCTTGCGACCCGCCGGCACCTCGAACGAAACGTCCTTCAGGATCTCGCGCTTGCCGTCGTAGCTGAAGTCGACGTGCTCGAAGCGGATCGCCGCGCCGCGGATCGCGATCGGCTGCGCCCCCGGCTTGTCCTCGATCTCGCGGTTCTCGGCGAGCAGGCGGAACATCTTCTCCATGTCGACGCTCGCCTGCTTGATCTCGCGGTACATCACGCCGAGGAAGTTGAGCGGGATGTAGAGCTGGATCAGCAGCGCGTTCACCATCACCAGGTCGCCGAGCGTGAGCTGGCCGTGCACGATGCCCGCGGCGGCGCGCCACATGAGCAGCGACACCGTGGTGGCGATCACCATCGCCTGCACCGAGTTGAGCAGCCCGAGCGAGGTCTCGCTCGTGACGACGGCGTGCTCGTAGCTCTGCAGGTTCACGTCGTAGCGGCGCGCCTCGTAGCCCTCGTTGCCGAAGTACTTGACGGTCTCGTAGTTCAGCAGCGAGTCGATGGCCTTCGTGTTGGCCTTCGAGTCCATCTCGTTCATCCGCCGGCGATGCTTGGTGCGCCACTCGGAGATGGTGAAGGTGAGCGCGGTGTAGATCACGAGCGCCACCACGGTGATCACGCCGAACCAGACGTCGAAGCGCACGATCAGGAACCCGGTCACGAGCGCGATCTCGAGCAGCGTCGGCAGCACGCTGAACACCATGAACGAGAGCAGCTGGGAGATCCCGCGCGTGCCGCGCTCGATGTCGCGCGTGAGCCCGCCGGTCTGGCGCTCGAGGTGGAAGCGCAGCGACAGCGCGTGCAGGTGGTGGAACACCTCGAGGGCGATGCGCCGCATGGCGCGCTGCGCGACCCTCACGAACACCACGTCGCGCAGCTCGTTGAAGAGCGTGCTCGAAAGGCGCAGCAGCGCGTACGCCGCGAGGAGCGTGACGGGGACGGCCAGCAGCTGCTGCGGCCCGGACAGCCCGTCCACGATGCGCTTCATCACGATGGGCACGCCGATGTTGGCGAGCTTCGCCGTGATGAGGAACGCGAGTGCCGTGAGCACGCGCCCGCGGTACTCCCAGAGGTAGGGCAGCAGCTTGCGGATCACGCCCAGGTCGCCCTGGACGGGCGCGGGCCCGGATTGCGCGCGCGGGGCGAGCGCCGGTGCGGCGGATGGAGAACTCATGGGATCCCCGTAATGGTAGCAGTCCCCGATACCCCCACGCGCACGCGCTTCGCGCGCGTCTCACGCCCCGGCGTGCCCGGGTAGGCGCACCGCCCATCGGCGTGCGGGCGCGCGCCGACGCCACGTGGAGCGCTGATCCGAAGGGACCCACGCTGCATCGCCGGCGGTCACGCGCGCTCCAATTTGCAGGGTTAGCGTAGCTGTGACCCGGCCTTGGTGCCCAGGGAGTGTTCCATGAGCGCGATCTTCCGTCCGTTCTCCAGCCTCGCGTGCGCTTCGCGGGGGGTCCTCGCCGCGGTGCTCGCGCTCGCAGTCTGCGCCCTTCCCGCCCGTGCCGAGGTCGCGGCCTCGGTGGCCGACGCCTCGAACTCCTCCGGCGGCGCGGGCGCGCCCGAGGACGTGCAATACCAGAAGCTGATCGACGCCGCGAACGCGGTGGTGCAGCTCAAGGTGAAGGCGCTGCCGAACGCGCGCAGCAACGAGAGCCTCGGGCAGGAGCGCACCGGCTCCGGCGTGCTGATCGGCAACGACGGCCTGATCCTCACCGCGGGCTACCTCGTGCTCGAGGCCGACGACGTGCAGGTCGTCGATGCGAAAGGCCAGACGGTGCCGGCGCGCGTCGTCGCGTACGACAACGCGAGCGGGTTCGGCCTGCTGCGCCCGTTGGGGCCGATCTCCGCGAAGGCGATCCCGATCGGGTCCGCGCAATCGATCTCTCAGCTCGACCGCCTCATGATCATCAGCGGCGGCGAGAGCCAGACCATCTCGATCGCCACCGTCGTGTCGAAACGGCCCTTCGCCGGGTACTGGGAGTACATGATCGACGACGCCATCTTCACGGCGCCGGCGCGGCTCGACCACAGCGGCGCCGCGCTCGTGAACAAGGACGGTGAGCTCGTGGGCATCGGCTCGCTGTTCGTGATGGACGCGCTGCAACCGGGACAGCGCCTGCCGGGCAACATGTTCCTGCCGGTCGACCTGCTCAAGCCGATCCTGCAGGAGCTGGTGCGCGACGGCTCCCAGCCCGCGAGCCATCGCCCGTGGCTCGGCATCGATTCGCTCGAGGAGGACGGGCGCATCAAGGTGATGCAGGTGAACGAGGAGAGCCCCGCGGCGCAGGCCGGCATCCAGGCCGGCGACATCATCCTGTCGGTCGACGGGCAGCAGGTCGACAGCCTGCCGCAGTTCTACCAGCACGTGTGGACGAGCGGCCCGGCGGGCGTGGACGTGCCGCTCACGGTGCTGCACGGGGCGGCGCTGAAGACGATCGTGGTGCGCTCCATCGACCGCCAGCAGTTCATCCGCCACAAGCCCGCGGTGTGACGGCCTAATATGCGCGGATGATCCCGCGCGAAGCGGCGCACCTGCGCCGCCTGCTCTACGCCGCGGCGTTCCTGCGCGCGTTGGGCGTGGGCCTCGTCGCGGTCCTCATCGGGCTTTATTGCGCGCGCCTCGGGCTGTCGCCCGCGCGCATCGGCGTCGTGCTCGCCGCCGCGCTGTGGGGAGCGGCGCTGGCCTCGGCGGGCGTGCTCGCCATCGGCCCGCGCGTGGCCGCGCGCACGCTGCTCCTCGCGCTCACGCTGGTTCCGGTCGCCGCGCTGCTCATCGTGGTCGCGGCCGATTCCTTCACGGTGATCGCGCTGGCCGCTTTCGCGGGCATGTTCAGCGTGAATGGCCGCGACCGTGCCGCGATCCCGATCCTCGAGCAGGCGCTCTTGCCCGCGGCGAGCGACGAGCGGCGGCGCACGCGCGTCTTCGCCTGGTACAACGTGCTGCTCGACGCCGGCTACGCCACGGGCGGCCTGGCCGCCGCGGTTCCCACCGCCCTCGAGCGCTGGGCCGGGATGGGCGAGCTGGCCGCGATGCGCGCGGCGCTCGCCGTCTTCGCGCTCCTCTACGCCGCCTGCGCCGTGCTCTACGCGCGATTGCCCAGGCACATCCAGGGCGAGGAGTCCGTCGGGTTGCGCCAGCTTTCGCGCCGCACGCGCCCGATCGTCATGAAGATCTCGGCGCTCTTCCTGCTCGACGCGTTCGGCGGCGGGCTCATCGGCTCGGCGATCTTCGCGTACTTCTTCGCGGAGCGCTTCGGCGCGAGCGCCGCCGCGGTCGCGACGCTCTTCGCGATCGGCCGCGCGCTCGCCGCGTTCTCGCACCTCGCGGCCGCGTGGCTCGCGGGACGCATCGGGCTGGTCAACACGATGGTGTTCACCCACATCCCCGCGAACGTGCTGCTGTTCGTGATCGCGGGCTCGGCATCCTTCCCGCTCGCGGCCGCGCTCTTCCTGGTGCGCGAGGCGCTCAACGAGATGGACGTGCCGACGCGCCAGTCGTACGTGATGGCCGTCGTCGAGCCGAACGAGCGGCTCGCCGCCGCCGGCATCACGAGCCTCGTGCGCTCCGGTGGCTGGGCCGCCGCACCCGGCGTCTCCGGCGTACTCATGCAGTTCGGCGGACTCGGCGTGCCGCTCGTGGTCGCGGCCGTGGCGAAGCTCGCGTACGACGGCTTGCTGTGGCGCGAATTCCGCCGCGTGAAGCCGCCGGAGGAGCTCGCGAGCGCGCGTTGAGCGCGCGCTAGTCGCCGGCCTGGATGCGGTTGTCGCGCACGACCTGCGCCCAGCGCGCGATCTCCGCGCGCAAGAACCGGTCGAGCTCTTCGGGGCCGCCGCCGACGATGTCCATGCCCTGCTGCGTGAGCTTCTCCGCGACCGCGGGGTTCGCGAGCGCCTTCGCGAGCTCGCCGTTCATGCGCTTGATGATCGCGGGCGACGTCCCGACGGGCGCGATCACGCCCCACCACGACAGCGCGGAGAATCCGGGCACGCCCTGCTCGGCGACCGTCTTCACGCCCGGCATCTGCGGGCTCGGCTGCGCCGAGGTGACCGCGAGCGCGCGCAGCTTGCCCGCCTTCACGTGCGGGTTCACGAGGAACACGGTGCCGATCGCGAGCGGCACCTGGTTGCCGAGCGCGTCGGTCATGAGCGGCCCGCCTCCGCGATACGGCACGTGCGTGAGGCCGGCGTGGGTGATGTTGCCGATCTGCGCGACCGCCAGGTGCCCGAGGCTGCCGCTTCCCACCGAGCCGATCGCGATGCTGCCCGGGCTCTTCCGCGCGGCTTCGAGCACTTCGGCGAAGCTGCGGTACGGCTGTGACACGTGCTCCACGATCGCCATCGGCGAGGTGCCGACGAGCATCACGGGCGCGAGGTCCTTCACCGTATCGAACGGCAGCGTCGGCATGAGGGAAGGATTCACCGCGTGCGTGTCGAAGACGACGCCGAACGTGTACCCGTCGGGCGGCGCGCTCGCCACGGCCTGCGTCCCGATCGAGCCGGAAGCGCCGGTGCGGTTCTCGACGATGAACTGCTGGCCCGTCTGCTGCGTGAGCTGCGCGGCGAAGATCCGCGCCACCTGGTCGACGGAGCCGCCGGGCGGAAACACGGAGATGATTCTCACCGGCTTCGCGGGCCACGGCGCCTCGGCGAAGGCGGCCCACGATGCGAGCCATGCGGCGACCGCGACGAGCGTCCGGATCTTCATGGCAGCTCCTCCGTGCAGAAGAGGGGCGCCATGCTAGCACGCCGCCTCGGCAGGCACTAAAAAAAACGCCCCGCGCAAGGCGGGGCGTCGCAGGGAGCAGCTCGTTCGGGGGATCAGGTGTTCGCCGCCGCCATCGAGGGGACGAACGCCTGGCCGCCGCCATAGCTCTTGAGCGGCTGGGGCTTGCCGCCCTTGTGCACCTTCACCGCGCAGTACTTGAGCTCGGCGATCTTGCCGAACGGGTCGAGCGCGGGGTTGGTGAGGATGTTGGCCGCCGCCTCGTAGTACGCGAACGGGATGAACACGGCGTTCCTCGGCGTTCCCTCGTCGGCGCGCGCGGTGAGCGCGATCTCGCCACGGCGCGAGGCGACGGTCACGATGTCGCCCGCCTTCGCCCCGATCGCATCGAGATCGAGCGGGTGCATCGAGGCCACGGCCTGCGGCTCGATCGCGTCGAGCACGGAGGCACGGCGCGTCATCGAGCCGGTGTGCCAATGCTCGAGCTGGCGGCCGGTGATGAGCACGAACGGATACTCCGAGTCCGGGCGCTCGTTCGCCGGGATGAGGTCGGCCGGCACGAACTTGCCGCGGCCGCTCTTCGTCGGGAAGCTCTCGGTGAAGACCACGGACTGGCCGGGATCGTCCTCGGTGCGGCACGGATAGGTGACCGCATCCTGCTTCTCGAGGCGCTCCCACGAGATGCCCGTGATCGAGTTCATCGCGTTGCGCATTTCCTCGTACACCTCGGCCACGCCGCTCTCCGGGCCGGAGTAGTCGAAGTCGCAGCCGAGCCGCTTGCCGATCTCCTGGATGATCCACAGGTCCTGGCGCGCGTCGCCCGGCAGGTCGAGCGCGCGGCGGCCGAGCTGCACGATGCGATCCGTGTTGGTCACGGTGCCCGTCTTCTCCGGCCATGCTGAGGCGGGCAGCACCACGTCGGCGAGGTACGCGGTCTCCGTGAGGAAGATGTCCTGCACGACGAGGTGCTCGAGGTTCGCGAGACCCTCGCGTGCGTGGTGCGCGTTCGGGTCCGACATCGCCGGGTTCTCGCCCTCGACGTACATGCCCTTGATGCGGCCCTCGCACGCGGCGTCCATGATCTCGACGACCGTCAATCCCGGCTTGTGGTCGAGGGCGCGGCCCCAGAACTTCTCGAAGCGCGCGATCGCGTTGGGGTCGTCCACGCGCTGGTAGTCCGGATACATCATCGGGATGAGGCCCGCGTCGGAAGCGCCCTGCACGTTGTTCTGGCCGCGCAGCGGGTGCAGGCCCGTGCCGGGACGGCCGACCTGCCCGGTCATGAGCGAGAGCGCGATGAGGCAGCGCGCGTTGTCGGTGCCGTGCACGTGCTGGGACACGCCCATGCCCCACAGGATCATCGAGCCCTTCGAGGTCGCGAAGGCGCGGGCGACCTCGCGCAGGGTCTCGGCCGGGATGCCGCAGATCGGCGCCATGAGCTCGGGGCTGAAGCCCTTCGCGTTCTGCTTCAACGCCTCGAAGTTCTCGGTGCGCGTGCGCACGAACTCCTCGTCGACCAGGCCTTCCTCGATGATCGTGTAGATCATCGCGTTCAGCATCGCGACGTCAGTGTCGGCCTTGAATTGCAGGTAACGCCACGCGTGGCGCGAGAGCTCGTTGCGGCGCGGATCGCAGTACACGATCTTCGTGCCGCGCTCGGCCGCGTTCTTCATCCACGTCGCGGCGACCGGGTGGTTGGTGGTCGGGTTCGAGCCGATGATGAAGATCACCTCGGCCTTCTCCACGTCGGAGACCTGGTTCGACACCGCACCGGAGCCCACGCCCTCGAGGAGCGCGGCCACCGACGAGGCGTGGCACAGGCGCGTGCAGTGGTCGACGTTGTTGCTGCGGAAGCCGGTGCGCACCAGCTTCTGGAAGAGATAGGCCTCCTCGTTCGAGCCCTTCGCGCTGCCGAAGCCGGCGAGCGCTCCGCCGCCGTCACGGTCGCGGATCTTCCTCAGGCCGCCCGCGGCGAACTCGAGCGCCTCTTCCCACGTGGCCTCGCGGAACACCTCGCTCCAGCGCAGCGGATCGACGGTGAACTCGGCAGTCTTGGGAACGCCGGGCTTGCGGATGAGCGGCCTGGTGAGGCGATGCGGGTGCTGCACGTAGTCGTAGCCGAAGCGGCCCTTCACGCACAGGCGCCCGTGGTTGGCGGGACCGTCGCGCCCTTCCACGCGGAAGATCTTGTTGTCCTTCACGTGATAGCGCAGCTGGCAGCCGACGCCGCAGTACGGGCAGACCGAGTCGACCGTCCTGTCGGCGACGACCGCGTAGGCGTTCTTCGCGGGCGCGAGCGCACCGGTCGGGCACGCCTGCACGCATTCGCCGCACGCCACGCACGTGGACTCGCCCATCGGGTCGTCCATGTCGAAGACGACCTTCGAGTCGAGGCCGCGGAACGCGTAGCCGATGACGTCGTTCACCTGCACCTCGCGGCAGGCGCGCACGCAGCGCGTGCACTGGATGCACGCGTCGAGGTTCACCGCCATCGCGGGGTGCGAGAGGTCGGGTTTCCAGCGTTCGGGGCTGCCGAAGCGCGACCGCTTCACGCCCAGCTTGTCCGCCCAGTCGAGGAGCTCGTTGCCGCCGGGCTTGAGGTCCTGGTGCGGCGCGTCGGCCAGCAGCAGCTCCACCACCATCTTCTGCGAATGCAGCGCGCGCTCGGAAGTGCTCTGCACCTCCATGCCCTTCGTGGGCTGGCGGCAGCACGACGGCGCGAGCACGCGCTCGCCCTTGATCTCGACGACGCACGCGCGGCAGTTGCCGTCGGGCCGCATGCCCTCCTTGTAGCAGAGGTGCGGGATGTCGGTGCCGTGGCGCTTGGCGGCCTCGATGATCGTCTCGCCCTCGAAGGCGGAGATCGTCTCGCCGTTCAGCTTGAAGTCGATGGTCTCGGCCTTGGCGACCGGTTCGTTCATCTTCATGGGCTGACCCTCAAATCTCGTCGGGGAAGTGCTTGACCACGCAGCGGATCGGATTCGGCGCCGCCTGGCCGAGGCCGCAGATGGAGGCATCCGCCATCGCGACCGACAGGTCCTCGAGCAGGGCCTGGTCCCACTTCTTCGCCTCCATGAGCTGCGCGGCCTTCGCGGTCCCGGAGCGGCACGGCGTGCACTGGCCGCACGACTCGTGCTCGAAGAACTGCATCATGTTGAGCGCCGCGTCCCGCGCCTTGTCCTGCTTGGACAGGATGATCACCGCCGCCGATCCGATGAAGCAGCCGTAGGGCTGCAGCGTGTCGAAATCGAGCGGAATGTCGCCCATGCTCGCGGGCAGGATGCCCCCGGATGCTCCACCCGGCAGATAGGCGTAGAACGCGTGGCCGTCCTGCATGCCGCCGCAGTACTCGTCGATCAGCTCCTTCACGGTGATGCCCGCGGGCGCGAGGTGCACGCCCGGCTTCTTCACGCGGCCCGAGACCGAGAACGAGCGCAGGCCCTTGCGGCCGTGGCGGCCGTGCTTCGCGAACCACTGGGCGCCCTGCTCGATGAGGTCGCGCACCCAGAAGAGCGTCTCCATGTTGTGCTCGAGCGTCGGGCGGCCGAACAGCCCCACCTGGGCGACGTACGGCGGGCGCAGCCGCGGCATGCCGCGCTTGCCCTCGATCGACTCGATCATGGCCGATTCCTCGCCGCAGATGTAGGCGCCGGCGCCGCGACGCAGGTGGATGCGGGGGAGTTGGGCCGGCGGATCGGCCTCGAGCGCCGCGAGCTCGCGCTCGAGCATCTCGCGGCACGCGTGGTACTCGTCGCGCAGGTAGACGTAGATGTCGTCGATACCCACGGCCCAGGCGGCGATGAGCATGCCCTCGAGGAAGCGGTGCGGATCGCGCTCGAGGTAGTGGCGGTCCTTGAACGTGCCCGGCTCGCCCTCGTCGATGTTCACCGCCATGAGGCGCGGCGCGGGCTCGGCGCGCACGATGCGCCATTTGCGGCCCGCGGGGAAACCGGCGCCGCCGAGGCCGCGCAGTCCCGCGTCCTCCATGGTCTTGATGACCGACTCGACGTCGCGCTTGCCGGTCACGCACTCGACCCACGTCTTGTAGCCGCCCTGCGCGCGGTACTCCGCGTAGGTGTGGGGATGCAGCGCCGGCGCCTTCACCTGGTCCTTCTTCACGGCATCGACGACCTGCTGCTCGGTCGCGTGGCCGAACGCGTTGTGGCCGACCGCGACCGCGGGCGCCTCGGCGCAGCGCCCGATGCACGGGGCGGCGATCACGCGCACGTTCGGGCCGAGCAGCTTCGGCAGCTTGTCGAGCAGTTGCTGCGCGCCCGCCATCTGGCAGGAGAGCGTCTCGCAGACGCGCACGGTGAGCGCGGGCGGCGCGCTCTCGCCTTCCTTCACGAAGTCGAAATGGTGATAGAACGTCGCGACCTCGTACACCTCGGTCTGGGCGAGCTTCATCAGCTCGGCGAGCGCGTTCAGGTGCGGCGCGGACAGGCTGCCGAAGCGATCCTGGATGCGATGCAGGTTCTCGATGAGGTACTCGGGCTCGAGGCGCGTGCCCTCGAGCAGCCGCGCGATTTCCTCACGGGCGACGGGATCGACCGGACGGCCTTTCGGCACCGGGCGGGGACGGCGAATCTTGGCGAGCGGGATGGTAGCGACGGTTTCGGCCATGGTCGTGTGAGAGTCAGGAAGGCAGTTCAACCCCGGAAGGGTCGTGCCTTGTCGGCGGAGACCGGCGTAGCTGCGAGTCCGGAGCCAGGGCCCGGCGCGGGAACCGCGAAGGGTCCACAAATCAAGATATTAGGTTACAGAATTCGGCGCCCCGATGCGCTTGACCCCCGTCAAGACGCCGCGCGCGCGAGGCGTGCGTGCCATGGAAAAGGGCGGACGGCCACCGGCCGGCCGCCCTCCGATCGGACGCCCGGCTACAGGACGGATTTGAGCACTTTGCCCATCTCGGCGGGGTTGCGCGTGACCTTGATGCCGCACGCTTCCATCACCGAGAGCTTCTCCTGCGCCGTGCCCTTGCCGCCGGAGATGATCGCGCCCGCGTGGCCCATGCGTTTGCCGGGAGGGGCGGTCACGCCGGCGATGAAGCCCACGACCGGCTTCTTCATGTTCGCCTTCACCCAGCGCGCGGCCGTTTCCTCGTCGCTGCCGCCGATCTCGCCGATCATGATCACCGCGTCGGTGTTCGGATCGTCGTTGAACATCTTCATCACGTCGATGTGCTTCAGGCCGTTCACCGGGTCGCCGCCGATGCCGACCGCCGACGACTGGCCGAGGCCGAGCGCCGTCACCTGGCCCACGGCTTCGTAGGTCAGCGTGCCCGAGCGCGAGACGATGCCGATGCGGCCCTTGCGATGGATGTGGCCGGGCATGATGCCGATCTTGATCTCGTCGGGCGTGATGAGGCCCGGGCAGTTCGGCCCGATGAGCCGCGTCTTCTTGCCCTGCATCTTGTAGCGCGTGCGGATCATGTCGCGCACGGGGATGCCCTCGGTGATGCAGATCACGAGGTCGATGCCCGCGTCGACCGCCTCGTCGATCGCGGCGGCCGCATAGGGCGGCGGCACGTAGATCACCGAGACGGTGGCGCCGGTCGCGGCCTTCGCATCCTTCACCGTGTTGTAGATCGGGATGCCCTCGAAGTCCTGGCCGCCCTTGCCGGGCGTGACGCCGGCCACGAAGCAGTTCTTGCCGTACGCGTACTCGCGCGACATCTTCGTGTGGAACTGGCCGGTCTTGCCGGTGATGCCCTGGGTGATGACCTTGGTGTTTCTGTCGATGAGAATTGACATGCGGATTCCTGTTCCTACGCGGCGACGGCCACACCCTGGGCGGCGGCCACGACCTTCTTCGCGGCGTCGCCCATGTCGTTGGCGGAGATGATCGGCAGGCCCGAGTCGGCGAGGATCTTCTTGCCGAGCTCGACGTTGGTGCCCTCGAGGCGCACGACGAGCGGCACCTTCAGGCCGACCGTCTTCGCGGCGGCGACCACGCCCTGCGCGATGACGTCGCATTTCATGATGCCGCCGAAGATGTTCACGAGGATCGCGCGCACCTTCGGGCTCTTCAGCATGATCTTGAACGCCTCGGTGACCTTCTCGGCCGTGGCGCCCCCGCCCACGTCGAGGAAGTTCGCCGGGCTGCCGCCGAACAGCTTGATGGTGTCCATCGTCGCCATCGCCAGGCCCGCGCCGTTCACGAGGCAGCCGATGTTGCCGTCGAGCTGGATGTAGTTGAGGTCGAACTTGGACGCCTCCACCTCCGCGGGATCCTCCTCGTCGAGGTCGCGCATCGCCACGATGTCGGGATGACGGTAGAGCGCGTTGTCGTCGAAGTTGAGCTTCGCGTCGAGCGCCACCACGCGGCCGTCGCCGGTGATGATCAGCGGGTTCACCTCGGTCAACGAGCAGTCGCACTCGTCGAAGCACTTGTACAGGTTCTTGAACAGGTCGCGCGCCTGCGGCACGAGCGCGGCCGGCACGCCGATCTTGCGCGCGAGCTCCTCGGCGTCCTCGTCGTCCACACCCTTCATCGGGTCGATGCCGACCTTGTGGATCTTCTCCGGTGTCTTCGCCGCGACTTCCTCGATGTCCATGCCGCCCTCGCTCGAGGCCATCAGCACGGCGCGCTGCAGCACGCGGTCGACCACGAGCGCGGCATACAGCTCCTTCTTGATGTCCGCGCCTTCCTCGACGAGGAGGCGGCGCACGACGCGGCCCGCGGGCCCGGTCTGGTGCGTGACGAGCGTCATGCCGAGCATCTTCTTCGCGAGATCGCGGACCTCGTCGATGGAGCGCGCGACCTTCACCCCGCCGCCCTTGCCGCGGCCGCCGGCGTGGATCTGCGCCTTCACGACCCACACCGAGCCACCGAGGCTCTGCGCGGCCTTCACGGCCTCGTCGACGGAAAACGCGGGGACGCCGCGCGGCGTGGCCACGCCGAATTTGCGAAACAGTTCCTTGCCCTGGTACTCGTGGATGTTCATGGCTCTCCGGGGGGCGAATCGGGGGGAAAAACGGATACGGCTTACGGCGGAATGCTAGCAGCGGCCGGGGGAAAAACCTCTTGATCTAGGGCAGGTTCCCGCCGCGGCCGTTCGCCGCGACGCTAGTGCTCGTCGGCCTCCTCGGCCGGCTCGACGGGCTCGGTCCCGCGGTACCACCGGGGATAGTACTTTCCGACCACGGCGCCGGTGGCGTCGAGCGCGTGGCAGCGGTCGAGCTGGAACGGCTTCTTCGCCGGGTCCTGCACCTTCTGTCCCGCGAGCGTCTGGAACGCGGCGGTCGCAAGCGCCGCCGCGAGCTCGGTCACGTGGGTGCAGCCGCGCACGCCGCCGAAGAGCTCCTTCAGCTTCTGCATGTACCCGGGGCGGATCGCGATGCCGACCAGCCTGCGATAGGCCGGCACGATCGCGCCGCAATGATCGACATACGGCATGCCGTCCATCGCCGCCTGCGCGTCGACGATCACGAGGTTGCGATCGATCGTGATGCGCAGCCACATCGAGTGGATCGGATCGCCCGCCCCGCGCAGGCCGGAGGCGAGCTTCATGTCGAACGGCTTCACGTCGACGAGGTGCGCCTCGACGTCGTAGAGCCCGTCGGCGCGCTTGTAGCCCTCGATCTCGACGGTGCGTCGATGCAGCAGGTCGCGTGCGACCGGCGGATCAAGCGCGCGCATGGTCCCCGGCGGCGGAGGCGGCCGCTTGCCGCCCCGCGCGGATGGCGGCGGCGAACTCGGTGCCCTTCTGGTAGCGCTTGTCGGCGTCCTTCGCGAGCGCGCGGTCGATCACCTCGCCCACCCAGGCGGGCAGCGTCGGATCCACGCTCGCCATCGCGGGGTGCGGCGAGTTGGCGATCGCGAACATCAGCTGCGTCATCGACTCGGCCTCGAACGGCAGCTTGCCCGTGAGCAGCTGGTAGAGCGTGACGCCGAGCGAGAAGAGGTCGCTGCGGCCGTCGATCTTCTTGCCCGCGAGCTGCTCGGGCGACATGTACGAGGGCGTGCCGAGCACCATGCCGGTCTTGGTCTTGGACGAATCGGTGATGCGCGCGATGCCGAAGTCGGTGACCTTCACCGTGTCGGTCTCCGGCTCGTACATGATGTTCGCCGGCTTGATGTCGCGATGCACGATGCCCATGCCGTGCGCGTAGTCGAGCGCATCGGCCACGCGCTCGACGATCGAGAGCACCTTCGGCGCCGGCATCAGGTTCGGCTTCTTGGTGTAGGCGACGAGATCCTTGCCCTTGAGGAACTCCATGGCGATGTACGCGAGGTCGTGCTCCTCGCCCGCGTCGTAGATCGTCACGATGTTCGGATGGGCGAGGCGCCCCGCCGTCTCCGCCTCGCGGAAGAAGCGCTCCTTCGCCTCCTGCAGCTCGTCGCCCTCGAATTCCGCGGAGAGCGCCATGGTCTTGATCGCGACGGTGCGGCCGATCTTAGGGTCCTTGCCCTGGTAGACGACGCCCATCGCGCCCTTGCCCAGCTCCTTCTCCACCTGGTAGCGCCCGAGCATCGGCTTCTCGGTGCCGCCGCCCTGCACGATCATCGTGCTCGCGTTGGTGCGCGCGGCGGCGCTGCCGCCCAGGATGATCGTCTCGGAGAGCTTCTTCGCGCGATCGAGCCGCTCGCCGATGTCGCGGAACTTCGCGTCGTACGCCGCCATGTAGCGGAACACGCTCTCGGCCTTGTTGAACTGGCGCCGCCTTTCGAAATCGAGAGCCAGGCTGTAGAGGTTCTCCATCACGTCGGCGTTCAGCGGCGCCTTGCGGAACTTGTCGAACGCCATGTCGAGTTGGCCCTGCTGCTGGAAGGCGAGCCCCAGCATGCGGTTCGATTCCGCGCTCTCGACGTCGGCGCGCTCCTTGCCGCGCTCGGTCACGAGGTAGCGCTTCGTCGTGAGCAGGCCGTGGCCGACCAGCAGCAGCGTCGCGGGCAGCATGAGCTGCACCCAGAGCCCCATCCCGGTCATGAGCACGAAATGCGCGACGAGCAGCGCGGCGAGCAGCGTCACGCTGACCAGCGCGCCCATGCCGGCCTTGAGCCGCGGCAGCAGGAACGCGAGGTAGAGCGCGATCAGGAGGTAGGCGCCGAGGGTCGCGAAGCCGCCCCACAGCGGCGGCACGAAGAAATGCTGCTGCAGGATCGACGACACCGAGTGCGCGAGCGTCGTGACCGGGTTCATCTGCGTGGAGATCGGCGTCACCTGGCTCGCGCCCACGCCGGCGGCCGTCGCGCCGATGAGCACGATCTTGTCCGCGTACTTGGCGGCCGGAATCTTGCCGCTGTAGACGTCGAAGAACGAGTCGATCGGGAAGGCGCTGCGCCCGTCGCGGTCCTTGTAGAAATACGTGTACATCTGCGCGTTCGCGTCGGTGCGGATCGTCTTGCCACCCAACGCGACGCTCTCGCCGAGGGCCACCTTGATGTCCTTCGGCCCGAGGTTGAGGCTGCGCGCGGCGATCATCAGCGCGAGCGACGGAAACTGCTGGCCGTAGTAGTCGATGACGAGCGGCTCGAAGCGGATCGCGCCGTCCTCGTCGGGCGTCGTGTCGACGTGGCCGGCGCCGGCCATCGTCTTGCCGATCGGCTCGATCGGCACGAGCGCCCCGGTGCCATAGAGGAACGAGCCGCCCGCGTTGCTGAAGCCGCCGATGGAGTTGCGCACCACGTAGTCGGGCAACGGCTTGTCGGGCTTGCCGGGCGGCGGCGCGTAGCCCGTCTCCTCGAAGGCGAGCGGCACGAGCACGTTGCCCGCCTTCTGCATGCTCTCGGCGAGGCGCACGTCGCTGTTGAGCGCCTTCGACGCCTCGTTGAGGATGCGCCCGATCTCGGCCACCTCGGGCGGCGGCTGCGGCGCCTGCGCCGCCGGCGTCTGCCCGCCGATCGGCGCGACACCCGCCACGTCGGGCGCCGGCGGCGGCGGATAGGCCTTGTTGTAGACCTCGAGCATCTTCTCGACGTAGCCCAGGCCGGGATCGCGCTGGCGCTCGAAGAAGAACGCGGTGTGCGCGATCACCTTCGCGTGCGCGGCCGCGAGCTCGTCGATGAGCTTCGCGTGCACGTCGCGCGGCCAGGGCCAGCGCCCGATGTTCGCGATCGAGGCGTCGTCGATCGCGATCACCGCGATGCGATCGCTCGGCGCCTTGGAGGTCATGCGCACGCCGATGTCGTACGCCCAGCGCTCCACGCCTGGAATGAAGCCCCACGCGCGCGCGAAGCCGAACAGCGCGACCGCGACGACGAGGGCGAGGAACGCGTCGGACTTCCAGAACGACGTCTTCATGGCTCTCTCCCTGGCCGGGCGTTCTCGCGCGCCCGGGCGCCTGGCGCTATGGCGCCGCGACCATCTTACATGCGCCCGCCGGCCGCTTCACGCGCCCGGCGCACCGAAGAGAGCGAACCCGCTACGGGAACGCGGGCACGGTCGGCTCGTTGCCGCGGTCGACGGCCTCGGGGTGCTTGCGCGCGATGATCTCGCGCACCTCCTCGTAACGCGAAGAGGGCACGTCGAGGATCAGCAGGATGCGCCCCGCCTGGAGGTCCGCCTCGAACGGCTTGAGCCGCGAGTTCGGCACCTGCAGCCCGACCATCGTCGCCACCCAGACGCCGAGCGCCGCGCCGGCGAGGGCGCACAGCAGCACGACGCCCATCTCGAGCGACATGCCTTCGGGCGGGTAGCTCACCAGCACCGCGCCCAGCGCGGCCCCGAGGGCGCCCCCGACCACGAGCCCGATGAAGGCGCCGTGGATCGCATCGGTCTTGTGGAAGTAGGAGGCCTCGTGCAGCCCGTCGAGATCGGTGCCGCGGCGCGCGAGGAAGCGCATGCGCCGGTCTTCGATGCGGGCCAGCAGCAGGTCGTTGCAAAGCTGCTTCGCGCTCGCCACATCGGGGAGCGTCACGTACATTCTGAGTCTCATGCGAGCCCTCCTTCGTCGGACGTCGAGAGGAGCGGTGCCCGCGCGGTCCGCGGGGCATCGCCTGAGCCATTGGAGTCAGGCTAGCCCCGCAAGGTGCCGCGATCAAGGGGGCGGCGCCCCCCTCTTTCGAACTATGGGACGAGGACCGTCGAGCCGGTCGTCTTGCGGCTCTCCAGGTCGCGGTGCGCCTGTGCCGCGTCCTTGAGCGCGTAGTGCTGGCGCGGCTCGACCTTGATGTGGCCGGCGAGCACGTGGTCGAAGAGCTCCTGCGCGCCGGCGAGCAAGTCCTGCCGCTTCGCGGTGTAGCTGACGAGCGTCGGGCGGGTGACGTACAGCGAGCCCTTCGGCGCGAGGATGCCCAGGTCGACGGGGCCGACGGCGCCCGACGCGTTGCCGAACGACACCATGAGGCCGAGCAGCTGCAGGCAGTCGAGCGACTTCATGAAGGTGTCCTTGCCCACCGAGTCGTACACGATCGGGACCTTCTTGCCGCCGGTGATCTCGTTCACGCGCGCGGCAAAATCCTCCTTCGTGTAGATGACGGTGTGCGCGCAACCGTTGTCGCGCGCGAGCCGCGCCTTCTCCTCCGAGCTCACGGTGCCGATGACATTCACGCCGAGGGCGCGCGCCCACTGGCAGGCGATGAGCCCGACGCCGCCGGCGGCTGCGTGCCATACCACGGTGTCGCCCTTCTGCGGCACGCGCAGCATGCGCCGCAGCAGGTACCACACCGTGAGGCCCTGCAGCATCATGCTCGCCGCCTGCTCGAACGTGATGGCGTCGGGGAGCTTCACGAGGCGGTCGGCGGGATGGAGCTTCGCGTCGGAATAAGCGCCCAGGCCGCCATTGCAGTAGGCGACGCGATCGCCCGCGCGGATGTCGGTGACGCCCGGGCCGACCGCCTCCACCACGCCGGCGGCTTCCATGCCGATGCCCGAGGGCAGCGGCATCGGATACAGGCCGGTGCGGTGATAGGTATCGATGTAGTTGAGGCCCACCGCCTTGTGGCGGACGAGCGCCTCGCCCGGGCCGGGCTGGCCGACGGACACCTCTTCCCATTGCAGGACTTCCGGGCCGCCGGTCTTGTGCAAACGGATAGCGTGCGCCATGCGAGTGAGTGGATCGGTGTGATGGAGGGGGCGCTATTGTCGCGCAAAAGCGGGCGGTGCAAATCGCGGGCAAGAAAAAGCCCCTCCCCGCGGGGCGAGGAGGGGCCGCACGGATCGACCGCCTACTTCGTGGTGTTGGTAGTGTCGGTCTGCGTGCGCGTCGCCGTGCCTGCCGGCGTGTCGATGCGCGTGGTCGAGCTGGTGCTCGACCGCTCGGTCGTCGCGGGCTTGCTCGCATCGACGTTCACGCTGGTGGAGCTCGAGGCCGGCGGCGTCGCGCTCGGCGCCGGTTGAACGATGGTCGTCGAGGAGCTGCTCGCCGGCGGCGTGGTTTCGCGCACGGTGTCGCGTTCCTTCTGGATCACGGTCGGCTCCTTCTCCTTCACCACCGTCGTCGAAGAGGCGGGTGCGGCGGACCGGTCGCAACCGGTCAGCGCGGCGACGATGATCGCCGCCACGGGCAGCATGAGCTTTCTCATCGAGGTCTCCGTTGTTGGCTAGGGACCCGGTGAGACAACCGCGCGACCCGGGGATTTCCCGGAAGTTGTCGCCGTCGGCTGCTTTTGGCGTCCGACGGCTCCTACAGCGTTCGCTCAGCCGCCGAGAATCGTACCGGCGGTCACGCCCGCAGACTTGGCCCACTCGGCGGCGGAGACCTTCTTGCCTTCCTCCGGCTTCACCTTCGCGATCTCGACCTGGCCGCCCTGCGCGGTGATGCGGATGGTCTCGGCGCCGATCTCGGTGACCTCGCCGATCTTGCCCTTCACGTCGCCGAACTTGCGCACGAGGTGCTTCTTCGAGCCGAAGAGCTGCAGCTTCTTGCCGCCGTGCGTGGTCCATGCGCCCGGGGCCGGATCGCAGGCGCGGATGACGTTGTGGACGAAGTCGACGTGGTTCGCCCAGTTGATGCGCGACTCGTTGGCGCGGAACCAGCCCTCGTAGGACGCCTGGTTTTCGTCCTGGACCACTTCCCTGTGCTTGCCGGCGACGACCAGGTCGGCGGCCTCGAGCATCGCCTTCACGCCCATCGGGAAGAGGCGATCGAAGTACACGGTGCCGATGGTGTCGTTGTCGGAGATCGGCGTCTCCTTCTGCAGCACCACCGGGCCCTCGTCGAGGCCGTCGGTCGGGCGGAAGATCGTGAGCCCGGTCTTCTTCTCACCGCGGGCGATCGGCCAGTTGATCGACGACGGGCCGCGATACGCGGGCAGCAGCGAGGGGTGGTACTGGATCGTGCCGTGCTTCGGGATGTTCACGAATTCCTGCGGGGCGAACTGCAGCACGTACGCCATGATGCCGATCTCGGCGTTCGCCTCCTTCATCGCCTGGATCGCTTCGGGGCCCTTGAGGTTCGGCAGCTGGTAGACCTTCAGGCCCTTCTCCTGCGCGGCGACGCGCAGCGGATCGGGCTTCGCGCCCGGCTTCTCCGGCGCGCAGAAGACGGCGGCCACGGTATCGCCGCGCGCGAGGAAGGCTTCGAGGACGGACTTGCCGAAGTCCTGCTGACCGATGATTGCGACTTTCATTGTTTTGTCCTGCTGGGAATGCGCGAACGCGCGGGGGAGGGGGACAGACTGCTACGGAAAAAACCCTGGATCCGCAGATGAACGCCGATGAACGCAGCGCTGCCAAACTGATCCCCGCGTCGCGGGAGAGCGCTTAATGGCGTTTGTCTGCGTCGATCTGCGGACCCGAAGTCTGTTGCGTGACTGATTCGGTACTGCGGCCTTACGCGGCGACCTTCTTCGGCGGGTTGGAGAACGCGCCCGCGCCCTTCATCTGCGAGATCTTCGCCTCGTCGTAGCCGAGCACCTGCTTCAGGACCTCGTCGGTGTGCTCGCCGAGCGTGGGACTGCGCTTGATCACCGCCTTCGAGGCCGACAGCTTGATCGGCATGCCGACGTTGAACCACTTGCCGCGCTGCGGATGGTCGAGCTCGACCCACATGTCGCGGCCGCGCACGTGCTCGTCGTTGGCGAGGTCGGCGGTCGACATGATCGGGCCGCACGGCACGTCGAGCGGGTTCAGGATCGCCATCAGCTCGCGCTTGGTGTACTTCTCCGCGAACTTGTTGAGCAGCGTCCACATCAGGTTCTGGTTCTTGCGGCGCTCGCCGATGCTGGCCAGGCGCGGGTCGGTCGCCATGTCCGGCACGCCGACTTCGGGCCCGACGCGCTTGGCGAGCTTCTCGTACACCGCTTCCTGCACCACGATGTAGAGCCAGTCGTTGGAGCCGTGCGGCTTGCAGTGGATCGCGTTGCCGAGCTGGCCGCCGCCCGAGTCGTTGCCCGCGCGCGGCACGTCGCCCATGCCCTGGTAGGTCGGCACCGAGTACTCGGCCAGCCCGCCGTGCTGCAGGCGCTGGTGGTCGCGGAACTTCACGCGGCACAGGTTCATCACGCCGTCCATCATCGCGACCTCGACGTACTGGCCCTCGCCCGTGCGGCGCGCCTGGTGCAGCGCGGCCAGCAGGCCGATCGCCAGGTGCAGGCCGGTGCCGGTGTCGCCGATCTGCGCGCCGGTCACGTAGGGCGGGCCATCGGGCACGCCGGTGGTGCTCATCGCGCCACCCATCGCCTGCGCGACGTTCTCGTAGGCCTTGAAGTCGGAGTACGGGCCGGTCGAGCCGAAGCCCTTGATCGAGCCCATCACGATCTTCGGGTTGATCTCGTGGATCTTCTCCCACGGGAAGCCGAAGCGCTCGAGCACGCCGGGACCGAAGTTCTCCATGATGATGTCGCACTTCTTCAGCAGGTCGATGAAGACCTGCTTGCCCTCGGGCGACTTCATGTTCACGGTGATCGAGCGCTTGTTGCAGTTGAGCATCGTGAAGTAGAGCGAGTCGGCGTTCGGGACGTCGCGCAGCTGGCCACGGGTCGCGTCGCCGGCGGGGTTCTCGAACTTGATCACGTCGGCGCCCATCCACGCGAGCAGCTGCGAACAGGTGGGTCCAGCCTGCACGTGCGTCATGTCGAGCACGCGCACGTCTTTCAAAGCTTCCATTCGGGTCTCCAGGAAATCCTGCGTTAGGTGGCGATGGACGTTTATTTCTTCTTGGCGCTCGGGTTGAGCGCGGTGATGCGGCCGCTTTCGGTGCCCGCGCCTTCATCGATGACGGCGTTGATCAGCGTGGGGCGGCGCGAGCGGATGGCGTCTTCCATCGCCTTGCGCAGCTCCGCGGGCGTCTTCACGTACGCGCCCACTCCGCCGAAGGCTTCCATCAGCTTCTCGTAGCGCGCGTCCTTCACGAACACGAGCGGCGCCGGGTCCTTGGCGCTGCCGTGCGGCGTCTCGTCGCCGCGGTACACGCCGTTGTTGTTCATGATCACCACGCACACCGGGAGGTCGTAGCGGCAGATCGTCTCGACTTCCATGCCGGAGAAGCCGAACGCGCTGTCGCCCTCGATGGCGATCACCTGCTGGCCGCTCTCCACGGCGGCGGCGACGGCGAAGCCCATGCCGATGCCCATCACGCCCCACGTGCCGACGTCCAGGCGCTTGCGCGGCTTGTACATGTCGACGATCGAGCGCGTGAAGTCGAGCGCGTTGGCGCCCTCGTTCACCAGGATCGCGTCGGGGTTCGCCTTGACGATGTCGCGCACCACGTTGAGCGCGCTGTGGAAGTTCATCGGCGTCGGGTTCTTGGCGAGCGTCTCGGCCATCTTCGCGACGTTCTTGTTCTTGCGCTCGGCGACCGCGGACAGCCAGTCGGCCGGCGGCTTCGGCCAGCTCGAGCCGATGCCCGCGAGGAGCGCCGACACGCACGAGCCGATGTCGCCGATCACCGGCGCCTCGACCGCCACGTTGCTGTCGGGCTCGGTCGGGGAGATGTCGACCTGGATGAAGCGCTGGCCGCCCCACGCCTTGGAGCTCGCGCCGCCCCAGGTCTTGCCCTTGCCGTGGGAGAGCAGCCAGTTCAGGCGCGCCCCGATCAGCATCACGACGTCGGCGCCGGGCAGCACGAACGAACGCGCGGCCGATGCGCACTGCTCGTGCGTGTCGGGCAGCAGCCCCTTCGCCATCGACATCGGCAGGTACGGGATGCCGGTCTTCTCGACCAGCGCCTTGATCTCGGCGTCGGCCTGCGCGTACGCGGCGCCCTTGCCGAGGATGATGAGCGGCTTCTTCGCGCTCTTGAGCAGGTCGAGCGCGCGCTTGACCGCATCGGGCGCCGGAATCTGCTTCGGCGCCGGATCGACCACCTTGATCAGCGACCTGCGGCCCGCCTCGGCCTCGACCGCTTGCGGGAAGAGCTTCGCGGGCAGGTCGAGATAGACGCCACCCGGACGCCCGGAGACCGCGGCGCGGATCGCACGCGCGACGCCGACGCCGATGTCCTCGGCATGCAGCACGCGGAAGGCCGCCTTGCACAGCGGCCTGGCGATCGCGAGCTGGTCCATCTCCTCGTAGTCGCCCTGCTGCAGGTCGACGATCTCGCGCTCGGACGAGCCGGAGATGAGGATCATCGGGAAGCAGTTCGTGGTCGCGTTCGCGAGCGCGGTCAGCCCGTTCAGGAACCCCGGCGCCGACACCGTGAGCGCGATGCCGGGCTTGCCCGTCATGAAGCCGGCGATCGCCGCGGCGTTGCCGGCGTTCTGCTCGTGCCGGAACGAGATCACCCGTAGGCCCGCCGCCTGCATCTTGCGCGTGAGGTCGGTGATCGGGATGCCGGGCACGTCGTAGATCGTGCTGATGCCGTTCAGCTTGAGCGCATCGATGACGAGGTTGAAGCCATCGGTCTCCTGCACTTGCGGCGGTTGCGCGGGGGCGGGCGCCTGGCCGGTCGCGGCAGAGGGTTCGGTGACGATTGCCATTTGATTTTCTCCGAGGGGGCTGCCCGCGCGAGCCGCGAATGGCCGGCGGGGGCGAAGGTTGGAGCGTGCTGCAGCGTAAAGTTTGCCGCTCGAATCAGGCTACAATGTTAAGAAACGGCCTGAACGGGGGGCCTTGATGGCGGTCAATTTTGACGGGCCGGCCCCTCTTGATACGGGTCAATTCCCGTCGTCCGAATGACCCTCCTCGCGAACCACCCCGAGCGCGCTGCGATCCGCGAGCGGCTGCGGCAGAACATCGTGCTGCGCCGGCTCGACACCGACGACTTCAGCGCGCTCGAGGCCATGCTCCACATCGTGGACTATCGCAAGGGCGACGTATTGCTGTCGCAGGGCGCGCACGAGATGGAGCAGTACTTCGTGATCGACGGCATCCTCAAGCGCGTCGTGGCGAGCCCCGAGGGCAAGGAGATGATCCTGCGCTTCGCGCGCGAGGACGACATGGACACGAGCTACGCCGCCTGGAAGCTGCGCACGCCCGCGCCGTACTCGATCCGCTGCGTGACCAAGGCGCAGGTGGCGAAGATGCCGCTGCCGCAATGGGCCGAGTTCCTCGATGCGCGTCCCGAGCTCAAGGAGGACTTCGAGTACGAGGTCATGTATCTGATGAGCGAGGTGATGGCGCACACGATCACGCTGCACCTGCTCGATGCGCCGGGACGCGTGCACCGCTTCATGCGCAAGCACCCCGAGCTCTCCGACCGGGTGCCGAAGAAGGAGCTCGCCTCGTATCTGAACCTGTCCGCGGAGACGCTCTCGCGCCTGAAGCACGCGGGCAAGATCTGAGCGTTCGCGCGTCGCGCGCTCAGCGGCGCCCGATCCAGCCGAGCGCCTGCGCGACGAGCAGCGCCGACATCGCCCACAGCACGCCGCGGATGAATCGCTTGTAGAGCGCCGGCGACACGCGCGGCTGCAGGCGCCGGCCGACGCCATAGCCGGCGAGCGCGACGATGCAGACGGGGATCGTGAGCGCCAGGCCCGCGAAGGTGAACTGGCCGTGGAGCGCGAACACCACCGCCTGGCTCACCTTGCCCACGAGGAAGCACGCGTTCATCACCTGGGTCATCACGAGCGGCGCGAGCCCGAGTGTCGTGAAGTAGATGAGGATCGGCGGGAGCATCACGTTCACCGTCCCCGAGAGGAATCCGGCGACGAGGCCGAAGGCGATCGCCGAGCGCTCGGGGTGGCGCACGATCACCGACCAGTCGATGCGCCGGAACCAGTCCTGGCGCAGGTACACGACGATCACCGCGGCGAGAAAGAGCCGCAGCGGGTTGGCCGGCGCGAAGATCACCACCTGCGTGCCGACGATCGTGCCGAGCAGCACGTACACGGGAAGCGTCCAGTAGCGGCGCAGGTTCGCGCGCCAGTCGCCGCCGCTGACCGCGCTCACCGCGTTGATCACGAGATTGGGGAAGAGCGTGATCAGCACCGCGGCGCGCACGTCCGCGAAGAGCGCGACCATCGGCGTGGAGATCACGGGGAAGCCGAAGCCGGACAGGCCGTGCGCGAAACCCGCCGCGAGCGCCACCGCGCACACCGCGGCCATGCCTTCCGGGGTACCGAGCAGCTGCGCGACCGTCATCGCGCGCGCCGTCCGCGCCGGGCATAAAAAAACCGGGGGACTCGCGTCCCCCGGTCGTTCGGGTACGGCGTCATCGCGCCGCGGGCGCCACCGTCGGCGGCGCGACCGGCGCGGCCGGAGCCGTCGCGCCGTCGCGCTCCATGAGCCGCCGGCGCATCGGCTTGAGCGCGATGAGCGCGAGGATCGCGGCGAGCGCGTTCAACGCCGCGGCCATGTAGAACACCGAGTGCCAGCTCCCGGTCTGCTTCGTGACGATGCTGGTGAGCGGCACGAGGAGCGACGCGGTGCCCTTCGCGGTATAGAGCAGCCCCGCGTTCGTCGCGGCGAACTTCGCGCCGTACGTGTCGCCGCACGTGGAGGGGAACAGGCTGTAGATCTCGCCCCACGCGAAGAACACGATGCCGGTGAGGATCACGAACCAGAAGGGATCCTGGCCGAGCTGCGCGAGCGCCACGATGCCGATCGCCTCGAGCCCGAACGCGATGAACATCGTGTTCTCGCGCCCGATGTTGTCCGACACCCAGCCGAAGAAGGGCCGCGTCACGCCGTTCAGGATGCGGTCGAGGGACAACGCGAAGGTGAGCGCCGGCAGCGTGAGCCCGAGCATCGACACCGGGATGTCGGCGACCTTGAAGTCCTTCGCGATCGGCGCGAGCTGCGCCGTCGCCATGAGCCCGCCCGCCGCCATCATGATGAACATCGCGTACATGACCCAGAAGACCGGCGTCTTCGCCATCTCGTGCCAGCGGTATTCGCGGCGCGTGAGGGCGACCTTGGCGACCTCGGGCACCTCGCCCTTGCGCGGCGCGGTGAGCGCGAACGAGAGCAGGAACACCACGAGCCCCTGGCCGATGCCGAAGTAGAGGAAAGCGGTCTCGTAGCCGCTCGACTTGATGATCGCCTGGATCGGGATGATGGTGAGCGCCGATCCCATGCCGAAGCCGGCCGCGGTGAGCCCGGCCGCGAGCCCCCGGCGATCGGGGAACCACTTGAGCGCATTCCCGACACACGTTCCGTAGACCGCGCCCGCGCCGATCCCGCCGATTGCCGCGGCGAGATACAGCACGCCGAGCGACTGCGCGTACGAGTTCATGACCCACGCGATACCCACGAGCACGCCGCCCGCCAGCACGACCGGCCGCGGCCCGAACCGGTCCACGAGGTAACCCTCGATGGGCACGAGCCAGGTTTCCGTGAGCACGAAGATGCTGAACGCGACCTGGATGGCCGCCTTGCCCCAGTGATACTTGGAATCGATCGGGTTGACGAACAGCGTCCACCCGTATTGCAGGTTCGCGATCATCGCCATGCAGACGATGCCCAGAACCAGCTGAAGCCACCGGTTCGCACCAGCCCGGGACCCAGCGGCCTCATTCGCAGCGGCGCTCATGCTTCCTCCTAGTCAGTGGGTAAGTGAGTACCTTCCGCGTTGTTGTTGTGCCGGGCATACGCCGCTCGCGGTACGGCTGCCCGTCCTGCCGTCAGGTATCGGTTCGCCTCCTGCTTCGTCTGGCCGGGCCCGCCCTCTCCGGGGTCGGGCGCGCCGCTACTTTGGCACGGAATCGGCCGGTTGGGGGGA
The DNA here is from genome assembly GCA_964403515.1 of uncultured Burkholderiales bacterium. Lineage (GTDB taxonomy): Bacteria > Pseudomonadota > Gammaproteobacteria > Burkholderiales > Usitatibacteraceae > Usitatibacter. Next base: position 79,409 of record CAYOGL010000006.1, on the reverse strand, counting down.
CCGGGAACCGCGGTGGTGCGAACCCGCGCGGCGCGCGAGGAAGTTGCCGACGCCCACGACGAAGGCGGCGCAGGCGAGCGCGGGGATGTAGCGCATGGTCGGCACGTACGCGCCGGTGAACGCGCCGAGCGCCTGGTCTTCCCAGGCCATCTCTCCCGCGACGAAGCCGATCAGCGCCGCGCCGATGGTGATCACCACGGGGAAGCGCTCCATCACCTTCACGAGCAGGGTCGCGCCGAAGATCACGAGCGGGATCGAGATCGCCAGACCGATGATGAGCAGCACCCAGTGGCCGCCCGCCGCCGCGGCGACCGCGATCACGTTGTCGAGGCTCATCACGAGGTCGGCGATGAGGATGGTGCGGATCGCCACGAACAGGTTGTCGCTCGCGGCGATGTCGTCGCCCTCTTCCCCGGGCACGAGAAGCTTCACGCCGATCCACAGCAGGAGCACGCCGCCGACGAGCTTGAGCCAGGGCAGCGTGAGCAGCGCGACGGCGAAGAGCGTGAGCACGATGCGCAGCACGATCGCCGCGCCGGCGCCCCAGAAGATCGCGAGCCTCTGCTGCCGCGGCGGCAGCGAGCGCGCGGCGAGCGCGATCACCACCGCGTTGTCCCCCGACAGCACCACGTTCACGCCGATGATCTTGAGCAACGCGGCCCAGAAGAACGGATCGAAGATCGTCAAGGAAATGGGACCATGGGTCGACGCGATGCCAGAGCTTATAATTTTATCCGCTCGCCGAAGCCAGCCGCCCGGGGAATGACCTTGACTTGCATCAAGCGCATCGCATCGTTCTTGCTCACCGCCGTCGCGCTGTCCGCGGCGGCGCAGCAGGCGACCGATGCCGACGTGCTCGCCGCGCGCGACGCGGTGCAGCACGGGCAGTGGAAAGTGCTCGAGCAACTGCGGCCGCGCTTCGCCGGGCACCTCCTCGAGGCGTACCCGACCTATTGGCTGCTCGCGGGGAACCTCGAGCGCGCCGACCCCGCTCAGGTCGAGGCTTTCTTCGCGAGGTATCCGTCGGGCCCGCTCGCGGAGTCGCTGCGTCGCGAATGGCTCAAGGTCCTCGGCGCTGCGGGGGCGTGGGATCTTTTCCGCGAGCAATACCCGCGGCTGCTCGCCGACGATGCGGAGATCACCTGCTACTCGTTCCAGGAGCGCCTGGCGCGCGACGATCCGGAGGTCGGCGGCGAGGCGCACGCCCTCTTCGTCGCCGCCCGCGAGACGCCGAGCGCCTGCGACCCGGTGTTCGCCGCGCTCGTGGCGGACGGCCGGGTGAGCGAGGGCGAGACCTGGACGCGCATGCGGCAGCTGCTCGCGCTCGGCCTGGTGCGCGACGCGAAGCGCACGAACGCGCTGCTGCCGGCACGCGTGCGCATCGACGACCGCAAGCTCGAGCACGTCGCCTCGGATCCCGTGCGCTTCCTCGCCCACGAAAAGGGCGCGCTGCATTCGCGCGCCGAGCGCGAGCTCGCGATCTTCGCCGTCGAGCGGCTGGCCCGCAACCATTCGGACGATGCGGCCGATCGGCTCGCGCTCCTCGCCCCGCGCCTCGGCGCGGACGCGAAGTTCGCCTGGTCGCAGGTCGCATGGCAGGGCGCGCTCAACCACGAGCCGCTCGCGCTCGACTGGTACGCGCGGGCGGGCGATGCGCCGCTCAGCGACGCGCAGCTCGCATGGAAGGCGCGCGCGGCCCTGCGCGCGGGCGACTGGAAGAGCGTGCTGGCCGCGATCGACGCGTTCGCTCCGGAGCAGGCGCGGGAGGCGACGTGGCGCTACTGGCGCGCGCGCGCCTTGCGTGCGCTCGGGGAGCGCGCGGCCTCCGACGCGCTGCTGCGCTCGCTCGCCGGCCAACCGACGTTCTACGGATTGCTCGCCGCCGACACGCTCGGCGTGCGGGCCGCGCCGGAATGGAAAGGCTACCAGCCCGATGCGGCCGACCTCGAGCGCGTGCGCGACCTGGACGGCGTCCGCCGCGCCCTCCTGCTCTACCGCCTCGGCCTGAACAACGACGGCCTGCGCGAATGGACCTGGGCGGTGCGCAACCTCGACGATCGCGGCTTGCTCGCCGCGGCGCAGATCGCACGCGAGGCGAACGTGCCCGACCGGGCGATCTGGAGCGCGGAGCGCACCGTGCAGCTGCACGACTTCGGGCTGCGCTACCCGACGCCGCACCGCGACGCGCTCGACGCCGCCGCGCGGCAGTGGGACCTCGACGAGGCTTTCGTCTACGGCATCATCCGGCAGGAGAGCCGGTTCATGCCCGACGTGCGCTCGCCGGTGGGCGCGGTCGGGCTCATGCAGCTCATGCCGTCGACGGCGAGATGGGTGGCGCGGCAGATCTCGCTGCGCCCGTTCAAGGCGGACATGCTCACGCGCCCGGAACTGAACGTCGAGATGGGGGCCTACTATCTGCGGCGCGTGCTCACGTCCCTCGGCGATCCGGTGCTCGCCGCGGCGGCCTACAACGCGGGCCCCGGGCGCGCGCGCCGCTGGCGCGATGCGAAGCCGCTCGAGGCCGCGATCTACACCGAGACCATCCCGTTCAACGAGACGCGCGAGTACGTGAAGAAGGTCTTCACCAACGCCTGGTACTACCGCCACCGCCTGACCGGGTCGGCGCCGGGCTTCGCGCACTTCCTCGGGACGGTGCCGGGAAGCTCGGCCGACGATGCGGCCGTCGTCGCCAACATTCCCTGAGGAGCGCCCATGGACATCTCGAGCTTCTGCATGCTCGGCGGCAGCGGCTTCGTCGGGCTCGCGATCGCGGACCAGGCGGCCGCGCGCGGCCTGCGGGTGCGCGTGCTCACGCGGTACGAGCCGTCCGCGAAAGCGGTGAAAGTCCTGCCGACCGTCGAGGTCGTGACCGGCGACCCGCACGACCCGGGCGTGCTCGCGCGCGCGTTCGAAGGCATGGACGCGGTCGTGAACCTGGTCGGCGTGCTGCATCCCCCGCGCGGCCAGAGCTTCACCGATGTGCACGCGGAGCTGCCGCGCAAGGTGGCGCGCGCCTGCCGCACGAGCGGCGTGCAGCACTTGTTGCACATGAGCGCGCTCGGGGCGAGCGACAAGGCGCCGAGCGAATACCTGCGTTCGAAGGCCGCGGGCGAGGCGGTCGTGCGCCTGGAGTCCGGAGCCGTGGCGTGGACCGTGTTCCGGCCGTCCGTGATCTTCGGCGAGGGCGACCGGTTCCTGAACCTGTTCGCGACGCTGGCCGATTTCTTTCCGGTGATCCCGCTCGCGTGCGCCGATGCGCGCTTCCAGCCGGTGTGGGTCGAGGACGTCGCGCGCTGCTTCGTGGCCGCGCTCGGCAACCCGGTGACGTTCGGGCAGGCGTTCGAGCTGTGCGGGCCGCGCGCCTACACGCTGCGAGAGCTCGTGCGCCTCGTGTGCGAGACGATCGGCAAGCGCCGCCGCATCGTCGCGCTGCCGCCGGCCCTCGGCCGTCTGCAGGCCTCGGTGTTCGAGCACCTGCCGGGCCAGGTGCTCACGCGCGACAACCTGCGCTCGATGAGCGTGGCGAACGTGTGCAGCGGCCGCTTCCCCGCGTTCTGCCCGATCGAGCCGTCGCCGATCGAGGCGATCGTGCCCGAGTACCTCGCCGCGGGCGGCGTGCGCGGACGCTACGCGCGCTATCGCCACGAGGCGGGGAGGTGAGCATGGACCGGCTCGTCCTCGTGATCGGCAACCAGAACTACTCGTCCTGGTCGATGCGTCCGTGGGTCCTGATGAAGCAGCTCGGCATCCCGTTCGACGAGGTGAAGCTGCGTTTCCACACGCCCGAATGGGACGCGCAGATCGCGCGCTGGTCGCCGTCGCGGCGCGTGCCCGTGTTGTGGCGCGGTGAGCAGGCGGTGTGGGATTCGCTCGCGATCATCGAGATGCTCGGCGAATGGTTTCCCGACCGCGGCGTGTGGCCGGCCGATCCCGTCGCGCGCGCGTTCGCGCGCAGCGCCGCGGCCGAGATGCACTCGGGCTTCACGGGCTTGCGCAGCCGCATGCCGATGAACATCCGCGCGGCCCATCCCGGCAAGGGCTACACACCCGAATCGCGCGCGGACATCGAGCGCATCGAGGCGTTGTGGGGCGAGGCGCGCCGCCGCTTCGGCGCCGGCGGCCCGTTCCTGTTCGGCGCGTTCTGCGCGGCCGACGCGATGTTCGCGCCGGTGGTGATGCGCTTCCACACCTATGCGCCACCCCTCGCCCCGGAGACGCAGCGCTACTGCGAGGCCGTGCGCGCGGCGCCGGGCGTGAAGGCGTTCATCGACGCGGCGCTGCAGGAGAAGGAGTTCGTGGCCGAGGACGAGCCGTACGCGTCCGGCGCGGCCGCGGAATGAAGACCTACCTCGTCGGCGGCAGCGTGCGCGACGAGCTCCTCGGGCTGCCCGTGCAGGATCGCGACTACGTCGTGGTCGGCGCGGATCCCGCGCAGATGCTGCGCCTCGGGTTCCGCCCGGTCGGCGCCGATTTCCCGGTCTTCCTGCATCCCCGGACGCAAGAGGAATACGCGCTCGCGCGGACCGAACGCAAGACCGGTCCCGGCTACAAGGGCTTCGCCTTCCACGCCGCTGCCGACGTGACGCTCGAGGACGACCTGCGGCGGCGTGACCTCACCATCAACGCGATGGCCCGCGCCGAGGACGGCACGCTCATCGATCCCCACGGCGGCGAGAAGGACCTGCGCGCCGGCCTGCTGCGCCACGTGAGCGAGGCGTTCGCGGAGGACCCGGTGCGCATCCTGCGCGTCGCCCGCTTCGCCGCGCGCTTCGGCTTCGCGGTCGCCCCCGAGACGCTCGCGCTCATGCGCCGCATGGTCGAGGCGGGCGAGGCCGATGCGCTCGTTCCGGAGCGCGTATGGCAGGAGCTCGCGCGCGGGCTGATGGAGAAGAGCCCGGCGCGCATGCTCGCCGTGCTGCGCGAATGTGGCGCGCTCGCGCGCGTCCTGCCCGAGCTCGATCGCTCGTTCGCGCGCCCCGAGGTTCCGGAGCGGCTCGCGGCGCGCATCGAGCATGCCGCCGCCCGCGGCTATGCGCTGCCGGTGCGCTACGCGCTGCTCGTGCTCGATCTCGACGGCGAGGCGGCCGCGGCGCTCGCCGCACGCGTGAACGCCCCCTCCGATTGCCGCGAGCTCGCGGCGCTCGCGCAGCGCGAGCGGGCGCTGGCCGAATCTCCGGGCCTCGACGCCGAATCGACGCTCGGCCTGCTCGAGCGCGCGGACGCGTTCCGCCGGCCCGAGCGGCTCGAGCGCCTGCTCGAGGTCGCCGAGTGCGATGCGGGAAGCGACATGCAGGCCTTCGCGCCGCGTGCCGGGCTGCAGCGCGCGTTGCAGGCCGCGCGTGCAGTGGATGCGGGCGCCATCGCGCGCGAGTTTCCCGACGACATTCCCGGCGCCGTGCGGCGCGCGCGGTTGATGGCGATCGCGGCGCTGCAGCCGCCAGGGCACTGAGGACGAAAAAAAACCGCCGGCGAGCCGGCGGTCTCTTGTCCGAACGCGCGATCAGCCGCGGCGGCGGCGCGCACCGGCCTTGCGGCTCGCGGCCCGCGTCGCACCGGCGGTCTCGTCGACCGTGCGGCCGACCGTGTCGTAGATCTGCTTGTTCATGGCCGCGACGTTGTCGTAGGCCTTCTGCGCAGTGGCGAACGCGGCCTTCACGTTCTCGACGACGCTTTCCGATCCCGCCGGCGCGTACTTGAACGCTTCCTCGAACGCGGCGACCGCGGCGCGGTTGAACTCGGCGGCCTGCTTCTCGAGCAGCTTCTTCACTTCGGCGTTGGTCTCGGCGGCGGTCTCGTAGACCGTGCGCGAGTAGCTGTACGCGCGCTTGATGGCGGGCTCCACGGCGGCGGAGTTGAGCGCGAGCACCTCGGTCACGTCCTTCGCGCCCGCGAGCGACTGCGCGTGGGCGGTGGCCTGCTCGACGGCATCGCGCGCGGCGCCGAGACCGATCTGCGCGAGGCGCTCGGCGTTCGCGAGCGAAAGCTCCGCGAGCGTGGTGAACTGGTTGATGGCAGCCTCATTGGCCGCGGTGAACTGGTCGATCTTGAACATGGCGAGCTCCTCGGGAGGGATCGGTGGCGGCAAGTTTGCTGCACTGCACAACATCCATTTTAGGCCACTGCCGGTCTCTGTCAAGGGTTTTGGTGAAAAAAATGTTGCGGCGCAGCAAGGCCGGTTCGTTTGCCGAAACACGTTTCGCATCAGGGGCTTGCGGGCACGCGCCGGTGCGGCGCGAAACGGCTTGCTCCGATCGGAGCAGCACGATGGCGGTCGGACATCTGCGCGGGCCGCGCGGCGAGGAAGGCCGATGCACGAGGGACGGCGGCAGCGGCGCGGTGGATCCCGGGCCGCCGCGAGTTCTTGACCTGCGGCAAGAATACCCGGCTTTCTTGATGATCCTCAACGGAGCGATGACGCCGGCCAATCAAAGTGGCGTTTGTCACCAAGTAGAATCCCTGCCCTGCGCTGTCGCGTGTCGCGGCCGCCTTCAACGGACCCGAAGGGAGAAAAATGTTCGCTGTCGTCGTTGATGCCGTTCTTCGCGCGCCGGAAAGGGCCTGCCCATGGCCCAAGTGATCGGCGTTCCCAAGGAGACCTTCCCCGGCGAGAAGCGCGTCGCCACGGTGCCGGACGTCGTGTCGAAGCTCGCCAAGCTGGGCTTCGAGGTGATCGTGCAGTCGGGCGCGGGCGAGGCGGCGAACTTCGACGACGAGACCTATCGCGCCGCCGGCGCTCGAGTCGTGCCCGGCGCGGCCGAGCTCTGGGGCCAGGCCGACATCGTCTTCAAGGTGCGTCCGCCGACCTCGGCCGAGGTCGGGCTGATGCGCGAGGGTGGCACGCTGGTCGGCTTCATCTGGCCGGCCCAGAACCCGGAGCTGATGCAGCAGCTGGCCGCGAAGAAGGCGACCGTGCTCGCCATCGACTCGCTGCCGCGGCAGCTGTCGCGCGCGCAGAAGATGGACGCGCTCACCTCGATGGCCGGCATCAGCGGCTACCGTGCGGTGATCGAGGCGGCCAACGCCTTCGGCCGGTTCTTCAACGGCCAGGTCACCGCCGCGGGCAAGGTGCCTCCGGCGAAGGTTTTCATCGCCGGCGCCGGCGTGGCGGGCCTCGCGGCCATCGGCACCGCCGCGAACCTCGGCGCGATCGTGCGCGCCAACGACACCCGTGCCGAAGTGGCCGACCAGGTGGTCTCGCTCGGTGGCGAGTTCGTGAAGGTCGACTACGAGGAAGAGGGCTCGGGCGGCGGCGGCTACGCCAAGGTCATGAGCGAGGGCTTCCAGAAGGCGCAGCGCGAGATGTACGCGAAGCAGGCGCGCGAAGCCGACATCATCATCACCACCGCGCTGATCCCCGGCAAGCCCGCGCCCAAGCTCATCACCGCCGAGATGGTGAAGAGCATGAGGCCGGGCAGCGTGATCGTCGACATGGCCGCCGAGCAGGGGGGCAACTGCGAGCTCACCGAGCCGGGGCAGGCCGTGGTGAGGCACGGCGTGACGATCATCGGCTACACCGACCTCGCGAGCCGGCTGGCGGGCCAGAGCTCGACGCTGTATTCGAACAACCTGCTGCGCCTCGCCGAGGAGCTTTGCAAGAAGAAGGACGGCGTGATCGACGTGAACTTCGACGACGACGCCATCCGCGGGCTCACGGTGATCAAGCAAGGCGAGGTCACGTGGCCGCCGCCGGCGCCCAAGCTGCCGGCCGCGGCGCCGAAGCCCGCGGCCAAGGCCGCGGCCCCCGCAGCGGCGGAGAAGAAGGGCCACGGACATGGAAGCGGCGCCCCGGCCTCCGGGGCGAAGGCCGCCTCGCTCGTGATCGGCGGCGCGATCGTGTTCGCGCTGATCGGCTACGGCGCGCCACCCGCGTTCCTCGGGCACTTCACCGTGTTCGTGCTCGCGTGCTTCGTCGGCTACATGGTGATCTGGAACGTGACGCCGGCGCTGCACACGCCGCTCATGAGCGTGACCAACGCGATCAGCAGCATCATCACGATCGGCGCGCTGGTCCAGCTCGCGCCCCCGCTCGCCGCGGGTGTCACCCGGCCGGAAGATCTCATCCGCTGGGTCGCCGTGGTCGCGGTCGCGCTCGTCGCGATCAACATGTTCGGCGGATTCGCCGTGACGCAGCGCATGCTGCAGATGTTCCGCAAGTAGGGGCCCGCGATGCCACAGACCCTGTTCGGCTTGACGACGGTCTCCTACATCGGGGCCACCATCCTCTTCATCCTCAGCCTCGGCGGCCTCTCGAATCCGGAGACGGCGCGGCGCGGCAACCTCTACGGCATGATCGGCATGACCATCGCGGTGATCGCGACGGTCTTCGGCCCGCGCGTCACCGCCTCGGCCTATCCATGGATCATCGCGGCGATGGTCGTGGGCGCGGCGATCGGGCTGTATGCGGCCCGCACCGTGAAGATGACGCAGATGCCGGAGCTGGTCGCGCTGATGCACAGCCTGGTCGGCCTGGCGGCCGTGCTGGTGGGGTTCGCGAACTACATCGACCCGTCGGTGCAGTTCGAGGGCTCCGAGAAGACCATCCACGAGATCGAGATCTACGTCGGCATCCTCATCGGCGCGGTCACGTTCTCCGGGTCGGTCATCGCGTTCGGCAAGCTCTCGGCGAAGATCACCGGCAAGCCGGTGCTCATCCCGGCGCGGCACTGGATCAACCTGATCGGCCTGCTCGTGGTGATCTACTTCGGCGCGCGCTTCATCCACTCCGAAAGCGTGGCCGAAGGCATGACGCCGCTCGTCGTGATGACCGTGATCGCGCTTCTCTTCGGCGTGCACATGGTGATGGCGATCGGTGGCGCCGACATGCCGGTGGTCGTGTCGATGCTCAACAGCTACTCCGGATGGGCGGCCGCCGCGACCGGCTTCATGCTCAACAACGACCTGCTCATCGTGACCGGTGCGCTGGTGGGCTCCTCCGGAGCGATCCTCTCGTACATCATGTGCCGCGCGATGAATCGCAAGTTCGTGGCGGTGATCGCGGGCGGGTTCGGCGGCGAGACGGCGGCGCCTGCGAAGGGCGCCGGCGCGCAGCCCGCGGGCGAGGTCAATCCGATCAGCGCCAAGGAAACCGCGGACCTGCTGCGCGAAGCGAAGAGCATCATCATCGTGCCCGGCTACGGCATGGCGGTCGCGCAGGCGCAGCACACGGTCTACGAGATCACCAAGTTCCTGCGCGACCAGGGCAAGACCGTGCGCTTCGGCATCCACCCGGTGGCCGGCCGCATGCCCGGACACATGAACGTGCTCCTGGCGGAAGCCAAGGTGCCCTACGACATCGTGCTCGAGATGGACGAGATCAACGACGACTTCCCCGACACGGACGTCGCGATGGTGATCGGCGCGAACGACATCGTGAACCCGAGCGCGCAGGAGGATCCGGCGAGCCCGATCGCGGGCATGCCGGTGCTCGAGGTGTGGAAGGCGCACACGTCGATCATGATGAAGCGCAGCATGGCCTCGGGCTACGCGGGCGTCGACAATCCGCTCTTCTACAAGGAGAACAACCGGATGCTGTTCGGCGACGCGAAGAAGATGCTCGACGAAGTGCTCGTCGCCTTGAAAGCCTGAGATCGGGGAACCTCCAGGGCGGCCGCCCCGCCGTGTAGGCCGCCCGAACATCAAACGATCGACGGCGCATCCGAGCCGCTCGGATCAGGGCATTTACAACATCAAATGCCGCGCCGAACGCAGCCCCAGGAGCGGCTCGTCGAAACCGCGCGCGATGGCGAGCACCTTGAACAGCTCGCCCATCTCCGAAGGGCCCACGAGCCGTTGCACCGCGGTGTTCGACTGCACGCGCGGCAGCGTCCCCGGCTCGCCTTCGGCGGATACCAGCTCCGCGAGCCCGCACGACAGGAGGAAGAACGCCTGCGTCGTGAAGCCGCACACTTCGGCGCCGCCCGACTCGGCCGCGCGCGCCATGGCGCTGAAATCCACGTGCGCGGTGATGTCCTGCAGCCCCGGCATGAAGAACGGATCGCCGTGGAAGCGGTGCCGGTAGTGGCAGCGCATCGTGCCCATCGAGCGCTGCGGATGGTAGAACTCGCGCTCGGGGAAGCCGTAGTCGATGAAGAGCGCCACGCCTGCCTCGAGCGCCTGGGCCAGCGTGCGCACCAGCGCTTCGGCCGCGAGCCCGATCTCGGAGACGTAGTCGTAGCCGCCGGGCGGAAACACGGCCTGCGCACGTCGTCGCAGCTCGCCGTCGGGGAGCTCGCGATCCTCCCATGCGAAACCGGCCTCGGTCAGCACGACGCCGCGCTCGAAGAGCTCGCCGCCCTGGCGGCGCACGAGCGCGAAGGGCACGACGTCGAGCACCTCGTTGGCGATCACGATGCCGCGCATGCTGCGGGGAAGGCTGTCGACCCACGTGAAGCGCTCGAGGTGCTCGGGGAAGCGCTCGCCGAGGCGCGCCCGTTGGCGCTCGCGCAGGTCCGGGCTCACCTCGAGCATCAGGTAGCGCCCGGGCGCCGCGCCGCGAGACAGCAGCTCCGCGAAGAAGTCGCAGGCGAACGCGCCGGAGCCGGGCCCGAGCTCGAGCACGCAGCCGCCCACGCGCGCGAGGACCTGCTCGGCCTGGCGCGCGAGCGAGCGCGCGAAGAGGGGCGAGACCTCGGGAGCGGTCACGAAGTCGCCCTCGGCCCCGAACTTGCGTGAGCCCGCGGTGTAGTAGCCGAGCCCGGGCGCGTAGAGCGCGAGCTCCATGTAGCGGGAGAACGGCACCCAGTCGCCCTCGGCCATGATCGCGGAGGCGATCGCCTCGGCGACGCGGACCGAATGCGCGGCGGCTTCGGGCGACGGCGCGGGCAGGGTCGATTCGGAGGCCGTCATCGTGGAGCCTCGGCTACACTTCCGATTCCATTTTCGAGAGGCGGCCGACTATAGCATGGGCGACGAAGTGGTCCTCATCACCGGCGCCGCCCGACGCATCGGCGCGGCGATCACGCGCGCCGTGCATGCATCGGGCGCGCGCGTCATCGTCCATTGCCACCGCTCGCGCACGGAGGCGGACGCGATCGCCGACGAGCTCAACCGCGCGCGCGCCGACTCGTGCGCGGTCGTGCAGGCCGACCTGCTCGAGCTCGACGGCCTCGGCCGGCTCGCCGATCACGCGCAATCGCGCTTCGGCCGCCTCGACGCCCTCGTGAACAACGCCTCGTCGTTCTACGCCACGCCGTTCGGCGCGATCGGCCCGCGCGAGTGGGACGACCTGGTGGGCACGAACCTGCGCGCGCCGCTCTTCCTCGCCCAGGCGCTCGCCCCGGCGCTGCGCACGGCACGCGGCGCGGTGGTGAACCTGGTCGACATCCACGCCGAGCGGCCGCTGCGCGATTTCGCCGTCTATTCGCTCGCGAAGGCGGGGCTCGCCGGTCTCACGCGCGCGCTCGCGGTGGAGCTCGCGCCCGAGGTGCGCGTGAACGGCGTGGCCCCCGGGGCGATCCTGTGGCCCGACCACGGCCCACACTTCGATCCGGGCGAGCGCAGCCGCATCACGGCGCAGACGCCCCTCGGGCGGACGGGAAACCCGGAAGACATTGCGAGCGCGGTAAAATACCTTCTCTTCGACGCGCCGTTCGTCACCGGACAGATCCTCGCCGTGGACGGCGGGCGCGCGCTCCACCTTTGACATGACCCTCGCGACCTTTCCCCCGGATCCGCGCAAGGCCGACTTCGAGGCCGCCAAGCTCGCCAAGCGCTTGCGCCGCCTCGTCGGCCAGGCCATCGCCGACTACTCGATGATCGAGCCCGGCGACAAGGTCATGGTGTGCCTGTCGGGTGGCAAGGACAGCCACGCGCTGCTCGACATCCTGCTGCGCCTGCGCGACAAGGCGCCCGTGGCGTTCGAGATCGTCGCCGTGAACCTCGACCAGCGCCAGCCCGGGTTCCCCGAGCACGTGCTGCCGGAATACCTCGCCTCGCTCGGCGTGCCGTTCCACATCGAGGTGCAGGACACGTACAGCGTCGTGAAGCGCGTGATCCCCGAGGGCAAGACCACGTGCAGCCTGTGCTCGCGGCTGCGCCGCGGCGTTCTCTATCGCGTCGCGACCGAGCTCGGGGCGAACAAGATCGCGCTCGGACACCATCGCGACGACATCCTCGAGACCTTCTTCCTGAACCTCTTCCACGGCGGCAAGCTGAAGGCGATGCCGCCGAAGCTCGCCTCCGACGACGGCCGGCACATCGTGATCCGCCCGCTCGCCTACGTGGAGGAAGCCGACCTCGCGCGCTACGCCGAGGTGCGCGCGTTCCCGATCATCCCGTGCGAGCTCTGCGGCTCGCAGGAGAACCTCGAGCGCAAGCAGGTGAAGGCGCTGCTGCGCGAATGGGAGAAGCGCCACCCGGGCCGCGTGGAATCGATGTTCCGCGCGCTGTCCAACGTCACGCCCTCGCACCTGCTCGACCGGTCGCTGTTCGATTTCTCCAGCCTCGCCCCCGAACCCCCCGAAGCGAGCCCCGTCTTCATCGTTCCGCGCCCCGCGCGCGCGGCTTCCCCCAAGGACCTGCAATGACGCATTTCGCCCCGCCCCGCAAGATCACTTCCTTCCATCCGCCGCAGCGCACGCTCATGGGCCCGGGTCCGACGGAGATCCACCCGCGCGTGCTCACCACGATGAGCCAGCCGGCGATCGGATACCTCGACCCGGTGTTCGTCGAGATGATGGAGGAGCTCAAGGCCCTGCTGCGCTACGTCTACCAGACCGAGAACGCGCTCACGTTCCCGGTCTCGGGGCCGGGCTCGGTCGGCATGGAGTACTGCTTCGTGAACATGGTCGCGCCCGGCGACAAGGTGATCGTCGCGAGGAACGGCGTCTTCGGCGGCCGCATGATCGAGAACGTCGAGCGTTGCGGCGGCACCCCGGTCGTGGTCGACGACGAATGGGGCAGGCCGGTCGACCCGCAGAAGGTCGAGGACGCGTTCAAGAAGCATCCCGACGCGCGCATCCTCGCGTTCGTGCACGGCGAGACTTCCACCGGCGCGGAATCCGACGCGCGCGCCCTCACGCAGATCGCGCACAAGCACGACGCGCTCGTGATCGTGGACGCGGTCACCTCGCTCGGCGGCTGCCCGGTGCGCGTCGACGACTGGGACATCGACGCCATCTACTCGGCGAGCCAGAAGTGCCTGTCGTGCACGCCGGGACTCTCGCCGGTTTCGTTCTCGCCGCGCGTCGTCGACTACGTGCAGAAGCGCAAGGGCAAGATCCAGAGCTGGTTCATGGACATGAACCTGCTGCTCGGCTACTGGGGCGCGACCACCCGCACCTACCACCACACCGCGCCGACCAACTCGCTCTTCGGCCTGCACGAGGCGCTGCTGCTGATCCGCGAGGAAGGGCTCGAGAACTGCTGGGCGCGCCACCGCCGCCACCACATCGCGTTGAAGGCCGGCGTGCAGGCGATGGGCCTCAAGTTCCTCGTCGAGGAGAAGTACCAGCTGCCCCAGATGAACGCGGTGATCTGCCCGCAGGGCGTGGACGAGGAAGCGGTGCGCAAGGCGCTGCTGAACGAGTTCAACATCGAGATCGGTGCCGGCCTCGGTCCGCTGAAGGGCAAGATCTGGCGCATCGGCCTGATGGGCTACTCGTGCCGTGCCGACAACGTGATGCTTTGCCTCTCGGCGCTGGGTTCCATCCTCATGGACATGGGGCTCGCGGTGAAGGTGGGCGAGGCGGAAGCGGCCGCGCACCAGGCGTACGCGACGCTGCACGCCGCCGAGGCGCAGCACGTGCGCAAGAAGATCGCCGCCGCCTGAGCGGTCTCAGCGGGGCGCGCCGACCGCCTGGCGGAAGCGCGCCTCGAGCTGCCGCGGCTGCGCGACGTCGCGTTCGACGAGCGGCACGAAGCCTTCGAGCTGCGCGATGCGGTCGGCGGGCGCCGGGTGCGTGTCGAGCACCGACAGACCGCCGCCGTCGCTCTTCGTCTGCGCGAGCATCTCGAGCACGCCCACCAGGCCGTACGGATCGTAGCCGCTGCGCGCGGCGATCACGACGCCGAGCTTGTCGGCCTCGTACTCCATCGAGCGATCGAGCGGGCGCAGGAAGACCCCGTTCTTGAGAAGCTCCACGCCGGCGTTCGCGCCCCAGGTCTTGAGCCCGACGGGATCGGCTCCGCGGCGCGCGATCGCCTCGCCCGCCACCTCCTTGCCGAGGCTCGCGAACACGTTCGAGTTCGCGTCGCTGCGGATCGCCGACAGCTGGTGCTTCTTCACCACGTGCGCGATCTCGTGCGCGAGTGCGCCGGCGAGCTCCGATTCGTTCGCAAGGCGCTCGACCAGCCCGTACGTGATCAGCACCGTGCCGCCCGGCATCGCGAACGCGTTCACCGTCTCGGTATCGACCACGCCGAAGGTCCACGGCAGGTCCGGGCGCCCGGAGTGCATCGCGAGCCACTTGCCGACGCGGTTCACGTACGCCTGCAGCTGCGGATCCTGGCGCAGCGCAGCCGCGCCGAGGAAACCGGCGGCGAGCCCGTCGCCCAGCGCGATCTCCTCGTCGTCGGTGAAGTCGCGGTTCGCGTCGTGCAGCTGGCGCCCGGTGTCGATCGCCTTGTTGATGAGCGAGCCGAAGTCGATCGCGTACGCATTCGCACCGCACAACGCGAGCGCGCCCGCGAAAAGGAACGCAGCGCCGGCTCTCATCGCGAGGACTCCTTCTTGTCGTCCGGCACGTCGATGCGCGCCTCGGCGAGCTTCGCCTCGCGCGCGAAGCGCTCGGCCGTGGGACGGTCGGCGCGGAACGACTGCAGGCGCCGCAGCTGCTCGGGATCCGGGCTCGCGTTCTTCACGTCCTCGGTGGAAAGGCCGCGGATGCCGGTGGTGGCGAGGTTCGCGCGCTCGTTGCCGCGGCCGCCCAGGCCGAGCGCGGAACCGATGCCGGTGAGCGCATTGCCGGAGGTGGTCTGCACGATCGGCGGGAAGCGCAGGTGGAAGACGCGGACCCAGCCCGACTGGCCGTTCGCCTCGACCCGCGTCCAGCCGCCGGCGCGCGCGAGCACCTTGACGGGTGTGTTCTCGCCCAGCGCCGCGACCGTCGCCGAGTCGGATGCGGCGCCGGCCTTGAGCTCGGTGGCGCGGTTCGTGAAGGCCTGCTCCTGCCCCCAGGCGAGGGCCGGCACCAGGGCGGCGAGCGCGAGCGCGAGCAATCGGGTCGGTCGCATGCGCGCATCATAGCGCAGCGACCGCGACGCTAGAGGCCGAGGCGCTGCCAGATCGTCGAGGTCGGTCCCGCCTGGTTGAGCGTGTAGAAGTGCAGGCCGGGCGCCCCGCCGGTGAGCAGCCTGTCGCAGAGCTCGGTCACGACGTCGAGCCCGAACGCCTTCACCGAGGCCACGTCGTCGGCGAAGCCCTCGAACTTGAGCCGCAACCAGCGCGGGATCTCGGCGCCGCAGGCGTCCGAGAAGCGCGCGAGCTGCGAGAAGTTGTGGATCGGCATGATGCCCGGCACGATTGGCACGTCGATGCCCGCGGCCTGCGCCGCGTCGACGAAATGGAAATACGCGTCGGCGTTGTAGAAGTACTGCGTGATCGCGCCGTTCGCGCCCGCGTCGATCTTGGCCTTGAACGCGCGCAGGTCCTGCTGCGGGCTGCGCGATTGCGGGTGCATCTCGGGGTAGGCGGCGACCTCGATGTGGAACCAGTCGCCGGTCTCCTCGCGGATGAAGCGCACGAGCTCCGAGGCGTAGCGCAGCTCGCCCGCGGTCGCGAGCCCCGAGGGCAGGTCCCCGCGCAGCGCGACGATGTGCCGGATGCCGTGGCCCTTGTAGGCGTGGACGACCTCGCGCAAGGCCGCCCGCGTCGAGGCCACGCACGAGATGTGCGGCGCGGCGTGCTGGCCCTCGGCGCGGATCTCGAGCACGGTCTGCAGCGTGCCCTCGCGCGTGGACCCGCCGGCTCCGTAGGTGCAGGAGAAGAACGTGGGCTTGAGCTGCGCCAGCTGGCGGCGCGTGGCGCGCAGCTTCTCGATCCCCTCCGCGGTCTTCGGCGGGAAGAATTCGAAGCTGAAGGAGCGCTCGCCGGGCGATGCCATCACGACCGCTCCGACGGCGTTGCCGCTGTCCGTGGGCGTCGAGCGGCGCGCAGCCTCCGCTCGAACGCCGCCGCCGCGCGCATCAGTACCGGTACGTGTCCGACTTGTAGGGGCCGGACTTGTCCACGCCGATGTAGCGCGCCTGGTCGTCGCGCAGCTCGGTGAGCATCGCGCCCAGCTTCCTGAGCTGCAGGCGCGCCACCTTCTCGTCGAGGCGCTTCGGCAGCACGTACACGCCGACCGGGTACTTGCCCGGGTTCGTGTAGAGCTCGATCTGCGCGAGCGTCTGGTTCGCGAACGAGGAGCTCATCACGTACGACGGGTGGCCGGTCGCGCAGCCGAGGTTCACCAGCCTGCCTTCGGCGAGCAGGATGATGCGCTTGCCGTCCGGGAAGATCACGTGGTCGACCTGCGGCTTGATGTTCTCCCACGTGTATTGCTTCAGGGACGCCACGTCGATCTCGTTGTCGAAGTGGCCGATGTTGCACACGATCGCCTGGTCCTTCATGCGCTTCATGTGCTCGTGCGTGATGACGTGGAAGTTGCCGGTGGCCGTGACGAAGATGTCGGCCTTGTCGCAGGCGTAGTCCATCGTCACCACGCGGTAGCCTTCCATCGACGCCTGCAGCGCGCAGATCGGGTCGATCTCGGTGATCCAGACCTGCGCCGAGAGCGCGCGCAACGCCTGCGCGCTGCCCTTGCCCACGTCGCCGTAGCCGCACACCAGCGCGACCTTGCCCGCGACCATCACGTCGGTGGCGCGCTTGATGCCGTCGACGAGCGACTCGCGGCAACCGTAGAGATTGTCGAACTTGCTCTTGGTGACCGAGTCGTTCACGTTGATCGCCGGCACCTTGAGCGAGCCCTCCTTCGCCATCTGGTAGAGGCGCTTCACCCCGGTCGTGGTCTCCTCGGTGATGCCCTTCACCTGCGCGAGGCGCTTCGAGTACCACTTCGGGTCCTTCGCGAGGCGCGCGCGGATCGAGGCGAACAACGCCTTCTCCTCCTCGCTCGAATGCTTCGAGATGCAGCCCTCGTCGAGCTCGGCGCGGCTGCCCAGGTGCAGCAGCAGTGTGGCGTCGCCGCCGTCGTCGAGGATCATGTTCGTGTGCTTGTCGCCGCCCCACTCGAAGATGCGGTGGGTGAACTCCCAGTATTCGTCGAGCGATTCGCCCTTGTACGCGAACACCGGCACGCCCGTGGCCGCGATGGCCGCCGCCGCGTGGTCCTGGGTCGAGAAGATGTTGCACGACGCCCAGCGCACCTCGGCACCGAGCGCGCGCAGCGTCTCGATCAGCACCGCAGTCTGGATCGTCATGTGCAGCGAGCCGCTGATGCGCGCGCCCTTGAGCGGCTGGCTCTTGGCGTATTCCTCGCGGATCGCCATGAGGCCGGGCATCTCGGTCTCGGCGATCGCGATCTCCTTGCGTCCCCACTCGGCGAGCGCGAGATCGGCGACGCGGTAATCGGTGAAGCTCTCGGGTTTGGTACGGGCGTTCATGGCCAGTCCTTTCGTCAAAGGGCGACCTGCGCGGATGGCGGCGTACGCTCGCCTTCCGTGGGCAGGCCACGGATCAACGAGCGCCGTTGGGAATGGGTCCGAGCCTGGCGTGCGCGCCTTGCGGGGCCGCGCCCGTTGCAACGCTCCTCGAACAAGGGCCATTGTACCGCGAGTGCCGGGTGCCGGACCGGGCGGTTGACCGCGAAGCGAGGCGCGTTCATCGTTGGTTCATTTCGATCGCGTCCATGTCCTCCGCCGCCCCTCATCGCCTGCTCGCCTGCCGCGGCTGCGGCTCGGCCATCGTCGAGGCCGCGTTCGCGCTCGCCGGCATTCCGCTCGAGGTCGAGCCCGTGGATTACTCGGCCCGGAGCCCGACGCGCGCGCGCCTGCTCGAGGTGAACCCGCTCGCGCAGGTGCCGGCGCTGGTGCTCTCCGATGGGCGCGTGCTCACCGAGAGCCTCGCGATCCTGCACTACGTCGACGATCTCGAGCCGGGCGCGAACCTCATCCCGCCGCCGGGCGATGCGACCCGCGCGATGTTCTATCGATGGATCGCGTTCCTGGTGTGCGCCGTGTATCCGACGTTCACCTACGGCGACGATCCGGCGAAGTGGGTCGCGGACGCGCACGGCGCGAGCCAGTTGCGCGCGAGCACCGACGCGCATCGCCAGGCGCTGTGGAAGCAGCTCGAGGGCGTGGCCGGCTCGCCGTGGTTCCTCGGCGAGCGCATGAGCGCGCTGGATCTGTACCTGGCGGTGATGACGCGCTGGCGTCCCGGGCTGCTCTGGTTCGCGAAGAACACGCCCAGGCTCCTGGCCATCGCGCAGAGGGCCACGGCGCTCGACGCCGTGGCCCCCGTCATGCGCAGGAACTTCGATTAAGCGCGGCCCTGCTGCGCCCTGCGAATGCCCTAATCCGCCGCGGCCAGCGCGCGCGGCTTCGCGTCGCCCTTGAGACCCGCGGCCGCCCGCAGCGTCGCGGCCTTGTCCGCCGCTTCCCAGGTGAACTCGGGCTCCTCGCGGCCGAAGTGACCGTACGCGGCGGTCTTGGCGTAGATCGGCCGCAGCAGGTCGAGCATCTTCACGATGCCGCGCGGGCGCAGGTCGAAGTGCTCGCCGATGAGGTGCGCGATCTTCTCGTCCGCGATCACGCCCGTGCCCTCGGTGTAGACCGTCACGTTGATCGGCTTCGCGACGCCGATCGCGTAGCTCACCTGCACCGTGCACTGCCGCGCGAGGCCCGCCGCGACCACGTTCTTCGCGACGTAGCGCGCGGCGTAGGCCGCGGAGCGGTCGACCTTCGACGGATCCTTGCCCGAGAAGGCGCCGCCGCCGTGCGGGCAGGCGCCGCCGTAGGTGTCGACGATGATCTTGCGGCCCGTGAGGCCGCAGTCGCCCTGCGGGCCGCCGACCACGAAGCGGCCGGTCGGGTTCACGAGGTACTTCGTGTTCTTGAGGAATTCCTTCGGCAGCACCGGCTTGATGATCTGCTCGACGACCGCCTCGACGAACTCCTTCTTCATCTTGGGGCCGTCGGACATCTCGGGCGCGTGCTGCGTGGACAGCACGACGGTGTCGACTTCCGCCGGCTTGCCGTCGACGTAGCGGAACGTCACCTGGCTCTTCGCATCGGGCCGCAGGTACGGCATGCGCCCGTCCTTGCGCAGCATCGCCTGGCGCTCGACCAGCCGGTGCGCGTAGTAGATCGGCGCCGGCATCAGGACCTCGGTCTCGTCGCACGCGTAGCCGAACATCATGCCCTGGTCGCCCGCGCCCTGGTTCAGCGGGTCGTCCAGCGCGTGGTTCACGCCCTGCGCGATGTCCGGGCTCTGCTTGTCGTAGGCCACGAGCACCGCGCAGCCGCGATAGTCGATGCCGTACTCGGTGTTGTCGTAGCCGATGCGCTTGATGGCGTCGCGGGCCACGTGGATGTAGTCCACGTTCGCCTTGGTCGTGATCTCGCCCGCGAGCACCACCAGGCCGGTGTTGCACAGCGTCTCCGCGGCGACTCGGCTCTGGGGGTCCTGCGCTAGAATGGCGTCGAGGATCGAGTCGGAGATCTGGTCGGCCACCTTGTCCGGATGGCCCTCGGAAACCGACTCGGAAGTAAACAGGAATTCGCTTTTCATTTGGGATCGCCCCACAGTCGCTTGAGGCGACAGTTTATCAAAGACCGCGCGTCCGCCGGCCCCTTCCTTGGAACTGCTTTTTCGCCTGCTCGCGCGCCTGCCCCTGCGCGCGAACCATGCGGTCGGCGCCCTGCTCGGGCTGGCCGTCTACGCGCTGTCGGGACGCTACCGCTGCCGCCTGCGCGACAACCTCGCCACGAGCGGGGTGTGCCCGGCCGCCGGCCCGTTGCCGCGCCTCGCGCGCCGCAACGCGGCGGAGATCGGCAAGGGCGCCACCGAGCTCGCCTGGGCCCTCTTCCGTCCCGATGAAGCCGTCGCGCGCGTGCGGGCCCGGTTCGGCTGGGAATGCGTGGAGCGGCTGCGGGCGGCGGGGCGCCCGATCATCTTCGTCACGCCGCATCTCGGCGCCTACGACGTCGCCGGGCGCTATCTGTGGACGCGGCTGCCGATCCTCGCCATGTACCGCCCGCACAAGATGGAAAGCCTCGACCGCGTGCTGCGCGCCGGCCGCAACCAGGGGGCCGCGCCCGACGGGACCAACGTCGCGCCCGCGAACCGCGCCGGGGTGCGCCTGCTGTTGCGCCACCTTCGCCGCGGCGGTTGCTGCGTCGTGCTGCCCGACCAGGTTCCCGCCCAGGGCGACGGCGAATGGGCCGACTTTTTCGGCCGGCCCGCGTACACGATGACGCTGCTGGTGCGCCTGCAGGAGGCTTCCGGCGCTGCGCTCGTCTTCTGCTATGCACGCCGCCTGCCGCGCGGCGCGGGCTACGAGCTGCACCTCGATCCGCTCGAGGAGCCGCTGCCCCCGGACCGCGGCGACGCGGTGCGCCGCGTGAACGAGCGCGTCGAGGCGCTGGTGCGGCAATGCCCGGCGCAATACCTCTGGGGGTATAACCGCTACAAGCGCCCGCCCGGCGCGCCGCCCGCTCCCGGGAACGGCCTGGCGGCCGTGTCCGAGGCCGACCCAGGCGCAGGCCGCACGAGCGCAGCCGGGGAATCGCAACTGTGATGGACGCATTGCGGCGCGCGGGCACGCAGCTCGGCCTCTTCGTGCTCTGGCTCGTGCACTTCCTGCCGCTGCGCTGGATCGCCGCGCTCGGCGCCGGCCTCGGCACCGTCCTCTACCGCTTCGGGCGCGGGCGCGTCACCGACATCAACCTCGCGCTCTGCTTCCCCGAGATGCCCGAGGAGCAGCGCCGCGCGATCGCCCTCAAGCATTTCCAGCTGCTCGGCCGCAACGCGCTCGAGCTCTCGGTCATGGTCTGGGGCTCCGAGGAGCAGCTGCAGCGCATGATCCGCGTGGAAGGCATGGAGCACCTCCTGGCGATGAAGGGTCGGCCCGTGATCGCGCTCGCTCCGCACTTCATCGGCCTGAACATGGGCGGCATCCGCGTGGCGTACGAGTATCCGGGCAGCGCGAGCATGTACAGCCGGCAGAAGAACCCGACGGTCGAGAAGGTCTTCCTGCGCGCGCGCACGCGCTTCGGCACGCCGGTCCTCGTGAGCCGCCAGGAAGGCCTGCGCGCGGCCATCCGCGTGATCCGCAGCGGCAAGGCCTTCTACTTCCTGCCCGACATGGACTTCGGAAGCCGCGACTCGATCTTCGTGCCGTTCTTCGGCATCCCGACGGCGACCATCACGACCTTGCCGCGGCTGGCCGAGATCACCGGCGCGAAGGTCATGCCGGTCGTCACCCACCAGGTCGGCGAAGGCTATGTCGCGAAGTTCTACCCGCCGTGGGACGACTACCCGACCGGCGACGTCGAGGCGGACGTGCGCCGCATGAACGCGTTCATCGAGGAACGCATCCGCGAGATGCCCGACCAGTACTTCTGGGCGCACAAGCGCTTCAAGACGCGCCCGCCCGGCGAGCCCTCGCCGTACCGGCGCAAGGCCTGAGCGCCGCTACGCGGCAATGGCGTTGATGACCCCGGTGAGCTTCGCGGGATCGACCGGCTTGGTGAGGTGCGTGTCGAAGCCCGCGGCCGCCGAGCGCTCGCGGTCCTTCTGTTGTCCGTATCCGCTCACCGCGACGAGATGCGCATCGCGCGTCTCGGGCAGCTCGCGCAGGCGGCGGGCGAGCTCGTAGCCGTCGATGCCGGGCAGGCCGATGTCGAGCAGGATCACCTCGGGCACGAAGCTGCGCGCGACGTCGAGCGCCTCGTGGCCCTCCGAGGCCATGCGCACCTCGTGGCCGATCTCGCTCAGCAGCATGCGCAACGCGTCGGCCGAATCCTGGTGGTCCTCGACCACGAGGATGCGTCGCGCCGCACGCCCGGCCGGGAGGACGGCCGCGGGCTCCTCCTTCCCGGCACGGGCGCTGCGAAACGGCAATGTGATGGTGAAGCGGCTGCCGCGATTGGGTCCGTCGCTGTGCGCGCTCACCTGGCCGCCGTGCATCTCCACCAGGCGCTTGACGAGCGCGAGCCCGATGCCGAGGCCGCCCTGCGAGCGCTCGAGCGAGCGGTCGCCCTGCGAGAAGAGATCGAACACGCGCGGCAGCACCTCGGGGGAGATGCCGACGCCGTCGTCGCTCACGACGATCTCCAGCATCGAGCCGCCGATCCGCGCCTCGAGCTTCACGCGCCCGCCCGCCGGCGTGAACTTGGCCGCGTTGTGCAGCAGGTTGCCGATGACCTGGGACATGCGCACCGGATCGACGTCGAGCAGCGGGTCTTCCGCCGGCAGCGCCAGCTCGAAGCGCTGGCCGTGCTGGTCCATGAGGGGACGCGCGACCTCGACCGCCGATTCCACGACCGTCGCCAGCCGCACCGCGCGCCGCCGCAGCCGCACCTTGCGCTGCGTGATGCGCGAGACCTCGAGCAGGTCGTCGACGAGGCGCGAGAGGTGCTCGACCTGGCGCGCGATCACCTGCCGCGCGCGCTCGCGCACCGGACGATCGCCCGAAAGGCGCAGGATCTCGACCGCGTTGCGGATCGGCGCGAGCGGGTTGCGCAGCTCGTGGGCGAGCATCGCGAGGAATTCATCCTTGCGCCGGTCGGCCTCCTGCAGCTCGCTCAGCGCCCCCTCGCGCTCGTCCTCGGCCTGGCGAATGCGCAGCAGCGCGCGCACGTTCGCCACGAGCTCCTCGGGCTCCATGGGCTCGACGAGGTAGCCGTCCGCGCCCGCGTCGAGCGAGGCCACGCGGTGGCGCGCCTCGATGTGCGAGGCGGAGGTCTGCAGCACCATGATGCGCGCCATCCCGGGGTCCGACTTGATGCGCACGCACAGCTCGCGGCCGTTGATGTCCGGCAGCTTGACGTCGATCAGCATGAGCGCGGGGCGGCGCTCGGCGGCCAGGCGCAGACCGGCCTCGCCGGTGGCAGCCTCGAGCACCTCGAAGCCCGCCTGGCGCAGGATTCGCGTCTTCACGTAACGGCCGGCGTCGTCGTCGTCGACGTTGACGAGCAGCGGTGGATGGACGGTGCTCATGCGACCGCGGCGATGCCGTCCATCGCGCGCGCGAGCGTCTCCACCGAGAGCTCGCGCTTGTAGAGGATCGCGCGCGCCTGCTTTAGGCGCTTCTTGAGCGGCGCGTCGACCTCGACCGAGGTCACGACCACGACCGGGATCTGCGCGGTGCTCGGGTCGGCCTTGAGCCGGTCGAGCACCTCGTCGCCGCGCATGCCCGGCATGGCGAGGTCGAGGAAGATGACGTCGGGTCGCACGCGCGAGGCGAGCGCGATGCCGCTCTGGCCGTCGCGCGCCTCCTCGAAGCGCATGGGACCGCGCAGCGAGCGACGGATCACGTAGCGCGAGGCCTCGTCGTCGTCGATGATGAGCGCGACGCGATCCTCGCCCTTCGAGGTGAGGCGGTCGAGCGCCCCGATCAGCGGCTCGCGCCCGGCCGGCTTGGCGAAATAGGCGTCCGCCCCGAGCGAGAGCGCCTTGCGCGCCTCGTCGGTCTGCGTGAGCACGATGACCGGCAAGGGATCGTCGCGCGACTTCACCTCCGAAAGCCAGCGCCACGTCTGCTGCTCCTCGCCCGGCAGCAGGATGTCGAGGATCACCGCATCGGGCCGATGGCTCTTCAGGATCTCGCGCCCCGCGGCGAGCGTGGGCACCGCCACGACGCGATAGCGCGTCTCCCTGAGGTATTTCTCGATCAGCAGGCGCGAGGCTTCGTCGTCCTCGATCACGAGCACCCACGGCCGGTCCTCCGGCGGCTGCACCGCCTCGCTCGCGAGCGACTCGGCCAATGGCTCGCCGCGGTAGCGCAGCGGGATGCGCGCGTGGAAGGTCGAGCCCTGCCCGGGCGCGCTCTCGACGCCGACCTCGCCGCCCAGCAGCGCCGCGAGACGGCGGCAGAGGGGCAGTCCCAGCCCGGTGCCCTTCACCTTGCGCTGCAGCGGGTTGGCGACCTGCACGAACTCCTCGAAGATCGCCGCCTGGTCCTCGGGCGCGATGCCGATGCCCGTGTCAGTCACCGCGAAGACGATGCTCTCGCCGTCCGCGGAGAGGCGCGAATGCACCTTCACGCTGCCGCGCTCGGTGAACTTGAGCGCGTTCGAGATGAAGTTGCGCACGATCTGCGAGACCTTGCTCTCGTCGGTGAACATGGCGGGCAGGTTCGACGGCTCGTCGAACACGAGGTCGACGCTCTCGGTCACGAGGAGCGGGCGCAGCATCCCGCGCAGCGCACTGAAGAGCTCGGCCACCTCGAAGCGCACCGGCCGCACCTCGGTCTTCCCGGCCTCGATCTTCGCGAGGTCGAGCAGGTCGTTCACCAGCTCCGTCAGGTCGTCGGCGGCCTTCGAGATGAACTTGACCTGCGTCTCCTGCTCGGGCGTGAGCGGGCCGTCGGTGTGCGTGAGCAGCAGCCGGCAGAGCGCGCGCATCGAGTTCAACGGCGTGCGGAACTCGTGGCTCATGTTCGAGAGGAAGCGCGACTTCATCTCGTCGGCGCGCCGCAGGTGCATCGCCTTCTCGTCGAGCTCGGCGTAGAGCGCGACCACGCCGCGGTTCGTGTCCTCGAGCTCGCGCGCCATCTCGAGCAGCTTCTCCTGCTTCTCCTGCAGCTCGGCGAGCGCCTCGAGGAGCTCGCCGTTCTGCGCCTGCACCTCGGCGAGCGAGGTCGGCACCGGCATCGATGCGAGCCGCGAGACGAGCTTGCCCGCGGCCATCGGCGTGACGAGCGGCGTCTCGTCGGGCAGCAGCTTGCCCAGCTCGACGCGCGTGCCCTTCCCCGGCTCGGAATGGATTTCCCACCGGTCCATCAGGCGCTTCGAGCCGATCAGGCCGATCCCCATGCCGGTGCTCGAGCGGTAGGTGCCGTCGAGCACCTCGTCGAGCCGCTCGATCCCCGGACCTTCGTCGCTCACGCGCACCGCGAGGATCTGCGGGCTGGTCTCCCCCACGATCTCGAACTCGACCTTGCCGCCGCCGGCATAGCGGAACGCGTTGCGCGCGACTTCCGACACCGAAGTCGCCACCCGCGTCTGGTCGCGCGAGTTGAATCCGAGAAGGGCCGCGACCTGGCGCGCGCGCTGGCGCACGCCCATGACGTCCGATTGCACGTTCAACGCATAGGTGAGAAGCCGGATCGCCATTCGGGTCATTCCGTTCGCCGCGCCACGACCACTACGACGTCGTCGCGCCGCCGCCAGCCCTCGCGGTAGAGCAGCGCCGCGATGATCGAGGGATGGCATCGCGTGATGCCCGGGAACCGGTCGAGGCTCCAGTGCGACTCCAGGCCGTCGGAATGCGCGATGAGCAGCGCACCTCGCGGCCACGAGTAATGGTACTCCTCGGATTTGTGGATGTTGTGACCGACGATGCCGTTGTGCGAAACCATCGAGCGGCGGCTCGCGCCGTCGAGGATCGTCGCGGAGATGTTGCCCACGCCGGCGAAGGCGAGCTCGGCGTGGCCGGACGCGTGGCGCATGACGGCGACGGCTGCGCCGCGTGTGGCGCGCAGCTTGCCATGTACCGCGTCGAGGATGCGGATCGCCGGGTGCGCGGCATTGAGGCGAAGCGCCTCCACGGCGAGGCCGGAAGCCCGGGCGGCGTCGGGACCATGACCGAGGCCGTCGGCGACGATCAGCGCGAGACCATGATCGGTCAGTGCGGCCCAGGCATCACCGCTGTGCGTCTCGCCGGATTTCGGGATGCAGATGCCGCCGATCTCGTAGCGCGACGCGGCGGGAACGCCCCCGGCGCCCCAGAAGGCCATGCGCACGATGGAGCCGGCGCCCTCGCGCGTATAGACGTCGAATTCGTCGGCGAGGCGCCGCATCGCGCCCAGCCCGGTGCCGGCGCTCCCCGCCGTCGACACGCCATCCTGCACGCTGTGGGCGAAGTCGCGCATGCCCGGGCCGCGATCGAGCGCGAGCAGCTCGATGCCGACGCTCGCGTCCTGCTGCAGCGGCTCCACCACCAGCGTGCCGCCGCCGGCATGGCGCAGCAGGTTGGTCGCCGCCTCGGTGACCGCGATCGCGATGCGCCCGGTCAGCGTCTCGCCGAACGCGAGGGCGCGCGCCATGCGCTGCGCCTCCATGCGCGCCGCGGAGACCTGGCTCGGGTCGGTGACGCCGATCGCGACGCCGTGCATCTCAGTACTTCCAGCGCACGATCGTGACCCGCGTTCCCTTGCCGGCCTCGGATTCGATGTGGAACTCGTCGGACAGGCGCCGTGCGCCCGAAAGTCCCAGACCGAGCCCGCCGCCCGTCGTGAACCCGTCCTTGAGCGCGAGCGCGATGTCCGGGATCCCCGGACCCGTGTCGACGAACTCGAGGCGAATGCCGCGGCGCGCCGCGGTCGCGATGACCGACACCACCGCGTGGCCGCCGCCGCCGTGCTGCACCGTGTTGCGCCCGAGCTCGCTCGCCGCGGTCACGACCTTCGTCTGATCCACGAGCGAGAAGCCCGCGGCGACGGCGCGTTCGCGCACCGCCTGGCGCAGGCGCACCACGTCCTCGCCGCTGCGCAGCTCGACCTGGTCGGACCGTTCGACGCGGGCGTCCGCGCTGCCGTGCGGGCTCGGCATGGCCGCTCAGCGGTGCGCGGCCTGCAGCAGCGCCATGCCCTTCTCGACGTTCAGCGCGGTTCGCACGCCGGCGAGATCCAGACCCAGTTCCACGAGCGTGATCGCGACCGCGGGCTGCATGCCGACGACCACCGTCTCGGCGTCGAGCACGCGCGACATCGCCGCGATGTTGCTGATCATGCGCCCGATGAAGGAATCGACGACGTCGAGGGACGAGATGTCGATCAGCACGCCGCGCGCCCGGTCGGCGACGATGCGCCGCGTGAGGTCATCCTGCAGCGTGAGCGCGAGCTGGTCGTGCATGTCGACCTGGATCGTCACCAGCAGGAAACGGCCCATGCGCAGGATGGGGATGCGTTCCACGGCGTCTCAGCCCGCCACCGCCAGGCGCTCGATGCGCGAGCCGGTGCGCTGCAGCGCGAGCACGAACGCGTCGGCGAGGCTCGCCTTCGTCACCACCTGCGAGAGGTCCACGCCGAGGTGCACGATCGTCTGCGCGATCTGCGGGCGGATGCCGCTGATGATGCAATCGGCGCCCATGAGGCGCGCGGCCGCGACCGTCTTCATGAGGTGCTGGGCGACCAGCGTGTCGACCGTGGGCACGCCGGTGATGTCGATGATCGCGATCGATGCGCCGTGCTGCACGATCATCTCGAGCAGGCTCTCCATGACGACCTGGGTGCGGCCGCTGTCGAGCGTGCCGATGAGCGGCAGCGCGAGCACGCCCTCCCACAGCTGCACCACGGGCGTGGACAGCTCGAGCAGCTCGCGCTGCTGGCGCTGGATCACGTCCTCGCGGGCGCGCTGGAAGACCTCGGTCGTGTAAAGGCCCATGCGGTCGATGAGGAGCGTCGCATTCCACGTCGCATCGGCGAAGGCCTGCGGGTCGCTCTCGAACTCCTTGCGCAGACGCGCGAACACCGGCTGCTTCATCGAGAACACGAACGTCGCGGTCTCCGCCGGAGAGAAGCCCTGGGTCGCCCGGCTCGACGACAGCTCGGAAAGGATCTCGCGGGTGCGCGACCATGCGCCGGACTTCGCGTCGAACGTTTCCTCCTCGCCGAGCGCCTGGGTGACGGCGGCGAGGAAGTCCTTCGAAAGCTGCCGCGTCTCCGCATCGTGAATCGAGCCACGCGAGCCCGCGAGCGCGGCCTGCTCGCGCAGCCACTCGGACAGGATGTCCGCTTCGTTCTTGCGCAGGATGCTCGCTAGAGGGGTCTTGCCTTTCATGAAACGCTCCCTGACACGGAAAGGAACGCCGGGGGGCCGGCGAGGGGCGACGATTATGGCATCCCGCGCGTGCCCGGGCGAGCCCGGTAAAATCTCCCGATGGACTCGAGGCGGCTGCGCTTCACGAAGATGCAGGGACAGGGCAACGATTTCGTCGTGCTCGACGGCGTGCGCCAGCCGATCGCGCTCACGCCCGCGCACGTGCGGCGCATCGCCGACCGCCACTTCGGCGTCGGCTGCGACCAGGTGCTCCTGGTCGAGCCCGCGCGCTCCCGCGACAACGACTTCCGTTATCGCATCTTCAATGCCGACGGCGGCGAGGTGGAGCAGTGCGGCAACGGCGCGCGCTGCTTCGCACGCTTCGTCCTCGACGAAGGGCTCACGACCAAGCGCGAGATCCGCGTCGAGACCGCGCGCGGCGTGATCGTGCCGCGCATCGAGGCGAGCGGCCAGGTGAGCGTGGACATGGGCCCCCCGCGCTTCGCGCCCGCCGACGTGCCGTTCGTGGCCGAGCGTGAACAGGCCACCTATCCCCTCGAGGTGGCGGGCGAGCGCATCGCGGTGAGCGTGCTCTCGATGGGCAACCCGCACGCGGTCCAGGTGGTCGACGACGTCGAGCGCGCGCCGGTGGCCACACAGGGCCCGCTGCTCGAGCGCCATCCCGCGTTCCCGCAGCGCGTGAATGCCGGATACGTGCAGGTGGTGACGCGCGAGCACGTGAAGCTGCGCGTCTGGGAGCGCGGTGCCGGCGAGACGCTCGCGTGCGGCACCGGCGCGTGCGCCGCGGTGGTCGCGGGCATTCGTCGCGGGCTTCTCGACGCGCAAGTGCGGGTGAGCACCCGCGGCGGCGACCTCGCGATCCGCTGGCCGGGCGGCGAGGCGCCCGTTATGATGACGGGCGACGCGGTGCGCGTCTTCGACGGCGAGATCGACATCGGGCCGGGCGCGCCGGGCTCCGAATAAGAACAGGGAGTGGAAGTGCTGACAGCCGAGCAGATCGCCGAATTCCTCCGCCAGAACCCGGGCTTCTTCGAGAACCACGTCGACGTCCTCATGGCACTGCAGGTGCCGCACCCGCACGGCGGGCGCGCGGTGTCGATCGGCGAGCGCCAGCTGGTCGCCGTGCGCGAGAAGGCGAAGCTGCTCGAGGACAAGCTGCACGAGCTGATCCAGTTCGGCGAGGAGAACGACGCGCTCGGCGAGAAGGTGCATCGCCTCGCCTGCCGGCTCATCGACGCGCCGAGCCTCGATGCCGCGCTCGACACGCTCTATCTCGACCTGCTCGACCACCTCGCCGTCCCGCACGTCGCGGTGCGGCTGTGGAACGTCGCCGAGGAGAATCCCGACACCAAGGAATTCGCGCCCGTGGCCGGCGAGATGCGCGAGTTCGTGCAGAACCTGCAGGTGCCCTACTGCGGCAACCATGCGGTCTACGACAGCGCCTCGTGGTTCGGCGAGGCCGCGTCCCACCTCAAGTCGTTCGCGCTCGTGGCGTTGCGCAACGAGGGCATCACGTTCGGCGTGGTCGCGCTCGCCTCGGAAGATCCCAAGCGCTTCTATCCCGAGATGGGCACGCTCTACCTCGCGCGCATCGGCGAGCTGACGAGCCACGCGCTGTGGCGCTTCGTCACGCCCCTCCGTGAGCACGCATCCTCCGACTGAAGGCGTGGCGCTGCCGCCGGCCCTCGAGCGCTATCTCGAGAGCCTGCGCAGCCGGCGGCGCCTCGCCGCGCACACCCTCACCGCATATCGCCGCGACGGCGAGCTGCTCGTGCGTTTCGCGGGTGGGCGCGCGCTCGCCTCGCTCGGCACCGCCGACATCCGCCGCTTCGTCGCCACGCTGCACGGGCACGGACTCGCGCCGCGCTCGCTCGCGCGCGTGCTGTCGAGCTGGCGCGGATTGTTCGCATGGCTTGCGCGCGAGCACGAGGTAGCCGCCAATCCGTGCGCGGGCGTGCGCGCGCCCAAGGCCGCGAAGCGCCTGCCCGAGACGCTCTCGCCCGATGCGGCGGTGCGTCTCGTGACGGTCGAAGACGACGGGCCCGACGCCGCCCGCGACCGCGCCCTCTTCGAGCTCGCTTACTCGTCGGGGCTGCGCGTCTCCGAGCTCACCGGCCTGGACGTCGACGCGATCGATGCGCAGGGCGGCGAGATCCGCGTCACCGGCAAGGGCGCGAAGACGCGCATCGTGCCGGTGGGCGCGCCGGCGCTCGAGGCGATCGCCGCCTGGCTCGCGTTGCGCGCGCAGCGTGCCGCCCCCGGTGAACGCGCGTTGTTCGTCGGGCGCTCGGGGCGGCGGCTCGCGCCGCGCGAGGTGCAACGGCGCATCAAGCGCCGCGCGCTCCTCGCGGGCCTCGACGTGGACGTGCACCCGCACATGCTGCGCCATTCGTTCGCATCCCACGTGCTGCAATCGTCGGGCGACCTGCGCGCGGTGCAGGAGATGCTCGGCCACGCGAGCATCGCCTCCACGCAGGTGTACACGCACCTCGACTTCCAGCATCTGGCCAAGGTCTACGACGCCGCGCACCCGCGCGCCCGCCGGCGCAAGCCCTGAGATGCCGGCCGGCGTCGTCACGCCCGTCACCGTGCTGACGGGTTTCCTCGGCAGCGGCAAGACCACGCTGCTGAACGCCGTGCTGCGCGATCCGCGCTACGCCGACAGCGCGGTGATCGTGAACGAATGGGGCGAGGTCGCGATCGAGCACGCCCTCGTGCGGCGCGCGAGCGAGAACGTGGTGGTGCTGCCGAGCGGATGCGTGTGCTGCCGCGTGGCGGGCGAGCTGCTCGGGGCGCTGCGCGAGCTGCACTTCCAGCGCGCCGCGGCTGCGATCCCCGCCTTCCGCCGCGTGATCATCGAGACCACGGGGCTCGCGGATCCGGCGCCGTTGCTCGCCACACTGATCGAGATGCCCGCGGTCGCCGCGCGCTACTCGCTCGGCGGCGTGGTGGCGACCGTCGACGCCGAATACGGCATGGCCGCGCTCGATGCGCACCCCGAGGCCGTGAAGCAGGCGGCGATGGCCGACCGGCTCGTCGTGACCAAGGCCGATCGCGCGCCCGGGAGCGTGGCGCCGCTCGAGGCGCGGCTCGCCGCCCTCAACCCGGGCGCCCGCATCGTGCACGCGGTGATGGGCCGGACGGACGCCGCGATGCTGTTCGACACCGGGCTCTATCGCGGCGAAGGCCGGCTGCCCGACCCGCGTGGGTGGCTCAATGCCGGCGCCTACCGGCACGTGGGCGAGGCGGGCGGCACGCGCCACGACCCGCGCATCGCGGCGTTCCAGTGGGTCGCCGAGGAACCCTTCGCGCCCGAAGACCTCGAACCGGCACTGGAGACGCTGCTCGAGCTCATGGGCGAGCGCATCCTGCGGCTCAAGGGGCTGGTGGACGTGGCGGGCGAACCGGGCCCGCGCGCCGTGCACGCGGTTCACCATACCCTGTATCCTTTCGCACGGCTGCCGTCGTGGCCCGACACCGACCGCCGCACACGACTCGTCCTCATCGGCCGCGACCTTGAAGAATCCGCCGTCGACCCCATCCTCAAATCCTTCCTCCCCGCCGCATCGAGATAGGCAACCCATGGCCACGCCGCAAGCGTCCCCGTCACCATCCTCTCCGGCTTTAGTCCCGGCCCGCTCCTTCGTCGCTTGACTTGCACGCAAGTCAGCCTCCACTGAAACCCGCCAGTCGCTCGTCTCATCCGGACCAGATATGAATACCGAACAGGAATTGGTGCCCGTCACGATACTTACGGGTTTTCTCGGCGCGGGAAAGACGACGCTGCTCAATCGCATCCTCACCGAGCAGCACGGCGAGCGCATCGCGGTGATCGAGAACGAGTTCGGCGAGGTGGGCGTCGACAACGAGATCCTGGTCGAGGACAAGGAGGAGCAGATCGTCGAGATGAACAACGGGTGCCTGTGCTGCACCGTGCGCGGCGACCTGGTGCGCATCCTCGGCGACCTCGGCCGCCGCCGCCGCAAGGGCGAGCTCAGGTTCGACCGCGTGATCATCGAGACGACCGGGCTCGCCAATCCCGGGCCGGTCGCGCAGACGTTCTTCATGGACGAGAAGGTCCACGACCAGTTCCTGCTCGACGCGGTCGTCACCGTGGTCGATGCGAAGCACGCGTCGAAGCAGCTCGACGAGCACGACGAGGCGCGCCGCCAGGTGGGATTCGCCGACCGCATCCTGCTCACCAAGACCGACCTGGTCGAGGACACGGCGAAGGTGGACGAGCTCATGCGCCGGCTGCGCCAGATGAACCCGCGCGCGCACCAGACCAAGGTCCACATGGGCGAGGCCGACATCAAGGACCTGCTCGACATCCGCGGCTTCAACCTGAACGCGGCCCTCGAGGTCGATCCGCAGTTCCTCACCAGCGACTACCACGAGCACGACGACGAGGTGGCCTCGTTCGTGTGGCGCGACGCGCGCCCGCTGCACATGGAGAAGATCGAGACGTTCCTGTCGCTCATGGTGCAGAACTACGGCGAGGACCTGCTGCGCTACAAGGGCGTGCTCAACGTCCAGGGCGAGCCGCGGCGCATGATCTTCCAGGGCGTGCACATGCTCATGGGCGGAACCCCGGGCAAGCCGTGGGCCGCCGGCGAGAAGCGCGAGAGCGTGATGGTGTTCATCGGGCGCAAGCTCCCGCGGCGGCTGTTCGAGGAAGGCCTCGCGTACTGCGTGGCGTGACGGTTGTCCCGGGGCTATACTCGGGCTTCGCAAAATACAAGATGTCCTTCGCGCACGTGGCTTCCCCGCTCACCGGCACCGGCCCGCAGTCCGGGTTCCGGACCGCGGTCCCGCGAACCTCCGGACGGGTGGGGTCCGAGGAATACCATTCCGCGCACCTGCCGGTCGCGCAGGAGGCGGCGATCCTCTATTCGGCCAACCACCCGGCCGCCGCCGCCGCTCTGCTCAAGGCCGAGATCAAGGACGCGGCCGGGCGCAACAACAAGCAGTCGTGGCTGATGCTCTTCGACGTGTGCCAGATGACGCGCAACCGCGAGGAGTTCGACTCGCTGTCGATGCTCTTCACCGTCAAGTTCGAGCAGTCGCCCCCGGCGTGGGCCGACAGCGACGAGGCGGGCGGCGACCCGCGGCGCGCGCAGGCGCGCGAGCGCAAGGACTTCTTCCTGTTGAAGCCGGGCGCGACCGGCGAGCTGCTGCCGGAGATCGAGAAGTTCGTCGCGTTCGTGCACGAGCACGGCTCGGTGCGCCTCGACCTGGGCAAGGTCGCGGCGATCGCGCCCGACGAGGCGCTCAAGCTCGCGTCGGCGCTCGGCGGGCTGCGCAAGAAGCAGGTGCCGATGTGGTTCAACCACCTCGACACCTTCGAGGGCGTGTTGCGCGCGGGCGTCAACGAGAAGGCCACCGAGAGCGAGCGCTCGTACTGGCTGCTGCTCTTCGAGCTGCTCATCCTGCAGGGCAAGGCGCAGGAGTTCGAGGACCTCGGCCTCGAGTTCGCGATCGCCTTCGAGATGTCGCCGCCGAACTGGGAGGTGTACGTGAACCCGGTCGCGGCCACCGCGCCGCGCACCCCGGCGCCCGCCGAGCGCGCCGAGCCCGAGGCGCGCCACGAGGCGGGCTTCGAGCTGAAGGGCGTGCTGTCGGCCGCGAGCGCCAACCAGATCGCCGAGCTGAACGGGTATGCCGCGAGCCGCAGCGAGGTCGTGATCGACATGGCGAAGGTGCTGCGCATCGACTTCGCCTATACGTCGGTGCTGTTCGACGTCGTCAAGGCGATCCAGCTCGCCGGCAAGCGCGTGATCATGACGCACCTGAACGAGCTCAACGCCGCACTTCTCGAAGCGCTGGGTGTCAACCGCTACGCGATCCTCGTCCGCCGCAAGTCAACCTGAAATCCCGGCTTGAAAAACGGGATTTCGCCGGCACCTGGGGTTCAGGCCGCCCATGATGGCCCGGCGGCCGGACCGGAAAGGCGAGACAATTCCCCCATGACCTCGGAGCTGCCCCAGTTCCACGGGACCACCATCGTTTCGGTGCGTCGCGGCGAGCGCGTCGCCATGGGCGGCGACGGCCAGGTGACGCTCGGCAACGTCGTGGTGAAGGCGTCCGCACGCAAGGTGCGCCGCCTCTACCAGGAGCGCATCCTCGCCGGCTTCGCCGGGGCCACCGCCGACGCCTTCACGCTGTTCGAGCGCTTCGAGGCGAAGCTCGAGAAGCACCAGGGCAACCTGCTGCGCTCGGCGGTCGAGCTGGCCAAGGACTGGCGCACCGACCGCATGCTCCGGCGCCTGGAAGCGATGCTCGCCATCGCGGACCGCACCGCCTCGCTCGTGATCACCGGCACCGGCGACGTGCTCGAGCCCGAGCACGGCCTGCTCGCGATCGGCAGCGGCGGCGGCTACGCCCAGGCCGCGGCGCTTGCGCTGCTGCAGGCCACCGACCTCGCTCCCGAGGAGATCGTGAAGCGCGCCCTCACGATCGCCGGCGACCTGTGCATCTACACCAACCAGAACCACGTGATCGAGACCCTGTGAACGCCCCCAGCCTGCCCTCTGCCGCGACCGCGCAACCGGCGCCGATGATGACGCCGCGCGAGATCGTGCACGAGCTCGACAAGTACATCGTCGGGCAGGCCGACGCGAAGCGCGCGGTGGCGATCGCGCTGCGCAACCGCTGGCGGCGCGCGCAGGTGCCCGAGCCGCTGCGCGCGGAGATCACACCCAAGAACATCCTGATGATCGGCCCCACGGGCGTGGGCAAGACCGAGATCGCGCGCCGCCTCGCGCGGCTGGCGAACGCGCCCTTCATCAAGGTCGAGGCGACCAAGTTCACCGAGGTGGGCTACGTCGGGCGCGACGTCGACTCGATCATCCGCGACCTGGTCGAGATCGCCGTCAAGTCCACGCGCGAGCAGGAAATGCACAAGGTGCGCGCGCGCGCCGAGGATGCGGCCGAGGAACGCGTGCTCGACGCGCTGCTGCCGGGGGTGGCGCAGGAGGCGAACGACGCGAACTCGACGCGCCAGCGCTTCCGCAAGATGCTGCGCGAGGGCAAGCTCGACGACAAGGAGATCGAGATCGACGTCGCCCAGGCCGCCGCGAACATGGAGATCCTCGCCCCGCCCGGCATGGAGGAGCTCACCCAGCAGATCCAGGGCATGTTCCAGAACCTCGGCGGCGCGCGCCGCAAGCGCAGGAGCCTCGCCATCCGCGAGGCGCTGCGCCTGCTCACCGACGAGGAGGCCCTCAAGCTCGTGAACGAGGAGGAGATCCGCTTCAAGGCGCTCGCCGCCGTGGAGCAGGACGGCATCGTCTTCCTCGACGAGATCGACAAGATCGCGAGCCGCGGCGAGATGCACGGCGCCGACGTCTCGCGGCAGGGCGTGCAGCGCGACCTGCTGCCCCTGGTCGAGGGCACGACCATCACCACGAAGTACGGCATGGTGCGCACCGACCACATCCTGTTCGTCGCGAGCGGCGCCTTCCACCTCGCGAAGCCCTCGGATCTCATTCCCGAGCTGCAGGGGCGGCTGCCGATCCGCGTCGAGCTCTCCAGCCTCTCGGTCGAGGACTTCGAGCGCATCCTCACCGAGACCGATGCGTGCCTCACGCGGCAGTACCAGGCGCTGCTCGGCACCGAGGGCGTCGAGCTCGAGTACACCGCCGAGGGCGTGCGCCGCCTCGCCGAGATCGCGCACGCCGTGAACGAGCGCACCGAGAACATCGGCGCGCGCCGCCTCTACACGGTCATGGAGAAGCTGCTCGAGGACGTGTCGTTCGATGCCGGAAACCGCGAGCACCGCGTGGTGATCGACGCCGCGTACGTCGAGGCGCGCCTGGCGGGCCTGGCGCAAAGCGAGGATCTCGCGCGCTACGTCCTGTAGCGTGCGCGCGACGCGCAAGCCGTTGAAACGCCGCCGCGCGACCCCATCTTCGTCGTGTGCGGGCAAGGGCCCGCGATCCGGCGCCGCAGGCGCCGTCCCAACGCACACGATGGAGATTCGATCATGTTGAACACAGTCACCCGTTATGCGCCGCTCGCCAGCGTGCTCGACGAGTTCTTCGCCCCGGCCGCTTTCGGCCGGGAGGAGCGCGATGCGCGCCGCCCGGCGTTGCGCATGGACGTGAAGGAAAGCGCCGAGGCGTACACGGTCGTCGCCGAGATTCCCGGCGTGAAGAAGGACGACATCGCGATCGAGGTCGAGGGCAACGAGGTGGCGATCGCTGCCGAGACGCGCCGCGAGACCGAGGCGAAGGAAGAGAAATGGCTGCGCGTGGAGCGCGCGTACGGCAAGACCGAGCGGCGCCTGCGCCTCGCGCAGGAAGTCGACGCGACGAAGGCCGAGGCCCGGTTCGCCGACGGCGTGCTCACGCTCACGCTGCCCAAGAGCGCGCCCGCTTCGGCGCGGCGCATCGAGGTCCACTGAGCCGCGGCGCACGCGTCTCGCACGCTGGGCGAAAGGCCCCGGGCGGAATGACCCGACCGGGGCCTTTTGGTTTGCACGCGCGGCCTCTACAATATCGGCTCACCAGCCCCACCCCCGGGCGCGCGCCGCGCGCTCCCCGCACATGCCCCCCAAAGTCTCGTCCGCCCAGAAGGCCGAGGTCCTCGTCGAGGCCCTGCCCTACATCCGCCGCTTCTACGATCGCACCATCGTGATCAAGTACGGCGGCAACGCGATGACCGACGTCGCGCTGCAGGAGGACTTCGCCGAGGACGTGGTGCTGCTCAAGCTGATCGGCATGAACCCGGTCGTCGTGCACGGCGCCGGCCCGCAGATCGGCGCGCTGCTGCAGAAGCTCGGCAAGCAGAGCGAGTTCATCCAGGGCATGCGCGTGACCGACGAGGAGACGCTCGACGTGGTCGAGATGGTTCTCGGCGGCCTGATCAACCAGGAGATCGTGACGCTCATCAACAAGGCGGGCGGCAAGGCGGTCGGCCTCACGGGCAAGGACGGCCACTTCATCCACGCGCGCAAGATGAAGATCCCGAGCAAGGAGGACAAGAAGAAGAAGATCGACGTGGGCCTCGTGGGCGAGGTGGTGCGCATCGATCCGGAGATCATCCAGCTGCTCGACCAGCGCGACTTCATTCCGGTGATCGCCCCGCTCGGCGTCGACGAGAACGGCACCGCCTACAACATCAACGCGGACATCGCGGCCGGCAAGCTCGCGATCACGCTGCAGGCCGAGAAGCTCATCCTGCTCACGAACACCACCGGCGTGCTCGACCAGGAAGGCAAGGTCGTGACGGGCCTGACCGCGGCGAAGGCCAACGAGATGATCCACGACGGCACGATCAGCGGCGGGATGCTGCCGAAGGTGGAGTGTGCGCTCGACGCCGTGAAGAACGGCGTGAAGAACGCGCACATCATCGACGGGCGCGTCTCCCACGCGCTGCTGCTCGAGGTGCTCACCAGCGAGGGCGTGGGCACCCTCATCCGCGGCGCGGCCTCGAACCGGCCGAATCATCGGTAGAAACGGTTGCGCTGCAAAGCCTCGAGGCTCCGGACTTCCCGCCTCGAATGACGATCAACCTTCCGGGATCTCTTGAAAGATTGCGCTGCAAAGCCTCGAGGCTCCGGACTTCCCGCCTCGAATGACGATCAACCTTCCGGGATCTTCAAAGAGCTTTTTCAGCGCGACAACCGGGCGCTGAGCGCCACGTGATCGGACAGGCGTGACCAGCTCGCGCCGACGAGCCGCTCGGCGCCCTCGACGGACAGGTCGCGCACGTAGATGCGATCGAGGGACAGCAACGGCAGGCGCGCGGGATAGCTCTTCGCGAGCTGCCCCTCGGATTGCTCGAACACCTCGTAGAGGCCGAGCTCGCGCGCGAGGTAATCGCTCGCGCGCTTCTGCCAGTCGTTGAAGTCGCCCGCGACGATCAGCGGCCCGCCGGGCGGGACCGCGGCACGGATGCGGTCGCAGAGCCACTCGAGCTGGAAGCGCCGGCTCCTCGCCCACAGGCCGAGGTGCACGTTGATGCAGTGCAGCCGCTCCTTCCAGCCGCGCACGTCGACCTCGCAATGCAGCAGGCCGCGGCTCTCGATCGGATGGTGCGAGATGTCGATGTTCTCCCACACCGGGATCGGGTGGCGGCTCACGATCGCGTTGCCGTGGTGGCCGTGCTGGTACACCGCGTTCATGCCGTAGACGCTGTGCGTGCCCTCGTGCGCGAGGAACTCGTGCTGCGAGACTTCGGGCCACGCCGCGTGCCGGCGCGCGTGCCGCTCGTGGCGGCCCTGGACTTCCTGCAGGAACGCGACGTCGGCATCGACCGACTGCAGCCGGTCGCGGATCTCGTGCAGCACCAGCCGCCGGTTGAACTGCGACAGGCCCTTGTGGATGTTGTAGGTGACGACCGTGAGCGGACGCATTTTCGCCATGTCAGGCGCGCCTTTCGGGAAGCATCAGGATGGCCTTGCGGTTGCTCCACGAGAACACGCGCTCGGCCGCCTCGCGCCACGGCAGCCACGCCGCCGACAGGTGCTCGCGCGGGGCGACGCGCACCGGCAACGGGGCGGGCACGAGCAGCCCGAACACGTGCTCCGTATTATGGGTGACGCCGGCCGGGTAGCGGTGCCGCCACACCGGATAGATCTCGTAGACGTTCTGCACGTTCCACTCGGTCAGCTCGTGGCGCGTCGCGTCGATGCCGGTCTCCTCGGCGACCTCGCGCACCGCGGTCTCGCGCAACGTCTCGCCGGATTCCTGGCTTCCGGTGACCGATTGCCAGAAGCCGGGATGGTCGGCGCGCTCGAGCAGCAGCACCTCGAGCGCGGGCGTATGGATCACCACGAGGGTGGAGACGGGGATCTTCGTCGTCACGCCGCGTGCATGCGGGCGACGACGCGATCCTCGCCCGCGAAGAAGGCGTGCGGCATGTGCGGCGTGCTGTGGCGCGCGACCGCGTGCCCGTGGCGGTCGACCGCGACGATACCCATTTCCGCCGCGAACTCGGAGCGCAGATGCTCGAGCGCGATGCCCATCGCCCTATCGAGGGAAGCTCCGCCTGCCACCGCTTCGGAAATCGCGCGCGTCGTGAGCGCACGCAGCACGTACTCGCCCGTGCCGGTGGCCGAAGCGGCAACGTGCTCCGATGCGTAATTGCCGGCACCGGGGATCGGAGAGTCGCCCACGCGACCGACGAGCTTGAGCGTCACGCCGCCGGTCGAGGTGGCCGCGGCGAGCATGCCATGCGCGTCGACCGCGGCCGCGCCGACCGTCCCGCCCGCATAGTCGGGATGATCGCGCAGGAACTTGAGCATCTTGAGGTTGCGCCCGCCCAGCTGCGCGAGCCGCGCCTTCTTCTCCTCCCAGTCGGCACGCCGTGCGTCGGTGATCGGGTCGTGGTCCGCGAAGCCCATCGCGCGCGCGAAGCGCAACGCGCCCTCGCCGGCCAGCAGCACGTGGTCCGTGTCCTCCATCACCTTGCGCGCGACCAGCACCGGGTTCTTCACGCGCTGCAGCGCGCACACGCCGCCGTAGCGCGCGTTGCGGCTCTCCATCACCGCGGCGTCGAGCTCGCAGAAACCGTCGAAGTTCAGCACCGCGCCGGTGCCCGCGTTGAAGATCGGGTTGTCCTCGAGCGCGACCACCGTCGCGCACACGGCGTCGAGCGCGCTGCCGCCGCGGCGCAGCACCGCACGGCCCGCCTCCACCGCGAGGCGCATGCCTTCCATCGAGTCTTCCTCGGAGCCGGGCCGCCAGCTGCCCGCGCCGCCGTGTGCGATCAGAGCGATTCCCATGTCTTCCAGCCGCCGCAGCTCATCTGCGGATCAATGCTTTTCCGGATTGCGCAGCCGGATGTGCAGGTCGCGCAGCTGCTTCTCGGTCACCGGGCTCGGCGCATCGACCATCAGATCCTGGCCGCGCTGCGTCTTCGGGAACGCGATCACGTCGCGGATCTGGTCCACGCCGGCCATGAGCGCGACGAGGCGATCGAAGCCGAACGCGATGCCGCCGTGCGGCGGCGCCCCGTAGGAGAGCGCATCGAGCAGGAACCCGAACTTCGCACGCTGCTCGGCTTCCCCGATGCCGAGCACCGCGAACTGCTTGGCCTGGACCTCGGCGCGATGGATCCGCACCGAGCCCCCGCCGATCTCCCAGCCGTTCAAGGCGATGTCGTAGGCCTTCGCGAGCACGCGCCCGGGCTCCTGCTCCATGAACGCGATGTGCTCGTCCTTGGGGCTCGTGAACGGGTGGTGCGCGGCGCCCCAACGCTTGTTCTCGTCGTCGTATTCGTAGGCGGGGAAATCGAGCACCCAGCACGGGCGCCAGCCGCTCTCGGCGTGGCCCTTCTCGTGGCCCACCTTGTTGCGCAGCGCGCCGAGCGCGTCGTTCACGATCTTGCGCCGGTCGGCGCCGAAGAAGATCACGTCGCCCGCCTTCGCCCCGGTGCGCTCGACGATCTTCGCGAGGATCTCCGGCGAGAGGAACTTCACGATCGGCGACTGCAGGCCTTCCTCGTTCGGCTTCGACGGATCGTTCACGCGGATGTACGCGAGTCCCTTGGCGCCGTAGATGGCGACGAACGGCGCGAGGTCGTCCAGCTCCTTGCGCGTGAACTGCTCGTTGCCGCCCGGCACGCGCAGCGCCGCCACGCGCCCGTCGGGAAGCTCCGCGGCGGACTTGAACACCTTGAAGCCGGCGTCCTTCATGAGGTCGGTGAGCTCGGTGAGCTCGAGCTTCACGCGCAGGTCGGGCTTGTCGCTGCCGTAGCGCGTCGTGGCCTCGGCGTAGGTGAGGCGCGGAAACGGCGGCAGGTCGACGTCGAGCACGCGCTTGAAGATGTGGCGCACGAGCCCTTCCATGATGTCCTGGATCTCGCGCTCCGTGAGGAACGAGGTCTCGATGTCGATCTGCGTGAACTCGGGCTGGCGATCGGCGCGCAGGTCCTCGTCGCGGAAGCACTTCACGATCTGGTAGTAGCGATCGTAGCCCGCGATCATGAGCAGCTGCTTGAACAGCTGCGGCGACTGCGGCAGCGCGTAGAACTGGCCGTCGTGCAGCCGGGAGGGCACGAGGAACTCGCGCGCGCCCTCGGGCGTGGACTTGTAGAGCACCGGCGTCTCCACGTCGATGAAGCCGTGGGCGTCCAGGTACTCGCGCGTGGCACGGGCGGTGGCGTGGCGCATCTTCAACGCGCGCTGCATCGGCTCGCGGCGCAGGTCGAGGTAGCGGTACTTGAGGCGCACCTCCTCCGAGAGGCGCTCCTCGTCCATCATGAACGGCGGCGTGACCGCCGGATTCAGGATCTCGAGCTCGTGGGCGAGCACCTCGATCTCCCCGCTCTTCAGCGTGGGATTCACCGTCCCCTCGGGGCGCCGGCGCACGACCCCCTGCACGCGCAGCACGAACTCGTTGCGCACGCGATCGGCGGTGTTGAAGGTCGCGGGACGGTCCGGGTCGCAGACCACCTGTACGAGGCCCTCGCGATCGCGCAGGTCGATGAAGATCACGCCGCCGTGGTCGCGGCGGCGGTGGGCCCAGCCGAAGAGCGTGACGCTCTGGCCGAGGAAACGGGTGTCGATGTTGCCGCAGTAGTCGGTTCGCATTGTTTCGAGGGCCCGCGAGCGGGCGATAGGACGGTTTGCGCCGTCAGCGCGACGGCGGCATGGAAGCTGGGGCGCTGCCGGGTGCCGTCGCCTACGTTCTCGGCGACGGCAGCGGATTGGGGTCGGTCCCGGAGCGGTGCCTCTCGGGCCGGGCGATGCGGCGGGCCGGCTCGGCCACGCCCATGGAGATGATGTACTTGAGCGCGTCGTCGACGCTCATCTCGAGCGCGACGGTCTCCGCGCGGCGCACGATGAGGAAGAACCCCGCGGTGATGTTCGGCGTGGTCGGCACGAACACGGAGATGAGATCGCTGCCGAGCGCGTCCGCGACCTCGTGCTCGGGCACGCCGGTCACGAGCGCCACGGTCCACGCGTCGGTGTGGGGATAGCGCACGAGCACCGCGCGGCGGAATGCCTTGCCCTCGGGAGAGAACAGCGTGTCGCTGATCTGCTTCACGCCGCCGTAGATCGAGCGGATGATCGGGATGCGCACGAGCAGCGAGTGGCCCAGGGCGAGGAGCCTGCGGCCGAAGAGGTTGGCCGCGAGCGCGCCGGTCGCCACCACGATGGCCAGCGTGAGGATGATGCCCATCCCCGGCACGTGGAAGCCGAACAACGCCTCGCTCTGCACGCTCGCCGGCAGCAGGCGCAACGACTGGTCCATCACGTCGACGATGAGCGCGAGGACCCAGATCGTGATCCCGAGCGGGATCCAGACCAGGAGTCCCGCCACGAAATAGCGCCGGAACGTGCTCATGCGGGGCTCAGCGGCCCGCGGCTCGCGCGCTCAATGGCAGCCGCAGGCGCCGCCGCCGCAACCGCCCGTCGCCGGGGCCTCGCTCTTGGCTTCGGCCTTCGCCTCGGTCTTCGCCTCCGCGGCGGGCTTGGCCTTCGCGCCGCCGTTCTTGAAGTCGGTGGCATACCAGCCGCTGCCCTTCAACTGGAAGCCGGCGGCGGTGAGGAGCTTCGAAAACGTCGGCTTCCCGCACTCGGTGCAGACGGTGAGCGGCGCGTCCGTGACCTTCTGCAGGAATTCCTGCTGGTGGCCGCAGCTGCCGCAGCGGTATTCGTAGATCGGCATGGGACTCTCCGTAGTCGATTCGTATTTTAACAGAGGCACTTGGCGCATCTTTTGCACCGCGCCAAGAGCGCTTCACCGGAGCAACGTAGGGGCGGGTCGCGGGCGGCTCAAGGGGGGTCCGCGCGGCGACGCCGGTCCGCGATCGCCCCGCCGCCGGCGAGCGCCACGGCCATGGCCCAGAACACCGGCAGCATCCCGAGCGCGCTGCCGAGGCCGCCGAAGGCGAGCGGCAGGAAGGTGCTGCTCGCGTTCAGGACCACCGAGCGCACCCCGACCGCCTCGCCGGCACGGCCGCTCGGCGCGGTCGTGTAAATGAGCGACATGATCGACGGTTGCGTGGCGCCGAGCCCCAGCCCGAGCAGGAAGGCGATGGTCGCGAGCAGCGGCACCGTGCGCACCAGCGGGAAGAGCGCATAGGCGACGAACGCGATGCCGAAAGTGGCCGTGATCATGGTCCATTCGCGCAGGCGCTTCGACAGCCACGGCAGCGCCACGCGGATGATGAACGTCGCGGCCGCGAAGCTGCCGAGGATCATGCCGATGGTCGATGCGGAGAGCCCGATCGCGTTGCCGTACACGGGAACCGCGAACGTGAACAGGTCCCACGCGCTCGCCAGCATGCCGGTCACGACGAACACGCGGCGCAGCTCCGGATTGCGCAGCAGCTCGAGCGCGCTGCGCCGCGCCGTGCCGCGATGGCGATGGCGCTGGTGCGGCAGGCGATGGCGCTGCAGCACGAGCAGCGTCACGCTGGCAGCCGCGAGCAGCGACTCGAACACGAAGGTGGCACGGTGGCCGAACGCGTCGATCGAGAAGCCGGCGAGCGTCGGGCCGAAGAAGTTCGAGATCGAGAACGCGAGCGAAAGCCAGCCGAAATTCGCCTTGCGCTGCTCGGGATCGCTCGCGGTCTCGCCGATCGCGTGCTGGATGGAGATGTGGAAGAGCGTGAAGCCCATGCCGGAAGCGGCCGCGGCGAAATGCAGCGAGCGCATGCCGGGAAAGGCCGCGGGCAGCACCACCGCGCAGCCGAGGAACGCGACGCCGGCGAGGATCGGGTAGCGCACGCCGACGTGGTCGACGAGGCGGCCGAGCGCGACCGCGAGCAGCATCGGCAATGCGGCGATGAGCGACATCAGCACGCCCACGGTGAGCGGGGTGGCGCCCATCGACAGCGCCGTGAGCGAGATCGCGAGGCGGCTGCCGTTGAACGAGGCGTGCGCGAGGACGGTCGCGGCGAGGATCAGCAGCAGCGGCATCCGCGGACGGGCGCCGCGGCCCGATGCCGGCGCGGGGATGGGGGCGGTTCGGGGTCCAAGGCGCGGCTAGGCGCGCTCGAGCGCGGCGATGCGCTCTTCGATCGGCGGATGGCTCGCGAACAGGCCGAGGAAGCGGCTGTCGGAGCCGATCCCGAACGCCTGGAAGGCCTGCGGCAGCTGGCCGGCCTCGAGGCCGCCGAGGCGGCGCAGCGCGGCGATCATCGGGCGCGGGCCGAGCAGCTGCGCCGAGCCGGCGTCCGCACGGAACTCGCGATAGCGCGAGAACCACGCGACGATGATCGACGCGAGGATTCCGAACACGATCTGGCACACCATGACCGTGAGGTAGTAGCCCATCCCCATGCCGTAGCTCTCGCGGTCGCCGCGCTGGAAGATCATGCGGTCGACGACGAAGCCGACCACGCGCGACAGGA
Source organism: uncultured Burkholderiales bacterium (assembly GCA_964403515.1). Lineage (GTDB taxonomy): Bacteria > Pseudomonadota > Gammaproteobacteria > Burkholderiales > Usitatibacteraceae > Usitatibacter. The sequence goes on along the minus strand of CAYOGL010000006.1, from coordinate 35,216 downwards.
AGACCACGAACGTGTTGACCACGCCCTGGATCAGCGTGAGCGTCACCATGTCGCCGTTGGCCACGTGGGAGATCTCGTGGCCGAGCACCGCCTGGATCTCCTCGCGCGTCATCGACTGCAGCAGGCCGGTGGAAACGGCGACCAGCGAGGAATCGCGGAAGGCGCCGGTGGCGAACGCGTTCGGCTCGCCTTCGTAGATCGCCACCTGCGGCATGGCCACGTGCACCTGCTGCGCGAGTTGCTGGACGACGCCCACGAGCCACTGCTCGTCCGGGGTCTGCGGCGTGTCGATCAAGTGCGCGCCCGTGCTCCATAGCGCCATCGGCTTCGACATCAGCAGCGAGATGAACGAGCCGGCGAAGCCGACGATCACCGAGTAGACCACGAGCATGCGGACGTTCAGGCCCGAGCCCGCGAGGTAGCGGTCGACGCCGAGGATCGACAGCACGATCGACAGCACGACGCCGACCGCGAGGTTGGTGAGCAGGAACAGGACGATGCGTTTCATGGCGCTTCCGTGGGGTCCGTCATTGCCCCGCATATGGTGCGAGCGCGCCGGAATTCAAGTGGCGCTCGCATGGCGATTGTACCCCGGCAGCCGGCGCCGCTCGGCGCGGCGACTCAGTGCGTGTCGAGCCCGAGCTGGCGCAGGTAGGTCGCGATGGCGGGCGTGACCGCGCCGCGTGCCTGCGCCTGGTCGACCCAGGCCTGCGCTTCGCCGCGATGTCCCTGGGCGGCGAGCGAGATCGCCGCACCGAGCATCCACTTGCCCTGCCCGGGACGCAAACGCAGCGCCATCTGGTACGAATCCGCGGCATCGGAATGCAGCGCGAGGCGTTGCTCGGCGTTGCCGCGCAGGGCCCACGCCTCCGCGTCCGCGTGCAGCGCCGCCTCGTGCCCCTTGAGCAGGTCGAGCGCAGCCTGAACGTGGTTGTCCGCGATCTCGAAGCGCGCGAGCTCGCGCGCGAGCTGGCTTGCCGCGGCTCCATTGCCCGGCGATTGCGCGCCCGCCATCGCTTCGCGCAGCGTCGTCACCGCCGCCTCGTGCGCGCCCTCGCGCCACAACGCGCGTGCCGCTTCGATCGTCTCCTCGGGCGCGACCCGGCGCACCGGAACGTTCTTCGCGCCGGCCGCGGGCGCGACGGTCTCGATCGTCACGCGCGACGACTGCGCCGCTGCCGGCGGCTCGGCGGCCTGCGTGCGTGGCGCGGAGTGGGCAGTCTCGGGCTGCGATGGCCCGGCGCTTGGCGCGCTCGACGCCATGGCCCGTGGCCGCGGCATTGGCGTGAGCGTCGCGACCGGCTCGCGCGCGGCCGGCACCGGCTCGGGAGGGATCTCCGCGAGCAGCGCCGAGAGCTTCAGCGACAAGCTGGGGAGCGACTCGTCGCTGCCTTGCGTTGCCGATTCCGCGCCGTCCCCGGTTGCGTGTGGCTCGTGCGGCGCCGCGTGCGCGGTGTCGGAGGCGACGGAAACAGCGCCGGGCGCGCGAACGGCCACCTTCATTGTCCGCGGCGCCGCGCGGTCGCCGGGCGTGGTCGCGCCGTCGGGACCGCTCGCGCCTGCGCCGAGGAAGAACCATGCGGCCAGCCCGGCCAACACGACGAGCAGGACGACCATGCGCCATCCCGCGGCGTGACTTGCGGCCCTCGGCTGCGCGCGCGCCCCGGGAACGCTGCGGATCTCCGGATACGCCGTGAGGGCATCGACGCCGGATGCCGCGAGCCGGCGGTCGATGTCCTGCAGCATCCGGTTCACGACGCTCATGCGCGCTGTGCGAGCAGGCGACGGAACCACCCGCCGCGCGCGGCGCGGTCCGGCACGGCCGCGGTATCGTCGGATGCAAGGGCGACATGCACGGCCCGCACTCGCTGCGCGCCCTCGCCGAACGCGAGCATCAACGCCTTGTTCGCGATCACGTTGATGAGGCGCGGCACACCGCCGCTGCGGCGCGCGAGCTCGCGCAGCGCCGGCTCCTCGAAGACCTGCGCATCCCCCGCGCCCGCCACGTTGAGGCGGTGCCGCACGTAGTCGGCGACTTCCGCCGCGGAAAGCGGCTCGATGCGCTCGGCGAACGAGATGCGCTGCAGGAGCTGGCGCAGGTGCGGCTGCGCGAGGCGCGCGTCGAGCTCCGGCTGGCCGAAGAGCACGATCTGCAGCAGCTTGCGCTTCTCGGTCTCGATGTTCGACATGAGCCGGAGCAGCTCGACGCTGCGGTCCGGGATCGCCTGTGCCTCGTCGATGACGAGCACGACGCGCCGGCCGCTGCGCGCGCGCTCGAGCAGGCCGCGCTCCAGGTCTTTCACCACGCGGTGCCCGCTCGCGCCCGCCTCGACCGGGATGCCGAGCTCCTCGCAGACCGCGAGCAGCAGCGTGCGCGGATCGAGCGAAGGATTGGGGATGTAGGCGCTCGCGGCGTCCCGCGCCAGCGCGGCGAGCAGCCGGCGGCAGAGCAGCGTCTTGCCGCAGCCCACCTCGGCGACCACCTTCACGAAGCCCTCGCCGGAGCGCAATGCGACGAGCAGCGTGTTGAGCGCGGCCTGCGCGCTGCGATGCGCGAAGAAGAAGGCGGTGTCCGGCGTGAGCGAGAACGGCGGCTCGGCCAGCCCGAAGTGACGGTGGTACATCGTCACTTCGCCGCGGGCGTCGCGGCCGGCGGCGCGCCGTCGACCGTGACGACGCGGCGCGAGTCCGTGTAGGAATCGATGCGCTCCGCGGCCTCACGCGCCTGCGCGCGCCAGTCCTCCGCCGAGCGGATGATCGTCGGCTTGATCAGCACGACGACCTCGCGCTTCGATCCGGCGCGCTGCTGGTTGCCCAGAACATTCGCGAGCACGGGCACGTTAACGCTGCCGGGCAACCCCGAACGCGAGTCCTGCGACTGCACCTGCATCAGCCCGCCGATCGCGACGATGTATCCGTCGGTCACGCGCACGACCGTGTCCGTCTCGTTGGTCGCGTTCGCGGGAAGCGGAAGCCTCACCGAGCCGATCGACCCGCCCAGGTCGACCTGCTTCACCACTTCGGTGACCGCGGTGACCGACGGATGCACGTGCAACGTGACCACGTCGCCGTCGTCCACCTGCGGCATCACGTCGAGCGCGATGCCGGAGAAGAAGGAGGAGAGCGTGATGGTCGGGATCGTCGTGACGTTCCCCGTGAGCGTCGAGTTCTGCGTGATCGTTCCCCCGGTCACGCCGGTCACGAAGAGCTCGTCGACACCGACCTTGAGGACCGCCGTCTGGTTGTTCAGCGCGGCCACGCGCGGGCTCGAAAGGATCTGCGTATTGCCCTGCGTCTGCAGGAAGGCGAGCACGCCCTCGAAGCTGTGGGTGCCGAAGACCAGCCCGAACAGGCCGTTGCCGCGCGCCGGGAAGTCGACGGCATCGGTGATCGGCGGCCGGTTGGGGTCGGGAATCAGCGGGATGCCCGCCGGCGTGCCGGGCGGCAGCGGGAAGGTCGGCGGGTTCACGATCGTGTTCGCGCCCGATCCGCTCATCACCCCGCCGGCGCCGCGTCCGCGCAGGATCGACCAGTCGACGCCGCTCTGGAATGCGTCGCGCAGCTGCACCTCGACGATCTTCGCCTCGAGCATGACCTCGCGCTCCACGGCGATCCGTGTGGCCTTGAGATAGGCCTCGACCTCGCGCAGCTCGTCGGGCATCGCGCGCACGGCGACGACTCCCGACTGCGGGCTCACCACCACGTTGCGCCCGGGCCCGCTGCCGACGATGCCGTGCAGCGCCTCGGCGAGCTCGGTCCAGAAGTCGGTGCGCGACGTGCTCGACAACCGCGTCGTCTCGAACGCCGTCTGCACCTGGGCGGTCGTGCTGCCGGCGACCGGCGGCGCGGTGGTGCCTGCGGCGGTGGTGGTGCCCGGCAACGTCGACGCGCCTGAATTCACGCGGATCTCGCTGTGGCCCTCGCGACGCAGGTTGAGGTAGTTGATCGTGAAGATCCGCGTCTGCAGGGTGGGCGGATACACCGTGATGCGGCGCCCGTCGATCTTGAAGTCGTACCCGTACACGTCGCGGATCGCCTGGAGCGCCTCGCGCACCGTGACGCCGCGCAGCGTGACCGACATGGTGCCCGTGACCTCCGGGTGCAGCAGCATGCTGTAGCGGGTATCGCTCACCATGGCGAGGAACACGTCGCGCGCCCTGGCGTTGTTCACGACGAGATCGAAGCGCGGCTCGGCGGGCGCTTCCTGCGTCGCGGCGGGCGGCGCCTGCAGCGCGTCGCTGATCTGGGGTGGCACGATGAAGGGCGCCGGCGCGGCCGAGCGCTGCGCCTGCACGACCGCATCGTGCACGGCGTCGGCCGCGGGCGAAGGATTCGCGCATCCCCACGTGAGAAGCAGTGGGATCGCGAGGGCGGCCGCGCCGAGGTGCGCGAGGCGGCCATGCTGCTCGATCCATCTTGTCGGTGTCATTTCGCGCGCTCCCGATCGTTCTTTTCGACGCCTTCGAACAGCTTCAACTCGCGCACGCCCTGCGCCGTGCGCACCCACACCGCCTGGTCGTCGATGCGCTCGATGCGCGCGCCCTCGATCGAGTCGCCGACCGCGTAGCGGCGACCATGCAGCACGAGGTAGCGCCGCCCGTCGACGGCGAGGATGTATTCGGGCCTGAAGCCGGCCACCGGATCGACGGCGGGGGCGGGGCCCGCACCGTAGCCCGGGGGCGGCTGCGTCGGATCGCGCAGCGCGGTCGTCTGCGCCGATGCGTACCGGACGCAGGGGCCGAGCGATGCCGCGCACACCGTGGTGGCGAGCAGGACGGCGGTCGCGGCGCGCGCGCCGATGAGCGCCTTGCTCACGGCGCCGCCCCCGAGGCGACCATGCGCACCGACACCTGCGCCGTCACGGTCTCGGCCGACAACCGCATCGCGCTCCAGCGCGCCTGGGGCAGCGCCTTCTCGAGCGCGGACAGCGCCTCCATCAGGTCGAGGTATCCCCCGGACAGCACGATCTCGATCACGCTCGCGGACGCGGACGGGCTTGCCGGCGACGGCACCGCGGGCGGCTGGGCAGTGCTCACGCGCACGAGCATCACCTTGCCGCGTTCGCCGCGCGCGAAAGTGCGCGTCAGGACCGCACGCAGCGCCGCCTCGTCGCTCGAGGCGCGAGTCACTGCGCCGATCTCGCCATCCACTTCGGCGATCTGCGCCTGCGTGCTCGCGATCTGCGACTCGAGCTGCGCCTTGCGCGAGCGCCGGCTGCGCGCCAGCTGCTGCTCGATGCGCTCGATCTGGGCCTCGGAGCTCGCGGAGAGCCGCTCGAGCTCGCGCGCCCTCTGCACCTGCAGCCGGTTGAGCGGCGCGATGAAGAGCTGGTGCGTGACGAACCCGAGTACGACCATGATGCTCGCGAAGAGCAGGAAGCGCTCGCGCAACGACAGCGCGCTGATCCGGGCCGCGAGGCGCTGCCACACGCGTTTCATGGGCGCGCCCCCTCGTCGGCGAACGGCGCGCCGAGCGCGCCCGTGAGCTCGAAGGCGTAGGCCTCGCCGCTGCGGCCGGCCGCCGGCTCCATGCGATCCACGCGCAAGGTCGGCGCCGGTTTCTCGGCGATGAACCCCGAGCTGCGCAGGCGCACGAGCCATGCGTCGACCGCCCCGGGCTCGAGGGCACGGCCGCGCAGGTCCACGCGGTTCGCGCCGACGCGCACCTCGACGAGCCACGCGGTCGGCGGGATGGTTTCGGCGAGCCGGCGCAGGACGAAGCTCGGTCCCGATTCGGCGCCCGCCATGCCGCGCTTCAGCGTCGCGAGCGCGGCCTGGCGCGCCTCGAGCGTCGCCACGCGTGCGCGCAGCGCCTGCTCGAGCGCCGCGATCTGCTGCGGCGAGGGGGCGGAATCGCCCGGATGCACCTTGGCACGCGCGCCCTGCTCGGCGATCTCCGAGCGCAGCAGGCGCATCTGGCTCGTGGCCCACCACGCGACCGCCACGAGCGCGACGACGGCGAACGCGATCCAGGCGAGCAGCTGGCGCGGCGAGAACTGCTCCCTTCGCGCGAGCAGCGCCGCGTTGAAGAGATTGATCTGCTGCGGAGAGGACAGGACCACCGCGTTCACGCCGCCTCCCTTGCCCGCAGCAGCGCGCCGAGCAGCGGCAGGTAGGCCGGATCATCCCCGGGGGATGATTTCTTCCCCGCGGCCACGCGCAACACGCCGGAGAGCGCGAGCGGGCGCGTATCCACGCCCGCGGCCGCGGCCACGCGGTCGACGATGGCCGTGGTCTTCGGGCCGGCGTGCACCCGCAGCGTGCCGAGGGGCAGGTGCGCGTAGGTGTTGTCCCAGAGGTCGAGGGACCGCTGCAGCTGCGTGAGCGAGCGCGAGGCCGATTCGGCCACCTCGCCCTGCGCGACCAGCGCCGGCTGCGCCTCCTCGACGGGCACCGCCAGCAGGTCGACGTTGAAATCGAAGCGGCGGAAGAAATGGAGCTCGCCCTTCACCGCGATGATCATCGACGCGGACCCGCCGTCGGCGACGATCGCGCCCGCCACCGACGCCGGCGACTGCTCGATGAAGAGCACCGCGTTCAGCAGGTTGCGCTGCGCCGTCTCGCCGACGTCCACGATCGAGACCGCGATGCCCAGCGCCTCGGCATCCTGCATGCGCCGGCGCAGCAGCTCGTTGCGCACGGCGAAGACGATCACCTTCCCGGTTCCGCCCTCGGCGACGCTCGGCACCTGCAGGACATCGAGCGTGTAGTCGTTGGGCGAGCCCTCGAGGAACTCCGTCGCGCGCCAGCGCGCGGCCGCGCGGACTTCGTCGGGCGGCACGTTCGGGGCGTCGAGCTGCAGCATCTGGTAGTCGCCCGAGGCGAGGACGAGCGTGGCCGATCGCGCGCGCGGCAGCGATCCACGCGCCCGCTTGATGAACGACTCGCGTGTCTGGGTCCCGCGAGTCTCGGCGCCCCACGACGCGAGCGCCGCCCCATGCTCGCCCGCCTCGGAGGCGAATACGTATCGCAGCCAGTTGTCGCCCAGCATGATGGCGAGGACGCCGTCCCCGGCGCGCCTGCGCCACGGCCATTCGGGCATCAGTCGCATGGGCGATCCTTCCTCACCGGAAGTCCTCGCGCCATATCTTCGAGGCGGCGTTGTTCAATGTGCCCGACCTGAACGCGTTCACCGTCACGCCGAGCGGGATGTCCATGAAAAGGCCGTTGGCGTCGGTCACCCGCACCGTGAACGTGCTCGCCGTGGCCGCGGGCGGCGTCGCCGTGAAGACGACCGCGAAGTCCCCGCCGGCGCCGACCGGCATCTGGCCCGCGACGTTCGGCGCGGTGAAGACGATCGGGCCCGCGCCCGCGGCCGTCCACGTCTCGATCGCGCCTCCGCCGCTCACGCTCACCAGCGAGTAGGTGTCGGTCGAGGCGGTCCAGCCGGCAGCGGGTGCGATGGAGACGCTGTTCACCGGGGCGCAGCCGGCGTTCGAGACGCTCACCGTCACTTCCAGGTTGACGCTGCCGGCGTTGGTCACCGCGGGACCGATCGTCGCGTTGAAGAGCCCGCGCGTGATGCTCGCGGAGATGGCGGTCGGCGTGGTGAGCACCGGGTTGCCCACGGTGTTGCCGGTGCCCGTGGCCGAACCGCTGAACGTGAACGGATTCGTCGAGCCCCCTGTCGCGAGCTGATAGGTCCACGTGATCGCGGTCGTCGGCGGCGACGGCGGCACGCTCGCGATCGGTGCCGCGGGTGCCGGCCCGGAGACATAGGTCACCGGCGCTCCCGCAGCCGGCGTCAGCGTGGGCGTCACGTTGAGGATGGCGTAGGGCCAGCCGTTGGTGAGCGTCATCGTCATGGTGACGTTGTCGCCCGGGTAAGCGCACGAGGCGCTCGAGGTGATCGCGGCGTTGAACCGCCCGACGGCGAGCACGTTCGAGATCGCTCCGGGCGAGGTCACCGTCGCGCCACTGCCCGCATAGGCGGTGAAGTAGATCGTCCCGTTGTCGGCCGCCGCCGTGCTGAACGTGAAGGTGATCGTGCCGCTCGCTCCGGCCGCGAGCGCGAGGGGGCTGCCGGTCGTGCCGGTGAGCGTCTGCGTGACGGTTCCGGTCTTGGTGGCCGCGGGCGGATTCGCAACCGACACAATGCCCGCCTGCGCCGCATTGGACACGTTCTTCACCGTCATCACCAGGCGGAAGCTGCTGCCCGCTGTGAGCGCGGTGATCGGATTGCCCGCGAGATCGGTGGTCTGGAAGGACGTGATGTAGAGCGACTTGTCGATCCACGCCGTGGCGGTCGGGTTCTGCGTGGTCCTGCCCGTCTGGCCGAACGGCGGACCCGTGGTCGTGAGCGTGTAGTACGAGCGGATGCTGCTCAGGTGGTCGTTCACGTCCTGGTTGCTGGTGAGCGTGACGATCGAGAGCGTGAAGCTCGCCGAGCTGCCGGAGGCAATCGCGTTGGCCCACGAGGTGGCGGTGAACGTGACCGAGGTCGCGCTGAACGCCGAGCGCGTCCACCCGGCGGGCGCCGCGGTGGCGCCCGAAAACGTCGTGCCCGAAGCGAGGTTGAAGCGCACCGCGTAGATGCGCTCTCCCGCGTTTCCGCCGCCCGCGGTATTGGTGATCTGCCACGTGATCGATTGCGTCGTGCCCATGGGGAAGCCGGTCCCCATCGCGGGCGAGATCTGCGTCGCCGTGAACGTGCGCGCGGCCCACGCCGGCATGCACGCGAGCAGCGCGCAGAGCGCGAGCGCCGTCCAGCCTGCGGCGCGCAGCGCGGCGGCGAGCCCGCCCTTCATCGCTGGATGGTCCGCTTCGCATAGCGCAGGTCGGGGCCGACCGTGCCCGTGGCGGAGATCTCCGCCTGGTAGTCCGCCGAGTCGCCGCCGACGAGCACCGGCGTGACCGGCTGCCCGATCGCATGGGAGACGTTGTTCACCAGGCCCAGGCAGCGCGTGATGCCGACGAGCGTCGTCGTGCCGCCGGATGTCGACGAATCGTTGTAGCCGATCTCCTCTCCCTCGACATCGAGCGTGCCCGCGCTGAGGAACTTGCTGTTCGCGTCCACCTGCATGGAGCCGAGCGGCGTGCAATTGGCCGCGAGCGAAGTGCGCAGGATGGTGACGGGATAGACGGTGCTGCTGCGGTCGTGCGCCACGGCCGTCGTGGTCACCGTGCCGATCGCGATGCCGCGTGCAAGGCCCGTGAACGTGCTGCCCGCCACGCCGGTGTAGCTCACGTACTCGCCGCCCGCCGCCACGTCGTCGTCCACCTGCAGGTAGCCGCTCGCGGGAAAGCGATTGGACGTGTAGGCGTTCAATGCCGTGCCGCCGACCGTGAGCTGGGTCTTGAGCAGCGTCGCCGGCACCGCCGTGTTCGCGACGAACGTTCCCGCGCCGAGCGCTTGCGCCACGGGCGCGGCGGGCGTCGGATCCGACGTGGTGCGATACCACTCGAGGTTCTGCGCCGACGCGAACTGCTGGTATTCGAGGCCGCTCTCGGCGAGGAAGAACGCGCGCATCGAACCGGTGCGCTCGCTGCCCGAGAGCGTGCCGACGCCGACGAGGTAGCCCATCGCGACCACCAGCGCGGCGACAACGACGATCATCATCAGGACGACGATGCTCAGGAATCCACCCTGCGAGGCGCGGGCGCTCATGGGAAGTTGCGCGGGCTGACGGTGAACTGGTAGCCCTTGGTGACCGCGTTCTGCGTCGCGTTGAACGCGACGTTCACGTAGTACACCGAGGCGGCGCTCGTCGTCGTCGCTCCCGTGCGGGTGAGGAAGGTGAAAGCCAGGCCGCTCACGCCCGCGGCCAGGGGCTGCGCATTGCGCGTGAGATCGCCGGCCACCCCCGGGCATCCGCCGACCGTGCCCGCGCAGTAGCGGATCGAGTTGCCATCCGTGTCGATGAACGTGATGTCGCTGGCGGACGCGATCGTGAGGTCGGCCGGCGAGCGGATGCTGCGCAGCTCGCGCGTCATGCGCTCGGTCGCCACCCGCGCCTGCCAGTCGGTCGCGGTCACGTCGCGCCCGGTGAAGTAACCCTGGAACGCCGAGAGCAGCAGCGGCGCCGCGGCCGCGCTCACGATGGCGATCACGATCACCGTGATCATCAGCTCCAGGATCGTGAAGCCCCGCGCGAGCCGCTCGCTGTGCCGGGTCGCGCCCATCAGTAGTTCGCCACCAGGGTGGCGGCCGTGGCCGCGGTGGGGCCGGTCACGCTCACGGTGATGGTCTTGTAGTCCGCCGCATCGCCTGCGTACCCGCTGGCGATGCCCGAAGAGACGACGTAGCCGGCCGGCGGCACGCACGCAGCCGGGCCCGGGCCGGGCACGCAAGGGTCGGCGAAGGCGGCGAAGCCCGCCGCCCGCTTCTGCGCGAGAATGAGCTCCATGCGCTGCTGCGCGAGTTCGCTCGCGAGGTCGATCTGCCCGGCCTGGGGCGAGAGCTGCAGGTTGGAGCGGAACGCCGCCACGATTCCCGCGAGCAGCACCGCGACCACGGCGATGAACACGATCGCCTCGATCAGCGTGAATCCGCCGGCGCCTCGCGCGCTCACTGGACCCGGCCCGTTTCCGGCGCGAGCGCGATCGTCGCGTTGTCGCTGCCCGAGGTGAGGACGAGGGTGACCGCGCCGGCGAGCGGCGTCGTCGCATCGATGTACGGCCTTCCCCGGGTATCGAACGCGACGTAATTGGAGGTGAGCGGCGGATTGAAGCCGCCGAGGGTCGCGGGCGCGACCGACACCGGCGCGGTGCTCGCCGTGAGCGGTTGGACGATCGCCCCGCCGCCCATGTCGGTGATCTGGTAGCTGCCCGCCGTGAAATTGATGCGGTAGCGCTGCCCGCGACTCATGGCGAGGCTCTGCGTGTAGCGGATGTCGGCCGCCAGCTGCGCGGCCGCGGCGGAGAGCTTCAGACCGGGCGCGCTCGTGAGGGCCGGCAACGCGTAGACGGCCACGACGCCCACGATCAGCAGCACCAGGACGATCTCGAGGAACGTGAAGCCACCGCGCCCTCGTCTTGCGGACGAGAGCGCGATGCGCACCGCGGTCCTCGCGCCGGCCGGTCAGGCGATGCCGAGCGCCGTGAACGTGGAGGTGACGGCGGCTCCGCCCGTGGGCGTGAAGGTCAAGGTGCAGGTGACCGCCGCGCCGACCGCCACGGCGGCCGCCGTGATCGCGTACGCGCCGCCTGCGGTGGGCAGCCCGCCTTGCAGCACCGTGGACCCGTCGGTGCAGTTGGCCACGGGCACGCCCTTGGCGCTGTTCGCGCTGCGCGCCGCGTAGTTGACGGCCATCGCGGAGCCGATCGAGCCTGCGACTCCGTTGACCGCCGCCTGCGCGGCGTCTGCCTTGAGGTCGATGTACTTGGGGATCGCGACGGCGGCGAGGATTCCGAGGATCACGATGACGATGATCAGCTCGATCAGCGTGAAGCCCGACTGGATCGATTTCATTGTCTTTTTCCTTCCCTGGCAATGGCGCCGGAACAAGGCGCGTGGGCCTCTAATATCACAACTCGGTAATTTATGCACGATGGCCGTCTTTCAGGTGAAACCGGCGCACCGGGCATGCCCATGCGTCAGCCGCGTCCGAGCGCCGCCTGCCCGAGCGACCACATCGGCAGGAAGATGCCGAGCGCGAGCACGAGCACCATGCCGCCGATCATGAGCAGCAGGATCGGCTCGAGCAGCGCGGACAGCCGCTTGATGGCGTACGCGATCTCGCGCTCGTACATGCCGGCGACCTCGGTGAGCAGCGAGTCGATCTCGCCCGTCTCCTCGCCCACGGCGATCATCTGCAGCACGACCGGCGTGAACACGCCGGAAGCGGCGGCCCCGCGGTGCAGGGTCTCGCCGCGTTCGATGCCGTCGCGCATCGCCTCGATCCGCCGGCCGATGTAGGCGTTGTCGGTGGTGCGCGCGACGACCGTGAGCGCTTGGAGCACCGGAATGCCGCTGCGGGAGGCCATGGCGAACGCGCGGGCGAAGCGCGCGAGCGTCCCCTTGAGGACGATGTCGCCGGCCAGGGGGAGCCGCAGCTTGGCGCGGTCCCACCAGTAGCGTCCCTCCGCAGTCTTCAGCAGCTTGCGCACGCCGAGGGCGCCGGCGACGGCGACCACGGCCAGCTGCGGCCACCACCGCACGCTCCACTCGGAAACCCCGATCAGGACCTGCGTCATGAGCGGCAGCTGCGCATGGAAGCTCGCATAGACCCGCGCGAACACCGGGATCACGAACATGTTCAGCACGACCATCGCGAGGGCGGCCGCGCCGACGACGAGCATCGGGTAGCGCAGCGCGCCCGCCACCTGCTCGCGCACTTCGCGCTCGCTCTCGAGATGGGCCGACAGGCGCTCGAACACCTCGGTCATCCGGCCGCTCACCTCGCCCACGCGGATCATCGCCACGTAGAACTCCGAAAAGACCGCGGGGTGGCGCGCGAGCGCCGCCGACATCTCGCGGCCCTCCTCGAGGCTCGCGCGAATGTCCGCCACGATCTCCGCGAATCGCGGGTTCGCGGCCGACTCCTGCAACCCGCTGAGCGCGCGCACGATCGGCACGTTGGCCCGCTGCAGCGTGTACATCTGGCGCGAGAACAGGATCACGTCCTCGTCGGTGAGGCGCCGCGCGCTCAGCCTCTGCCACCACGCGGGCGTGCCGGCGCCGGTGGCGTGCTCCTCGGCGCGGCGTGCATCGACGCCCGTCACGACGACGCCGCGCGCGACGAGCTGCTGCACCGCGTCGGCCGGGGAATCGGCCTCGATCGTCCCGCTCACCGTTGCGAGCTGCGGGTCGCGGCCGCGGTAGTCGAAGAACGGCAACGCCTCAATCCTCGCCGATGCTCGCCACCCGCATTGCCTCGGCAACCGACGTGCGGCCCTCCTTCACCAGCGCGAACGCGTGATCGGTGAGCGTGTGGCCGCGCATCGCGGCGCGCGAGGCGTCGAGCAGCGCCTCCGTGCCCTTCGCGACGGCGATGTGCACGAGCGCCTCGTCCATCACCAGCATCTCGTACAGGCCGGTGCGATCCGAGTAGCCGCTGCCCGCGCAGTGCACGCAGCCGCTGCCGGCGCGCGTCGTGACATGCGCCGCCTCGTCGCCACCGGCCTGGATCAGCCAGGCCCGCTCCTGCGGCGTCGGCACGTGCTCGCGCGTGCAGCTGCGGCAATTGAGCCGCACGAGACGCTGTGCGACGACCGTGCGCAGGCAGCTCGCCACCATGAACAGCGGCGCACCCATGTCGAGGAGCCGCATCGCGGCGCTCGCCGCATCACGGGTGTGCAGCGTCGAAAGGACGAGGTGCCCGGTGAGCGCGGCGCGCAGGCCGATGTCGACGGTCTCGCCGTCGCGCATCTCGCCGACGAGCACGACGTCGGGATCCTGCCGCAGGGTGGCACGCAGCACACGCGCGAACGTGAGGTCGATCTTCTCGTTCACCTGCACCTGCACGATGCCCGGGAAGCGGTATTCGACCGGATCCTCGACCGTGACGACCTTGCGCCCCATCACGTCGATCTCGGAGAGCGCGGCGTAGAGGGTCGTGCTCTTGCCGGCGCCGGTCGGACCGGTGGCGAGCACCATGCCGGAGCCGCTTTGCAGGACGAGCCGCAGGCGCTCGACCATCGCGGCCGGCATGCCGATGCTGTCGAGCCCGCGCACGCGCCCGGAGTGGTCGAGCAACCGCAGGACGATCGATTCGCCATGCTGCCCGGGAAGCGTGGCCATGCGCACGTCGATCTCGCGCTCGCGCACCTTGACGGAGAAACGGCCGTCGAGCGGGATGCGGCGCTCGGCGATGTCGAGCCCGGCCATGAGCTTCAGGCGCTGCGCGAGCGGTCCGGCGATGCCCGCGGGCGACGGCGCCTGGGCGTGGAGCACGCCGTCGATGCGCAAGCGGATCTGCAACTCGCGCTCCTGCGGCTCGATGTGGATGTCCGAGGCGCGCACCTGGACCGCATCCTCGAACAGCGACTGGACGAGGCGGGCGACCGGTGCGTCCTCCTTGGAATCGCCGGGCGCGGCCGCCGCCCACGCGACCTCGGCGAGCTCGCGCTGCAGCGCGCGCGCATGCCCCGAGATCTCCTCGGTGCGCCGGTACATGCGATCGAGGGCCGTGAGGACCTGGCTCTCGGGGCACGCGGCGAGCGCGATCGGACGCTTGAGCATGCGCTCGAGATCGTCCACGGCGCCGACGTCGATCGGGTCGGCCAGGGCGACGAGCAGCTCGTCGCCACGCGTCTCGAGCACCACCGCCCGGTGGCGCCGCGCGATGGCCTCGGGCAGCATCTTCACGAGGTCGCGCTGCAGCGGATAGCGATCGAGGTCGACGAACGGGATGCCGAGCTGGCGCGCGAGGACCTGCGCGAGGCGCTCCTCGCTGATCATGCCGTTCTGCACCAGGACCTGCCCGAGGCGCTTGCCGGTGGTCGCCGTGGCGCCGAGTGCCGCGGCGAGCGCTTCGGGCGCGATGATGCCCTGGTTCACCAGCATCTCGCCGAGTCGCACGCGACCCCGGGTGCCGCGCCCGGCCGCTATGCCGCCCGAGATCTTCGTCATCGCCTCACCCGCCGGCCCTGATGCGGCGAAGTAGGCCCAAAAAAGCGCGCGACGTCAACAGAGCGGCCGGGCGCCGCGCGCAGGAATCAGAACGGGATGTCGTCCTCGAAATCGTCGAACTTGCCCCCGGCCGCCTTGGCCGCGGGCTTGGACGCCGCCGGGCGCGCGGCCGCAGGCTCGCTCGCCGCCTCGCGATCGGCACCGCCCATGCCCTGGCGCGAGCCGAGCATCTGCATGCGGTCGGCGACGATCTCGGTCGTGTACTTGTCGTTGCCGTCCTTGTCCTGCCACTTGCGCGTCTGCAGCCGCCCCTCGACGTAGACCTGGCTGCCCTTCTTCAGGTACTCGCCCGCGATCTCCGCGAGCTTGCCGAAGAAGGCGACACGGTGCCACTCGGTCTTCTCCTGCTTCTCGCCGTTCTTGTCCTTCCACACGTCGGTGGTCGCGACCGAGATGTTCGTGATCGCGCCCCCGTCGGGCATGTAGCGGGTCTCGGGGTCGCGCCCGAGGTTGCCGATGAGAATCACCTTGTTCACCGATGCCATGAATGTCCCTTTCTCCGGCCTGCTTGCGTGTCGTCTCTCAGTGGCGCGCCGCGCCGTGCGCGGTCGCCGCGAACTCTCCCATGCCCCACGCGACCGCGAACCAGGCCGCGACCACCGCGAGGCAGACCGCGAGCACCGCGACGAAGCCGGCATGCTGCGCGATCGATCCCCCGGCGGCGGCGCCGACGAAGGTGCCGAGGTACTGTACGCTCGAATAGACGCCCGTGGCCGCCCCGCGCGCATCGGCCGGCGCCGCGCGCGACACGAGCGCGGGCAGCTTCGCCTCAAGAACGTTGAAGCCGGCGAAGAAGATGACGAGACCCGTGCCGATCGCGGTGAGGCTGCTCAGCCCCGCGGCGAGCACCACGAGGCCGAGCGCGATCGAGGCGACCGCGCCGAGGAAGGTCGGGCGCTCGCGCAGGTTGCCGCGGCGCACCACGGCACCCATCAGGATGAAGCCGCAAAGCATCGCGCCGAGATAGATCCACCAGTGATGCTGCGCCGGCAGTCCCGCGCGGACCATCGCCACCGGAGCGACGATGAACATGGCCATGAGCACGGCATGCAGCGAGAAGATGCCGAAGTTCAGGCGCAGGAGCTCCGGGATCATGAACACGCGCTTGAGCCCCGTCACCCGCGCGGCGGCTCCGGCGATCGGCGCATCGGGAACGAGCCAGCGCACGACCGCCATGGCGGCGATCGCGAGCAAGCCGGTCACGGCGAAGATGCCCGACAGCCCGATGGCGTGCTGCAGCGAGGGTGCGGCGACGAACGACACCGCGAAGGCGAGCCCGATGGTCGAGCCGATGATCGCCATCGCCTTGGTGCGCTGCGTCTCGCGCGTGAGGTCGGCCGCCGCCGCGATCGCCACGCCCGACACCGCGCCCACGCCCTGCACGACGCGGCCGAGGATCATCACCGCGGGCCCTTCGGCGACGGCGCAGATGAAGCTGCCCGCGGCCATCGCGGTGAGGCCCAGGTAGAGCATGCGCTTGCGCCCGTAGCGGTCGGAAAGGCGTCCAAAGGGAATCTGCAGCAGCGCCTGGGTGAGCCCGTAGGCGCCCATGGCGATGCCGGCGAGCTGCAGGTCCCAACCGGGCCGGCTCCGCGCCCAGAGCGCGAAGATCGGCAGGATGATGAACATGCCCAGCAGGCGCAGGCCGAAGATCGACGCGAGGGAAAAGCTCGCGCGCAGCTCGCGGGGGGTCATGCGGGCCGGGGAATTCACCGGAAGGGGACGTGGAGCGGGAAAGGGGGCTCAGGTATATTAGCAGATTGCCCCATGGAAACGATCCGCATCCGCGGCGCACGCACGCACAACCTCAGGAATGTCAGCCTCGACATTCCACGCAACCGTCTCGTGGTGGTGACCGGGCTTTCCGGCTCGGGCAAGTCCTCCCTCGCGTTCGACACGCTCTACGCCGAGGGCCAGCGGCGCTACGTCGAGTCGCTCTCGGCCTACGCGCGCCAGTTCCTGCAGCTCATGGAGAAGCCCGACGTCGACCTGATCGAGGGCCTGTCGCCGGCGATCGCGATCGAGCAGAAGGCCGCCTCGCACAACCCGCGCTCGACGGTCGGCACGGTCACCGAGATCCACGACTACCTGCGGCTGCTCTTCGCGCGCGTGGGCGACCCCTATTGCCCCGAGCACCAGGTGAAGCTCGCCTCGCAGAGCGTCTCGCAGATGGTCGACCATGTGGCCGCCCTGGCCGACGGCACGCGCGTGATGATCCTCGCCCCGCTCGTGGTCGGCCGCAAGGGCGAGCAGCTCGAGCTCATCGACGAGCTGCGCGCGCAGGGCTTCGTGCGGCTGCGCATCGACGGCGACGTGCACGAGATCGACCGCCTGCCGAAGCTCGACCGCAACCGCAAGCACACGATCGACATCGTGATCGACCGCGTGAAGGTCGAGGCCGATCCCGCGCGCCGCCCGGCCCTGCAGCAGCGCCTCGCCGAATCGTTCGAGACGGCGCTGCGCCACGCCGACGGCCGCGCGCTCGCGGTGGAGGTCGATACCGGCGCCGAGCATCTCTTCTCGGCGAAGTTCGCCTGCCCGATCTGCAGCTACTCGATCCCCGAGCTCGAGCCGCGCCTCTTCTCGTTCAACAACCCCATGGGCGCTTGCCCGCGCTGCGACGGGCTGGGCGAGATCACCTTCTTCGACCCGAAGCGCGTCGTGGCCTTCCCGCACCTGTCGCTCGCGGGCGGGGCGATCCGCGGCTGGGACCGGCGCAACCAGTTCTACTTCGCGATGCTCGTGTCGCTCGCGCAGCATTACGGCTTCGACGTGGACGCGCCGTTCGAGGCGCTGCCCGAGCGCGCGCAACGCGTGGTGCTCGAAGGCTCGGGCGAGGAGGTGATCGCCTTCCGCTATCCCGGCGAGAAGGGTCGCAGCGCGATGAAGGAGCACGCGTTCGAGGGCATCATCCCGAACCTCGAGCGCCGCTACCGCGAGACCGAATCGGCCGCCGTGAAGGAGGAGCTGGCGAAGTACCTCAACACGCGCGCCTGCCCCGAATGCGGCGGCACGCGCCTGCGCGTCGAGGCGCGCAACGTGCGCGTGGCCGACCGCACCATCCACGAGCTTTCGTCCCTGCCGCTGCGCCAGGCGCAGCCGTTCTTCGACCGGCTCGAGCTGGCGGGCAGCCGCAAGGCGATCGCCGAGAAGATCGTGCGCGAGATCGCCGACCGCCTGCAATTCCTCAACAACGTCGGCCTCGATTACCTCTCGCTCACGCGCTCGGCGGACACGCTCTCCGGCGGCGAATCGCAGCGCATCCGGCTCGCGAGCCAGATCGGCTCGGGACTGACCGGCGTGATGTACGTGCTCGACGAGCCGTCGATCGGCCTGCACCAGCGCGACAACGAGCGCCTGATCGACACGCTCAAGCGCCTGCGCGACCTCGGCAACTCGGTCATCGTGGTGGAGCACGACGAGGAGGCGATCCTGGCCGCCGACCACGTGCTCGACATGGGACCGGGTGCGGGCGTGCACGGCGGCGAGATCGTGGCGAGCGGCACGCCGGAGCAGATCCTGCGCGATCCGCGCTCGCTCACCGGCCAGTACCTCTCCGGGCGCAAGGCGATCGCGATCCCCGCGCGGCGGCGCCGGCCGGATGCGAAGAAGCAGCTGCGCATCGCCGGCGCGCGCGGCAACAACCTCAAGAACGTGACGGTCGACATCCCCGTCGGGCTCTTCGTGGCGATCACGGGCGTCTCCGGCTCGGGCAAGTCGACGCTCATCAACGACACGCTCTACAGCGCGGTGGCCCACCACCTCTACGGCTCCGCGGCCGAGCCCGCCGAGCACGACGCGATCGAGGGCCTCGACTTCTTCGACAAGGTGATCAACGTCGACCAGAGCCCGATCGGGCGCACGCCGCGGTCGAACCCGGCGACCTACACGGGACTGTTCACGCCGATCCGCGACCTCTTCGCCGGCGTGCCCGAGTCGCGCGCGCGCGGCTACGGCCCCGGGCGCTTCTCGTTCAACGTGAAGGGCGGGCGCTGCGAGGCGTGCCAGGGCGACGGCCTCATCAAGGTCGAGATGCACTTCCTTCCCGACATCTACGTGCCGTGCGACGTCTGCCACGGCAAGCGCTACAACCGCGAGACGCTCGAGATCCTCTACAAGGGCCGCTCGATCGACGAGGTGCTCGAGATGACCGTCGAGCAGGCGCACGATTTCTTCTCGTCGGTTCCCGCCATCGCGCGCAAGCTCGCCACGCTCCTCGAGGTGGGCCTGGGCTATATCCGCCTCGGCCAGAGCGCGACCACGCTGTCGGGGGGCGAAGCGCAGCGCGTGAAGCTCTCCCTCGAGCTGTCGAAGCGCGACACCGGGCGCACGCTCTTCATCCTCGACGAGCCCACGACCGGACTGCACTTCCAGGACATCGACCTGCTGCTCAAGGTGCTCGACCGCCTGCGCGAGCACGGCAACACCGTGGTCGTCATCGAGCACAACCTCGACGTGATCAAGACCGCGGACTGGGTGATCGACCTGGGGCCGGAGGGCGGCGAAGGGGGCGGGCGCGTGATCGCGCACGGCACGCCCGAGCAGGTCGCTCAGTCGCCGGACAGCTTCACGGGGCGCTTCCTCAAGCCGATCCTCGATCAGGCGAGCGCGCGCCGCCGTGCCGCGGGCTAGGTGCAGCGCGCGGGAACGGCGTCGGCCTTGACCGCGCTCATGGGCGTTCCCACGCCGATTCGGCTCTCATGCGCACCATGAGCCCCAAAGAGATCCTCCTCGGCAGCTTCCGCGCGGCGCTCGCGGCCGCCGATCCGCAACGCATCGTCCCGGCGCACCTGCCGCCGCCCCCGAGGGGCCGCACGCTCGTGGTCGGCGCGGGCAAGGCGGCCGCCTCGATGGCGCTCGCGCTCGAGAGCCACTGGCCGGCGGACAAGCCCCTCGAGGGTCTGGTCATCACGCGCTACGACCACGGCCTGCCGACGCGCCGCATCCGCGTGATCGAGGCGGGCCACCCGGTTCCCGACGAGCAGGGCGAGGCCGCGGCGCGCGCGATCCTCGCGGCGGCGCGCTCACTCGGCGAGGACGACCTGCTCCTCGCGCTCGTCTCCGGCGGCGGCTCGTCGCTGCTCGCGTTGCCGGCCGAGGGCCTCGCGATGGCCGACCTCAAGCAGGTCACGCGCGACCTGCTCGCCAGCGGCGCGCCGATCCAGGACATGAACACGGTGCGCAAGCACCTGTCGGCGATCCAGGGCGGGCGACTGGCGGCCGCCACGCGCGCGCGCGTGGTGGCGCTCGTGATCTCGGATGTGACCGGGGACGATCCGACGCACATCGCATCCGGGCCGTGCGCGCCCGATCCCTCGACGTACGGCGATGCCCTCGAGATCCTGCGCCGCTTCGGCGTGACCCCTCCGGCGGCGATCGCGGCGCGCCTGGCCGCCGGCGCGAGGGGCGAGATCGCCGAGACGCCCAAGCCCGGCGATGCCGTCTTCGCCCGCGTCGACAACCGCGTGATCGCCACGGCGCATGCGAGCCTCGTCGCGGGCGCCGCCTGCCTGAAGCAGCACGGCATCACGCCGCTCGTGCTCGGGGACAGCGTCACAGGCGAGGCGGCCGAGGTGGCGAAGGTGTACGCCGCGATGGCGCGCGAGGTGCGGCTCTACGGCGAGCCCGCAAGACCGCCCGTGGCGCTCGTCTCCGGTGGCGAGACCACCGTCACGGTGCGCGGGCACGGCAGGGGCGGCCGCAACACCGAGTTCCTGCTCTCGCTCGCGATCGCGCTCGAAGGGCTGCCCGATACATGGGCGCTCTCGTGCGGCACGGACGGCATCGACGGCACCGAGGACAACGCGGGAGCGATCGTCACGCCCGATGCCCTCGAACGGGCACGGCGCGCGGGACTGAATCCCAAGTCGATGCTCGCGGACAACGACGCGTACACGTTCTTCCATGCGCTCGGCGACCTCGTGGTCACCGGAGCCACGCGCACGAACGTGAACGACTACCGCGCGATCCTGGTGCTGTAGCCGGGTGCAGGAAACAAGAAGGCCGGCGCTCGGCCGGCCTTCTTGCGACGCGCGGGTCGGCTGGGCTTACGCCTTCACCTTCGAATCGCCGGTATCGCGCGCCTCTTCCTCGGCCGCGGGGCGGTCCATCAGCTCGACCAGCGCCATCGGCGCGTTGTCGCCCTGGCGGAAGCCGAACTTGAGGATGCGCAGGTAGCCGCCGTTGCGCGCCTTGTAGCGCGGGCCCAGCTCGTCGAAGAGCTTCACCACCGTCTCGCGGTCGCGCAGGCGGTCGAACGCGAGGCGCTTGTTGGCGAGCGTGTTGGTCTTGCCGAGCGTGATGATCGGCTCGGCCACGCGGCGCAGCTCCTTCGCCTTCGGCAGCGTGGTCTTGATCGCCTCGTGCTTGAGCAGCGAGACGGTCATGTTGCGCAGCATCGCGAGGCGATGGGCGCTGGTGCGGTTGAGCTTGCGCAGCCCGTGACGGTGACGCATTTCGGTTTCCTTTCGCTCTCTTGGCTTGTACAGCCTTGTTGGTATTGTGGGGTTGGAAAAAACTACTTCGTGAGACCGGCCACCGGCCAGTTCTCGAGCTTCATGCCCAGGGTGAGCCCCTTCGACGCGAGCACTTCCTTGATCTCGTTCAGCGACTTGCGTCCGAGGTTCGGCGTCTTCAGCAGCTCGTTCTCGGTGCGCTGGATGAGGTCGCCGATGTAGTAGATGTTCTCGGCCTTCAGGCAGTTGGCCGAGCGCACGGTGAGCTCGAGGTCGTCGACCGGCTGCAGCAGGATCGGGTCGACCTGCGGCTGCGCGGCTTCCTGGCGCTCCTCGCTCGTCGACTGCAGCGAGGCGAACACGGAGAGCTGGTCCACGAGCACGCTGGCCGCGTAGCGCACGGCCTCCTCGGGCTCGATCACGCCGTTGGTCTCGATGTCGATCACGAGGCGGTCGAGGTCGGTGCGCTGCTCGACGCGCGCGCTCTCGACCTGGTAGCTCACGCGGCGCACCGGCGAGAAGGACGCGTCGAGCAGGATCGAGCCGATGGAGCGCGAGTCGTCCTGGCGGCGCGCGGTGGCGGGGACGTAGCCGCGGCCCTTCTCCACCTTGATCGTCATGTCGATCTTGCCGCCCTGCGTGAGGTGCGCGATGACGTGGTCGGGGTTGATGATCTCGACGTCGTGCGTCTGCTCGATGTCGGCCGCGGTGACCGCGCCCGGCGTCGCCTTCTTGAGCTTGAGCGTGGCCTCGGAGCGGTTGTGCAGCTTCATCACCACGCCCTTGAGGTTGAGGATCACGTCGACGACGTCTTCCTGCACCCCCTCGATCGTGGAGTACTCGTGCAGCACGCCGGCGATCTTCACCTCGGTCGCGGCGTACCCGGGCATCGACGAGAGCAGGATCCGGCGCAGCGCGTTGCCGAGCGTGTGGCCGTAGCCGCGCTCGAACGGCTCCATGATCACCTTCGCATGGGTGGGCGACAGGTTCTGGACGTCGATGATGCGGGGTTTGAGGAAATTCGTGGCGTTGCTTTGCATTCGGGGGTACCTCTGCCAGATGCGTTAGAGGAGCGGGCTCCAGCGGGTTGCGCTTGCTGCGCTTACTTCGAGTAAAGCTCGACGACCAGCTGCTCGTTCACGTCGGAAGCGAACTCGGCGCGGTCGGGCAGCGCCTTGAAGACGCCCTTGAAGTTCTTCGCGTCGACCTCCACCCAGCTCGGGAAGCCGTTCTGCTCCGCCAGGTCGAGCGCGGCCTTGATGCGCAGCTGGCTGCGCGCCTTCTCGCGCACGCTCACCACATCGGTGGTCCGCACCAGGTACGACGGGATGCTCACCGGCTTGCCGTTCACCTCGATGGCCCGGTGCGAGACGAGCTGGCGCGCTTCGGCGCGCGTGGACGCGAAGCCCATGCGGTAGACGACGTTGTCCAGCCGGCTCTCGAGCATCTGCAGGAGCACCTCGCCCGTTGCGCCGCGCTTGGTGATCGCCTTGTCGAAGTAGTTGCGGAACTGGCGCTCGAGCACGCCGTACATGCGGCGGATCTTCTGCTTCTCGCGCAGCTGCGTGCCGTATTCCGAGATGCGCGTCGACTTGGCGCCGTGCTGGCCCGGACGCGAGTCGAGCTTGCACTTGGTGTCGAGCGAGCGGCGCGCGCTCTTCAGGAAGAGGTCGGTGCCTTCCCGGCGCGAAAGCTTGCACTTGGGTCCGATATAACGTGCCACGGTGTTCTCCTGGTCTCTGTACTGTGGGGGCGCGAAGCGGCGCGGCCCCCGGCCTCACATGCGGCGGCGCTTGGGCGGCCGGCAGCCGTTGTGCGGCACCGGCGTCACGTCCGCGATCGAGATGATCTTGAGGCCCAGCGCGTTCAGCGCCCGCACCGCGGATTCGCGGCCCGGGCCGGGGCCCTTGATGCGCACCTCGAGGTTCTTCACGCCGTGCTCCTGCGCGGCGCGGCCCGCGGCCTCGGCGGCGACCTGCGCTGCGAACGGCGTCGACTTGCGCGAGCCCTTGAAGCCCGCGCCTCCCGACGTCGCCCACGACAGCGCGTTGCCCTGCCGGTCGGTGATGGTGATGATGGTGTTGTTGAAGGAGGCGTGGACGTGGGCGATGCCCTCGCTCACGGCCTTCTTCGCCTTCTTGCGCACGCGCGATGCGGCGGGTGCCTTGGCCATGTGGTTCGATCCTTTCGTTTACGCGGCGGCCTTGCTCAGGCGCACGGCCTTGCGCGGCCCCTTGCGGGTGCGGGCGTTGGTACGGGTGCGCTGGCCGCGCACGGGCAGGCCCTTCTTGTGGCGCACGCCGCGGTAGCAGCCCAGGTCCATCAGCCGCTTGATGTTCATCGACACCTCGCGGCGCAGGTCGCCCTCCACCGTGAACTTGCCGACCTGCTCGCGCAGCTTGTCCATCTCGGCGTCGGTGAGGTCCTTGATCTTCGAGGCCGGGTTCACGCCGGCGACGTCGCAGATCTGGCGCGCGCGCGAGCGTCCGATGCCGAAGATCGCGGTGAGCGCGATCGCCGCATGCTGCTGGTTCGGGATGTTGATTCCTGCAATGCGTGCCATATGAAGTCTCTTTGATGTTCGCGCGACCGGCCCTGAAAGAGGGCCGGCGCGCTGAGGGTCAACCCTGGCGCTGCTTGTGGCGCGGGTCGGTGCAGATCACGCGCACCACGCGCTTGCGCCGCACGATCTTGCACTTGCGGCAGATTTTCTTGACGGAAGCCTGCACTCGCATCTTCTTGTCTCCTTACTTGGCGCGGAACGTGATCCGCGCCTTGGTCAAATCGTAGGGCGTCATCTCCACGGTCACCTTGTCGCCCGGGAGGATGCGGATGTAGTGCATGCGCATCTTCCCGGAGATGTGCCCCAGGACCACGTGCCCGTTCTCGAGCTTCACCCTGAACATCGCGTTGGGGAGCGTCTCGAGGATCTCCCCCTGCATCTGGATCGTCTCTTCCTTCGCCATGGCCGGTCGGCTAGCGCACCGGGAAGCCCGTGCCCTTGAAGTTCGCCTTCTTGAGCAGGCTCTCGTACTGGTGCGACATCAGGTAGGCCTGCAGCTGGGCCATGAAATCCATCGTCACGACGACCACGATCAGGAGCGAGGTGCCGCCGAAGTAGAACGGCACGTTGTACTGGCTGCGCAGGAACTCCGGCATCAGGCACACCAGCGTGATGTAGATCGCGCCGATGAGCGTGAGCCGGGTGATGATGCGGTCGACGTAGCGCGCGGTCTGCTCGCCCGGGCGGATGCCGGGTACGAACGCCCCGCTCTTCTTCAGGTTGTCGGCCGTTTCCTTCGAGTTGAACACGAGCGCGGTGTAGAAGAAGCAGAAGAACACGATCGCCGCGGCGTACAGCAGCACGTAGAGCAGCTGGCCCGGGGCGAGCGCGCCCGACACGTCCTTCAGCCACGTCATGTACTCGTGCGAGCCGAACCAGTTCGCGAGCGTGGCCGGGAACAGGATGATCGACGAGGCGAAGATGGGCGGGATCACGCCCGACATGTTGAGCTTCAGCGGCAGGAACGAGCTCTGGCCGCCGTACAGCCGGTTGCCCACCTGGCGCTTGGCGTAGTTCACGAGGATGCGCCGCTGGCCCTTCTCGATGAAGACCACGACACCCGTGACCACCACGACGACCGCGAGGATCACGATCGCGATGAACGCGGTCATGGCACCGGTGCGCACGAGCTCGAGGGTCCCGCCCATCGCCGCCGGCAGGCCCGCGATGATGCCGCCGAAGATGATCATCGAGATGCCGTTGCCGATGCCGCGCTCGGTGATCTGCTCGCCCAGCCACATCAGGAACATGGTGCCCGTGGTGAGCGTGATGATCGTCGTGAAGCGGAAGACGAGGCCCGGGTCGATCACCAGCCCCGGCTGCGATTCGAGCGCCACCGAGATGCCGAGCGCCTGGAAGAGCGCGAGCACGACCGTGCCGTAGCGCGTGTACTGCGTGATCTTGCGCCGGCCCGCCTCGCCCTCCTTCTTGAGCGATTCCAGCTGCGGCGAGACCACGGTCAGCAGCTGCATGATGATCGACGACGAGATGTACGGCATGATGCCGAGCGCGAAGATCGTGAACCGCGAGAGCGCGCCTCCCGAGAACATGTTGAACATGTCCAGGATGCCGCCGCGGTTCTGCTGGAACAGCTTCGCCAGCTCGTTCGGGTCGATGCCCGGCACCGGGATGTGCGCCCCGATGCGGTAGACCACGAGCGCGCCCAGCAGGAACCAGAGCCGGCGCTTGAGGTCGCCGAGCTTGCCGAGGGTCGCGAAGGGATTGGCCGCCAAATCGTTCTCCGGTTGCTACCTATTTCGCCGCGGCGGGCCGCGCCTTCTTGGCGAGCTTGCCCGGGGCCGGAGCCTCCGGAAGCGCCGCCACGCTGCCGCCGGCCTTCTCGATCGCCGCGCGCGCGCCCTTCGAGGCGCCGATGCCGGAGATCGCGAACTTGCGGCTCACGTCGCCGGCGAGGATGATCTTCGCGCGCTCGGCGCCGCCGGGCACGAGTCCCGCCTTCTTGAGCGCCGCCAGATCGATGGCATCGCCCTCGACGCGCGCGAGGTCGCCCGAGCGCACTTCCGCGGCCTTCTGGATCGTGGTCGCGAGGAAGCCGCGCTTCGGCAGCCGGCGCTGGAGCGGCATCTGCCCGCCCTCGAAGCCGACCTTGTGGAAGCCGCCGGCGCGGGACTTCTGGCCCTTGTGGCCGCGGCCCGCGGTCTTGCCGAGCCCCGAGCCGATGCCGCGCCCGACGCGCTTCTTCGCCTTCTTCGCGCCGGCGGCGGGCTTGATCGTGTTCAGTTCCATGCGCTTATTCCTCGACCTTCACCAGGTAGCTCACCCGGTTGATCATGCCGCGGATGGCCGGGGTGTCCTCGACCTCCACGGTGTGTTCGCGGTGGCGCAGCCCCAGGCCCTTCACCGATTCGCGGTGCTTGCCGATCGTGCCGCGCAGGCCCTTCACGAGGGTGACCTTGATGCGTTTCTTTTCCGTCATGGTTTCCCCGTCCCTCAGGCGATCTCTTCGACCTTCTTGCCGCGCTTGGCCGCGATCTCCGAGGGCCGCCGTTGCTGCGCGAGCCCGTCGAGCGTGGCGCGCACGACGTTGTACGGATTGGTGGAGCCGTGGCACTTGGCCGAGATGTTGGTCACGCCCATCACCTCGAAGACCGCGCGCATGGCCCCTCCCGCCTTGATGCCGTTGCCCTCGGCGGCCGGCTTCATCATCACGCGCGTCGCGCCGTGGCGGCCGAGCACGTCGTGGTGGATGGTGCCGCTCTTCAGCGGGATCTTCACCATGTTGCGGCGCGCCTGCTCCATCGCCTTCTGCACGGCCACCGGCACCTCGCGTGCCTTGCCCTTGCCCATGCCGATCGAGCCGTCGCCGTCGCCCACCACGGTGAGCGCCGCGAAGCCGAGGATGCGACCGCCCTTCACCACCTTGGTGACGCGGTTCACCGAGATCATCTTCTCGCGCAGGCCGTCGCTCTTGTCGTCCGAGCCGCCGCCGCGCTGGTCCATTTTCGCCATGTGCAGTCCTTAGAACTTGAGGCCGCCTTCGCGGGCGGCTTCGGCCAGCGCCTTCACGCGGCCGTGGTAGCTGAAGCCGGCGCGGTCGAACGCGACCTCGGTCACGCCCGCCGCCTTCGCCTTCTCGGCGATGCGCTTGCCCACTTCGGCGGCCGCTTGCTTGCCGCTGCCCTTCGGGTGCGCGGCGCGCACTTCCTTCTCGAGCGTAGAGGCGGAAGCGAGCACCTTGCCGCCGGTCGCGTCGATCACCTGCGCGTAGATGTGCAGATTGGTGCGATGCACCGTGAGACGGACGGCGTCCTGCCGGCCGATGCGCGCACGCGTCTTGGCGGCGCGGCGCAGTCTCGAAACTTTCTTTTCCATGGTCCTCGGTTCCTCTCTCGCGCCCGTTACTTCTTCTTCGTTTCCTTGAGCGCGACCGTCTCGCCGCTGTAGCGCACACCCTTGCCCTTGTAAGGCTCCGGTCCCTTGTACGCGCGGATCTCGGCGGCCACCTGGCCCACCTTCTGGCGGTCCACGCCCTTGATCACGATCTCGGTCTGCGTCGGCGTCTCGGCCTTCACGCCGTCGGGCAGCGCGTGCACCACCGGATGGGAGAAGCCGAGGGACAGGTTCACCTTGTTGCCCTGCGCCTGCGCGCGATAGCCCACGCCGACCAGGGTGAGGCGCTTCTCGAAGCCGTTCTTCACGCCGTGCACCATGTTGGCGACGATCGCGCGCATCGTGCCGGACAGCGCGTTGGCTTCCTTGCTGCCGTCGGCCGCGGCGAAGACCACCTTGTCGCCGTCGCGCTTGACGACGACGCCGCGCGCGATCGGCTGCTTGAGCGTGCCGAGCGGGCCCTTCACGGTGAGCTCCGAGGCGGCGATGGTGACGTCGACCTTCTCGGGGACGACGACCGGGTTCTTGGCGATTCGTGACATGTCGCTTCCTCTTACACCACGATGCAGAGCACTTCGCCGCCGATGCCGGTCTCGCGCGCGCGCCGGTCGGTCATGACGCCCTTGGACGTCGACACGATCGCCACACCGAGGCCGTTCATCACGCGGGGGATGTCCTCGCGGCCCTTGTAGATGCGAAGCCCCGGGCGCGAGACGCGCTCGAGCTTCTCGATGACCGGCTTGCCGGCGTAGTACTTGAGCCCGATCTCGATCACGGGCTTGCCGTCGACGTCGCGCTGCGCGAAGTCCTCGATGTAGCCCTCGTCCTTGAGGACCTGGGCGATCGCGCGCTTCACCTTCGACGCCGGCACCAGCACGCTGGCCTTCTCCGTGGCCTGCGCGTTGCGGATGCGCGTCAGCATGTCGGCGATGGGGTCACTCATGCTCATCTCGGTTCTCCTACCAGCTCGCCTTGATCATTCCGGGGATCTCGCCGCGCATGGCGATCTCGCGGATCTTGTTGCGCGCCAGGCCGAACTTGCGGAACGTGCCGCGCGGCCGTCCCGTCATGGCGCAGCGGTTGCGCAGGCGCACGGGCGAGGCGTTGCGGGGCAGCGCCTGCAGCTTCGCGCGCGCCTCGTCGCGCGCGTCGTCGGTGGCCTTCGGGTCGCGGATGATCGCGAGCAGCGCCTTGCGCTTCTCGGCGTACTGCTTCACGGTGGCGCGACGCTTCGCCTCGCGGTTGATGACGGCAAGCTTGGCCATTACGCCCTCTCAGTCCTGAACGGGAACCGGAAGGCGGCGAGGAGCGCCTTCGCCTCCTCGTCCGACTTCGCGGTCGTGGTGATGGAGATGTTCAACCCGCGGATCGCGTCGACCTTGTCGTACTCGATCTCGGGGAAGATGATCTGTTCCTTGATGCCCATGTTGTAGTTGCCGCGGCCGTCGAAGGCGCGTCCCGACACGCCGCGGAAGTCGCGCACGCGTGGCAGCGCGATGGTGACCAGGCGGTCGAGGAACTCGTACATGCGCCGGTTGCGCAGCGTGACCATCGTGCCGATGGGATAGCCGGTGCGGATCTTGAAGCCGGCGATCGACTTCTTCGACTTGGTGACCACCGGCTTCTGGCCGGCGATCTTCTGCAGGTCGCCCGAGGCGTTCTCGAGGATCTTCTTGTCCGCGACGGCCTCGCCCACGCCCATGTTGAGCGTGATCTTCGTGATGCGCGGCACCTGCATCTTCGTCTTGTAGCCGAACTGCTTCATGAGCGCCGGGACGATCGCCTGCTGGTACTGCACCTGCAGGCGCGGCGGCTGGGTGGGCGCGGCCTCCTTCTGGACGGGCTTCTCCGCCTTCGGCTGCTGCTTGCCCTTCGCTTCCTTCGCCGGCTTCGCGCCGGGGGCTGCGGCCGGGGCGGGCTTGGCCGCCGGCTTCTTCGCGGCTTCCTTGTCGGACTTGGAATCTTTCGCCATCTCTGCTTACCTCAGACGTCCACGACTTCGCCGTTGGACTTGAAGTAGCGCACCTTGCGCGCCGCTTCTCCGCCCTGGGCCTCGAGAAACTTGTACCCGACGCGATCGCCCTTGCCGGTGGCCGGGTTCACGAGCATCACGTTCGAGATCTGGATCGGCATCTCCTTGTCGACGATGCCGCCGGTCTGGCCCTTCACGGGGTTCGGGCGCTGGTGCTTCTTCACGCGGTTCACGCCCTCGACGAGGACCTTCCCCGATTCGAGCACGCGCAGCACGGTGCCGCGCTTGCCCTTGTCGCGGCCGGTGGTGACGACCACCTGGTCGCCCTTGCGGATCTTGGACATATCGGCTCCTACAGGACTTCCGGGGCGAGCGACACGATCTTCATGAAGCGCTCGGTGCGGAGCTCGCGCGTGACCGGGCCGAAGATGCGCGTGCCGATCGGCTCGAGCTTCGGGTTGAGCAGCACGGCGGCGTTGGTGTCGAACTTGATCACCGAGCCGTCCGGCCGGCGCACGCCCTTGGCGGTGCGCACCACCACCGCGCTGTAGACCTCGCCCTTCTTCACGCGTCCGCGCGGGGCGGCGCTCTTCACGCTCACCTTGATGATGTCGCCGATGCCCGCATAGCGGCGCTTGGAGCCGCCGAGCACCTTGATACACATCACCGACCGCGCGCCGGTGTTGTCGGCGACGTCGAGGATCGATTGCATCTGAATCATTTTTCTCTCTCTCCAACTTGACCGAACGCCGAGGCGGCCGGGCAGTCTTGGATCCGTCTTCCGCCGCATCGTCCGGGCAGGGCGATGGGGCTGGTCTGGGTTTCCCCCGCGCCGATGGCGGCGGAGAAGGGTCGAAAAGCAACCGCTTGTGGGCCCGGGCGTTTGGTCCTGCAGGCTTCGGCTGGCGGCCGGGCGGCCCCCGGAGTCTCCCCCGGGCTCTCTAACTCGACTTCCGGCCGGCGAAGCCCTGGGCCGGAAGCAGGAAAGACGACAATTTTAGCAGGGATTTCCTGCGCTTGCCAACTACTCGGGACGCGCGCGCTCGGCGACGCGCGCCACTTTCCACGCCTTGGTCTTGGAAATGGGGCGGCACTCCTCGATCACGACCTTGTCGCCGACCTTGGCATCGTTGCCCTCGTTGTGCGCGTGGTACTTCTTGGTGCGCGTGACCACCTTGCCGATCACCGGGTGCATCACCTGGCGCTCGACGAGGACCGTCACGGTCTTCTCCATCTTGTCGCTCACCACGCGGCCGGTGAGCTGGCGCTGGTTCTTCGCGGCGCTCTTCGCGGGTTCGCTCATTTCGCGCTCCCTTTCGCCTTCTGGTTCAGGAACGTGTGCACGCGGGCGATCTGCCGGCGCACGCGCTCGATCTCGCTGTTCTTGGTGAGGGCCTGGGTCGCCTGCTGCATGCGCAGGCTGAACTGGGCGCGCCTCAGCTCGAGCAGCTCCTGGTTCAGCTCATCCGCGCTCTTCGAGCGCAGCTCGTCGTTCTTTGCCATGGTGTTTCTCCGTCAACCGATCAAGCGCTGCACGAACGCGGTCTTGATCGGCAGCTTCGCGGCGGCGAGCGCGAAGGCCTCGCGCGCGAGCGCCTCGTCCACGCCGTCCATCTCGTAGAGCACCTTGCCGGGCACGATCTCGGCCACGAAGTACTCGGGCGAGCCCTTGCCGTTGCCCATGCGGACCTCCGCCGGCTTCTTCGAGATCGGCTTGTCCGGGAAGATGCGGATCCAGATCCGGCCGCCGCGCTTGATGTGGCGCGTCATCGCCCGGCGCGCGGCCTCGATCTGGCGCGCCGTCAGGCGCCCGCGCACCATGGCCTTGAGGCCGAACTCGCCGAAGGAGACCTTCGCCCCGCGGGTGGCGACACCCTTGTTGCGGCCCTTCTGCTCCTTGCGGTACTTCCTTCTAGCTGGCTGCAGCATTTCTCACTCCGGGTTTCCTGGCGGGTTTCTTCTCGCGCTCGACTTCGGGGGCCGGGGCCGCGGGCTGCTCGCCCTTGCCCAGCACCTCGCCCTTGAAGACGAGGACCTGCACGCCGATCGTGCCGTAGGTGGTGCGCGCCTCGGCGAAGCCGTACTCGATGTCGGCGCGCAGCGTATGCAGCGGCACGCGCCCCTCGCGGTACCACTCGGTGCGCGCGATCTCGGCGCCGTTCAGCCGCCCCGAGCTGGTGATCTTGATGCCCTGGGCGCCCAGGCGCATCGCGTTCTGCATCGCGCGCTTCATGGCGCGGCGGAACATCACGCGCTTCTCGAGCTGGCCGGTGATCGAATCGGCGATCAGCTGCGCGTCGAGCTCGGGCTTGCGGATCTCCTCGATGTTCACGTGCACCGGCACGCCCATCAGACGCTGCAGCGCGTTCCTCAGGCCCTCGATGTCCTCGCCCTTCTTGCCGATCACGACGCCGGGGCGCGCGGAGTAGATCGTGATGCGCGCGTTCTTCGCCGGGCGCTCGATCACGACCTTGCCCACGGCGGCGTGCGAGAGCTTCTTCTTGAGGTACTCGCGCACCTTCATGTCCTCGAGCAGCATGCCCGGGAAATTCTTGGTGTTCGCGAACCACTTCGAGCCCCAGTTGCGGTTCACCGAGAGGCGGAAGCCGGTCGGATTGATCTTCTGTCCCATGACTAGTCCTTTTTCCCGTCGCCCACGGTGAGGAACACGTGGCAGGTCGGCTTCACGATCCGGTTGCCACGGCCCTTGGCGCGCGCCTGGAAGCGCTTGAGCACCGGCCCCTTCTCGACGCAGATGCGGGTGATCCTGAGATCGTCGATGTCCGCGCCGTTGTTGTGCTCGGCGTTCGCGATCGCGCTCTCGAGCACCTTCTTGATGATGCGGGCGCCCTTCTTCGGCGTGAAGGCGAGGATGTTGAGCGCGTTGGCGATCGGCTGGCCGCGCACGAGGTCGGCGACGAGCCGGCCCTTCTGGGCCGACAGCCGCACGCCGTAGAGTTTCGATTCGACTTGCATCGCGGTCTCCTTAGCGCTTCGCCGGGGCGGCCGCGGGCGCCGCGACCTTCTTGTCGGCCGAGTGGCCCTTGAAGGTGCGCGTGAGCGCGAACTCGCCGAGCTTGTGGCCGACCATGTTCTCGGTCACGTACACGGGAATGTGCTGCTTGCCGTTGTGCACCGCGATCGTGAGGCCCACGAAGTCGGGCAGGATGGTGGAGCGGCGCGACCAGGTCTTGATCGGGCGCTTGTCCTTCGCCGCCTGGGCGGCCTCGACTTTCTTCATGAGGTGCCCGTCGACGAACGGGCCCTTCTTGATGGAACGTGCCATGGTTATCCCTTAAGCCTTCTTGTGCCGGCTGCGCACGATCATCGACTGGGTGCGCTTGTTCGTGCGCGTCTTCTTGCCCTTCGCGGGCTGGCCCCACGGCGACACCGGGTGGCGGTTGCCGCGCGTGCGGCCGCCGAGCGGGTGGTCCACCGGGTTCATCGTCTCGCCGCGCACGGTGGGACGGATGCCGCGCCAGCGGTTGGCGCCGGCCTTGCCTATCTGACGCAGGTTGTGCTCCTCGTTGCCCACCTCGCCGATCGTGGCGCGGCAGTTCACGTGGACGCGGCGGATCTCGCCCGAGCGCATGCGCAGCTGCGCGTACTCGCCTTCCCGCGCGAGGAGCTGCACGCCGGCGCCCGCGGCGCGCGCGATCTGCGCGCCCTTGCCCGGCATCATCTCGACGCAGTGCACCGTCGTGCCGACCGGGATGTTGCGCAGCGGCAGCGCGTTGCCGGTCTTGATCGGGGCCTCGGCACCGGCCTCGACCTTCGAGCCGATGGCGAGTCCCTTCGGCGCGATCATGTAGCGGCGCTCGCCGTCGGCGTAGCACAGGAGCGCGATGTTCGCGCTGCGGTTCGGGTCGTACTCGAGGCGCTCGACGCGCGCCGGGATGCCGTCCTTGTCGTTGCGGCGGAAATCGACCACGCGGTAGTGGTGCTTGTGCCCGCCGCCCTGGTGGCGCGTGGTGATGTTGCCCATGGAGTTGCGGCCCGCGCGCTTGGGCAGCGCCTCCACCAGGCGGGCGTAGGGCGCGCCCTTGTGCAGGTCGGGATTCACGACCTTCACCATCGAGCGGCGGCCCGCGGAGGTCGGCTTGGTCTTGACGAGCGCCATGTCAGGCCACTCCTTCCACGAAGTTGATGTCGCCTTCGCCAACGAGGCTCACGTAAGCCTTCTTCAGGTTGCGGCGGCGGCCGACGAAGCGCCCGTGGCGCTTCTCCTTGCCCTTCACGTTCACGACGTTCACGGCGCCGACCTCGACCTTCTGCTCCTTGAAGAGCAGCTCGACGGCGGCCTTGATCTCCGCCTTCGTCGCGTCGGGCAGCACCTCGAACACCACCTGCTTGCGGGTCTCGCCCACGAGCGTGGCCTTCTCCGAGATGACCGGGGCGACGATCACCTTCATCAAGCGTTCCTGGTTCATGCGAGGGCCTCCTCGAGGTGCTTCACCGCGGCCTTGGTCACCAGGACCTTCTCGAAGCGCATGAGGCTCACGGGATCGGCGTGGCGCGCCTCGAGCACCAGCACGTTCGGCAGGTTGCGCGAGGACAAGTACAGGTTTTCGTTCAAATCGTGCGTGAGGATGAGCACCTCCGCGAGCCCCATCGCGCGCAGCTTGCCGACGAGCGCCTTGGTCTTCGGCTGGTCGACGGTGAGGTCCTCGACCACCGAGAGGCGCTCCTCGCGCACGAGCTGCGACAGGATCGAGGCCATGCCCGCGCGGTACATCTTGCGGTTGAGCTTCTGGGTGAAGTTCTCGTCGGGCTTGTTCGGGAAGATGCGCCCGCCGCCGCGCCACAGCGGGGAGGACGTCATGCCGGCGCGCGCGCGGCCGGTGCCCTTCTGGCGCCACGGCTTCTTCGTCGAATGCCGGACCTCGGAGCGCGTCTTCTGCGCGCGCGTGCCCTGGCGGCCGTTCGACTGGTAGGCGACGACGACCTGGTGCACCAGCGCCTCGTTGTAGGCGCGCCCGAACAGGGTCTCGGAGGCCGGGACGGAGGCCTGCGCCTCGCCCTTCTCGTTGATGACCTTCAGTTCCATGTTACTTGCCTCCCTTCGCGGCCGGCGCCTTCACGCTCGGGCGCACGACCACCGCGCCGTTCTTCGGACCGGGGACGGAGCCCTTGATCATGAGCAGCGAGCGCTCGGCGTCCACCCGCGCGACCTCGAGCAGCTGGATCGTGCGCTTCACGTCGCCGAGGTGGCCGGACATGCGCTTGCCGGGGAACACGCGGCCGGGATCCTGCGCCATGCCGATCGAGCCGGGGCTGTTGTGGGAGATCGAGTTGCCGTGGGAGGCGCGGTTCGACGAGAAGTGGTAGCGCTTGATGACGCCGGCGTAGCCCTTGCCGATGGTCGTGCCCGACACGTCGACCTTCTGGCCGGGCTGGAACATGTCCACCTTGAGCTCGGCGCCGGGCTTCAATTCGCCGAGCGCGTCGGGCGCGACGCGGAACTCGCGCAGCTCCTCGCCGGCTTCGACGCCGGCCTTCGCGAAGTGGCCCGCCATCGCCTTGGTGACGCGGTTCGCGCGGCGCTTGCCGAACGCGACCTGCACCGCGCAATAGCCGTCGGATTCCGCGGACTTGACCTGCGCGACGCGGTTGCCGCTGCAGTCGAGCACCGTCACGGGGACGGACGTGCCGTCGTCCTTGAAGATGCGCATCATGCCGACCTTGCGGCCGACGAGACCGAGACTCATGTTGCGTCCTTTCTCTGTTATCGCCGGGACGTGGAGCTGCCCGCGACCCGTTGCCGACAGCGATTGGTCGGCCCTTCACCTTGCGCACCCGGCCGGGCGGCCCGAATGCGGAAAACCGTTAATTATAGAACACTTCGCGGGCCGAAGCCCGCCGGCGCGCCCTGTCGCGCGGTTACAGCCGTTACAGCTTGATCTCGACGTCGACGCCCGCGGGCAGGTCGAGCTTCATGAGGGCATCGACGGTCTTGTCCGTGGGCTCGATGATGTCCATCAGACGCAGGTGCGTGCGGATCTCGAACTGGTCGCGCGAGGTCTTGTTCTTGTGCGGCGAGCGCAGGATGTCGAAGCGCTCGATGCGCGTCGGCATGGGCACCGGGCCCTTCACGACGGCACCGGTCCGCTTCGCGGTCTCGACGATCTCGAGCGCCGACTGGTCGATCAACTTGTAGTCGAACGCCTTGAGGCGGATGCGGATCTTCTGCTTGGCGAGGGCCTGGGCCATGGCTTTATGTCTCTGTGTGTCTGAATCGGTTAAGACTATTCGAGGATCTTCGATACCACGCCGGCGCCCACCGTGCGGCCGCCCTCGCGGATGG